>JAKLHY010000033.1 GCA_022709905.1 Verrucomicrobiota bacterium | reverse complement strand
TCACTCAGTCCAGGCCAAAGCGATTGAAATGAGTAGGTTACGTGCGAAATCGCTATGTCTTTAAAAAGGAACTTCCGTCTTAATCTCGACAAAGAAAAGAGCGCCATCACGGATACGCGACAGCCTCACTATTACCGCGACTTGGCTTGTATTGCACATTGGGATACTGCGACAGTCACTGATCCGGCAAAGTCCGGAGAAAAGGTGCAAATGGTAAGCGGTAAGGCGCTTTGGGGTGCGGTAAAGACGGAGATGTGGAATCGCTGTTTGGAGATCAATGAAGCACGTTTGAAAGCTTGGCGAAACAAGCTTTGTTGATCCATGAGCATATCCGCCCTGCGCACTCGCGGTTCGCTGGAAGCCCGGCCAAAGATGGGCGCACGCCCCTGGCTGGCTCAACTTATAAGGTTGCCGGATCGCGACAAAAAGGGTATCGTATGAGCGATGAAACTGAGAACGGACTTGCTGAAGCACCTGACGGCGGAGGACATCCTCGAGGAAGCCCAGGCGAACCAGCACCGCTACAAAGCCGAGCCAAGTTTCTCGAAAACTGGAACTGGGCATCTGTCGCCCAGATCAATGGAGGACTCTGCGAACGAGGCCGCGCGCAGCGAGGCATTAACACGGAAACTCACGCAACGGTCGCAGCAGAGTGGGAACAAAAACGAGTCGCCGAACTGACCCTGCTCGAAACGCTCCGGTTCCTCAGATCCTGCCATCGCCGCGCCCCGTTCCTCTTCTTCAACGGCAACACGTTCGCTGAAATCGGCCGTGCGCTCGCGATCGCGCTCTTCTCCGACCTTTCGTTTCATCGCCGCAAGGAAGCCGCCTCGGCCGTCGCGCACTTCATCACGGGTGTTCTGGCGGAGGACTTGATGGCGCAAGCCGTGGAGAGTCTCGCGCGCTCTTCCGACCTGAAAGCCGGCGACCGCGTGAAGACTTTGCGCGGCTCGACGCAGGGCGTGATTATTCGCATGCTGAAAGACGGCCGTGTCGTCTGGCGGCCGGATGGGACGGATGGCGAATTGATCGGCCTGCCGGAAAGCCTGTTGCCGTCAACGAGGAACGGTCGATGAGCGAGTCCCCGTTGCGCGCTAACGGTTCGTTGGAAACCCAGCCGCCGATGCCGGTGCGTCGTCTGCACAACTTCATCTATTGTCCGCGGCTGTTCTATTTCCAGTGGGTCGAGAACATCTTCCAGGAAAACGCGGATACGGTGGCAGGTAGTCACGTCCACCGCAACGTGGATGCGCCGTCCCGGCTGGATGACGACAAAGCCAAGGCGCTTGCCGAGAACCTGCCTGAGGGCGCGAAGATTCGCAGCCTGCGATTGGAGAGCGAGGCGCTCGGGCTGATTGGCGTGGTGGACATCATCGAAGGCGGGCCGGACGGCGCAGAGGTCATTGACTACAAGAAAGGCTCGGCCCGGCGCAATTCGGAGGGCGAACGGGAGGCCAAGGAGCCAGACGCCATCCAGGTGGCCGCTCATGCCTTGCTCCTGCGTGAGCAAGGCGTCAACGTGGCGCGCGGCGCCATCTATTACGCGGCGGACAAACGGCGCGTTCCGGTCGAATTCAACGAGGCCTTGTTTGCCCGCGTGCGCAGCACGATCGAGGAGGCGCGGGCAGTGGCCGCCAGCGGCAAATGTCCGCCCCCATTGCGCAATGATGCCCGCTGTCTTTACTGCTCCGCCTACCCGGTCTGCCTGCCGAACGAAACGCTCTGGTGGTCGAGACGGTGTAAGCCCGCGGAAACCGAGGCCCAGATGCAGTTCGGCTTCGTTCGACAAACCGAAGACCAATTACGCGATCGGATTCTCGATGCGCTGGATTTTGCAGCCGAGTCGGGAAAAGGACCGCCCACGCTGGAGCCGCCGCGGCCGGAGCGTGACGATGGCGAGGTGTTGGTTGTGCAGACGCCTGGGGCACAAATCGGTCAACGAGGCGACCAGTTGGTCGTGTCCGTCAAGGGCGAGGAGGTGCGAAAGCTTCCCGGCCAACAGGTGCGGGCGATTTACTGTTACGGCGCGGTGCAGATCACCGCGCAGGCGATCGAGACATGCTTGGACCTCGGGATTGATGTCTCCTACTTCAGCCCGGCGGGGCGGTTTATCGGCCTGTTGCGCGGTTTGCCAGCCAGCGGGGTGGATGCGCGACGCGGTCAATACAGGCTCTTTGAACTGCCCGGTGTGAGGCTTCAGCTAGCGAGGGAAGTCATTCGCGCCAAAATCCATAATCAACGCGTCATGTTGATGCGCAACGGGGACGTGCCGGACCGGGTGCTCAAGCTCATGGCACACTTCCGCGACGCCACGGGATCCGCCCGCGACATGGCCGAGTTGCTCGGCATCGAGGGCAACGCCGCCGCGCTATATTTTGAGCAGTTCGAATCCATGCTCAAACAGCGCGAGGACTGGAAGTTCGATTGGCGGGGGCGCAACCGGCGTCCCCTGCGCGACCCGGTCAACGCGCTACTCTCGTTGGGCTACTCGATGCTGGCCAAGGAACTCACAGGGGTCTGCCACGCCGTCGGACTGGATCCGTTCCTTGGTTTCATGCATCAGCCGCGCTATGGCCGACCCGCCTTGGCCCTGGACCTGATGGAGGAATTCCGCCCGCTGACGGCGGACAGCGTGGCGATCTCGCTCGTGAACCGGGGCGAACTGGGGCCGGAGGATTTCATCCGCAGTGCGAACGGCACGTTTCTGAACGACGAGGGCCGAAAGCGCTTTTGGGAAACGTGGTTTCGACGACTCGATACCGAGGTAAGCCATCCCGAGTTTGAATACAAGATGGCCTATCGCCGAATGCTCGAAGTCCAAGCCCGGCAACTTTGGCGGTTTATCCGAGGCGAGGCGGCGGCTTACCATGGATTCACTACGCGGTAGCGCGTTGCGCGCGAATGGCGCATCGATAATGGCAAATGGACAATGGCAAATGGCAGATGCGAAAAAGCCGAAGAACATTTTCAAATTGGGAATTGATTTTCCATCTGCCATCGTCTATTGGCCATTGCGAAGCCATTGCGATGCACGTAAACCAATTCAACACAAAAAAAGGGAGACCGTTATGGCAAAATACCAACACTTCGAGGAACTACCCGTCTGGCAGGAAGCAAAACGACTCTACAATACCGTGCTTGATCTGCTTGAAGAACCCAACGTCCCGCTCTCACCGGGCTTCCGCAACCAGTTGGACCGCGCCGCCCTTTCGGTTTCGAACAACATTTCCGAGAGATTCGAACGTTCAACCACGAATGAGTTGCAGTCATTCATCGCCATCGTGCGTGGCTCATCAGGCGAAGTTCGCTCGATGATGGCGGTGGTGCAGGACCGGCCCAGGCTCAAGCCCATCGTCAGGCAATTAAGGCAAATCCGGACGCTGGCCGAATCATGTGCACGACAATTGACGGGATGGTCGGGTTCGATCGAGAAACTGCCGTTTGAGGGCCGCCGCCATCTGCCTGAACAGGATCGCGTCCAGCGAACTGCGGCACCAAAAAATCGGGACTTCCGGCAAAATTTCCTGCGCAACCTGAAACCGGAACACCCGCTCTATCAGTCCCGCGAGGTCAGCGCCGCACGCAAAGAACCGGAGGAGTAGAAAATGGCTAAGGACAACGCCTCCAACCGTTTGCCATCTGCCATTTGCCATCTGCCATTGCGAACGCAGTGAGCCGCACTCGCTACCTGGTCAGCTACGACATCAGCCATCCCAAACGGCTGAGACGCGTGGCGCGCACACTGGAAGGCTTCGGTGTGCGACTGCAATACTCTGTCTTCGAATGTCCCCTCGACGACATGCGCATGGCCATGCTGAAAGCCGCCCTTCAACCGATTCTGAAACACGACGAGGACCAGGTGCTCTTTGTGTCACTCGGACCGAACTCCAACGACGCCAGCCTGATTATTGACGCCATGGGACTGCCTTACACGGTGCGCACACGGGTTACGATCATTTGAAAAATCGGGCTTGCAAACCGCGCTCGCAAGTGTTGAATGCTCTTTGGCCAGTGGCCACCGACCACCTTTCTTCCGTCATTGGAAAGGCACGATCTTTGAAATCGCGATCGACTGCGCCTGACGCGGCAACGCGGCGCGAGTGCGGCATGTGCCAGCGCTCGCCTGCACGGACGCTCGCAAACTGAATTCCGCTGGCATTGTCCGGGATGGTGAATCCCAGACTCGGCCCTCATGCTCTGGTCCTTCAGAAAAACAACGGCACTCGCAAATCGTCTTGCTATCTACTGCAGCGGAATGAGTTGAATTGACAGGGCCGCAGTCGCTGCAATTTCAGGAATTGTGAGGCGGTCTTAGCTCGTTTATTCAGCAGACCGCCAGATGGACTACAAATGAATGGCCACAACAAATGACTCAAAACAAATGCATTTTTGAGGTTTTTGTGCATTTTTGTGGCTATGACCTGTCTTCTATCCTGCCGACTCCTCTGTATGTTTTTAGGTTTTGGCATAGCCGCAGTGGCCGCGCTTTGAGCGATTGTGAGGCGGGCATGTTGTCGAGATCGTCCTCAAGACCGGCAATCGAATCCGGGTGTTCCACCACAGAGCACAGAGGTAGCGATGGGGAAGGGTCCGTTCATGGGTCACGTCATCGGACGTGCGATTGAAATGCGCCGTGTTCTTGGACCGGGGCTGTGGAATGAGCGTATCAAAAGTGGCTGCCTCACGAACCGCGCCTGAATGGCATTCCGTTTCGGCTAAAGCATCCGATGCCAATCGAGGACAATCGAGCGCATCAACCTGCTGGTGACCAAGGGCTATTTCTTGAATTGAAGGCGGTTGAGGTGGTCAACGTCCTCTATCAGGCACAGCGGTTGAGGGACGGCTTCCAACGGTTCAATCGCTGAACTCTCTGTGAACTGATACGGTTTCCAGAGTTATTCATCCGGTGGCAAGGAGAGCCCGAGGAAGCTCCCCGCAGCCAACGGTGAATAACTCTGTGTTCTGTGGTGAAACTGAAACATGCGGGAACTGTGGAATTGCCAATCAGGCCGAGGCCCCTTAGAGTGCCCGCCATGAAGCGCTTAACCCCCTAATCCTGATCCCTTGAATCCACAAATTCGGCCTCCTTCGAAACGCAATGGTCCACAATCCACTGCCGCAGGCCATGATAAGACTTTCGACGGTCGTTTCCCCATCCCCCGATCGTAAACCCATCGTGCCATGAAAATGATCCCATTCCTGATCTTGCTCTTGAGCCTTCGACTGCCTGTCGTTCTGATTGCCGCGCAGACGCCTGAAAACCTGGTGACCCAGGGAATACCGCCGGTCCCCGAAAACCTCCGAAAAGAAGCCGGACGATACCTCGAGTTTCGCGCCGCCGCCTTTCAAGGCTGGCACCCGATCCGTCATGAAATCCTGGTCACGACCCGGTTCGCCGATGTCTCCCAATTACACGGGGTCAAAGCCCCCGGCGGCGCCCGACGCCAACTCACCTTCCTCAGCGAACCGGTCAGCGGCGGCTCATTTCGTCCTGGAACCGGCGATTGCATTGTTTTTTCCCAGGACACGGGCGGCGGCGAGTTCTACCAGCTGTATCGTTATGACGTGGCAGACGGCAAGACGACCTTGTTGACCGACGGCCGATCGCGGAATTCAGCCCCCTGCTGGTCGAAGAATGGCCGTTGGCTGGCTTACTCATCGACCCGTCGCAATGGCCGCGACACCGACATTTACCTCATGGACCCTTCGGATCCGGCCACCGACCGGCGGCTGATTGAACTGACCGGGGGCGGCTGGAGCGTGGCCGATTGGTCGCCCGACGACACCCGGCTGCTCCTTCGGGAATACCTCTCGATCAACGAAAGCCACCTCCACCTGGTTGACGTTGGCACCGGCGTCCGGGAACTGATTACACCGCACACCGGCTCACTTGCGGCCTGGAGCCAGGCGGCCTTCGATCGCGAGGGCAAGTCCCTCTTCGTTACCACCGACCTCGACTCGCCCGTCCGGCGCCTCTGTCGGTTCGAGTTGAAAACCCGGCGACTCACGTCCCTGACCCCGGAGCTTCGCTGGGACGTCGAACAACTCGCCCTTTCGCACGACGGCCGAACCCTGGCGTATGTCAGCAACGAAGACGGCGCCGGGGTGCTTCATCTCATGAATGCCAAAACCGGCCGACCATTGCGACAACCAAGGGTGCCTCTGGGCGTTATCACCGCTTTGGAATGGCACGAAGACGACCGTTTCCTGGCCTTCGGCCTTTCCTCGGCCCGATCCCCCAATGATGTCTTTGTCCTGGAACGAAAAACTGGCCGGATTGAACGCTGGACGGAAAGCGAGACCGGCGGATTAGACTCAAACCTTTTCGTTGAACCCGAGATCGTCCGGATGCGGAGCTTCGATGGTTTGGGCATCTCCGCCCTGGTCTACCGTCCGGACCCGCGCCGTTATCCGGGCCGCAGACCCGTGGTCATCTCCATCCATGGCGGACCCGAGAGCCAGTCGCGTCCGGGTTTTCAGGCGCGCTGGAATTACCTGCTCAACGAGATGGGGGTCGCCCTGGTGTTTCCGAATGTTCGTGGCTCGGATGGCTACGGCAAAGACTATCTGGCCCTGGACAATGGAATAAAACGCGAAGACACAGTCAAGGACATCGGCGCGGTGATTGGCTGGGTGAAACAAGACAGCCGGCTGGATGCGGACCGCGTGGCTGTCATGGGAGGCAGCTACGGCGGTTATATGGTCCTGGCTTCCCTGATCCATTTCGGCGAAGACCTGCGTTGCGGGATCGATATTGTCGGCATTTCAAATTTCCTGACTTTTCTTAAGAATACTCAGGATTACCGGCGCGATCTGCGGCGGGCGGAATACGGCGACGAGCGTAAACCGGATATGGCCGCCTTTCTGCAACGGATTTCGCCAACCGCGCAGGTCGGCAAAATCCAAAAACCCTTGTTCGTCGCCCAGGGACAGAACGATCCGCGCGTCCCCGTCACCGAATCCGAGCAGATGGTTAAGGCCATTCAAGAACAGGGCGGCAAAATCTGGTATCTCCTGGCCAAAGATGAAGGGCATGGATTTCAGAAAAAACGCAATGCGGATTACCTGTTTCTCAGCACCCTCCTCTTCCTGGAGGAACACCTGCTGAAATAAGGGTCATTGGAACGAGAGCGCGCCTCGATGCCCTTTCAGCGCTTGGCTTCATGGGGAGATCGTTCGGGAAGCCTTTATCCTTTTCGGGCTACGGATTCGCGATGGAGTGCGGCGCGAAAATACTGTCGCGAAAATGCTTTACATTAAGGCGGTATGCCTTCAATAATGATCCATTCCAAGCCCAACCGCATTCAACAGAGGTGTTAATTCAAACTGAGAGGCTTATGCAAAGAAAAACTATACCCCTAGTAGTGGCAATAGCATCGTGTCTTATTTCATTTGGGGCACGAGCCAACGACATCCAGGTCGGCAAAGAGTATTACAGCGCCATCCATTCACCGAATCCGATTGTTTTGGATGGCGATCTTTCGGAGTGGGGCGGAGTTCCGGTGCTTGCAGATCCGGGCATGTACACCCCAAAAGGCTCTGGAACCAACGGGACACTCGTTTTCTTCGAGGAATATAACGGCGGCACCTGGACGGGGCCCGACGACCAAACCTCGGCGGTGCAGATCGTGTATGACGCTGAAAACGTCTATTTCGGTTTCGTGGTCACCGACGATTACCACGAAAATGCGGCCAACAGCGCCTGGAACGGCGATTCGGTTCAGCTCATGATCGCCAACGCGGACCGAAATCAGCAAATCGCCCTCTACAACTACGCCCTCGGGGGTGTCGAAGGCGCTCTGGGCGAGATCATTGTCAATCACGAGGCTGGCCCTGCGACCGATCCAGGCTGCGGATGCGATACCGAAGCCGTCATCAAGCGAGACAGCGCCAAGAAACGGACCACTTACGAGATCAAGCTGCCAAGGGCAGCTTTGGGGCTGAGCTCGCTAGCGGGCGGGACGAAATTCGGATTGGGGATGTGCATCAACGACGGCGATGAACTCACCCCGGGCCAGAAAGGCTGGAGCGGATTGGGCGCGCATTCGATCGTCCATGGCAAGACCCCGTCCGAGACCGCGATGATCACGCTGGCCAAACAGAATGACATTGAATCCGGCAAAGAGGTTTATACCGCCAATCCGGCCCCGAAACCGATCGTGGTGGATGGCAACCTCTCGGAGTGGACCGGAGTGCCTGTGCTCTCGGATCCGAAATTCTGGACTCCCAAAGGCTCGGGTCCGGGACGGACAGGGACGCTTGTTTTGTTCGAGGAATATAACGGCGGCACTTGGACAGGCCCCGATGACCAAACCTCAGCCGTGCAAATCGCCTATGATGCCGACAATGTCTACTTCGGTTTCGTGGTCACCGACGATTATCATGAGAACGCCGCGATGAGCGCCTGGAACGGCGACTCGGTGCAACTCATGATTGCCAATGCGGCCCAGAACACCCAGGTGGCCCTGTATAATTACGCCCTCGGCGGTATCGAAGATTCCTTGGGCGATGTGATCGTCAATCATGAGGCCGGCCCGGCAACAGATCCAGCCTGCGGATGCGACACCGAAGCCGTCATCACGCGCAACCCTACGACAAAACGAACGACCTATGAAATCAAGCTGCCCATGGCCGCCCTGGGCTTGACCAGTCTGAAATACGGGACGCAGTTCGGTCTCGGGATGGCCATTAACGACGGCGACGAGACCACTCCGGGCCAGAAAGGATGGGGCGGACTGGGCGCGCACGCCATTGTTCACGGGAAAAGTCCCACAGAAACCGCTTTGATCACGTTGGGGGTGGGTGGAACCGCATCCGATCTCCTCTTCTTTTCGGCCATCAATCCGGCTGTAACGGGTTTCTCGTTCCGGGTGAATGACAAGGGCGAGTCGATTCTGGATCCGGCCAGCGTCAAGCTCTATATCGACGGTGAGTTGGTCACTGTGCAAGCCAGTCCAAAGGTCATCGACGCAACGGACTTCACCTACACGCGACCCACCTATTTCCCGCCGAATTCCGATCACACCTACATTATCGAGGCCAAAGACACAAAGGGCAACCCCGTGGCCGCCAGCGCTGACTTCAAGACCATCGTCTACGGCCTGTTGACCGCAAACCTCAAAGTGACGCCTGACACCGCCAAGCGCGGTTTCATATGGAATGTCCACCAAAACAGCGCATTCCAGGCCAATAACAGCAGCCGCCCGCTCGAACAACTCGGGGGCCTGCTCGGACGCAACTACGCCGATCGAAACGCCCAAGGCATTGCCATTGGCGCCGGCACAGCCGGGGCCGATAACCAACTGCCAGTTCGGTTCGAAATCGACTCGACGATCAATATGTGCCCGAATGGCGGTTCGTACGGGGATTTCCCGGATGATGGCCCAATGCCCGGCATTCCCGGTTCCGATCCCGTTGCCGGGGAAGACGGCATTGCCGGTGAAGTCATTACCTATATCGAACTGCCGGCTGGTAAAACAACCTTTGCCGTGCGAAGCGATGACGGCTTCAAAACAACCACCGGCAATATCGCCGATGCGTTTCAGGCCCAGGTCGCAGCCGATTCCGTCGGCGCAGTGGCCAATCTCACCTTTAACGTCTATGTCGAAGAAGCGGGCGTGTACGCCTTCCGCACCGTTTGGGAAGAAGGCAACGGTGACGCCTACCTCGAATGGTCGAGCGTGCTGGCGGATGGCAGCACCAAAGCGTTGCTGAACGATACCGCCAATGGAGGCTTGAAGACTTACCGGGCCATCACCGGCAAAGCTCCAGCCGCCATCAGCCTGGTCTCACCCGCTCCGAACGCAACCAGCGTCGCCTTTGACGCGCCGGTGATCGCGCAACTCCGCGATGGCCAGGATGCTGTGGACGCCGCCTCGGTGAAACTGACCGTCGACGGCACGGTGGTCAACGTCCAACCCACCAAGGTCGGCGACCTGACCACTATCAAGTTCCAGCCCGCCGCCTACTTTGTGTCGGGTTCGGCCCACACCGCCAGCATTGCCTATACCGCAGGCGGCACTTCAAGGACCGAGACATGGAACTTTACAGTGGCCACCTATCCCACACTGACAAAAGCCCACCAGGCCGTGTCAGTGGACAAATCGAAGCCCGGCTTCATGTGGAGCGTGTTCCAGAACGAAACCTACCTCCCCAACAGCCTCGCCTCGGTCGAGTTAGCCCTGGCGGGTCAATTGAAGGATCCCAGCGGTAACCTGCTTCAAAACCTAGCTGATCCCAGCAACTATGGATACGCTGTGGGCCCTGGCACAAAGGTGGGCGCAGTCTATCGGTTCGAACTGCCAGGCATGCTCAACTTGAGCCAAATGGATGGAACCGCCTTGGGGAACTTCTCACCCGATGAACCCATGCCGGGCATTCCGGGCACCTCCGGGATGACGGACGGCATCGATGCTGAAGTGATCACCTTCGTGGAACTACCGGCTGGAGTGGTTTCGCTGACGGTGGTTAGCGACGACAGCTTCCGCGCGCAGGCGGGCTACATCAACAAACCTGCCGACAGCGTGCTCTTGAGCGAGGTTGACGGCACGACCGCCAATGTCACCTTCCGGATCGTGGTGCAGGATGCCGGCGTGTATCCTATCCGGGTAATCTATCAAGAGGGCGGCGGCGACGCGGGCCTTGAACTCTCCTCTGTGAAGGCGGATGGCACGCGAGTCCTCCTGAACGACACCGCCAATGGTGGACTAAAATGCTACCGAACCGGTGTTGCCGCGGACAAACCGAGTGCTCCAGTTCTGGTGGCCTCTTCCACCGGATCCATCTCGGCTCCCGCGGTAGTGGACTTTGGGGTTCTCTCGGGCAGCGTCAGCTATGAGTTTGTGTTCAACGCTGTCAAAGGCGGAGCCTCAACCGCGATCGCTGGCAACGATACCTGGGCTCTTAAATTGGATCAATGGGACCAGCAGAACCTCTTCGGAACCACCCAGTTCGGCGTAGCGGACAACGTGTTCACCCCGTTGGCCGGCCAAAATGCCGCCTCGGTCTTCGGACGCAGGGTCCACGTCGTTGTCGTGAGTGACACGGCGGCTGGCGCCAGCCGGCTTTACATCGATGGCGTTCGGGTGGGAACCTGGGCCGGCACCATGGTGCTGTCGGGCAATGTTAAGGTCATGGGAGCGCGTCTCACTCAAGAGACCGATCACATGGGAGCTGGCAGTGTCATGGACCGCTGGGCCACCTATCAAGGAGCCCTCAGCGATGAGGAAGTTGCCACTCTCGCGGCGGCATGGCCAACCAATCCGAACATCAGCATCGCCAAGACGGAGGCAGGGATCTCGATCACGTTCACTGGCACGCTGCAATCAGCGGACGCCGTGACCGGTCCGTGGACCGACGTGGCCGGCGCTACCAGTCCGTACGCCGTGGCAGCGACTGGGAACCAACGCTTCTATCGAGCAAAGAAGTAGTTCTCAGACTGGTTTGCTAAATCATGAGGGGACCGGAGCGATCCGGTCCCCTTTTTCTTGGCAAATTTAGTCCCCGAAGGCCGTTCCCAAGAGAAGAAAATGCTCGAACTGGCCAAGCCAAAGCGGTTGGAATGAGGAGGTTGCGTGCGAGATCGCTATGTCTTTAAAAAGGAACTTCCGTTACATGCCGCCGAGGGCATTTTGCAGCTCGGCTTGAAAAGCCATCAGATCATCCTGGGTGGGTTTGTAGCCTTTGGTTTCAGGGGCCAATCCCAGGCGCCCGAACTGGTCCAGATACCACTCGGCCTTGTTGCCGTCGCTGAACGTCACCTTGCCGCTGACCATCGATCCCGGGCGGGTGATCTGGTCTACTGCAACCTTCACACCGCCCGGCATGCCTTGATCGTCTTCATCGAAGTCGTCTTTCGAGGGGACTTTTGCGAGACCGCCCTTGGCGCCCGGCGCGTTGGCCGCATGAGCACTGTTCTTCAACAAATCCGCTGCAGGCGCGGGAGGCGGCAATACATCCTTGGGCTTGAGTTCGAGTTCGCTCATCAGGAGGCGAACCTCTATGTAGGTCATCCGCACTCCGAATTCCTGAGTCAGGCGCTGTTGGATCTCGGCAAGTTTAAGTCCTTGTGAGATCCAGGCTGCCACCTGCTGTTTTTGCGCGTCATCCAAGTTCATAGTCACTCGATTAATTGGCGACACGATAATACATTGAGCGGGGCTGTCGACTCTTTTCCCCAATGACATCGACCTCCGGTCTAACGTGGTAAGTGAACCGGTGTTGGACGACAACCGGCTTTTGAAAGCCGGTCAAAAAGAACGTCCCGTATTGGTGGGAGCGCCGCTCCACCTCCGCCAGGCGCTTATTTTGCCTTCTTGCCCGCGTCTATCACAAGGTATTGGCTGCCGCCCTGATACCAGACGCGCAGAAGAATGCGGTCGCCCTTGATTTTCTTGCTCAAGGCCACGGCGTCCTCGGCATTATTCACGGTTTGTCGGTTAATGCTGAGAATCACTCCCCCCGGTCTCAATCCGGCCTCGTAGGAAGGCGACTCGGGATCGACCTGAGTGACCAGGGCGCCCGAAACATGGGCCGGGATGCCCAATTGCCTGCGCGTGCGCGTATCCAGATCGGTGACTTCCACTCCATCCAGGACGTCGCTTTGGGCGGGACCGCTATCCTCGCCGCCCGCCCTGGTGAGGGCGTCGGTCGGCAATTCGCCGAGGGTCACGTTGATCGTCTTGAGGTCGCCGTCTCGGTAGACCTTGACCGGCACCTTGGTTCCGGGAGGAGTCTGGGATGCGGTCAGACGGAGTTGACGGTTATCGGCCATTTTCTTGCCGTTAAACTCGACAATAACATCCCCTTCTTTGAGGCCGGCCTTCTCCGCCGGGGTTCCCGGAGAAACGCCGCCCACCAGGGCCCCGCTCGTGTCGGGTAATTCGAATTGTTTGGCCAGCTCGGGAGTGACAGGCTGGACGAAGACTCCCAGATAACCCCGGGTTACCTTGCCGTCCGAGAGGATTCGGTCCATCACACCGCGGACCATATTGGCGGGAACGGCGAAACCAATGCCCTGATTGCCGCCGGTGCGGCTGATAATGGCTGTATTGATGCCCACTAACCGGCCGTGGGCATCGATCAGGGCGCCACCGGAATTCCCCGGGTTGATCGAGGCATCGGTCTGAATGAAATCCTCATAGTCGACGATGCCGAAGCCGCCCCGCCCCACGGCGCTCACAATCCCCAGGGTCACCGTCTGACCGACCCCGAACGGATTTCCAATCGCCAGCACCACGTCGCCCACATCGAGCTGGTCGCTGTCGGTAAACGTGACCGCGGGCAATCCCTTCGCCTCGATTTTTAGCACCGCAAGATCGGTGGGTGGATCCGAGCCAATGACCTTGGCGGTGTATTCCTCCTTGCTCTTGGCGAAGGCGACCTTGATTTCGTCGGCCCCTTCCACAACATGGAAATTGGTCAGGATATAACCGTCTTCGGAGATCACCACCCCCGATCCCAGGTTCTGTTCGCGGCGCGTTCGGGAATCGCGGGTTCCCTCACCCTCATCGCCCGGCCCAAAGAACTGCCCCCAAAAGGGATCGTTGAGAAAGGGATGGTTCCTGGGCATCTTGACGATCTTAGTCGAGTAGATGTTCACGACGCTGGGGGCGGCCTTTTTGATGATCCCGGAATAGCTGGTTACAGCGGCCGCCTCGCGTTTCGGGGTCGAATTGTCGGTGTTGATCCGGGGTGCGGTGGCCGCCTCGATCCATAATCCCGAGGCCAAACCGGCCAAAAGACCCAGAACCCAGGGGCTAAAACGGTTATTCCGTTTGTGCGCACTGTCGTGGGTCCTCGGTTCACAGCAACGGGTCTTGAGATCCGGCTTTTTTAGGAAAGAAGGCCACGCACCCGGGCGCGGCGCCGCCTCTGACGTTGTATATAAATCGTAATTTTCGATTTTCATAAATCCGTTCATTCCATACTACGCCACATAGGCCCCCCAGACAACTTGTTGTCAATAACGTTTTAGGCGTGGTTTTTGACGCGGAGCGGTGATACAACAGTCTCCCTGGAATCCAGATCCGCGAAGCGGCCAGTGGTATGCCGTCCTCAACGGGTCAAACCTGTAATATGCAAATGAACTCATTATCAAAGAAACAGCATCCTTCCCGCTCAACCATCCAAGACATGAACCGCCGAAGTTTTCTGCGGCTGACCGGTGTTATCGGGGCATCGAGCCTTTCCCCGGCGTTGCTGCTTCGGGCGGCGAGTTCTCCGCCCGGCAACAAAATCGTGGTCGGGATCATGGGATTGGGCCGAGGCCAGGACCTGATGAAGGCGATCCTGGGTTGTCCGGAAGCCGAGATTGGATATTTGTGTGATGTGGACAGCAATCGTCTGGCGGCGGCATCAAATGTTTTATCAAAGGCAGGCCGGCCGAATGTGAAGGCCGTGAAGGATTTCCGTAAAATTCTGGACGATTCGGCAGTGGACGCCTTGATCATCGCCACCGGCAACTATTGGCACGCGCCGGCCACAATTATGGCATGTGCGGCCGGCAAGCATGTCTACGTGGAAAAACCGGGCAGTCACAATCCGCGCGAGGGCGAACTCATGGTGTTGGCCGCTCAAAAACATCGCCGTGTGGTTCAACAAGGGACACAGCGCCGCAGTTTTCCTGTGATCCAGGAGGGCATCGGCCGGTTGCGATCGGGCGCGATCGGGCAGGTGAAATTCGCCCGTTCCTGGTATACGAACTCTCGGCCCTCGATCGGCCGCGGCAAGGTTGTGCCGGTGCCGGCCTCTCTAGATTACGCCTTGTGGCAAGGACCGGTCCCGGCCCGTCCTTATGTGGATAACCTAGTGCATTACAACTGGCATTGGCGTTGGCATTGGGGCAATGGCGAACTGGGCAATAACGGGATTCATTATTTGGACTTGGCCCGGTGGGGCTTGGGGGTGGAATATCCGAGGAGCATCACCTACAACGGCGGGCGCTATCACTTTGATGACGACCAGGAAACGCCAGATACCGGCGTGGTGACCTTTGATTTTGGCTCCTGTGGTGTTTCCTGGGAACACAGCAGTTGTCACCCGCGCAAACCGGAGAGTTTTCCGCTGGTCAACTTCTATGGGACCGACGGCATGCTCTCGATGGAAGGCAACGGATACAAGATCTTCGATCTGAACGGCAAGATGACGAGTCAAGCCAGCGGACCGGGGGGCGATCAGGTTCACATGGCGGATTTCCTGGACAGCATTCGCCAGGATCGCAAGCCCAGCGCAACCATCGAGGAAGGGCAAAAAAGCACACTGCTATGTCATCTGGGCAACATCGCCTATCGCGTGGGGCACGTGGTGCATTTCAATCCCGAACAACGACAGATAGAACACGATGCCAAGGCCCGGAAACTTTGGTCGCGGGAATATCGCAAGGGATGGGAACCTCGAGTATAACGAGAAACTCAAAACTCTTTGCAACCATCCGTTGGATCCGTTAAAAGAATAACCCAATGAGAATGGTCGTAAATCCTATGAATAAGACTTCAAAAGCTGTATGGGTTTGCAGTCTGATGGTTTTGGCCGGGGCATGCCTTGTGTCGGCCGAAGACTGGACGCAATGGCGCGGTCCCAAACGCGATGGCAAGTCGGCGGAAACCGGTTTGCTGAAACAATGGCCTGCATCAGGCCCCACCCTGTTGTGGAAAACAACAGGTCTCGGCATCGGGTATTCTGGCATCACCATGTCCGGTAAGTGCATTTACACGACTGGTGATCAGGGCGATGCCAATTACGCAATCGCCTTGGATCGCGCAACCGGGAAAAAGATCTGGTCGGTCAAACTCGGCAAGTCAGGCGCGCCCGGCTGGGGAGGCTTTGCGGGACCGCGCAGCAGTGTCACGATCGATGGAGATCGTCTTTATGTGGTCGGGCAGTATGGCGAGTTTGTCTGCCTCAATGCGGCGGATGGCAAGGAGATCTGGCGAAAACACCTGGTGCAAGACTTTGGCGGTAAGGTGCCGGAATGGGGCTATAGCGAGTCCCCCTTGATTGACGGCGACCAAGTCATGCTCACTCCCGGCGGTTCTCGCGGGTCAGTGGTGGCGCTGAATAAACTCACCGGCGCCACAATCTGGCAGTCGAAGGGCATCACCGACGAGGCCCATTACTCGTCATTGGTCCTTTCGGACTTTGGAGGCACTCGGCACTATGTGCAGTTGACGGCCGAGCATGTATTCGGAGTTAGTGCCAAGGATGGTGCTGTGTTATGGAAGGCCGTGCGCAAGGGCCGCACCGCGGTCATTCCCACCCCCATTGTCCAGGGAGATCTGGTCTTCGTGACATCCGGATACAGCGTCGGCTGCAACGCGTTCAAGATCACCAAAGGCGCCTCCGGATATGCCGCCGAACAGGTTTACGCCAGCAAGGAGTTCGATAACCACCATGGCGGAGC
The DNA here is from genome assembly GCA_022709905.1 of Verrucomicrobiota bacterium. Classification (GTDB taxonomy): domain Bacteria; phylum Verrucomicrobiota; class Verrucomicrobiia; order Limisphaerales; family UBA1319; genus JAKLHY01. The sequence continues at coordinate 60,503 of JAKLHY010000033.1, read as the reverse complement.
CATTTTGCATGAAGGCCACGTCTATGGACATGCCGATAGCCGCGGTTGGATTTGCATGGAACAGGCCACCGGCAGGATTGTGTGGCGCGAACGGGAAGCCGCCAAGAAAGGATCTTTGGTTTTTGCGGATGGCCATTTCATTCTAAGGGAAGAAGACAAGTCGAGTCCCGGACGGCTGATTCTGATTGCCGCCACCCCTGCGGGATACCAGGAAAAGGGCCGTTTCGACCAACCGGATCGTTCGGATAAAAACAGCTGGACCCATCCTGTTGTTTCAGACGGCCGGCTCTATGTCCGCGATCAGGACCTCCTGCTCTGCTACGATGTCAAAGCCAAGTAAGGAATAGAACCCTAAGAGCCTGTTTGAAAATTCCAAGGGGCGCTGTTATCGCAGAAATGGCCGCATGGCGAGGCGCGACGAAGGAAAATATCCCTGGCCGATCTTTGACTGAGGAGCAACGAAGCCAGGGGGCCATTTCTGCGAAGTCTTCGGGCGGCGGCTCTTTTGCCCGGGGCCAGCGTTGGCTTGGACCTTACAGCCCCCATTGGGGATGCTCGGCCCAAGCCGCCTTGGCCCCAGCCAAAATCCCTCGCCGCAGCACCCCGTGTAATTTTCAAACAGGCTCTAGGGCTTTCCGTAGAGGTAAAGCTTGGTTGCGAGAGTATAGCTGGCGAGGTTGGTGTTCAAATTGGCGGACGACAGCATCCCACCATAGAGCATCATCGCGTCATCGGTCCAGAGGCCTTTCGTGCTCATGTAAGGCCGGGGGGCGCCCACTTTCGTCATCGTCTGCCACGCGCCGGTCTGAGGATCAAAGCGCAGGCCCATCGCGGTATTGCTGCTTTCTCCCCACACCAACAGTTCCTGTCCATTCCACACAGACACCTGACTGCGGAACGCCCGGATGGTCGACGGTTGTGGCAAAGCGCTCCATCGATCGGCCAGGGGATCATACCGTCCGTTTTGCCTGGCAACGCCCGGTGATCCGACCACGATGACTTCAACTCCGGTCCATATTGCCGATTGATTCGTATACGCGTTGGGGGCATCGACGGTCGAGACCCAGGTCCATTTGTTGCGGATGGGATCGTATCGACCCCCGCTGTTATTGGGGAGTCCCGTGATGGTGAGGTTGGAAACCCCCAGGCCGCCCCAGACGAACATTTCGTGCCCAGTCCAAACGGCCGTATGCAGATACCTTGGATTGACCGGATCGGGAGCGATCATGGAGGTCCACTGGTCTTTGACCGGATCGTATAGAGCGCCGTTGTTCAGGGCGGTAATCGGATAGGGCGATCCGATTCTTGTCGATGTTCGTCCGCCAAATACAATTGCCTTGTGTCCCGTCCAAACCATCGTGAAGTCCGCGCGACCCTCGGGAGCACCATCGGTCGAGATTGGATTCCAGGAATCAGTTGCGGGATTGTACCGACCGCCGGTGTTGAGAAATGAATAGGTTCTGCTCGGAAATATCGACTCTTGAGGGAGGTTAGTCATGCCTTCCCCGCCCCACACCACCATTTCAGTTCCAGTCCATATGGCTTGGTGGTTTTGTCGAGGAGTCGGCGCGTTTTGTGTGGAGAGCGGGTACCATTTGCCTTTGATCGGATCGAACCGGCCTCCTGAATTGACCACACCGGTTGAAAGGGAGGACATGGGATACCCCAACCGGTTGCCGCCCCAGACGATCAACTCCTTCCCCGTCCAGATGAGACAGTGGTTGATCAGCCCACCAGGTGAAAAGGCCATTGGATTCCACTGATCAACAGCGGGTTTATAAAACATGCCTTTATTAAGGTAGGGTCCTGTGATCCGGCTTGGTCCAGTCGTGACATAGCGAGGATCAACATATCCCCCACCCCAGATCATTATCGCTGAACCGGTCCATACAGCCGCGTAACCGCCGATGGGCTCGGATGGCGCATTTCGGATTGGAGCCCAGGTATCCGTCGCCGGATTGTACACTGCCCCATCATTCAGGGCTTTGCGGAAAAAGGGCGGTTTTTCCGTAGAAGAAGAGTCGCCCCCCCATACGATCATGCCGGAGGGTGTCCAACATGCAAAATGCCCCTGGCGAGCTGATGGTGCGCCATTCGTGCTGATCGATCGCCATTGATCCGTTTGGGGATCGTAAATGGCTCCAGAGGCGGTTTCTTTTTTGCTTATAGTCGTAAGCCCCCCCCAGATAATCATTTTGCTGCCAGTCCAGACAGCCGAATGCCTGGACCGCATGGCGGGCGCGCCGACGTTGGTTATGCGAAGCCAGGTATCGGTTGCAGGGTTATAGCGTCCACCGTTATACAGTGTGCTCCCACTGGACAATCCCCCCCAGACGATCAACTCGCTGCCAGTCCAGACGGCCGTGTGATAGAGCCGGGGACCGGGCGCATTGGAGCTTGCAGCAGAGGACATATCACTCCAAACATCTGTGACAGGATTATGGCGGCGATAGGGAAGGGTGTTGCCAACGACCAGCAATTCCTTGCCGGTCCAGGTCAATGTGGTCCCTGCAGTGAATGTCGGCGCATTGACACGGGAAATTTGACTCCAGCTGTCCGTGAATGGAGAATAGCGATAACCATTCGCACCCGTGATCACAAGCATTTCCGTGTTTGCCCAAACAGCTCCAGATTCCAAGGCATTGCCGAGAGCTGGGGGAGCGTTGATGGTGCTGATCGGTGTCCAAGTATCCGATGTCATGCTGTACCTGCCTCCCGATTGCAGCATCGGTCCATTCTCAGTCGCATTACCGCCCCAGACGATCAACTCGTTCCCCGTCCAAACCGCCAATGGATTGGCCCTTTGCGACGGACAATACACGGCATTGCTCGACCAGTTCTCCCGTTCAGCCATGACCGTCCCCAGTCGCAGCAGTCCCGCGCCAGTCAGGTTGGTGGCATGGGGTTGATCCGATAAAACCAATCCACCGCTGGACTGCAGGTTTTGGGCGGCAGCATTCGGAGCCAATTGAGAAGATCCAATGCTGGCCGGGGCTATGCTGGCTCCGGTCACTGCACCGGTCGCTAGTTTTTCTCCCGTGACGGCTCCATCCGCGAGCTTGGATGATGTAACGGCTCCGTCCGGCACGCTGGCCGACATCATCGCGTAACCAACGGCCGGGATGATTTGATCCGGTTGAATCGCCTGATACGGCATCGTCCCGTTGCTGAACCAGACCCGGATGTAAACCGGGTTATTGGTAAACACGGTCGGTGACAGGGAGACCATGTTGGACACGGTCGTATCCCCGAGAAACACCTCATACAGTCCCTGGTTGACCTCGATTTCCACACCGCTGCGCGGTTCGCCGCCATTCTGGCTGGTTCCATCATGACTCCAATAGGATTGGTCCCCTTGTGCATTGATCAGGGCAAACTTGAACAAACCGATCCCGTGATAATTCGTGCCGCCGACGGCCACCGTCGATTGGTACCGGATCATGTGGGGCACCTGGGGAGTCGTGCTGGTACAAACGAGAAGAATTAAACAACCTCCCATCAGGATGGTTTTGGATTTCATTTCTTTTCCTTTCCTTCCCTTGAATGCTGCATAATCCGTGCCTTACTCAGAAGTTGTCGTGAGATCAATGCTGCGCCAGAAGAAAGGCTGAGATCGGCCATCGAACCTGGGCGGTCACAGAGCAATCGGGGAGATTCGAATTTGCGGGAGGAGCTTATGGATTGCGCTTAACGGCGGAAGTTTTCCGGCTGAACTCATGGTGAGGGCAGTACCCGCGGCCAGGGACCAGCGGAGCCACTGGTCCGGAGGCGATTGCAGGATGATTTGCCGGGTGGCGGCGGCGAGCATGGCATCACCGGCGCCGATGGTGTTGGCCACATCGACGGATGGCACGGATCCTTTCCAAGCGCAGTTCTCTGTGGCGTTTAACAGGAGACCGCCTTGGGCGCCCAGGGATAACAAAACCCAGCTGTGAGTGCGTTGGGCAAGAGTCGAGGCCGCATTCCGCGCCGCTTTGTCCGTTCTGAGGTTCTGTCCGATCCACTGCGACAACTCGTGTCGGTTGGGTTTGACGAGGAATGGAGCTGCGGCGATGGCCTTTGCGAATGGAGCGCCGTCGCAATCCAGAAGTGTCTTCACCTGGCGCGATTTCGCCAGCTGGATCAGTTCCGAATAAACCCGATCGGGAAGTCCCCGGGGCAAACTGCCCGATAAAACCATGGCGGTTGTTTTATCCAGCAAGCCATCCGCATGCCTGACGACCTCTTTCCATTCGGAGTTGGAAAGACTCGGGCCCAGCGGATTAAAGCGTAATTGTCCGCGCCGTTGGGTAGTGACGATGATGTTGGCGCGCGTGGCATCCTGGAGGGAGACGGTGCTTGCGGGTATTTTCTCCTGGCGAAGGCAAGCCTTCATCTCACGGCCGGTGGGACCGCCCAGGGGGATGAGAAGTCGGGGAATAGATCCAAGGTGCTGAAGCCATCGCGCGACATTGACCCCTTTGCCCCCGGCCCATCGACGTTCTCGGAGGATATTGTTTTTCTCTTCCCAAAGGACGTCGTCCACGAGCCATTCGACATCCACGGCGGGATTGAGCGCAATAACAAGAGCCTTCATGAACGACCTGGAGTGGGACATGGAATTCCTATAAGCGTTCGAGCGCAAGAGGATCGATCGGGAACTGGCGTCAGAACCCTAAGGCTGAGTCAGGACTCGATAGAACCGGGTAATCCAGGAATCGACCGGAATGGGATCGATAAAGGTTGAGTTAGTCGTGGCAGCGGTGATGTTGGTCAGGATCTGCCAGAGGACAAGGTTCGTGGAACCTTCGATCTGATAACGAATGCCGACTTCGCTGGCCCAATGAATGGCAAAGCCGTTGGTAGCCACGACAGGCCAAGTGATTTGAAGCTGGGCCGGAGGCGCGTTCGTATCTCCCTCGGGCGGAGTTGTGGGTCCACTCCCGCTGACGAGGACACGATAGAACCGCAGCGGTTGCCCCGCCATCGGGGATGGATCGACATAAGTCGTCTCTGTCCCTGAAGCGGTGAGGTTGGTCAGCGTGATCCACTCGGTCCAATTCGTGGTGGCTTGCACGCTGTAGACGGCGCCGACAACGCTCGACCAGGTCAGTCGGACGCGTCCATCGGACTGAACGAAGGGCGGCACTCCGATGTAAGCGGGCGGCGCGTTGGTGGGCGTAGTCGGGATCGTTCCGGAGCCAGTGGCGCGCACGCGATAGAACCGGATAGGTTGCACACTGGCGGGAGTGGAATCGATGTAGGTCGTTTGGACGCCAGTGGCCGTGATGTTTGTTAGAACACTCCACACCGTCCAATTCGTCGTGACCTCAACCACATAAACCACGGCGGGCACGCTATCCCAGGTAATCTGGACGGCGCCACTGGGCAGAACGACCGGCGGAACAAAGATCTGGGCAGGCGGGACGTTGGTGATGGGCGGAATGATGCCGCCACCGGTGACTCGGACTCGATAGAACCGGAGCGATTGATCCAGCACCGGTGTCGGATCCACGTAGGTCGTGATCACGCCTGTCGCCGTGAGGTTGGTTAGCGTCACCCAATCGACCCAGTTCGTGGTAACCTGGACCTCGTAGACCGCGCCGGGCACACTATCCCAGGTGAGTTGCATCAAGCCACTGGGCAGGAGGAGCGGAGGCACGGTCATGTAGGGCGGAGGCGCGTTCGTGGGCGGTGTCAACGGGGAGGTTCCCTGGACCACCTGGAAGAAGTGGTTCGAGTTGGTCAGAGAAATGCAGTAAGTCGTCACGATATCGGTGGCCGTAATCGTGGGCGAGATCGTGTTCCAGCCGGGATCGACCACGTTGATGCGTCCCTGCACGTAGTAGTTGGTGCCGATGAGTGAGTTCCAACTGATGCAGAGACTGTTGTTCGTCCGGTTCAGCCAGGGAGTGATGATGATGTTGGTTTCCGGACCGGGCGGAATTTCAACATACTCGGTCGCGCGGACCACGTAAGACACGTCATTTGTTTCGCGGTTGACCACGGCCAGGAACCAAATGCCGGGTGAAACGGGCATCGGAACCGAGTTCGTCAGGAGGAGAATCAGTTCATTGGTGGTTGCGAGATTGGTGCTGGCATAGAACGCATTGGTTTCGTTGATCAAGGGCAAACCCTTGCGCGCAAAGAGATCGACGTTGCCGGTCAGGTCAAACAATTCAAAGACGGCTTGGGTTACTCCGAGAGACATGTCGAATCGATACAAATCCGGGATCATCGAAGGCGAGAGGGTATTGGTGTAGGCGACGGCATTCGTGAGGTTGATGAGTCTGGGAATGTCGCCGGTGTAAGTCGTGGCAAGAACGGTGTAATTGACCGGATTGGTCTCCATGTTGTAGACGGCCATGTACCATTGTCCGGGCGCGAGGGGGACGGGAACGGAATTGGTGAAGACCAGGATCAGCTCCTCGTTGGTTCCCGGATTGATGCTTTCGTAATCGAACGAGACCGGGCTGGGGAAGAGAGGCCCTCGTCGCAGAACCAGATTGACATTTCCATCGGGATTCAGGACTTCAAAACTGGCCCACGAGGCATCGGGATCGACCCAGAACTCGTAGTAATCCATGGCGTTTGAAATCGTGCTGAGATAGGGCACGCCGTTGGTCAACGGAATGAAGGTGGGGATGGGAGTCGAGTATTCAGTGGCCACGACGGTGTAAGTCACTGGATTGGTTTCCATGTTTTGGACGCCCAACAGCCAGATTCCGGCGGCCAGAGGAGTCGGCAAGGAATTGGTCAGGACGATGATTTGTTCATCCTGGGAGCCTGGATTCTCACTAAGATAATGATAACTGTCCGTGGTGGGCAAGGGTCCGCCGCGTTTCAAATAGAGATTGGCGTTGCCGCTGAGCTGATTGAGTTCGAACGTGGCCCAGGAGGCGTTGGTGGTAACGGCGAACTGGTAATAATCCATGATCACACCAGGATCGACGGCCGCGGTCAGAGGCACGCCATTGGTCAGCGCCGTCACCGGTGGGATGGTGGGATCGTAGCGATCAAACTCGACCAGAATGGTAAAATTGTTGGTCTCGGTCGGTTCGGCATTTCTGACGCCGAGATAATAGCGTTGGCCGGGCCGCAGCAGCGGAGCGGTGGTGGTATTCAGAATCAGCACTTCGGTCCCCGAAGTAACATTATCGACCTCGACATCGCCGGAGCCGCCGGTGGGCAGGCCATCGGGATTGTATAGCAGGACCACATCCCCGGAGCTGAAGAGCCAGTTGGTGGACCATCGGGCCGCTTGAGGGGCGTTGACGATGAAGAATTTCGTTTCAGCGCCGGTGACCCTGCTGTTATAGGGCACGCCGTTGGTGAGGGTGACCGCGCCGTAATTCGTCGCCACAAAAGTCATCTGAAGCTGCCAGGTAATCAGAGTGGGAGATGGATCCAGTTCACCCGCCCGGGCATCCCAGATCTCCATCTTCCACTCGCCGAGGCTGGGTTCGCCCTCAAAGATCTCCATCGATTCCTCGGGGAGATAAAACTTGGTCCCGCCGGCTTCGATCAGGCTGAAACCGTCAAACAGGACATCGTTACGGAAGGCGGGCTCGATTTCGATGGTGGTTTCGGCTCGGGAGGCGGTAAAGGCCAGCGAATACGGCTGCCATTCGGAGTTGGTGGCGACAAGCCAGGGCTGGAGTTTTCCGTCCAAAACCATCTGCGCGCTGATCACATTGGTGTCTCCCGATTTGAAGTAGAAGGAGAGCCAATAGCGTTTGCCGGGAATGGTGGCGACGCCCCGGGTGATTCGGGCGATATTCAGGGCGAGGATGTTGGTGCCCATGACGGCGTTGTTGGTCGTAATGATATCGACAGAATTAGTGGTGACCAGCCAGCCGTCCACCACACTGCCGCGCCCATAGGATCCGGGGGTTAGACCTTCGAAGTCATTGGTGAACACCGGGGTGATGGTGGCGTTGGTTGTGAACGGAGGAACAGCGGTCTTGATCGGCTGGGTGGTCAGATTGGTGTTCTCGGTGAACCCGGCGAAAACAAGGTTAGTTTGATCGATCTGGCCGGAGCCATAGCCCTCGGCCTCGATCCCTCCCCTGCTCTCCGCCAGGAGCAATCGCGTGCCTTGCGGGCTGATCAAGTGCAGCACCAGGTCCGAGGCGCGCGGATGATCCAATCTCACACCCACTTTGACATCGGTGAGGATTCGGTCAGCGGTCACGTTGACCGTGGATCGCGTGATGGCGTCATCCTTGATCGCCAAGGGGGTATTGGTCGAGACGAAGGTCTCCACGATGGCGGCATCAAGGCTGCGCTTGACATCGACGGTAATGTAGAAGCTGGCAACGACCGGGTTGGGATTAAACACGCCGATGTAGTAGCGTCCCATGGTCAGGGGCGGGACATCGTTGGTCCCAAGGATCAGGCTGCCGCCGGGAGGCGGAATCAGGGCGTACTTATCGTAAGCGGACCGTGTGGGCAATTCCTCGCGTCGCAGGTAGACTTCGAGGGGCATGGGCAGGCCCTCGGTCATGCCGCTAAGCGTGACCGTGAGTTTAACGGCGTCGTCGGGAACATCGGTATAGAAATAAACAAAGCGTCCCGGCCAAACCGAAGCATAAAGACCTTCCTGGGCGCGTTCGATATAGATCTCGGATTGGGTCAGACGACCCGTGTGGGACAGGGAGCTATCGACCAGGGTCATGAGCCAGACGCCGGCGCCATCCAGGCCGATGAAATTGTTCAGCGAACCGGGGCCATCGCTCTCCATGCTCCCCAGGAAGTCCCCCCGATCGCTGTCGTCGTAGACCAGCACATTGGTGCCGCTGGTGAAGTTGCCCAAAAGCGAGTGGCTGTTGAGGACCACGTATTCGCTGCGATGACTCAGGTTTCCGAACAGGTCGCCGAAATCGCCGTGATCAATGATATTGGTGACCACCACGCGTTGCACCGTGATGGGGCGAGTGGCCACGCCAAACGCGTAGACTCCTCCCGGTTTTTGGGGCGAGCCGTCGGGAATCTCGAGGTTGGGCGGCATCACGTGCACCAGGCGGTTGCCGTTGATGTCTTCATCGAAGGGACGATCGGAAGACAGGCTGACAAAGCCGTATTCGGAGGCCTGCTGATCCTCGGCTTTAACGCCGATGTAATAGATCTGGCCGATGGGAGCATTGGTGTAGAAGACCAGCTCGGTGCCGCCGCGATTGGTGGATTTATCGGCAAGGGCAATCACGCCCGCGTCCAGGTTGGTGAGGGCGGAATTGGTCGAGACGTAGAGGTCGATATCGGCCTCGATGAGGCGGGACCGGGAGAGGTTGGGAGGCACGAAAGTGATGAAGGCCACATTGGTGCCGTTGGTCATCATCACGGGATTGTTGGTGTCGTAGATATTCTCAAATACATAAAACTGCCATTGGTTGGTCGAGCCTGTGGCCTCGCCCACAAGGGGGGAATTGGCTCCCACGCGCTGACCCAGGACCGGCACACCGTTGGTCACGCCAATCACCGGGGGCCGGATCGGTTCGGGCGCTGTCTCGAGGTTCAGCGTGAACGGATTCGTCAGGCTCAGGTCTCCGCAAGAAATCACGAGGGCGAAATCCTGGACAATGTCGTTGGTGTGCAGTGTGACGGCATTGACATTAACCCGCCGGGCGAACACGGTGAGCGCCCAATTGGTTCCCAGGGGCTCGCGGAGGAAAATGTTCTCCACATTATTGACGCGATCGGCCACATAGTTGGTTGTGCCGACCTGGTTGAAGTCGTTGCCGGTGGGGATATCGTTGCCCCAATACACATCCCCGGTCGTGAGGTTCGTCAGCACCAGGTCCAGGTCGTTGACGAGTTTGACACCGGCCAGGGGATTGCCCGGAGGATCGGTCCAGACGAGGGTGGCGCGCAAGGGGCTGAGGATCGCCGTCTCTTTGAGCGCCAGACGCCAGGTGCGTTGTTCGCCGGTGGCCAGGGCGTTGGACACGCTTTGGTCGAAAAACTGCAGCGGCCATTCGGCTTCATTCTGGTTGGTCAACGCGGAGGGAATGCTGTTGGTCAGGTTCACCAATCCCCAGCCCTGGTAGTTGATGCCGCTCAGCCCGAGGCTGTAAATGGAGTTGACCGAGTGAGCTCCATTAATCATCAAGGCTTTGAGCAACGCGGGGCTGTATTCGCGGTTCAATTTTTCCTCGAAGAACTCCTGGATGAGGGCCAGCAAGCCGGAGACGACCGGCGCGGCCATGCTCGTGCCCGATTCGTAGCGATAGTACGTGCCCAGGTTGGTTTCCACCTCGCCCAGCACCTCGAAATAATTGCCGGGAACGTTGGTGACTGTGAGCATCGTTTCGAGATCGAAAATGATATCCTTGGTCGTTGGATTGCCGATGCTATAGAACAGGTTGCCTTCTTGCAGCGGGAAATTGCCGGGCGCGAGCACGAGGCTGTTGGTGGTAACGAAGTCATTGGTGGTGGGAAAATCGCCGTATTTCATGTAAACCGGCAAGGCGGGCACGCTCTTGCCCAGGCGGCTGGGCACAATTTCAATCCGGAGCTGCTGGGCTTCCGGGGGAATGTAGATCGAGTAATTGTTCAGGACACCCGGGGAGACCACCTGGTTCTCGAATCGGTTGTGCCTGGCATCGGTAAAAAACTCGGGCATCGTCCATTGACCCGATCGGGTGGAGAGAACCATCGATCCAGGGGCAACGACATCGGGCTTGTAGCGGCCGACCTCGCTTTCCAATCCAAGCCCCACATTCCCCCGGCTCGAATAAGGCGACACCTGGTTGTCGCTATCGGTCATTTCCAGGAAAGGATAATTGGTTTCGAAGTTCCCAAAATCATCAAACTCGACGACGCCGTTGGTGATATTCCGAGGGCTATCGATGGCTCCGACCGTAATGACGTTTTTGGCGGTTGCCGGGGAAAGGACGCTGCCGCTCTCGCCTCCCAGGCCATCGGCGTCGCCATCGCCTTTATTGCCGGCGGCAAAGACAAAAATCATGGGCGTGGATCCAGATTGCTCGGGAAGCGCGTCTCTGACCGCGGCATCGAAGCTCGCCGCCGCGCTGTCGTAGTCGTAGCTGCCGGGGTAATTCCAGCTGTTATTGGAAATGAACGCCTCGGCCTTGGCGGCGGTTTCCTGAAGATAAGCATCGGACTGCAGGGGGCCGGTTAACAAGCTGATGGGCAGAACGAACACCTTGGACTCGGGCGCCATGCCGCGGAAATTGGCCCCGGAAAGGGAGCCTTGGGCATTGGTCACGGAATCGGAATGCTCACCGCTGCTGGCGATGATTCCCGCGACATGCGTCCCGTGCCCGTCCGGATCCACCAGGTAAGCGGGATCAGCCGCTGAAACGCGCCCCACCAGGTCTGGATGCTGTTCATCCACCCCGGTGTCGTTTATATTTACGAGGATATCTTTGCCGGTCAGCCCCAGGTAATTCGTGGTTCCGATCGTGTCGGTCGATACCTGAACTCGCACCCGGGCCAGATCATTCATCAGGGCGCGCGGGCGACGCACCTCGAGCACCTGCACTTCCGCTAACTGGGCGATTTCCCTCAGGTTCACGGTGTCTGGCGCCAGAATCAACATCGGCCCGAACGGCGAACGATCCTCGGCGACCACGGGGACGCCCCAGCCGGCCAGAGCGTCGGTGATCCGGTCTTTTTCGCCGGGAAAACCGGTGAGGACGATCCGGGCATCTTCGGCCAGGGGTTTCTGGTCAAACACATGCGCCAGGAGGTGGTTGTCGAGTTTGTAGTAGGGTTCAAACGGGAGAACGGCTTGGGCGAAGGGATGGCGACGAATCGCATTCGCGCCTGCTTCCTCAATCCGAACCAGATAAGTATTGTTGGGAATGTAAGAAACAACACGTCCGCCACTTCGGGCGATCACATCTCGAAAGCCGTCGGTCAATGGCCCTTTGCTCTGAACAAGATAACTGCCCGGCTCCTGGGTGGACCGCCAATCCGCCGGAATATCCAGGGGTTCGGCGGCGGAGGTATCGAGGACGGCGTTGCGCATTAGAATGGCGGTATCGCTCAGCCGAAGCTCCTCCATCGGGCGGGAGGAGTTCACGAGGCGATGGGGATGGCGGGGGTCCGGAACTCGGGCGAGTGGCGCCGGTGCGGGAGCGGGAGCCGGGTGCTGGGGCGTGGCAAGGGTGGGTGGAGAATTGGAGAGGAGATAGGAGGAGAGCAGCGGGGTTTGTGCCTCGGCTACAGGAGATTTGCTCTGGCGGTCTCGATCTCTTTGGGCCTTTCGTTGGCCCAGATAACCAAAGAGACCGCTGAGCAACAGTAAGACGATGGCGATCAAAAACCAGGTTCGCGTTCGCAAATGCATAAAATCAGGTTCCCACTTGCCTGGCGGCGTCATTCAGACGGCAGGAGGTTGTAGCTTTCGGTAATCACCCTCGGATTCGCCGGAGGACCTTCGATGCGCAAGACGGTCTTCGAAGCCACCTCGGCCGAGACTTCATAATTCGTGCACATTCTATAATAGGAACCCGGTTCGAGGACCAGAGAGTTCGGTGCGGGCCTCAGGCTTTGGCCTAATGCGTAAATGACCAGGCGCGGTTCATCGGACTTGAGCAGGGAGAGCACCTGTTGGGGCATTCGCTCATAGATCTTATCGGTGGTGACGGTATCTGTGGTGGTATTGACAGCGGCAAGGAAAGGCGAGTTGACGGTCAAGGCCGGTGTGGCCAGCACGTGACCCAGCTGGGAGAATGCCTGGAATGGCAGACTGGCCCGGGTCGCATTAATGTTATCGACGATCGCCCGGATTTGAGGCGAGGCGGGCTGCACCAGGACGTCGACGGCCTTGGGGGAAGCATTCGAGACGGTGCCAACGCTACTGAGCGCGGCGGACCAAGCGGCCAGGTTGGTCTGGTTGACCGACAGCAGACCCCGGGACGCATTCTCGTTGATCGCGGTCGTGAACAGATCCACCAGCCACCAATCATTGGTGGGATGGGTTTCCGCCCGGGTGGCCCAGTCCAAGGTCCAGCGTTGAACGTCAGCGGCGGTTGACTTCAAATAAACCGTCTGCCAGGGAGTGCCCCGATGCACCTGTCCCAGCCAGCCGATGTTGGGAAACAAGTTGGTTGGGAAAGACCAATCATCCGACTTGCGGATCTGGGGATCTTTGAAGGCCAGGCTGTAAGCGGTCTGATCGTTGGCGGTATCCTTGCCCGGGTTACCCCCCCAGGGCCGGAATTTCTCGTTCAACAATCCGAGGTTGCTGGCGGGCAAGGCGCGGGTGGGCGGTTTGATGACCTGCACCTGGTTCGAATACCGTCCGCCCACGAGATCTTCGAGCGTGTAATGCACCAGGGGATCGTTGACCTGCAGTGAGCTGGTGATCAGGAATTTTCGGGTGGGATTGAACGGGGTCTGCGCGCTGGTCGCCGGCCGCATCTCGGTCGTCGCATTCGGATAGTTGATGGGAGCCAAGCCCATGAAAACACGGAATCGATCGATCGATTTGTCCTTGTTATCGCCGGAAACGGGATCTTGGCTGAAGGCATTCCAGATCCCGCGGGATTCCTCGTTGCCGAGCGAGACCTGAATCTGGTTGGTCATGCCCATGCGGCTATCCCATAAAGTACGTTCGATGTTGTTCATCGCGGAACCGGCGTTGTTCCCCGTCAATTCCTGAGTCAGATTGACCTGGGTCACCAGCTTTTCCATGTTCACCATATCGACGACTCGCGAGCTGGCGCGATCAATGAGAATGTACTGGAATCGATTGGTGATCAGGAGAATGACCGGATTGGTGACATTGAGAATGTCGGCCTGCAGCTGGAACTGAGCCGGAATGATGGGCCGGAACGTTCCGACCGATGAGTAAACGGCATTGGAGAGGAAAATGACATTGGTCATCAAATGAATGTCAAACTCCTTCGCGGACCATTGTTGGATGTCAGCCTTGGCTGGCGGGGCGACGAACCGTTGGATCAGCGGCACGCCGTTGGGTGGCCAGATCATCCGGTTGCTGGTCACCAGGGCCATGGTCACGAGATTGGTCAGCCGCAGTTCGAGACGGCCGCGGTAATCGTTGCTGTAGGAATTCCAGCCTTCAATGCCAAAGACATTCGAGATGCCCAGGATATACATCTGGTTGGTGGCGATCGGCTGCGAGGTGGGCACGCGCTTGACGACCTCGAGCTTGCGGGTGAGATCGACGACCGTCTGCATGGTGGCCTCGTTGAAATTTGGATAGTATTTCTTGGCGCCGATCACCACGGGCACTCCGAACACATTGTCCTCGGGCTGAAGGGCGTTGCGATCGGCCGGCGAATCGAGATCCCGCCAGGGGCGCGCCAGGAAGGCATAGGTCGGCTCGTAACGATAGCCGGTGATGTAGACCTGGGCATTATTGGCGGACTTGCCGTAAATCGGACGAAACACCGAGGGCAACTGGCTGTTGGTGGTTGCGTCGAAGATATTGGCGGCCACCTGAAGAAGCCGATGCACGGCGGCGTTGTACTGCCGGTTGGTCATCGGATAGACCGGGATGTTGGTGACGCTCAGGTTGAACTGCGATCGCAGTATGCGATCCGCCGCGTTGGTGAAAAAGGCAATCGGCGTCCAGCGGATGAGATTCGTCGGGCTGAATCCGGTGTCATTCCGATAGTTCAGGTGGATTTTGTTGTTCCAGGATGGCTTGGAATCCACCCCGAGCTGAGCGAGCAACCGATAGAACGTGTAACGATCATAACTGCTGTTGCGGGTGGGAGGATTCGATCTGCCCTGGATCCTCCGCCCCATGTTGATTCCATCCGGGGCGGTCGGCAAGCTCAACAACTGCTGGACATCGTAGTAGTTGGTGCCGTTCTCGCTTCCGGCCCAAAACAGGTCGAGACGATCATCATCGGGTTTGCCGTCAAACGGCCCGTCCGCATGCTGATCGATGCTATCTCGTGTCAGGATGTTGGGGGCCGACAGCGCAAAGACTCGCCCCAGCGTGTTGCTGGCGTTGCCGAGGTCATTGGCGCGGTAGCGAATCAGAGAATAGGCATCCCAAAACGGCTCGCCCGTATTCTGACCCTCTTGACTATAGGAATAATTTGGCCAGATGTTGGTATTGAGATCGCGCAAAAACGCGCCGAGATTGATTTCCCAGGAGCCCACGCCCTGGTTGCGACTGAAGGTCCAGCGATTGAGGGCCGAGGGACTGGAACTGCGAGAACGCCACTTCGCCTGGTTATGAATGTAGTTTAAATCCAGGGTTTTGCCGGAGGGCAAAACGACAAACGCATACCGTCCGATGAAACGGTTCGAGGCCGAATGCATGGCGTTGAGCTGTTCGAGCACGCCGATCCATTGCGGATCGCCCACGAAATAATTGCTGAATCCAGCGGCTCGGCCAGAGTTGTTCAGGACCATGAGCAAGCCGGTGTCCTCAAAGCGCTCGTTTTGATTCAGGTCATAGTAAAACCGGAAATCGTTGCTGGCGAACTGGCTGAGATTGTTGCTTCGATACGTCGGATAAAACACCGGGGGCCGGGGCTGATAATAGAGGTTGGCCAGATTCCGCAAGTAATCATTGACATTATTGGTGATGGGAGATCCATCACGCCGGTAGTAACTCACATTGGTGGGATGAATGATGCCCGAGACAAACCCTCGTGGATTAATGAAGTTGGTGGAAACCATCAGGTCATAGTGAAAGAGGTTGGAACGGGCGAGCATCGCGCCCACGGTCTGGGCGATGGCCTGGTCGGAGGCGGTCTGCGCCATGAGAGCGGCTGTGGTTTGATCGACCGAAACCTTGACGACCCCGCGTTCCCTCCGGCTCAAAACGAGAAAGGCCGTGGCCATGAACGTGACCATGGCGAGCATGATCAGGGTGATCACCAGGGCGACGCCGCGTTCCTGGCGGTTGGCCGCCGGCAGCGCAGTGTTGAGAGCTGGGGGCGCGGACAATCGGGGAAAGCGAGCAGGTCCGTTCATACGATTCTGGAACCGGTTAGGTTTCATGGTGTGGCGGAACGAATAGGAATGCGTTTATGAAACAAGTGGACCATCCCGGCATGTTGCTCGAGATACCGCTGTTGCTGGGCGGCCTGCGGGAAACCCTTGAGTCGTTCGATGGCCCGTGGCTCGAGGATGCCCACCTCGAGCTCGACGTAAGCCGGCATCGCGTTGCTGACAAAGAGAAACCGGGTTCGGCCATTCACGTAAGCCTCGCTCTGCAACACGACGTTGTAAGGCCCGAGGAAGCTGGGCTGATTCTCGCCGCGGCGCAGGTTCAAGATTTGATAGCCGGGAAACGTGGAGCCGCCGAAGGCCTCGAGGGGCGTGCCCTGCGGATCGAATGCCTTGAGGCTGAAGTGCACCACGCCTTCCAGCAAGGGACTTGCGTTCGTGCGCAGGTCAAAACGCTGCCTCTGGATGATCAGCAGGTTGGTATTCAGCCGGAACAAGGGCGGTTCGTGGAAATAAGAAAACCGATAGAGAGTGCCGATCCCGTTGGTCACCGGCACGAATGAGTTGCTCGAGGAACCGCCGGCAAAGAATCCAATGGCGCCCCAGTTGTCCTTGTATCGGGTCAGGAACAGGAGTTCCTGGAGGAAATTGGTGCGATAGACATTGAAGGCCGGATTTTGGTTGGTGATCAGGGCCTGTCGCGAGGGCTGGAAAAAGTTGGCGTTGGGATAGACGATGCGAGCCATAAGATTGGTGGCGCCGCTCATCTGGGACACGGCGCACTGCTCGATGTCGCGGCTGATCATTTCGACCGCCGCGCGGGCGGCTTCGAGCACATCGACCTGGGTGGTGTTGCTGCGCAAGGCGCGCTGGGTTTGGTCGAACATACGATACAGGCCATAGACGATCACGGACATGATCGTGGCCACCAGGAGCACCTCGACCAGGGAAAAGGCCCGTTCTTGTTGACGATGGGGGAGCGTCTTCATTAAGGCAGCCTTTGATATTTCAGGGGTTGGAAGAAATAGAGATCGACCCTCCGCCCGTTCACCGCATCGTTGGTGACCGTCAGCGCGCCGCTAACCATCGAGCGAAACACCTGGGAGTTGTTGCCGGCGGTGTGGTTCTGTCGAACCGGCCAGCGCAACGTCAGTTTCGCGTCGAACGTGTTGTTGGTCATCTGCCGCGCCATTTCCAGCCGGTTGGTGACCACCGCCAGCTCGGCGGCGTTCAGACCGTTCGTGGCATTGAGTTCGCCAGGCCCGAGCGAATATTGAACAATCTCGGATCGCAACAGATAACTGAACGACAGATCGCGGATGGCATCGGCAAGAACGGCGGTCGGCTGGTTGCGTTCCGCCGATAGCGGGATTTTATCGGCCGCCGATCCGCTGCGGGCGCGAATCTTGGCCTCGATGATCAAGTTGGTAATCGTCCGTTTGAGATCCTGGTCGTAGACAACACGGGGCGTGCTGAGCAGGCCCACGATCTGATAGGGATAAAGGTTCGTGTAGTCATTCGTCAGGCGGGTGTTTCGATCGAGCCGCACCGTTCGGATCGATTCCACATAATTGGTCAGGTCCCAGAGCCGAGTGGAACCGCTCCGAATCGCCTCCAAATAATAGGTGCCCTCGAAATTGATCAGCGTGTCCTCGCGGTTCTCCTTCTGGACTTCCATGCCCGCCGGCAGAACGCCCATGATCGCCACCATCGCAAACGCCACGATGGCCAGGCAAATGGCAATCTCCACCATCGTAAAACCGGATTGGCGCCTGCCCCTCCGCAGGGATGAACAGGTCTTGGCAACTAAGGTTTTCATTGAATTTCAGGCCTTTCAACCCGAGCCCGGCCGGTCAGCCAGTTGATTCGGACGCGATTAAAAGTGTTGGTGGAGTTCCCTCTTGGGGTTTCCTGGATATCGGCGGCCAGAAAACGGCCGTCTTGCGCCTGGGGAAAGAAGATGCTCCCGCGAGCCAGGGGAATCGTCTCGTCCTTGTCGAATTGCGGCTCCCAACCCTCGGGATAGACCAACTGCCCCTGCCAGTTAAAGGCCACGTAAGGCAATGGCCAATCGGTCAAACTCTGCTGATGGGGAAACCGGAACAGCCGGGGAGGCAGAAATGGGCGATTGGCAGATGCGACGGTCGTAATATACTGGATTCGGTTATTAAACCAGTTTTGAAACTTGTTTGTGGCAATGAAAATGCCTTCCGGCAATGTTTTCCACTCGGTCAGGTAACGGGCATTCAACCGCCCGGGCTGGTCGCCCACGCTGCGATCCGAGTATAGCGCGTAGGAAAAATACTGACCACGAGCCAGGTTGGTGTAGATCTGCATGGCCTTGCGATCGGGACGCAGTTGGGCGAAGAGCGTGGGATTCACTATCGTGGGAGGCACAAAGACGACATACACCGTGGTACGCTCGCTGATCGCCTTCTGGCGCGCAAAACCGAAGTCGTCCATTAACTGCCGGGTCGCCACCTTCATGTCTTGCGACTTGCGAATGCCTTTTAACGCCGGCAGGCCCAGCGAGGCAATCACCCCTATGATCACCACCACCACCAGGAGTTCGATCAGCGTGAATGCCCTTTTCGCGCCGCTTACGCTCCTGCGGGGTGAAAGATCAGGCTGATGGATTTGGTTTGTCTTCATACAATCACCGCTGCTGAGACGAGTCCCCCACCCTTCGTGAAACATCACGCGATTGCGGATTGCGGATTGCGGATTGGGGATTGAATGGGAGCGAGAACGGCTCATGGGCCGTGGCGGGTCTGAAAGGCGCGGGGAACCTCCAATAAACCGGAACTCCGCGGCAGGGCGCGACTGGAAGGCAGGCTGTGGAGCGCGCCGGTCCGCTGGCGTGGATTCGCGCCGTGCAAGGAATGGCTGGCCCAGCGGTCCGGCCCTGCCCGGTTCCGGGGCTGCGGACAACATCGCAAGACCCAGGCCCATGGCCTCGTCCGCCCATTGGCCATTCCCTATTTTGCCCTGGTCCCAGAGCCCGTTCATAAA
Organism: Verrucomicrobiota bacterium; assembly: GCA_022709905.1. Lineage (GTDB taxonomy): Bacteria > Verrucomicrobiota > Verrucomicrobiia > Limisphaerales > UBA1319 > JAKLHY01. The sequence goes on along the minus strand of JAKLHY010000033.1, from coordinate 41,609 downwards.
CCCCCTATTTCCAGCTGAGAATGTTGTCTTTGTTGTCACCAACAGTAGCCCTCTGCTGCGGATTTACCTTTCCGTCCTGCCCCCATGACCAAACCATAACAGTCGTCGAAGCCTCAAATGAATCTCCGGCGCTTAATCGGCTTAGACCGTTCAGCCCCCTGTTCCCTGAATCGATTGAAACATTCTGAAGGCGATAAAAACCATCTCGGCAGCGATCATCTCCATTGATGTCCATCGAAATGGCATAAGGTGTCCCCCATGGATCCCTGTAGATTAAGTCCCTTCCAATGCCAGGTTGACTTTTGTTAAAACGTGTGTCGCCATGCGCATAATCACTCCGTTTACCCTCAAGAAACACAATTTTTTGTGGATTTTTCGCATGGCCAGCATTTATGGTCTTGGCCCCATTAACGGGAAAGAACTCTTCATCAAGCAGAATAGACATAATTTCCGAATTATTTGCTTGATATGCAATTCCAATATTTTTAACAACTACTTTGTTAGGGGGGACCAATCCAGCTTCTCCATATGTCAGATCTGGGCAAAAATCGTTTACTGATGCAGCTGCTTGTGTTGATGCCGGAAACCTTCCGTAGGTTGTTTGATACTGTTTAATGGCCCCAGCGATCTGAGTCACCTCTGTTTCGGCTCTCTTTATCATTACCTTCTTCTTAGCCATGGCTAGTGCAGGCAAGAGCATGCCAGCTAGAATGCCGATGATACTAATCACAACGAGGAGTTCTATGAGAGTGAACCCCTGGTGTGATTTCTGGTGGTTTATGTATGTGGAACTCATATACAATTCTAGTGATTGACTGTGATATCTTTAATTACCCGAATTCCAATTTCCAAAAATCAAGGTTTTGTCACCTATCACAATTTCCGTCCAAAGATCGTATTGGCCGGGATTATTAACTGGGTTTCTTGAGTTATAGCACCAAGTATTCTGGGTTGGTTTTGATGGTGCTTTCGTACCTTTCACTGGGACTTTAAGAAAATACACTGGATTGTTCGTGCTTTGGTCTCTGTAAAAAACAGCCACTTGGTTCGGCTTCAGCGACTGTAGAAAGTTCTTGGTTTCGCCCAAAGATCTGGATGCGTTAACAAATCCCTTGACTTGAAATTGCAGTGCAACATCCGCGCTCGCCAACCGAGATGAGAACATCAAATCCTGAAAAGTTAAATTTGTTAGCAGACAGCCGGTTAGTTCGTAAAATAGCTGGGGCGCCGCATTAGTATTTAGCACCACCTGCGTAAAATTCTGACCGTTTTTGGTTTCATACAAAATCAGATTGGCAGTTCGCTTATTATCCGGCGGGTAGACGCCGAACTTGGCCTTGTAGGCATCGATGGCCATGGTCAGCGCATTCAGTTCGGCCTTGACCCGCGAGCGTCGCATTTTATCGGACGCAAGCTTCGAGATGCCCACCGTGAGTCCCGCCAGGACGCCGATGATCGAGATGACCACCAGCATTTCAATCAGCGTAAATGCCTTATTCCTCTGATGCATAAAACCTTTAGAGCACAAATCGTTCCGTTTCAGCCGCGCTCGCGCATCTCCCGTTCCATGCGTTCGCTCAGCCATTGTTTAATCATGCTTTGATAATTCAGATACCGGGAGCGGGCCAAGCGTTTTATGCGGCCCAGCATCCGGGGATCCATCCGCAAGGTGATCGTCACCGATTCGGAACTCTCCGAGCCAGCCGCCACCGAGCTCTCCATCAATCGCAAATCCACCCGGGCATCCTGCCAGAATGACGCTTCGGCATCCTCGTTGTCAAAGAGCGGCACGTCGTTCCAGTTGGCGATCACGTTCATAATCCACTACTGGGCCAGGGCTTGGTTCAGTTTTCGATGGTAGAAAAACTGCTCATCCGCCTCGAAATGCCTCGCAAAGAGCACTCGCACAAATTTTCCGTTCGTGCGGTAGACGCTGAAGATGCCCACTCCAGACGCTGATTTCCCGAGGTTAAAAAAACGGGCTTGAACCGAAAACCGCGACGAATCAGGCATCAAGCGGACCGCAAAGGGATCCTCAAACGACTCTTCGATATCCCGCATCGTCAAACCACCATTAAGCTCAAAGGGCGGATTGGTCCAATCGAACTCCATATTGTTCAATTGTATATTTGACGCCCATGCATTGTAACTACAATGTATTTACAGCATGACTCGGGTCGTGTCAACGGTTCTGACGAAAAAAAGGCCGGGTTTTTGAGTCCCGGCCTTGAGATTGTTGAGCTAAACGATGGTTCGATCGGTCCGAACGATTTTCTATTCTCCGCCTTCCTTGCCGGTGCCTTCGCCGCCGAGGCTGTTCATGAGGGTGATGAGGGGCAGGAACAGGGCGATGACGATGCTGCCGACGATGATAGCCAGGAAGACGATCATGATCGGTTCGAGGAGCGAGGTCATGGCGGCCACGGCGTTATCGACTTCTTCATCATAGTTTTCGGCGATCTTCATTAACATTTCGGGGAGTGCGCCGGTTTGTTCGCCGACATCGACCATACTGATGACCATGGGCGGAAAGACGTTGGCGGCCTCGAGGGGGGCGGTGATCGTTTCACCTTCCTTGACGCTTTCGTGCACGGCGCTGACAGCTTCGCTGATGATGACATTGCCGGAGGTTTCCTTGACGATGGTCAGGGCTTGGAGAATGGGCACACCGCTGCTGACGAGGGTGCCGAGGGTTCGGGTGAATCGGGAGATGGCGACCTTGCTAATGACGGGGCCGATGGCGGGAACCATCAGTTTGAAGCGGTCCCACAGGCGGCGTCCAATCCGGGTACGGACCAGGATTTTGAAGACGACGAAGACCGCGAAGACGCAGGAGGCCGTCACGATGAAATGGTCTTTAATGGCATTGCTGATGCCCATGACGAGCTGGGTGAACCCGGGCAATTGACTGCCCTCCATCATGTCTTTGAAAATTTCCTGGAACTTGGGAACGACCACCACCATGAGGACGCCGAGAATGACAACGGCGACCGTCATGACAGCCGAGGGATAAAACATGGCGGCGATGACCTTGCCTTTGATTTTCTCGGCTTTCTCCATGAACTCGGACAAGCGGATGAGGACGACTTCGAGCACGCCGCCCAGTTCGCCGGCTTTGACCATGCTGACATAGAGGCGATTGAAGACCTTGGGGTGTTGAGCCAGGGCTTCGGAGAAGGTGCTGCCGCCTTCGACCGCAGTCCCCAGATCGCCGATGATCCCCTTCATGGTTGGATTACGTTCCTGGCGTTCAAGCACCCGGAGACCGCGCAAGAGAGGAAGACCGGCATCGACGAGGGTGGCGAGCTGTCGCGTGAACGTGGTGAGGACCTTGGTTTTGACCCGGCCGCCCAGTCCCGGGATTTTGATATTGAAATTGAGCCCGCCCTTTTTGCCCTTGGCCTTGGACTTGGCGGCGCCGCCTTTGGCCTTTTTGTCGGGCTTTTCCTTGGCCTTGTCGGCTTCGACGACCTTGGTCGGGAAGTAGCCCATTTCTTTGAGGCGATTAATGGCTTCGCTCTGACTGTTGACATCCAGGGTGCCCTTGGTTTCCTTACCCCGGCTGTCCATGGCCACATAATTGAACTTGGGCATAAGAGGCCTTTCCTTTAGGTATATTTGAGAATTTCTTCGATGGTGGCTTCGCCGTCGAAAATACTGCGCAAGCCGTCTTCCCGCAAGGTGACCATGCCGAGTTCCACGGCTTTCTGATGGATGACCACCGTGGGCGCTCTTTCATTGATAAGGACCCGGACAGGTTCGCTGATGGGCAGGAGTTCAAAGATGCCTTTTCGGCCTTTGTATCCTGTGTCATTGCAGTTGGCGCAACCCCGGCCATAGTAGAACACCTTGTCCCCAATGTCGTGAGGCGAAAGGTTCAGCTGCGACAGTTGATGTTCTGTTGGCTCGAATGGAGTCCGGCATTTCTTACAAATCGTTCTGACCAAACGTTGTGCCACCACGCAGATGAGGGTCGAGGAGGCCAGGAAGGGCTCCACGCCCATATCGATCATACGGGTAACCGCGCCGGCCGAGTCGTTGGTGTGCAGGGTGCTGAGGACCAGGTGACCGGTTAGAGAGGCCTGGATGGCGATCTGGGCGGTCTCGAGGTCGCGCATTTCCCCGACCATGATAATGTCCGGATCCTGACGAAGAAAGGAACGGAGGGCCTTGCCAAAGGTCATGCCGACGGCCTCATTAATCGGCACCTGCATAATGCCTTCGATGTCGTATTCGACCGGGTCCTCGGCCGTCAGGAGTTTGGAGTCAATGGCGTTGATGCGGCGCAGGCAGGAGTAGAGGGTGGTGGTTTTGCCGCAACCGGTGGGGCCGGTAACAATAATAATCCCGTTGGGCAGTTGAATGTTCTCGACCAGGTAATCGTGCACCGCCTTGGGCAATCCCAGGTTGTCGATGTCCATCTTAACCGCCTCACGATCGAGAACGCGTAGCACGACCGATTCCCCGAACTGCGTGGGGAGTGTCGAGACACGAAGGTCGACCTCGCGACCGGCGATATTCAGGGCGATGCGTCCGTCCTGGGGCAAGCGGCGTTCCGCGATATCGAGGTTGGCCATGACCTTGATGCGGGAGGTTACGGGCAGGGCCAGGTGCTTGGGCGGAGGGGCCATTTCGTAAAGGGCGCCGTCCACGCGATAACGGATCTTGAACTCGTCTTCGAAAGGCTCGAAATGGATATCGCTCGCACGGTCCTGGATGGCCTGGGTCAGGACCAGGTTGACAAACCGGATGATGGGGGTCTGATCGGCCAGACCGGCGGCGTCGGCGATGTCCTGGCGCTGACTGACCTGGGCGACTTCCTTGCCGAGGTCGGTATCCAATCCCAGGTTCTTGAGGACATCCCCGAGGCTCTCGCCGCTTTCAGGATAGTATTTCTCGATGGCCTTATCGATCTGACCGGGATCCGACACCAACGGCTGGACTTCCTTGCCGATCGCAAAGCCGAGTTCATCGATGGCCGAGGGATTGAGGGGATCGGCGAAGGCCACCTGGACCATCGCCCCATAGACAGCCACAGGGACGCATTTATAGACGCGGGCGGTCGCGGCGGGAATGGTCTGGATGACATCGGCGGGGATTTCGAGATCACGGAGGCTAACGACTTCGGTGCCCAGATGCTCGGCTTGGATGTGCAACTGGGTCTCGATATCCATAATTCCCTGGTCCTGGAGGAGCTGGCTAATGGGCTTGCCGCTTCGGACGTGTTCCTGGGCGACCTCCTCCAGTTGCATGTCATCGGCCAGCCCCCGCTCTTTAATGAGCGCCAGCAACGGAAAATTTTGGACATCGCTCATAGTCGGCTTCTCTAGGCTTGTTTGGCGGCTCTCTCGGCCTCCAGTTCCTGGAGTTTCTGCATGGTGGTGACCGGGTCCTGGGACTTGGTGATGACTTCCTCCTGTGAAATCATGCCCAGCTGAAATTTTTCCAGCAGGAAGCTGTCGAGGGTGACCATGCCATACTTGGCTCCCGTCTGAATATCCGAGTTAATCCGGAACGTCTTGTTATCACGGATCAGGGCGGCCACCGAAGGGGTGTTGACCATGATTTCAAAAATGGCGACGCGTCCGGGTTTGTCGCATCGGGGAATCAGCAATTGCGAGATCACGGCCTGGAGCACAGTCGAGAGCTGAATCCGGATCTGTTCCTGCTGGGTGACCGGGAAGGCGTTGACCATACGATCGATGGTTTTGGCGGCCCCGGTGGTATGGAGCGTGCCGAAGACCAAGTGGCCGGTCTCCGCCGCCGTGATGGCGGCGTCCATCGTTTCCAGGTCGCGCAACTCGCCGACCAGAATCACGTCCGGGTCTTGGCGCAAGGCGCGGCGCAGGGCTTCGGCGAAGTTGGGGACATCGACATTGACTTCGCGCTGGGTGACCAGGGCTTTCTTGTGTCTGTGATAGTACTCGATGGGGTCCTCGACGGTAATGATGTGGGCGTCATCGCGTTCTTCGTTGATGATGTTGATCATCGAGGCCAAGGTGGTGGTCTTTCCCGAGCCGGTGGGGCCGGTGATCAGGACCAGGCCGCGGGGCTTATAAAGCAGCTCCTTGACGGATGGAGGCAGGCCGATCTGCTCCATCGTGAGCATCTTGCTCGGGATCTGCCGGGCGACGATGCCGTAGTTGCCTTTCTCTTTAAACACGCTCACGCGGAACCGGGCGAGTTCGCCGAAAGCGAAGCCGAAGTCGGCGCCGCCGCGCTCGCGGACTTGTTGAATATGGTCTTCGGAAGTGATGCTTCGCATCAGTTCCTCGGTATGCTCCGGCTTCAACGCCGGTCCCTCCACACGGTGTAACACGCCGTGAACCCGAATCACGGGAGCGGTTCCCACCCGGATGTGGAGGTCGGAGGCATTCTCGGTTACCACCAGGTGCAGCAGATCAGACATCGAGTATGACATAGAAAAAACCTGTCAGTCAGTTTTGAAAATAAATCAGACGCATTTCATCGGATCGAAAAAGCCACAACACGATTCCCGCATCATTCAATGTCTCCGATGGTTGCCCGGATCACTTCCTCGGGTGAAGTCATGCCGGCCACGGCCTTGCGGACACCATCTTCGCGCAGCGTGCGCATCCCCATTTCGCGGGCTCGCGCCCTGAGCACCGTCGAGGACACCTTGTCGTAGATCAGCTTGCGGGTTTCGTCGTCGATTACAAAAATCTCAAAGATCCCAAACCGTCCCCGGTAACCGGTATTTTTGCAGTCGCTGCATCCTTTGCCCTTCTTGAAGCTGGCATTGGTCAGCGTGGCGGCATCAATGCCCAGGGAGTGGAGCTCGGATTCCGGGGGGGTATAGGGCGTTCCGCATCGGCGGCAAACCCGGCGCACTAGGCGTTGCGCCATCAGAGCTCGCGTCGAGGAGGCCACCAGGAAGGGCTTGACCCCGATGTCGATCAAACGGGTCACGGCGCTGGGCGCGTCGTTGGTGTGCAGCGTGGAGAATACCAAGTGCCCGGTCAGCGAGGCATTGATGGCAATGGTTGCGGTCTCGAGGTCGCGGATTTCCCCCACCATGATCACGTTTGGGGCCTGGCGAAGGATCGAGCGCAGAGCCGCCGCAAAAGTCAATCCGACCGCCTCGCTTACATGAACCTGGTTGATGCCCGACATCACGTACTCAACCGGGTCCTCGACCGTGATGATCTTGCGGTCCGGCCTGTTGATGTAGTTGAGCACGGCATAGAGAGTGGTGGTCTTGCCGGAACCGGTCGGCCCGGTCACCAGCAGGATCCCGTCTGGCAGGCCGATAAGCCGCTCGAAAGTCTGTTGATCGTCAGTGAAAAATCCCAGCTCAACCAAACCCAGCTTCAAGCCTTCTTTGTCGAGAATACGCATGACGATACTTTCGCCGTGCGTGGTCGGGAGACAGGAAACGCGCAGGTCGATGGACTTGCCCCCGACCGACATCTGGATGCGGCCGTCCTGGGGAATGCGCTTCTCCGCGATGGACATGTTCGATTGGATCTTGAGGCGGCTGATGATCGAGTTTTGAAGCCGTTTGGGGGGGCTTTTCATCTCGTGCAGCATGCCGTCAATGCGATAACGGACCCGAAACCGGTCCGCCAAAGGTTCCAGATGAATATCCGATGCCCGGGACTTGAAAGCCTCGACGATCAAGGTATTGACGAGCTTGATGATCGGAGCGTCGGCATCCACCACGGCCCCGTCGTCCTGGGCGCTTCCCAACGCCCCTAATTCCCCGATCTCGACCTCGCCTTCGGTGATTTCCTGGATCATTTTCCCGACGGAATCATCCCGAGCGCCATAATACTTGGCGATAGCGTTGTCGATCTCGTCTTCCGCCGCCACCCGAACCTCGATTTCCTGGTTTAAGAGATGGCGAAGACTGTCGATCGTATCCAGATCCGACGGGTCGCTTACGGCCACGGTGATGCTGCCTTCACCTTTGAAGACCGGAACCACCTTGTATCGTTTGGCGATGTGCCGAGGGACGGTGGCAATGACATCGTCCGCCAGGGGCATGTCGCCGAGATCGACGGTCTCCACTCCGAAGTGGGCCGCTTTAGCTCGGGTCACGTCGATGGGTTGAATGGTTCCATGCGCCAGAAGGACGTCGATGACCCCCTGGCCGGTAGAATCGGCCTCGCCACGGGTGGAACTCAACTGCTCGTTGGTCACCAATCCCATGTCCACCAGCAGATCCACTAAATAGTCGTCTTTGGCAGCCACAAAATCTTTACAGGTCCCATCGGTTCGTCATGGGAGGACGGCGAATCTTATCGGTCGCCCCGCTGATGTCAAACGCGGATGCAATCGAAACCGTTCGCACGGTTCAATAATAGCAGGTTGCTGGCCAAATCTATCAAATCAAAAACAAAACCGACAACAATAATTCTCTGGGCCTGAATCGCGCGGCGGCCAGTCGCCTGCGGGACTCTCGAGAAAGGCGTTGGGGCGGAAAGCCTGCCGAAGGCGGAATCCACCATCAGGAGGCGGACGACAATCGCCCGTCCTCCATGTTGAACGTGCGATCGAACACATCCAGGGCGCGATGATCGTGGGTGACCACGATGACAGCGGCCCCCTGTTCATGGGCGACGCGACGGAACAGTTCCATGACCTGGCGGCCGCGGTGGCTGTCGAGGGCGGCGGTGGGTTCATCGGCCAGGATCAGTTGGGGGCGATTGGCGAGGGCCCGAGCGACAGCGACGCGTTGTTGCTGGCCGCCTGAGAGCGTGTCGGGATAGTGATGCGCGCGATCGGCGACTCCGAGGTAATCGAGCAATTCCATGGCCCGTTCCCGCGATTTCCGGGGGCTTTGGTCATTGATTTCGAGGGCAACCTGGACATTTTCCGTGGCATTGAGAAACGGAATCAGGTTGGCTTTTTGAAAGACAAACCCCAAGTGTCGGCGTCGAAAGGCGCGGAGATCGACAAGGGGCTGCTCGGCATCCAGAACGGGTTGTCCGCCGATTACAATGCGGCCTGAAGTCGGAGGATTGATCAGGCCCAGAGCGGTCAAGAGCGTTGACTTGCCGGCGCCGCTCGGACCAAGGAGAGCCACGACCTCGCCTTTCTCAACCCGAAGGGAGACGTCCTGGAGGGCGATCACTTCGGTGTTGCCGCCACCGTAGATCTTGGTCAGGTGGATGGCCTCAATGGCCGGCGTGGGGGAGGAATCCTTCATCAGGCGGACAAAACCTTGTTGGGTTCAACGTGAATGGCCTTGGCGACCCCGAGCAGGCTGGCCACAACGGAAATCCCGAGAACGATCCCCGCCAGCATGACGAGGTCAAACGATTCGATGACCACGAGCCTTGGAAATCGGGGAAAGGCATAGGTTCCCAAGCTGTAGGCCAGCGCGTAACCCAAGCCGCCGATGAGGAGTGACTGCTGGAGGATCAGTCCGACGATCACCCGGTTGCGGGCGCCGATCAACTTGAGCATCGCGATGTCGTGGATTTTATCGAGGGTGAGCGTATAGATGATCAAAGCCATGATAATGGTGGAAATGATGATCAAAAGGGCTCGAAACAGACCGAGCTGGCGTCTGGCTTTGTCCACCATGCCGGAGAGCAGCAGGTCGATTTGCTGTTGTTGGGTATAGACGGTGACATCGGGCCATTGGGCCAGGGTTTCCGCCACGCGCTGGGGATTCGCGCCGGGAGCCAGGGTCACCAGAACGGCGCTGACTTGCGGAGGCGCGAGGGCCGGGATATTCTCCGAGCCGCCAACGGCCCGTTCGAGCAACAAAGGCTGAACTTTGCCGAGGTCCACGGCCTCGAGCCTGGCGCGTCGCGCCTGACGTTCGAGACGGATGGCATCGCCCGGTTGATCGAACTGGATGGCCTGGGCGTCCTGAACCGTGAAAAACGCCAAACCGTCCCCGCCGGAACCCACCATCCCGGAGGTCAATCCCACTACCCGATAGGTATCCTTGCCCAGGGGGATCGGGTCGCCCAAGGCGAGATTCAAGGATTGGTCGGCGATCATTTCGTAATGGGCCTGGCGCAGCGGCCGACCCGCCAGAAGAGGGATCCAATCGCCCTTGTCCTGGGGCCAAGCCAGTCCCTGGACCACGATCCGCAAGGGTTTTCCCTGGTATTCACGCTGGATGGAATGGGAAACAAAGGATCGGGCGCTGGCGACGCCGGAAACGGAACGGACTCGATCCTCGAGGTTGACAGGCACGCGCGAGATTTCGGCAAAGGGCCCCCGCGTATCGCCTTGAACCACCCATAAATCCGCCTGGATGCGGTTGACCAACAAGGTGGCTTCATGGATCAAGCCACGATAGATTCCCCCCATCCCCATGACAATCATCAGAAGCAAGCTGACGCCCACAGTCGTCAGGACGAAACGGCCAAAGTGATAGCGAATGTCGCGGACCGCAAGGTTCATGGCACGCGGATTCGTTGGCCTTCGGTCAGCTTGCGTTTTGCGCCCTCGGGCAGCCGGACAATGGTTTCGCCGGCAGCCAGGCCTTTGACGATCTCGACCTGCCCCCTTCCACGCAGGCCCGTTTGAATGACACGCCAACGGGCCCGGTCTTTTTCGTTCGCCCAGACGCCTGGAACACCGGCTTGCCATTGAATGAAGCGCTCCGGCACGGCCAGCGCTGAGGATTTCCGGCCGGTCTCGATGTAAACCTCGGCGCGTTGGCCTAAGGTCCAGTTTCTCGGCAGGCTGGATACCCGGACATCGACCAAGAACTCGCGGGTTTCCCGGTCTGTTTCCCGTCCCAGGCGAGCCAGCATGCCAACATAATTCGTGGCGGGATCTGAGCGAAAGACGACATGAGCCGGTTGTCCAATGGAAAGATCGGCGGCGGCGGTTTCATCGACCCAGGCCGAGACCCAAATCTCGTTGGTATCGACCAATTGCAGCAGGGAGCTGCCCGGCACCACCACGCCGCCGGCATCCCGATCCCGTCGTACCACCAAGCCGTCATAGGGACTTCGAATTTGAGTGTACTCGAGTTGCTCCCGATGCAACAACAACGACTGCTCCGCCGCCGCAGCCTGTCGTTCCGCCTCGACAATGGCCGCCTCGGCTCGCTGCAAGTCGGCTTCGGCCACCCGCAGCTGTTCGTTGGACTTATCGTAGTCCGCCTGAGCCGCGACGCGGTTTTGCCAGAGATCGGCCACGCGCTGATTCTCGAGGCGGGCCAGCCGGAGCACAGCCTGGGCACGGGCTTCTTCGGCTCGCATGCGGTCGACGCTCGCCCGGGCGGCGGCGAGGGCGGCTTCAGCCACCTGAACCTGCTGTCGAAGCTCGCCGTCATCCAGTCGGGCGAGCAACTGGCCGGAGCGCACGGCGTCGTTTTGGTCGACCAAAACCTCGGCCAATCGTTCCTGGAGACGCGGACTGATGGTGGTTTTGACTCGGGCCTCGAGGGTGCCGGTTCCCATCACTTCAGAGAGGACAGTCCCCTCCTTCAGCCGGTGCGCCGCAACGGTTATCGGAGACAGTTTGAACCGGACAAACAAGGCTCCAACGACAACGAGGGGCACCAGCCATTTGGCTGTGGAACGTAATCGAAACATGGACATCTTCGGCAATCGGGTTTTGGGTCAGGACGTAGTTTTTCGAAACGAGCGCTGGACGTTCTTCAACGCCCGGCGTTTTCCTGTTTTTCAATCCAGCGCGTCCGGATCGTGGCGTGAAGGCGCTCGCGAAATGCGATCGGCAGCTCGAAAGGTTTGCCCTCCTTGTAGAGGGTAATGGTTTTGCGAATGTTGTCGACCACCACCTGGCACGGGTTGCAGTCGGCCAGGTGATGCTCGAAGGACTCGCAGATTTGCGGATCCACGGTCCCATCGACGTATTCGTTCAACATCGCCAGGAGTTCCTCGCATTTCATAAGGATTTCATCTTCTAATGAATGGATCCGGCAGACGCAAAAAAGTTACACCATCGAGTTTATCTACTCATGATGATGCCGTTCCAGGCGTCGTTCCGGATCTCCGAAAGCCTGCGTCAGAATTTCTCTGAGCCTTAAGCGCGCCCGCAATAGCCGGACTTTCACATTGGCTTCGCTCATGTCCAAGGTGTCCGCCGTTTCCTTGATGGAGAAGCCCTCGACGTCGCGCAAGACAAACACCAGCCGGTGTTTTTCATCCAGTTGGTCCAGGGCGTTTTCAATCAGCTGTCGTGTTTCGTTCCGGGTCACCAACCGTTCGGGGGACTCGCTCCAATCGGCGATAAACGCAGGCAAGGGCATGGGATCCTCGGACTCCGACGACTCGGGGGTTTGGTCCAAAGACAGCATCTCGAGTCCCCTGCGTTTTCGGATCACCTTGAGCGCCGCGTGGGTCGCGATCCGCATCAGCCAGGTTTCAAAGGCGGCTTCTTCGCGGAAGCCGTCCAGATGCTCAATCACGCCGAGAAAGGTCTGCTGGGTGACATCCTCGGCATCCTGGGGATGCCGCAACAGGCGCAGGGCGAGCGAGTAGACCTGTCGTTCGTAGCGCGAGGTCAGCGCCTCAAAAGCCTCCATCTCGCCGGCCTTGGCTCGCCTCACCAGATCAGCATCCAGCTGCCGTTCGGCCGCCTGTAACTTTTTTGTCTCGGCTGGCTCCATAGTGTGCAGAAAACCTTAATTCATTCGACACACAAAACAATGAAAACAAATAGCGAACAGTTCGATCAGGAAGTTGTGCAATCCAAGATACCCGTGCTGGTAGATTTTTTTGCCACCTGGTGCGGCCCCTGCCGCATGCTGACGCCCGTGCTCGAATCGGTCTCGAAGGAGTTCGAGGGCCGAGCCAAAGTCGTGAAGGTGGACATCGATGAATCACCGGAACTGGCGGCGCGTTATGGAATCACCGCCGTCCCGACCCTGTTGTTATTTGCCGGCGGAAAAGTGGTGGACAAGGCCATGGGCTTTCAATCTCCCAAACAGCTGGCCGACATGTTGAATCGCGTGAGCGCGCCCGTCGCCTCCTGACACCACAAAGACCCATCCGAAACGAAGCGGAGCGCGACTGCGCTGGAAGCCACTGGCCGCCGCTTGCAGCTCAGACCGGTCCTACTCGTAACGAAGGGCCTCGATCGGATCGAGGTTCGCCGCCTTGAGAGCGGGAAAGAAACCGAACACAACCCCAATTACCGCGCTGACCGAGAAGGCGATGACGACGGAGGTGTTGGAGATGAGCGTGGGAAATTCGGCGAACCTCGTCAGCAGAGGGGCCAGCCAGAAACCGGTGGCAATCCCCAGGGCGCCTCCCACCACGCTGAGGAGAACGGCTTCGATCAGGAATTGTCGAAGGACATCCCGGGCTCGAGCCCCCACGGCAAGCCGAATGCCAATCTCCCGAGTCCGCTCGGTGACGCTGACCAGCATGATGTTCATGATGCCAATCCCGCCGACGACCAGGGAAATGCCCGCAAATGCCCCGATCAACAAGGTCATGATCCGATTGTTGGCATTGGCAAAATCACTCATCTCCTGCTGGCTGCGGATTGAAAAATCATCCTCTTTATCCGGGGTAATCCGATGCATCTGGCGCAAGAGGGCGGTGATCTGGTTGGTGACATCGCCCATAACCTCGGGGCTTTCCGCGGCGAGGCTAAAGGCGCGGAACTTGGTGTCCCCGGAGAGGCGCTTCATCACGCTCGTGTAAGGCATGAACATGACGTCATCCTGGTCCTGGCCGAAGGCGTTGGCGCCTTTGGCGGCCAGCCAGCCGACCACGGTGAACGGGGCGTTTTTCACCCGAACCACCTGGCCCACGGGATCCACGCCCTCTCCAAACAAGGTTGCGGCGGTGGTTTTCCCGATCAGGCAGACCTTGTTGGCGCTCCGAACATCGGTGTCGGTAAAGTTGTTTCCCGACTGAAACCGCCAGGATCTGAACTCGGCAAAGTCAGCGCTGACCCCCCAGATGCCGACCGAAGTGTTCTGATTTCCGGCGGCAACCTGGACGGTGGTGCGGACCTCGGGGCTGATGCCGGCCAGGCCCGAGATTTCGCGGCGGAGCGCGTCATAATCCTGTTCGGTGAGGCTCGGCTGCATGCCAAATCCGCCCCGCACTCCACCCCGGGACATGTTCCCCGAAAAAATGATGAGCAAATTGTTCCCCATGCTGGCAATCTGCTTGTCCACCTCCGCTTTCGCGCCGGCGCCCATGCTGACTCCGACGATGACGGCGGAAATGCCCACAATAATGCCCAACATGGTGAGGAACGATCGAAGGATGTTCCTTCGGATCGCACGCAAGGAGGTTTTAAGAATCGCCCACATAATTCAAGCTAGATGAACCGCCTTCTGTTCGGCATCAACCTTCGCCAGGGCTTCGGCGGCATGCAAGCGAGACGTCACCAACTCGTCGGTCCGGATCACGCCATCGCGCATGACCACCTTCCGCTTGGCAAAACTGGCGATGTCCAACTCGTGAGTGACCATGACAATGGTGATGCCTTGATCGTTGAGCGCTTGAAACACCCCCATCACTTCGATGCTGGTTCGCGTATCGAGATTGCCGGTCGGTTCGTCCGCCAGAAGCACACGGGGTTGATTGACGAGAGCGCGCGCGATGGCCACCCGTTGTTGTTGCCCCCCGGAAAGCTGGTTTGGATAATGATCGGCGCGATCGGCCAATCCGACCATCTCCAGGGCCTTCATTGCCCGGCGATACTGTTCTCGCGCCGGAACCGAGGGGCGGCAATAGAGGATGGGAAGCTCGACATTCTCGATCGCCGAGGTGCGCGACAGCAGGTTGAATCCCTGAAACACGAAGCCCAACTTGCGATTCCGCAGGTCGGCCAGTTGGTCGCGGTTAAGTCGTCCGATATCCACGCCGTCGAGGAGATATCGTCCGCTGGTGGGACGATCCAGACAGCCTATGGTGTTCATCATGGTCGACTTGCCCGAACCGCTGGCCCCCATAATGGCAACAAACTCTCCCACTTGAATTTCGAGCGACACCCCTCGAACCGCCTGCACCTCCAATGAACCGTTTCGGTAGGTTCTCCGGAAATCTTCGAGTTTGATGATCGGTTCCATAATCGCGGCGGGACAACTTATCGCCGTGGCGGACCGCCAAAGCCACCCAGTGGATTACGGAATCCTGTGGACGCAGCGGCCGTACTCTGAATCGTGCCGCTCACCACAACATCGCCTTCCTTGAGGCCTTCCAACACCTCGATGTTGGTCCCATCGCCAATCCCCATCTTGACGGGCACCGCCTTCAGCACGTTCCGCTGAGCGCCCGTGGGCGTAGTCTCTTTCTCAAGGACATAAACCGTACCTGACTTGGGGCCTTCGGGTTCGGCGCTTCGTCTTTCACCCCCACCCCCGCTCCCGCCAGGTCCACCACCAAATCCGCCTCCCCCCGCACCGCCTGGTCCCCCGCCGAATCCTCCCCCGCCAGGTCCCCCGCCCTGCGCAAATCGCGCGCGCATCTCGGCCATGGCTTTCTCATATTTTTGCTTCTGATCGGGAGTTAGCGAGGCCATGTAGGCGGCTCGCTCGTCTTCGGTTGGCCGACGACGCTCGCCACCGGTTTGCCAAGGCATGACGGGAAGTCCCGCAAAAGGCCCGCTTTCAATCAATGCAACCTTAGCCGCCCCGCCGGATGCCGGCGCGTTGGTGTCGCCTTTGACGGTAACGCCCGTCGGAGGACGAAAGCGTGCCGCAGCGGTGGGAATCGTGAGGACGTTCTTTCTTTCCGCCGTGATGAACTTCGCGTTGGCGGTCATGCCCGGCCGCAGCTTCATGTCCTTGTTCTCCACCGCCACCACGGTTGTGTAGGTGATCACGTTTTGGTTGGTCGTCGGAGCGTAACGCACCTGTTGAACCTTGCCTTCAAACGAACGCCCCGGAAAGGCATCCACAATAAATTGCACCGTCTGACCTTCCTCCAGTCCGCCGACATCCGCCTCGGACACCGCCGCTTCGATCTGCATTTTCGTGAGGTCATTGGCGATAATGAAAAGCGTCGGGGCATTCATGGTCGCGGCCACCGTCTGGCCGGCCTCGACTTTCCGTGTGATCACGATCCCGTCCATGGGCGCGTAAATCGTGGTGCGGCTCAGGTCGACCTTCGCGCGATCGACGTTGGCCTGGCGGGTCTTCAGCACAGCCTTGGCCTGGCTCAGATTAACTCGCTGCTGGTCGAACTCGGATTTTGAGATCAAGTTGTCCGCCATCAATCCCATGGCCCGATCGTAGTTCAACTGGGCCAATTCCAGGGCGGCGTCGGCATTGGACAGCTCCGCCTCGGCCTGTCCAAGGCTTCGTTCGTAAGTGGCAGGATCAATCTGCGCCACGACATCGTTCGATTTCACCACCGAGTTGAAATCGACCATGATCTTGGTGATCACCCCGGAAATTTGACTGCCGACTTCGACCATGCGCACCGGCGTCAATGATCCGTTGGCGGTCACGGATTGGATAATGTTCGTCCGTGCCACCAGGTTGGTCTTGAAGTCCACGGGAGTTTCCTTGGGCCGCTGCCAATAGCTGACCCCCGCCCAAGCTGCCCCGCCCAGCAGGGCCAGGATCACGAGCCACTTGATCATTCCACCGCCGCGTTCGCTTGCCATCATATAGTATTTATGTGCTTCACCATGCCGGTTACACACCCTGATGACACTCCCCGCCACAAGCTGGTTACATTCAGCGTCGGCTTGATGACGTCAGCTGCGGATCCGGGATCATGATGTCAGGGGAATGGCAGAAGCCACTGCTTCCATGCCACTTCTGATTGCGACCTGATGCTACCAAACGAGCCCCTCGAAGGCAAGACCGCCGGACGATTCGGTCGTTATCATTGACTCCACGGGAGGCCGATTCTAGAGTCTTGTCACTGATGGATTTGCGGCCAATGGATCCATTCGGTCTGATGACCACTCAGTTTCGCCTTGTTGAAAAGAGACGAAATCCGGGAATGTTGAGATTTGACGATCATGAGAACTGACCCCTTGGGGAAATTGGAGGATCTTCGCGAGGAGATCGATCGGATCGACGAACAAATTGTGGATCTTCTGGCCCAGCGGCAGGGGAAGGTGCAGAATGTGGTCTCTCTGAAAAAAGCGGCCGGCATGCCGGTTTACCATCCATCACGCGAGGAGGATCTGATCTCGCGCCGCCGGGAGCAAGCGCAGCAGGCCGGGATCGAACCCGATCACATCGAGGAGCTGTATCGCTGCATTGTGCGCCAATCGCGGATGCGGCAAACGGTGCATGTCGCTCAGAGTGGCGTGCGCCCGGGGTCCAAGGTGCTGATTGTGGGAGGACGGGGCCAGATGGGCCGGTATTTTGGGGGGAAATTTAGGGAATCAGGTTACGAGGTGCGGATTCTGGACGTCGAGGATTGGCCGCGTGCGGAGGGGCTTTGCGAGGAAATCGATCTGGCCCTGGTCTGCGTGCCGATCCACTTGACGGTGGGAGTCATTCAGGATCTTGCGCGTCATCTGCCTGACTCCTGTGTGTTGGCGGACATTACGAGCGTCAAGGGGGCCCCGCTTCGGGCCATGCTCGAAGCCCATCCCGGACCGGTCGTTGGGCTTCACCCTTTGTTCGGCCCATCGACCTCAAGCATGGACAAGCAGATTGTTGTGGCCACGCCCGGCCGCGATTCCGAGGCGTCGCAGTGGTTGGTGGACCAGTTATCGGCCTGGGGTGGCATTGTGGCGCGTTTGGACGCGTCCGAACATGATGAGCTGATGGATCTGATGCAAGGATTGCGGCATTTCGCGACATTTGCGTTTGGCCGTTTTCTGGCGCAGCGAAAGGTGAACCTGGGGAGGACCCTCGAGTTTTCAAGCCCGATTTATCGGCTGGAGTTGGCGATGGTCGGTCGTTTGTTCGCCCAGGATCCCGCGCTTTATGGGGACATTATTACCGCATCGCCAGAGCGCCGGGCGTTGCTTGGCGAGTTTGCGGCGGCCGTGAGCGAGGCCTGCGGATTGTTGGAACAGGAGGAAACCACGGAGTTCTGCCGTGAATTTCGCGAGATTGCGGCCTGGTTCGGTCCTTTTTGCGGTCAGGCAATGAGGGAAAGCACCTTTTTAATCAACAAACTGGTGGAACGTTTCTAACGGAACTGCGCGGTTCGATTTTTCGGAGTGTCTTATTCGCGGTTTTAGGCTGGCCCTTTATCGCCGGTTCTTTTTCGTTTCAAAGTTTTTGGGGACGCGCATTTCCAGTTCTTTGTCCAGGAACGCCCAGCGGTCGGCGGCTTCTTCGATCAGTTTGGAGGTCGGTTTTCCGGCGCCGTGGCCGGCCTTGGTTTCGATGCGGATGAGAACGGGTTTAGGGCCGGCCTGGGCGGCTTGGATTGCGGCGGCAAACTTGAAGCTGTGGGCGGGGACCACGCGGTCATCGTGATCCGCCGTTGTGATCAGGGTGGCGGGGTAACCGGTTCCCGGGCGGAGGTTATGCAGCGGCGAATAGGCGTATAATGCCTTGAATTCCTCGGGATTATCGGCGGAACCATAGTCCGAAGTCCAGGCCCAACCGATGGTAAACTTATGGAAACGCAACATGTCCATTACACCCACCGCGGGCAGCGCGGCCCCAAAGAGGTCCGGACGCTGGGTGATGGCCGCACCGACGAGTAATCCCCCGTTGCTGCCGCCGCCGATGGCCAGTTTCTCAGATCGGGTGTAGCCTTGAGCAATCAAAAACTCAGCCGCGGCGATGAAGTCGTCGAAGACATTTTGTTTCTTGAGTTTCATGCCGGCCTGGTGCCATTCCTCGCCGTATTCACCACCCCCGCGCAGGTTGGCCATGGCATAGACCCCTCCCATTTCGAGCCAAACGGCGATGGGGACGGAAAAACCGGGTGTCATGCTGATGTTGAATCCTCCATATCCATAAAGGTAAGTGGGATGGGATCCATCGAGTTGATGACCCTTGCGGTGCACAATGAAGATGGGCACCTCGGTGCCGTCCTTGCTTTTATAGAAAACCTGCCGGATGTCGAAGTTGGTTCCTTGGAAATCGACCCGCGGTGCTTTCCAGAGGGTGGAACGGCTGGACTTGAAGTCGTGATGATAAATCGATCCGGGAGTAGTAAAGCTGGTGTAGGAATAGAAGGTTTCGGTGTCTTTACGCTTCCCGCCGAAGCCGCCAGCCGATCCCAAGCCGGGCAGCGCCAATTCCTGCAGGGGACGGCCCTCTAGATCGAACATTCGAACCTGGGTGCAGGCGTCTTTCAGGTAGATGGCAACAAACTGGTCTTGAATCACATTGACCCCCTTCAAGGCATCGCGGTGTTCCGGGATGAGTTCCTTCCAATGATCGCGTTGAGGCTGTCGAATATCGATCGCGATGACGCGTCCGCGAGGCGCCTTCAGGTCGGTCAGAAACCAGAAGAGGGTCCCGTCGTTCCCGATGAACTCATAGGAGGCGTCAAAATCGGTCAACAGTTCGGCCACACGCCCCTGCGGATCCTGAAGGTCCAAGTAGAAAACCCGGTTCCGGGTATCGGTGCCATCGGTCGCCGTGATGATGAGATAATGGTCGTCTTCGGTCACATAACCTCCGAAGCCCCAAGTTTTCTGGTCGGGGCGGTGATACACCAACCGATCCTCGGATTGGGGAGTGTTGAGGCGATGGAAATAGAGTTTTTGAAAATAGTTCACCGCCTGATATTTGTTGGTTTCAGAGGGTTCATCATAACGACTGTAGTAAAAACCATGGCCATCCCGGCGCCAGGAGGCCCCGGAGAATTTGATCCAACGCAGGTGATCAGACAGGTCTTTGCCGGCGGCCACATCCCTGACGTGCCACTCCTGCCAGTCGGAACCGGATTTGGCCAGCCCGTAGGCCAGCAGGCGGCCATCATCACTGATCGCGGTCCCGGACAGGGCGACGGTGCCGTCGGAGGAGAGTTGGTTTGGATCGAGCAGGACGACGGGCGTGTCCTCGAGGGATTGGACCGTGTAAAGGACGCTCTGGTTCTGCAAGCCGTCATTTTTGGAGAAGAAATAGCGTTCCCCATAGCGCACAGGCGGGCTGAAACGCTCGTAGTTCCAGAGTTTTGTCAGGCGGTCTCGAATCGGTTGGCGGCTGGGAATCTTGCCGAGGTAATCAAACGTCAGCCGGTTTTGGGCCTCGATCCACTCGCGAGTTTTGGGGCTGTTGGCATCTTCGAGCCATCGGTAAGGATCATGGACTTTGACACCGTGGTAATCATCCACCTGCTCGACCTGGGACGTGGCGGGATACTGCCAGCGCATGGTCATACAGCCGGCAAGACACAACAAAACGACAAGGAAACACCAGGTTCCGAGGGAACGACTGAAGAACGATCCAATTTTGCGGATGGGATTCGGCATGGGAGTCCTTTCATGATTTCTGTAACAAGAGGCTGATATAATCGAGATCGGCCGGAGTGGTGGCTTTAGGATTTGGATGTCGTGATTCGACCAGTTTGACCGGCTGGCCGATGAATTCGCACGCGGCGGTATCATCGGTCACGGAGAGGCCGCGCGATCGCACCTCGGCCAGGGCGCGACGGATGATGGCGATCTGGAATGCCTGAGGGGTTTGGACACTCCACAAGCGCGAGCGGTCCACATTCCGGGTGATGAAGCGGCCATCGGCGCTCTCCTTGATGGTGTCGGAGATCCGCTGGGCGGCGACGGCGGCGCCGATTTCGGCGGCCGCGTCCAGGGTGGCGGCGATGAGGTCGTCCGAGACGCAAGGGCGCGCGCCATCATGAATGGCCACGAGGCGGGTCTCTGGAGACACGGCCTGGAGACCGTTCCAGACCGACTCCTGGCGTTGATCTCCCCCGGGGGCGAAGCGATAAGGCTTTTGGAAACCGAATCGGCTGGCCAGTTGCCGGAATAGATCCTCGGCAGCCGGGCGCACGACCAGGATGACTTCATCGATGCGGACAGCAAGATCGAACCGTCTCCAGGTGTGAGCGATCAAGGGCTGGCCGGCGACTTCAAGAAAGACCTTTTCCACGTTGGCTCCCATGCGGGTGCCACGGCCGGCAGCAACCAGGATCGCGGACGTCATAAACAGGGCCGGGATTGTAGAGATAATCTCCGCCACCCGTCGAGCGTTATCACAAGCTGTGGTTTGCAATTGTGAGTGGCGGCCAAAAATGTCAGGTTCAGAAATTATGACCCAACCGATTGACGCAGCATCGACCGCCGAAACATTTCGAATCCGCACCCAGGCCCGTGGGCCTGCGGGGCGGTTGCCTTTGACGCCCGAGATGTTGGTGAAGCGACCCAGTGGCGATCTGTTTGGACTAAGCCAAGACGCCGGCATGGGGTGGCGCCCCGAGGAACTCGGCCGCAAGGTTTTTCTCATTGCGAGCACGTTGGGGGGATTGCGGGGCTCGGATGGACAACCGATCGCCCTGGGTTACCACACGGGCCACTGGGAAATCGGGCTGCTGGTGGAGGCGGCTGCGCGGACAATCCGTGAGCAAGGCGCCATTCCATTCTCAGTCTATTGTTCCGATCCATGCGATGGCCGCACCCAGGGCACTCCGGGCATGATGGATAGTCTGGCCTACCGCAATGATGCCGCCCAGGTTTTGCGCCGTTTAATGCGTTCGCTGCCAATCCGGCGCGGCATCATGGGAGTGGCCACCTGCGACAAAGGACTCCCGGCCATGATGATGGCGTTGGCATCCATGCGAGATCTGCCGGTGGCGCTCGTGCCCGGCGGAGTCATGTTGCCGCCGGAAAAAGGCGAAGACGCCGGAACCATTCAATCCTTGGGCGCCCGGTTTGCTCATGGCAGGATTACCCTGGATGAAGCGTCGGAATTGGGATGCAGAACCTGTGCCAGCCCCGGGGGCGGATGCCAGTTTCTGGGGACGGCCGCCACGTCGCAGGTCGTGTCGGAAGCCCTGGGTTTGAGCCCGGTGCATTCGGCCCTTGCCCCCTCCGGACAGGCGGTATGGATCGAGAATGCCCAGCGCGCAGCCCGGGCTTTAATCGGGCTGGAACAAAGGGGAATCACGGCGCGCGATCTGGTGACATCGGCCAGTATTCGGAACAGCATGGTGGTGCACGCGGCGTTCGGAGGCTCGACCAACCTGGTGCTCCACATTCCGGCCATTGCGCATGCCGCGGGATTGCCTCGGCCGACAGTGGAAGACTGGGTAACCATCAATCGTTCCGTTCCGCGTTTGGTGGATGTCCTGCCCAACGGTCCAACCCATCATCCGACGGTTCGAGTCTACCTGGCGGGTGGAGTTCCGGAGGTGATGCTGCATTTGCGGAATCTTGGACTCCTGGATCTCTCAGCCTTGACGGTCACCGGTCAGACCTGGGAGGAAATCCTTCGGGAATGGGAATACTCCGAGAGACGGCGGCGCTTTCGGGAGTTGCTACAGGACCTGGACCATATTTCCGCTGATGAAGTGATCAGCAGTCCGGAAAAGGCGCGCGTCAAGGGGCTGACCAGCACGGTGACCTTTCTGCAAGGTAATCTCGCCCCGGAAGGTTCCTTGGTAAAAAGCACCGCCATGGATCCATCGGTCCTGGATGCGGATGGAATTTATCGCCGGGAAGGGCCGGTGAAAGTGTTCACCCGGGAGGCGGCGGCCATTGCGGCCATCAAGGAGGGAAAAATCCAGGAAGACGACATCATGGTGTTGATCGGTTGCGGACCCTTGGGTTCCGGGATGGAAGAGACCTATCAACTAACGGCGGCTTTGAAGCATCTTCCCTGGGGGAAAAAGGTCGCTTTAATCACTGATGCCAGGTTTTCGGGGGTCTCGACCGGGGCCTGCATCGGACATGTAGGCCCGGAAGCCCTGGCGGGAGGCCCCATCGGCAAGTTGCGAGACGGGGACCGGATTCGAATCCGGATCGACCGGATCCAATTGGAGGGTCGGATCGATATGGTGGGCGAGCCGGGCCGGGATTACAGTCCCGAGGAGGGCGCCTCGGTGCTGCAACAACGGTCGCCTCATCCCGAACTATCGCCCTCATCCCATTTGCCGGACGATACGCGATTATGGGCGGCGCTTCAGCAAATCGGGGGAGGCCCGTGGGGAGGCTGCGTTTTTGATGTGGATGCGATCCTGGAGGTGATTGCAGCCGGTCGGACAGCCCTGGCCACCGCGTCGAAGTCGTCGTGATCGTCAGGCGTCCAGGGCGAGGATGGCTCGGATGAGCTGGAATCGGATGGTTTCCTGGAGTTGAGCATCCAGGATTTTGCCGTCGGCAACACGGGTCACATAAAAACTGTCCAGGGCAGCGCCTTTTTCCGTGCAGATCTTGGCCAGGGCGATGTTTAATCCGAGTTCGCTCAGTGTGCTGGCGATGGTGTGCAGCAGGCCCACTCGGTCGCGGGTTTCGAGATCGATGACCGTGTGGGATTCCGATGCCGCATTATCGAACCGGATCTGGGGCGGGAGCATCTCGGATTCGGGGGCGGACTGGGCCTCCTGTTTTTGTTTCAGGCTCTCGAGAAGCGGCCCGAGTTCGGCGGCGCCGGCGACAATCCGGCGGAGGAGTTGGTCGAATTTTTCTCGCGCTTCAATTCCGGGAAGGGCGCCCGTCCGCGCGTCGGTGACAAAAAACGAGTCGATGATGAGGCCGTCGGTGCGGGAAAAGATTTTGGCGCTGTGAATGTTCATGTCGGCCGCGGTGAGCGTGCCGGCGAACTGGCTGAAGAGTCCTGGACGATCCCAGGTGCAAATGCTGACCGCGGCATAGCCGCGATCCGGCTCATCCTGCCAGGCGGTGACCGGCTCCAGGCCATTGCGATCCAAAGCGCACTGGACCTGCATAAATCGGTTGACCAGGATGAGATCGGCGAGGACTTCCTGGGCGGAATGCACTTGGAAATAGCGGGGGGGAAGGTTGGAGAAATGGGATTCCAGCTCATCCTCGCCCACAAAGCGGGGCAGCATTTTGCGAACGCTGTTGGCCAGGAGGTTTCGTTGCTTCTCATGCTCGCGTCCCAGATCAGCAGTGCCCTCGAGCCAATGCAGGGTGCGATCGTAGAGGGTCCAGAGGAGGGATTCCTTGAAATCAGTCCAGACCTCCTCCCCGGTTCCCATGGAGTCGGCAAAGGTGTGGAGCATAAGCAGCCGGAGGTTTTCCGGATTTCTAACCTGCTCGGCGAATTTGCGGGTGACATTGGGATCTTCGAGATCACGGCGCTGTGAGATCTGGATCATGCTCAGATGGTTCTCGATCAGGAATCGCAGGATCTGGGAGTTGACGGGATCGAGGTTGAGCCGTTTGGCGATGCGTTGGGCCATCCGCAGGCTGCCATCGGTATGCCGCCGGTCGCGGGTGGCCCGGCCTGAATCATGGAGCAACAGAGAGAGATAGAGCACGGCAGAATGCTCGATCTTCTTGAACAACTCGGAGAAATGCTGATAGGGCGGCGCGCTGGCATTCCAAACCTGGTCCAGCTTTTCCAGACAGACCAGGGTGTGCTCATCGGCCGTATATCGGTGATAAAACTCGTGCTGGACCAGGCAAGTGAGGCGGCCAAACTCGGGCAGGTATCTGCCGAGGAGGCCGGTCTCGTGCATGGGACGCAGGACAGTGGAGACATCGCCGCGTTGGTCAAGGATTTCAAGGAAGGTTTCGCGAACGTGGGAATCGTAGAGGAACTCGCGGGTCACCCACTGAAGCTCGTTGCGCATCAATTGGGCCAAATCAGGATTCAACCTGAGCTCCCGTTGTTGGGCATAAAGAAAGACCCGCATCAAACGCCGCGGTTGCTCGCGAAAAACCTCGGAGGATCCGGGATGAATCTCGCCGTTACGAAACAGGAATCCGTCATGCAAGACCGGGGGCATGGAGGAGGTGTCACGACCGAACAGCCGCCGGAGGGAGAGACGGGGCATCGGGCTCGACTTCAAGGCCAGGCGCTGTTCGAGCGTGCGAGTGATCAGGTAAATGTCCCGCGAATGAGTGTAGAGCACCCGCATGAAGGCCTCGAGGCGCCGGATGATGGAGCGGTCATTGAATCGGAGGTTGTTGGCGACCGTTGGCTGGACGTTTTTTGTGAGCGTATCGGTGGGACGGCCCACCAAGTAATGCAACTCCGTGCGGACGCGCAGCAGGAAATCGTAGGCTTCCTCCAATTGCACGCGTTCCTGACCGCTCAACTGCCCTCGGGCCTCGAGATCGGCCAGCGAGCGAACACGGTATTTGAAATAAGCCATCCAAATCAGATTTTGGAAATCACGCAGCCCGCCGCATCCGTTCTTGATGTTGGGCTCCTGCATGCACGCGGAGTTGCCAAATTTCGCCCGGCGCGCATCCTGGTCGGCCAGTCGCGATGCGATGTATTCATCCTCCATCCCCCGGACACACCGGGCTTCGACCGTCTTCCGCATCTCCTGAAACAGGCCCGGATGCCCCTGAATCAGACGCGCCTCGATGAGCGAGGTCTTCGACTGCATGTCGGTGTTGGCGATTTTTACGCATTCGGAGATGCTGCGCACCGAATGGCCCACCTTCAGACCGATGTCCCACAATGGGTACAGCACGCCATTCATCAAGGCGTCCAGGCACACATTGGGCTTGCCCCCCGAGACGCACTTGCCGTCGTGAAGGAACATGATGTCCAGATCGCTGCACGGATTCAGTTCTCCCCGCCCATAACCGCCCAGGGCCACCAGCGCGAGGGCGACCGGCGCACCCGCCTCGTTCCGCGGTTGATCCGGCAGCACGGCCCGCACCAGATGTTGGATCAGAACATCCAGAACAACCGCCCGCGCCTGACAAATCGAACGCCCCCCCTCCCCTCCCCTGTGAAGAATCTTCAAACGATGTGTTTCCACCTTCAGAAAATTCTTATAGCGGCTGATTTCCTTTGAGGGATGGGAGTCGGGCGGCAAGATCAGTCTCTTGGCCGCGTTGTCCTTAATCCGTTGTCTCAGGTCCGGCATGCGGAGTAATTTTGATCGAATTCCGGCCGGTGGCAAGCGCGGTTGCGGCGCTGTTTCTGGGGGATAAGAAGCCGGGCTGTTTCTCGACGCGCGATAAAAATATTCCCTTGTCCGGAAAAGGATTTTTGTTACCGTCGGCCCCCATGCCAGGCGCATCCGATCCAGACGCAGAGCTCATGCTGCGGGTCAAGCAGGGAGATATGGCCGCTTTTGAGGCGTTGGTGGAAAAGTACAAGCTTCCCGTCCTCAACCTGGTTTATCGAACGGTGCCCGATCCGACCGAAGCCGAAGACCTCGCTCAAAGCGTGTTCATCCAGGTTTTTCGGTCCGCGGGCCGTTACGAGCATTCAGCGAAGTTTTCGACCTGGTTGTACACGATTGCCCGAAACCTATCCCTGAATGAAATCCGCAGGCGTTCCCGCCACCCGGCGGAATCTCTGGACGAGCCACACGGGGAGACGGAAGATATGCCCGCCCGCCAGCACGAGGATCTCAAGGTCCGTTCGGCGACCGATCATCTCCTCGAAAACGAACTTTACCTCAAGGTCCAGGAGGCCCTGCGGGACCTGCCCGAAAAACAACGAACCGCAATTCTGCTCTATCAGGAAAAGGAGATGCCTTATGAGGAAATCGCCAAAGTCCTTAAGTGCTCCCTTTCGGCCACCAAATCGCTCATTCATCGGGGACGCGAAACGCTTAAACAACGCCTGAAACCCTATCTCCGCACCGGTCTCTGGCACTCGACTCCACCCGAGAACGAATGAATGACAGCCCAGCACCCCGCTGAAGGTCGGATGCAACTTTATCCAACCCCCGGTTTTTCAAAAATTAGGTATGAAAGGTCAGAACTTCAAATCCTGGAGCGATATGGGTCTCCACCAGGAGCCGACCCCCGACGAACTGGATCATTGGCGGAAGATGCTTGCCGAGCACCCGGAACAGCGGGAAGACTTTGAACTGGATTACCGTCTGAACCAAGCTCTGCGTCAACTGCCCAAAATACCGGTTTCATCCAATTTTACCCACCGCGTCCTCATGGCGGCAAGTCAACAGCCGATCCTCCATCAGTCCCGTCGATGGAGTCGATGGCTGTCATGGATCATGCCCCACAACTGGATTCGTGCCACCGCTGTCGCAGGCCTGGCTTTGGGTTTTGGCGGCTGGATCCTCTATCAGCAGCAACAGCAGGCTCGAATGGAAATGGCTCGCAACCTGTCCACCCTCTCCCAACTCATCGCCCGCAGTTCCCCCGAAACGATCAACGACTTCGAGACCATCCACCGGCTCAGTGTGACCGACCCCATGGCGACCCGTTCCGACAACGAGGCCTTGACCGACCACGCTGACATGTCCCTGTTAATTGCCCTGCAATAAATTATGCTATCGTCGCCAGCCCCCATCCTTGCGAGCCTCACAAAAAGCACAGGATTTTGGAGCTGTTTCCTTTGTCTCCTGTGCCACGGATGGATGACTCATGCCGCGGAGACCGATCGAGTTCATCTCAGCCATCCCCAAGCCAATGCTGTTCCCGCCGCAACGTCACCGGTGGATTTCTTCCAGGAACTGCTTCATAAAACGCCCGAGCAACGCGCCCTCGCCCTGGCAGATAAATCGGAATCCCGACGGCAGCAGATTCTCGCAAAACTTCAGGAATATGAGGCTCTGGATCCCCGGCAACGCGAATTGCGACTGCAGGCCACCCAGCTCAAATGGCGATTGCTGACGCTCATGAAACTCCCCCCGGGGGAGCGCCATATTCACCTCGCCAAACTCGCGCCCGATGAGAAAAATCAACTCGAAGACCGCCTCCACCGATGGGATCAACTCCCCACCAATTTTCAACAGGCCGTTCTTGCCGAGTATTACCCCCAGGGATCGCCCGGATACATCCCTGCCACACAAAGGACTTCAGCCACGTCCGTTCCTTCACGCCCTTACGTCTCTCCCCCGCACACAACGCCCCGAACCCCATTATCGGTCGCAGAAAAAGAAAAGATCCTCAAGAGCTTTCACCAGTTTTTCGATCTCACAGAAACCGAAAAACAACGAATCCTCGGCCTAATGGATCAGGCATCACGTCAGCAGACCGAGACGGCCCTGATGACCTGGCAACGGATGACTGCCCCCCAACGCCAGGGATTGATGAAGTCTGTCAGTATCATTTCCGAACTGCCACCCGAACAGCAGGAACGTTATCTGCGCATGGCGGAACAGTGGACCCGGTTGGCCCCCAATGAACAAACCCAACTCAGAAAATATGCGGCCCAACTGCCCCCCCTGCCAGCCGGTTTTACGAATTCCGCAACTCCCGGATTTATGCCGTCAACGAGCCAGCAAAAACCTCCTCCTCTCCCTCAGCCGAGATCGACAACAAACCCACTGCCTCCACTGCCGGGCATGGGCCGTTGAACTAGCGGACTGCATTCTCAGGATTTTTCATTGCATACACATTGCACCCATACGGCTTCGCAGAGAAAAACCCAGGGAGTCAGTTTTTATAAAATACTTGTGATTAATGATATAGCAATATTCAATTTGTTTTGGCATAACAAGTGCTAATTAACATGTAATTCTATTACGCGATACTGAAGTCTAAGTTTGGGGATGGGGTGTTGAAGGGAGACAGGGAGGTGTTGGTGAGTGGGGGAGCGCGATGGGGAGACGTCGGCAAAGGGCGTTTGCGTAGCTTGGTTCTAACAGTATTGCAATAAGAGCGGTTGCTGGGAGGTGGCCGCTCTTTTTTTTTGCCGGGAAGCCCGATGATCAGGATAATCTCACATGCCGGAGGAGGATATCCTGGGGGTGGGATTCTATCGTCGTCCATCGTACCAAGGGAAACAGGCTGACGGGCTTTTGAGGGCTTTGCGACCTTGAGTGGACAGCAGGAAGATGAATCGAACGATCTCACGAGAGCCGTAGAGATGCAGTTTACGGGAGGAGGTTTGGAGGGGATGACGATGGAGGATGACCACATTTTGCTTGCTGGTGGCGGCGAGTTTTTTCAATCGACGGCTGAAGTCAATCTCTTCGGAGGCATAGAGTTCTGGACTGAAGCCGTTCAGGGCTTGAAAGGCTTGAGTCTGACAGAAGATGAAGGAACCGGCCATCCAGCGGTTGATCCTGCTGAGGAGGTTCCAGCCATGGAGGCAGATTTTTGCATGAAAAGGCAACGGTCCCATGGAGAGAGTGGCACCTCCGCCGAGGATATCGGGCGCGGTCATGGCATGATACATGTCACGAAAGAGCTCCGGGGAGGGAAGAGAGTCGGCATCCACAAAGACGAGCCAATTCCCTGAGGCGATCGAAGCGCCGCGATTTCGGGCGCGGGAAATCTGGTTGACGGGTTCAAAGACCACCTTGGCGCCGGCCTCTCGCGCAAGGGCGGTGGTGGCATCAGAGGAGTTGTTATCGCAAACGATGATCTCGGCGGCCCAATGATATTCCTGAAAGACAGTCAGTGCCTTTTCGACAGCGGACAGGGTATGGGGGAGAGATTCTTGTTCGTTGAAGGCCGGGATGATGATGGAGACGCATGGGATCATGGCCCGGCCTTCGGATCGGCAATTATGGGCGGGCCGGGGTGATCAGCCGATACCATCGGGTATGGGCTGCCGGTGGAGCATCCACGATCTTGAGAGTCTCGACCGAACTGCGAG
This sequence comes from Verrucomicrobiota bacterium, assembly GCA_022709905.1. Classification (GTDB taxonomy): domain Bacteria; phylum Verrucomicrobiota; class Verrucomicrobiia; order Limisphaerales; family UBA1319; genus JAKLHY01. The sequence goes on along the minus strand of JAKLHY010000033.1, from coordinate 12,124 downwards.
CGGGAATGTTGGTGAGAACCAGCCATGAGCCCGCTGCGGGAAGAGACTCGATGTATTCGAGGGTATAAGTCTTATCAGGGGCAGAATTGAAAAGGAGCTGGATGCTTGCGGTTTCGGCTCGGGAGACCTCGAGTTTCAGGACACTGGACGCGGAATTGGGCAAGGTGCCGCAGGAATATTCCTGCAGGTTGGTAAGTCCATCCTGATCGGAGTCGAGAGTGGCGTCAGAGGGATTCTGGGGATTCAATCCATAAGCGATTTCCCAGGCATCAGGCATGCCGTCCTGATCGGAGTCCCCGTTTGGCAGGCCCTCGACATGACCGGGTTTAGGGGCCAGGGCCTGCCAGTTCCTGGGTTCATTACAGTAACCGTCGAGCGGGAGGCGTTGCAGGGAAAAACCCGCCCCGTCGGCTTGGGGCGGCCAGGGAGCGGCATCCAAGTAATGCATTTCCTCAACTGTGACATAGGGGATCATGCCCATATTGGCGTGGCCTTGTCCCTGAATGGGATCGGGTTTTTGGAGACGGACAGTGTCATCGGCATTTCCCAATTTGCCCTGGAACGGCCCGAGGACGATGGTGTTTGCGGGGATCTGGTATTTGGCGCGGAACGCTTCGAGTTTGGCATCATCCTCGACATCGAAGGCTACAATAAGGAGGACTTGGCCGGACGAGAGGGACATTTGGGGAAAGTCGAAACTGATTCCGCCGCGAAGCCGCCAAAGGTTCGTGGGATACTCAAGGTCGAACAGCGGAACGGTTTGGGGGGACAGGTTGCAGAGCTCGATGTATTCCTCCTGGGTATTATCGACGCCGGGGGTGAGAGACGGGGGGTGATACATGATTTCGGAGATAACCACGGGACCGATGGTGGGAGCGGTATTGGCGGCTCCGGAGCCTTGGCGGAACTCGGCCAGGGAAGCAGGATTATCGACACCGAACGTGGGTTTCGTAAGGATGGGGTATTCAACGCCGACTGAGGTTTCAAATCGTCCGACCGAGACGGCATTCGGCAACGGGCCAAATTGAGCGACGGCGCGGTATCCTGTCAGCTTGCCCGTGGCATCCACGGCCGACAGAAAAACGGAATCGCCCTCCGCGGAATCGAGACTGAAGGGAACGGCAGCGTCGGCCCCGTTGAACTGGTATTGGTAAAACACCATGAAACGGCCCGCTGGAATCAAGGTTCCCGATGGGATCCGGTACTTCATGAAATTATCGGCATCATCGCTCAGATACCAGTTACCAATGTTCACCGGCTGGGTTCCGGGATTGTAAAGTTCGATCGCATCTTCAATCGGTTCATCGGTATGCGAGAGGATCTCGTTGATCCAGACGCTGGTCAGCGGCAGATAATTGCTTTTTCCCGGCGACGAGGACACTGGAAAACGGGCGACATTCGCCGCGCCATCCGGGAGCCGGCCTTCGGAGATGCCGGTCTGTTGCGCGCCGAAGGCGACGCTCTGGATTCTGGAGGAAGCGGACGCGTAAAGACCGATGTTTTCTCCACCCGCGGAGAGCTTGAAGGCGACATGGTTCGGGCCCAGGTTAGTTTCGCCCGAGGCATAGAACCTTTGAAAGGCGTTTTGTCCCACGCCCAGAAAGCACAAGGCCGAAATTTTGGACAAGGTGGGTTTTGTCAAATCATCCGTTAGGAAGAGACCGCTGAGGTCGACGGGATTGGACTCGGGATTATAGAGTTCAAACCAGTCGTCGCCGCTGACGGGAGACGCCATCCACTCATTAATGACGAGGGCGGAACGGTTGCCCAGCTGGGCCGCCACATTCGCGGCGCCCTGCGTGGGTTGGTTCAGAGTCCAGGCGGCTTGGGCGCCGATCCGTCCAATCGAGCGGTCGGGAATCTGCATGCCAAACGTGAGGCTATCGACCAGGACTTGACTCGCGTCACGCAGGCTCAAGGCATCGCCGTCGGTGCTGAGTCCGAAACCGGTCTGGCGCACGCCGGCCGGGACGCTGCTATTGAAGTAAATGATGAGATAGCCCTGGGCGGGAATCTTGGTTGGGCTTGGGAACAGCCAGCGCTGTTGAAGTTGGCCGTTGAACGACCATCCTGAAAGGTCCACCTCTTGGTTTGAGTCGTTGTAGAGCTCAACCCAATCGGGTGTGGATCCGTCGATTTCGGCCAGCGAGGCGTTATTGGCCAGGATCTCGTTCATGCGCACGGCGCCCCATGCGAACGGTTGGGCGGCCAGAAAGCCGGCAACCAGTAAACTCGCGATTACTTTCATCGATCTCATTTTGCATGCCTTTACCACCTGGAAGGTGGTCTGGATAGTCATTTCATTCATCACTCGGTTTGTATTGATCTCTTATTACTGTCTGGATATCGCGCTTAAGGAACACGCGGGGTGATCAATCGATAGAACCGTCCGCGCCCCTCGGGCGTGAGGCGGTCCTGAAGGACCGCTGGTTCGTCGATCGGGCGCGCTCCCAAGTCAATGAGCTTTCGCCATTGCCAGGTTTTTCCGCCGTCACAATATTCCACTGTGTAGGTATGTTGTGCGCGCGCGCTAAAATGGAGGGCAATCCACTCGGGTTCCACAAAAATGGCGCTGAAGTCCAGATGATCGCCAGCCTGTCGAGGATCGGTGCCACAAAGGTACTCCTCATAGTTATCGAGCCCGTCGAGATCGGTGTCCAGCAAGGCGTCGGAAGAATCCTGAGGATTAAAACTGTGGGCAAGCTCCCAGGAATCGGGCATGCCGTCGCCATCCTGGTCGGATGTCTCGATCCGATTGTCCAGGCCGGGTGTGGGAAGATTCGCCAGCCAGTTGACCACGTCGTCGCCGTAGTCGCCCGGCACTCGGCGCTGCAACGAGTTGCCCCCGCCGTCGGCCGATGCAGGCCAGGGCGACTGATCCTGAAACCGCACCTGGTCGACGAGAATATACGGTATGTAGCCGGCATCCGGATGCGGAGGCTCCTGGGGAGGATCCGGTTTATAGAGGGACAAACGCCCTCCGCTGTTGCTCAACCGACCCTCATAAGGTCCCAGGAGGCGCGCTGCATTGGGGAGTTGCGGATAACGGGCTCGAAAGCTTGCGGTTAATTGAGCATCCTGCTCAGGATCAAAACCCACAAGGATCAGATACTCTCCACCTCGAATCGTGTTTTTTTCCGGAAAAAACCAACGGATCTCACCCTCCACGCGCCAGGTATTCTCGGGATGCTCGGGATCGTACAACGCCACGGATGAGGCCCCGACATTCAGCAGTTCCACATACTCGTAGTTCATATTCGCGGTTTCGTTGGTGGCCCAGGCATCCGGCGGATGATACATCACCTCATTAATGACAACCGGCCCGATCCGTGGATAGGGATTAGGCTGGCCGGTTCCTTTGCGAAAATCCGATAAAGACGTTGGGTTCGCCACGCCAAAACTCGGCGTTGTCTGCGCCACCCAATCGACTCCCTGACTGGTCTCAAACCGCCCCAGGGATACTCCATTTTCCGTGGAACCAAATTCTACCTGGATGCGATAACCCGTCAGGCGGCCTTCGGCGTCGGTTTCACTCAAAACAACCTCATCCCCGTGGGCGGAATTGAAGGTGAAGTCATTGGTGCCACGAAATTGGTATTCATAAAGAACCGTGAATCCATAGGGCAACAAGACCGAACCTTCGGGAATACGGTATTTTTGGGGTTGATTCGGGCCATTGCTGAGAAACCAGCCGCTGATGTCGATGCGAACTGGGCTCGGATTGTAAATCTCAATCGCATCTTCCCAAGGCGGATCTGTATGAGCGAGGATCTCATTGATCCAGAGGTTGGTCATGAGCAGATAATTGGCCTGCCCGGGGGTGACGGTATCGCGAAAGCGCACTCGATGATCGCCGCCATCCGGCAGCCAGCCTTCGGAAACATCCTCCTCCTGGGAATCGTAGGTCACTTGATCGACGGGTTTCCCATCGGGATCATAGAGCAGCAGCATCCCTCCTGCTTTGCTTAAGTTGAACGTAACATGGTTTTTACCGCTATTCGTTTTTTTATCCGCGTAGAAAAGCACCCAGCCGCCGGCGTCGATGTAGCTGAACCTGCTGATGGGGAACAGGGCGGCGCCCGCCACGGGAGTGGCATTGGTTAACCAGCAGCCCCCCAAACTAACCGGGCGCTGACCGGGATTATGGATTTCGAACCAATCCGAACCGGACGCCGGATCCGCCAGCCATTCATTGAATCGAAGCCCCGCCGGCGCATCAACATCCCGTGGGAGACTGTTGGCCTTGCCGGGAGTGGCGGAGGAGAGAGGTTCCCATGAGTTGCGCACCCATCCGAGTGAAACATCCTCGATCTGAAAACCATACTCGACTGAATCCAAGGCAGCTCCCGCTGGCGAAAACAACGCAATTCCCCCACCCTCGCCAGGGAGGGCCTGACCGGTATTGAGCACCGCCCCGGCCTTCGCGGAAGGGGAACGGGAACCGTCGCACCATACCACCAGAAAACTCCGGCCGGCGAGGCTCGTGCCCGATGGAATCCGCCAGCGGTTCGTTTTGGATGGATCCAGACTGATGCCGTAGTCGGACAGGTCCACACGGGAGGTGCCATCGTTGTAGAGCTCAAACCAATCCGCGTTTCCACCGTAAGGATCGACGACCGCTCCCCGGTTGATGGCCATGAATTCATGAATGCGGACTGCCGCCGACAAGTCCGCGATCAGCAGACACACCAGGAGAATTCCCTGGCCACCACGAGATAAGAACGGAATCATTGAATCGCTCGTAATCGATAGAATCCTGTCCGGCCGGCTGGCGGCAGCGTCACACGGACATCCATGCTCGCCCCGGTATAGTCCTGGGCTGTCATTTCCTCCCAGGTCGTCAGGTCTGTGGAGAATTCCACAGCAAAACGCGCCACATTCTGGCCGATGACTTTAAACTGCACGGTATCGGATGCGAGCCTCACGGTATCGGACAACACCAGGCTGGGCGCGGGCCAGTCCGTGACAAAGCGGCCTGGCGTTGCCGAATCGAATCGCCATGAGGACGGATCCGATCCGGCTCCGGACACACTGCTTCGCTGCAACGATTGTCCAGGGACGTTCGCTGGAGACGGCCAAGGCGTTCCCAGCGTGTAGATGATTTCATCCACCACCACCCAACCCGCGCTTTCATCCGGCGAATCGGCCGCCATCGGAACCTCGAGTGTCATTCGATCCCCTTCGTTGGCCAAGCGCCCGGAGAAAGGCCCCAGAACACGGACTTGATCGTTGATCGGTCCGTAAAAGGCCTGAAATTCGTTCCACAGTGAATCGGTGTTCGGATCGAAACTGACCAGCAGCAAGACCTCTCGGGGGGCGAGGACGGTGTCTCTTGGAATAGCGAACGAGACGCCGCCAGTGATTCGCCACAGGCCATTCGTGTTCGAGAAGCTCTGAGTGGAATTGCCCGCGTTCACCAACTCGATAAACTCTAGCAACGCTTCGTTCGTGCCTTGAGTGCCCGGATCGAAACTGATTTCAGAAAACACAATGCCAGCTGCGGACAAGGTATTGGCCTCGTCCCGGGTTGGAAGGGTGGCGAGCCGCCAGGTTCTCCCATCGGGATAACGTCCGCAGGAACGATCTCCATCCATGCCTGGGTAGCTGACAGCGTCAACAACCCTATCCTTGCCCGTGCCGGGCAGGTGCGACAGTAAAACGGTTTCGCCGGCCTTGCTCAACCCAAATCCATGGGTAATGGGAGAATGAAAACCGGTGATTTCATCGTAGCTTGCCCAGGAGCCTGCGTTCAAGGTGCCGCCGGGGATGCGCCATTTCTTCAAGTCGGCGGGATCATCGCTTAGAAACCAGGAGTCCCCCAGATCCACCGGGGACTGACCCGAATTATAGATTTCAACCCAATCGTTCGAGTCGTAATCCGGATAAGCCGGATCGGAGAAATCGGTGTGCGCCATGATTTCGTTGATCAGCAATGAAACACCCGGCATTTCATCGGGGCCGCCAGGAGAACCGCCGATATAAGCGCTGGCGCGCCAGCGTCCCGGGTAATCGAGCCATCCATCCGCGGGGGATTCCTCGAGGGCCATTGCCTCGACCACGAGGGAATGTCCGGCGCCATCGGTTGCGGAGGGCCAGCCGGGGCCCTGATGGTAGCGGAATGAAATCAGTTCCTCACCGCCCAGCGCGCTTTTCAAAGTGATCTTTTCGCCGTTATTATCAAGACTGCCTTCGTAGGGGCCCACGATCAAAACGGACGCATCCAATCCATACCGGCTTCGGAATCCGGCAAAATCATTGGCCGGATCGTCCTTGACCACCAGAAGGCGTTGACCAGGTCCGAGCAGGGTTCCGGAGGGGAACGCAAACTCGATCCCCTCGGTAAAGACCGCGCCTCCAAGATCCAGGGTCACGCCCGGGCTTGTGTTGATCAATTCCAGGTACTCCCACTTGGCGCCGTCGGACGGCGCCACCATGAGTTCCGTCAATCGTAAGTGGGCCTTAAGAATTTCGGTTTGCTCCGCTTCCCCCGCGATGAACGGAACAGGATCCGACCAATGACTCCAGCGGCCCGTCGTGTCTTTCATCCTTACCCGCAGACGATAATGATGGCCCACGCGAACCACGCCCATTGGCAAAACCACGTCCTCAGAAAACGAGGTGATTTCGGCGGATTCCCAGACCGGAGTGATCTCATATTTCCGAGGTTCCCTGGGATTGAAAGCAGGCTGTGCGTCGGGCGAGACTTCGGCCAGCCGCCACTTCATGGCGGCAAAACCGGCGCCATTCCCGGAAAAGGCCGAGCTCCGGAATGTCAGCCGGTTGGCGGGGTAGTGGGTTGGGCCGGTGAACGCCACCGTTGGCCTCGCCGGAATCAAGGGATCCGTCAGCAGCGTATTGTCGATCCAGGCGCCCCGGGACACCACATAATTTTTCATGAGCTGAACCATGCCGGGGAAGTCTTTCGAGGGCGCAATTTGATAGAACCGGCCCTGGCCCGCCTTGGAAGGATTGATATAGGCCGAAGTCATCACCGGATTATAGTCCCACATCGCGCGATCGGCGTTGGCCGGAGAGGGATTGCCCGAGAAATCGTAAATGATGGAGGCCATTTCATCGATCAACTGACCGGCCTGATCAGGATTAAAGAGCAGATCACGAATTTCCCGGAGACGATTCCGATATTCCAAGCCAAAAGCCGGACGGGGCAAAACGCGGTTTTTAAAGGGCGACTCTCCGCCGCCGTACATGCTATTGGCCCAGGTCAGATCCAAATCCCACGCGTGGGTTGACCACAAACCGGTCTCCGGATTCAGGTAGTAGAAGTAATTCTTGCCGGCGCCTTCGTCGATGTCGTAGTGATGAATGCATTCGACAATCGATCGATAGCTGTAATACCGGGGCAGATCCATATTCGCGCGCCACCAATCGTCGGTGGCATTCCCGGATCGATAGCTCGACATAAACCGGTTGAGATCCGACTTGTCGGTCGCTGCCAAAACGCCCTGGTTGTTGAGCTCACCGGTTCCTCCTTCCATCTTGTAGAGATTGCCATCGGGCAGGTTGTGTTCATCCAGAAAACGGCCGTCTTCCTGTTCAATGGCAAGATAAAGCCCCCAGAAATCGCCTTCATACTGGTTTTGGGGATCGGACTCCGCCGCGTCGTCAATGATGCGAAGTTGAATCCAATGGGTGTAGGGCGCCTCCAGTCCCGCCATATTAAAGAGTTGGAAGCCGACCGCCTCAAACATCCCCTGCTCTCCACGATGCTGGTAATCCCCTTGTTGAATGCAGGCCCCCAGATTCAGCTTGGTCCATTTTGCGGAGTAATTCTCGCCGTAATCGTTCCGGGCCTGAAAATCGTGGCCGCGCAGGAAATCAAACTTCCACATGTTCTTGCCCATGGCATAACGCCACACCCCGCCCCGCGCCCGATACCCGACATGATCATAGACTTTGCCATCGTAGACGAGGGTCCCCTGCCATTTGTAAAGATCTCCTCCGTATCGATCGATCCAGGTGGCGTGTTCCACGCTATCCCGTTTGCTGATCAAGTGATACACCGGCAGCTGGCGCATCACCGACGTGCCATAGGTCTCGACTGGGGTTGTCCCTGGCCGAACGGCTCCGTTCCATGCCGGCACTCCATCGTAAACAAAATAGGCAAAGTTGGGTTGGGGATCCTCCGGGTAAGGCACCCGGACCCCTACCCCGTTAGCCGTCGCCGCGGCTACCCGATACCGAACCAGTCGGCGATGGACCTGAATGCCCGCGGGTATTGTGGCGCCCAATACGCCATCTCCCGCGACCGCGTCTCCGTCCTCCCCCCGATCGTTCAGGTCAAGCCGAACCCAGTTTGTGCGATACGCAGCGTCCTTGAGCTCGATGTACCGGCCGGGTTCTACCACCTGGTATTCAAGCCAAGCGGTTGCGATGGATTGGGCATTGGCAAAAGTCGCGTTGATCCTGACCTCATCGCCAGTGCGCGGGCTCTCGGGAGCATGTTCGACCTTCAGGAAAAACGGTGAAAAGTTCTCGGTATAAACTGAATTACGCAAACCAGGAGTCGGCCCGCGGCCTTCCATGGTCTGGCCGGAACCGGGCGGCTCGCCTCGAAGCGCCAGATCGATAAAGAAATCCGAGCTTTGCCCGATCGACGAGTTGAAGGCCTGAATTGCGACTACGTTTTCACCAGGAACCAGGTAAGCCGCGGCTCCAAGCACCACAATCTGTTCGTACTCGGAGGACTCCCGGGCACTCGAGGCCAATCCGTCGTAGGCCAACTCATTTCCGGGCAGGTTGCGGGCCGCCACGAATTTCCCGTTGATCCACACGCTGAATCCATCGTCGTATTGCGCCTCCAAAACCAGGCTGCCGATATTGGTGATCGATGCAATCGAAAAAGCGCGCCGCAGACAGACGCCCGAGAAACTGCCGCGCATATCCGACAGACGCGTGCGCACAAAATTCTCACCATACCCGATCGGCGCCCCTCCTTGTTCCCAGGTTCCGTCGTTGAATCCGGGATTTCGCCAGGCACTGACGGGCTGAGAGGCCTCTGTCGTCCCCCGAAAAAAGCGCCATTCGGAGCCCGCTGGAATCAGCACAGTCGGTTCCGGAACGGGATTGGTCACCGTGCCGCCGGAAACTTTGACCGATGCCCTCCAACTCGAGGGCAGTGAGTTGTCCAAATCCGGATGCAACAACTCGATCGAGTAACCCGGGGCGTCCCCTACCACCGGCCACGGAAATCCCTGGCCGTAATTGACGGTATCCACGATCTTACCTGATGCATTCCTCAAATTGATCTTCTCGCCCTCGCTCGCCAGGCGACCCGACCAGGGCCCCAGCGCGTCAGCGCCATACTTGGCCTTCAGCGAGGCCGGATCCTCGGCAATCACGATATAGCCCCCTTCCTCGACCTGTGTGCCATCCGGCGCCACGTAGCTGATGGCCCCGGAAAGACTCCATCCGCTCATGTCCACCGCACCCGGCCCCGTGTTATAGCACTCCACGAACTCCACCCGCTCGGGCTTTACATCCGGTCGATAATGGATCTCATTGATCACGACCGCGCCTTCGGCGCTAAAACCCAGCCATGCCCCCGCCAAAAACGCCCCTGCCGCCCTCGAAAGCCTCGATACAGGCTTCCAACAGATCTTGGAATTACGGTTTAATTTCATGCGGTCAAAATGTAAAAACCGGCGGGTTCACTCGTGGCGAAGCCCACCGTTTTCTGCATTCATTAAGCAGAAATCATGCCGTTGGCGATCAAAATTACACCATTCCCGCAGGTTGAAACCATCGAATCCCTATGATAAAAACCGGCCGCGAGAATTCAAAATGACCAAGAAACATACAACCGATCCGAACCAAATGGATTTGCTGTCGAGCTCAGTCGAGTCCCCCGCCGCCATGCCCGCCGCCCTCACAGACCAGACAACCCCGGCAGACCCGCCAAAGCAAAACGGCGAAACTCATATCCTCGCCGAAGAAATCACGGGAACCGCAGCCCATCGCCCCTTTGAACCCGGCAAAATTTCCGGTCCGCTCCATCGCCGGGTTGACACCGGCTTTCTGGAGTATGCCTCCTACGTCATCCGCGACCGGGCCATCCCCAATCTCGCTGATGGCCTGAAACCGGTGCAGCGCCGAATTCTATGGTCTATTCATAAGAACGACGACGGCCGATTCATCAAGGTCGCCAATGTGGTGGGGCATTGCATGCAGTACCATCCCCATGGCGATGCCTCTATTTACGAGGCCCTGGTGGTCCTGGCCAACAAACGTTATCTCATCGAGGGACAAGGGAACTTCGGCAACATCTTTACCGGAGATCCTCCCGCCGCCGCCCGGTATATCGAATGCCGCCTGACAAGCCTGGCCCGGGAGGAACTCTTTAACGACGATATCACCGCGTTCGTCCCCAGTTATGACGGGCGCAACCAGGAACCGGTCGCCCTGCCCTCCAAGCTTCCATTATCCTTAATGCTTGGGACCGAAGGGATTGCAGTTGGATTGTCGGCACGACTCTTGCCTCATAACTTCCCCGAGTTGCTCGCCGCACAAATCGCAATTCTTAAGAACCAGCCGTTCAAACTGCTGCCCGACTTTCCAACCGGCGGATTAATGGATGCCCGCGAATACGCCGACGGCAAAGGCAGCGTCCAAGTCCGGGCTCGGATCAAGCCCAAAGATGAATCCACAGTGGTGATCAAGGAAATCCCCCCGGGAACAACCACCGATTCCTTGATCGCATCCATCGAAGATGCGGCGCACAAAGGAAAAATCAAGGTCCGAAGCATCAACGATTTCACATCGGCCGAGGTCGAAATCGAGGTCAAATGCCCGTCCGGGGTGAGTGCGGACCAGTTGATTGACGCTCTCTACGCCTTCACCAACTGTGAAGTGTCCGTCGCCAGCCGGATCGTGACGATTCGGAACAACCGACCGGTGGAACTGACCGTCTCGGAGGTCCTCCATGAAAACACCCGCCAATTGGTGGATCTCCTCAAGCTCGAGCTCCAACTCAAGGAAGGACGCCTTCAGGATGAACTCCACTTTCGCACGCTCGAGCGGATCTTCATCGAGGAGCGGATCTACAAGAAGATCGAGCAGTGTAAAACCAACGAAGCGGTGGTCGCCGCCGTTCAGGACGGATTCAAGCCGTTCCAGAAACAAATGATCCGCGAACTCACGCCCCCCGACATCGATCGCCTCCTGGCGGTTCGGATTCGTCGCATTTCCCTATTCGACATCCAACAGCACCGGGAAGAGATGGACCGGGTCAAGGCCGAGCTGGCTGAAACGCGCAAGAATTTGAAGAACCTCACTCGTTTCGCCATCGCCCACCTGGAAGCCTTGCTTGAAAAGTACGGCCCCCAATATCCCCGCAGAACCAAGTCGAGCCGCCATGATGAAATCGACGCCCGCGAGGTCGCCTTCAAAGCCTTCAAACTGTCTTATGATCGCGAGTCGGGCTACGTTGGCTACAAGGTGTCGGGAGACGAATTCAAGATCGACTGCACCAAGTTTGACCGGTTGTTGCTGCTCTTCAAGGATGGCCATTACCGGGTCATCGATTTGCCCGAGAAACTCTTTATCGGGCCTGATCTTGTCTATTGCGGGCTCCCGGATCGCGATCGGATTTTCACGGTCGCCTACAGCGACCGCAACGCGACCTATCTGAAACGCTTTGCCTTTGGGGGCTACATCCTCGATAAGGAGTATTTCTGCATCCCGCCCAAGTCCAAAATCCTCTTTTTCGAGCCGGATACCCCCGAACAACTCTTTATCAAATACAAACCGGCCCCTTACCAGAGAATCCACCAGCAGGTCGCCAAACCAGCCGATCTCCAGGTCAAAAGCGCCAAGGCCCGCGGTAATCAGGTCTCAGTCAAAGACGTCGCGTCCATCAACAGCAAACCGCCGCGTAATTGGGATCCCGACGCTCCCACCACGCCTCTGCTCTTTGCCTAACGAAGCTGCGCCTCAAACCGACCAGTCATGTGAAGTTCTTTCATATGGCCTCGATCCCTATGGTTGATTTGAGGCGCAGCTTCGTTAGATGATGTTCCGCTGCGCGGAACGGGAATCCCAAAACACTGCACTTCAATCCGGTGGGCTGAGAGGTTAAGTTTTCGGGCGACAAAACCATGAAAACTCA
>JAKLHY010000329.1 GCA_022709905.1 Verrucomicrobiota bacterium | reverse complement strand
GCCGGCCCGGACATCGGCAATCCCCAGCGCATCGGCCACACGCCGCGCGACAGCTGGCGCATCGCCGGTCAGCAGGACGATGCGCTTGCCGGCGGCTTGCAGCGCGGCGATCAGCGGCCGCGCTTCGGGACGAACCTCGTCACCCAGCCGGAACAAGGCCAGGCAGCCGGTTTCATCACCCAGAACCACTACGGTGTCGCCACTCTCCAGCCAGGCCGCTGCGGCGTCGGGGAGTATGCCGGAGCCGAGGCCCAGCGCGTAAATTGCGCGGCCGATCCGGTAACGACGCCCGGCAATCTCGCCCTCGATACCTTGCCCCGCCTCGCTCAGCGCATTCCCGGCGACCGGCAGTTCCCTGCCCATTGTCGCCGCGCGCAAGGCAACGGCCACCGGATGTTCGGATGCCTGCTCGAGGGCGGCCGCAATTGCCAGGCACTTATCGTGCTCCAGATTGCCAGTCGGCAGCAGGTCGACCAGGCGCATTTGGCCGCTCGTCAGGGTGCCGGTCTTG
>JAKLHY010000328.1 GCA_022709905.1 Verrucomicrobiota bacterium | reverse complement strand
CTGCTGTGCACGATTTCTGCGTACTGTCGTTGTTCCTCCGTCAGTTCGGTGTCCAAGAGTAGACCCGTCATACCGATGATTCCGTTCATAGGTGTCCGGATTTCGTGGCTCATGTTGGCCAGGAATTCGCTCTTGGCCACATTGGCCATTTCCGCCTCCGCTGCCATATTGTTCGCGAAAGCGGTCTGCTGTTCAAGATAGAGGTTCAGTTTCTCCGCCTCTTCGAGGGCATCCTGCAATTTCTCCTCTGCCTGCCTGCGCGCGGTGATGTCGGAATGTGTTCCAGTCATAAGTAGTGGCCGGCCATCATCGGTCCATTCCACGACTCTTCCGCGGTCATGAACCCAGACCCAGGAACCATCCTTGTGCCTCATTCTGCACTCGCAGTCATAAGTATCCAACCGGCCAGAGAAGTGCTGTTCCAGCAACTCTTCCGAGTGTTTCAGATCGTCCGGATGGCACATACTTCGCCAGGTCTGGATGCTGACGGGCGACAGTTCAGCAAGGGTATGCC
>JAKLHY010000327.1 GCA_022709905.1 Verrucomicrobiota bacterium | reverse complement strand
AGGGCGCAGCCCGCCCAGTGCGCCGGAAAGGTAGGTGGCGATCAGCCCGATACAGGCAGCCGCCGCAAGGCCGTAGGCGGCGTAGAACGGCAGGTGCTCGGAGAAGGCGATGAGCAGCAGGAAGAAGATGGCGAGCGCCAGACCGACCAGCAGGTATTGCATGGGGTGGATCGGCGCGCGGCGCAGGATTTCGGTCAGGAAGAAGCCGGCGAAAGTCAGGACGATGAACAGCACGCCATATTTGACGGCGCGTTCGGACTGCAGATAGACATTGACCGGGTCGATGAAATCGATGCTCAGCAGCTCGCCGCGCGCCGGGTTCAGCGTCGCCTCGAAATTGCGCGCCAGATGCGAAATTTCCCAGCGGGCGGCGAAGCCATCCTTGCTCACGCTGCGCACGGTTGGCAGGAAGCGGCCACCGAAATTCGGGTGCGGCCAGGCCGATTTCAGATCGATGTGGTTGGCCTCGCCGGTCGGGGCGATGGCCAGCCGGGTGGTTCCGGTCAACTGCAAT
>JAKLHY010000326.1 GCA_022709905.1 Verrucomicrobiota bacterium | reverse complement strand
ACTTCCGGGCCTTCGTCCTTCGGCCAGTTGGCCTCCAGCCACGCGAAGCCGCGCTCGATCAGGGGCGAGCGGATGCCGTCGGCCGCCACCACCCAGTCGTAATAGCTGCGCTGCGAGGCGACGTGACGACGTAGCGCCGTCGCCCCCGCCTCGCGCGGGCGCAGCAGCGCGAGATCCTCGGGGCCGAGCTCGATGGCATGCAGCTTGGCGAGCACGTCCACCGCGCAGTGCTGCAGCCGCGCGCGATCGCCCGGGCTGGCGCGCAGCAGCCAGGAGTCGAACACGTAGGGCGGCACGTCGGGCGGCGCGTCGCCGTCGGCGCGCTCCATCACGAAGAACGGCGCCCCGAGGTGCGAGGCGTCGGCCTCGTACCACAGCATGCGCGGCACCGGCGCGCTGGAACGCTCGCGCGCGAGTTGCATCACGCGGAACTGCTTCAACAGGTCGTATTCGGGGAAAACCGGCATCGCGCCCGCATCCGGCGGCAGGCGCGCGACGCAGCGAAGCGAACGCTC
>JAKLHY010000325.1 GCA_022709905.1 Verrucomicrobiota bacterium | reverse complement strand
CCTCAAAGGCGAGTACGGTTGTGTAGCTCAGGTCAGCACCCCGCCTGGGAGCATTTTGCCTTGAGCGGCCTCCGCTCGTGGCAAAACCGAAGAATTCGCCAAAGATATCGGCAAAATCCATGCTGCCCCAATCCGGCACCCCGCCCGCACCGTTCACCCCGGCATGTCCGAACTGGTCATAAGCCCGGCGTTTATCGGCATCCGAAAGGACCGCGAAAGCCTCGTTGATCTCCTTGAACTTCTCCTCGGCGTCGGGTTCCTTGTTCACATCCGGGTGATATTTGCGCGCCAGGGTGCGGAAGGCAGATTTCAATTCTTCGTTCGAAGCGTTGCGCGAAACGCCCAGCACTTCATAGTAATCCCGTTGAGTCATGCAGTGTTCCTCTTCCTAACAAGCACACAGGGCGTCTTAACCAGCGAGGTTAAAACGCCCATGATTTGTTATCCTTGTTCGTGTTTATAAATTCTTGAACTCACCATCGACCACGTCACCCGGGTTATCGCCTGGCATATCT
>JAKLHY010000324.1 GCA_022709905.1 Verrucomicrobiota bacterium | reverse complement strand
GCCGACTTCATCGACAAGATGCTTGAGCTTTTCGATCACTCTCAGTCTTTAGAAGTTGTTTTCAAACATGGTCAGGATTGAGCCATTGTCAGCTGGATAACACGTCAAGATAGTGTATTACTGCACAAATGACAAAGTCCTCTGGCACCATTGAAGCCTTCACTGTCCCCACCCTCCAAGCATTAAAACCAGCATTCCCGTTAGGGCACCGCCGCAAGTCACCTAAGAACCCTCCATATCCGAGACATATTGTGGCGAACACATTTGGCTCTTTGATCCTTAACTTTGTCGTGCCATGATAGCCTCCAAAGGGCTCACGAGACGAGCTCACGCTTGGAAAACATGACTAAGAGAGTGCTATGAGCGGCATGGAACGCATCTACCAGATCGACCAGATGCTGGGTAACCGGGCCTTCGTCACCCGTGCCGAACTTGAGGAGCGCCTCGGCATTTCCTGGGCGACCCTGAAACGCGACCTCGCCTACATGCGCGACCGCCTACACGCGCCGTTGATCTTC
>JAKLHY010000323.1 GCA_022709905.1 Verrucomicrobiota bacterium | reverse complement strand
CTTGATCGCCGGCATTTCCATGTAGCCGAGCTGGCCGTCGAATGCCGGAGTTGAGGGCGCGGCCTGCGTGCCGGCGCCGGTGGCCAGCGCCATCTCGGCGCGGGTGCCAAAGCGGGAGATGACCGCCTTGACGGCTGCCCAGCCGGCACTTTGCGTGGCGCCCGCAACGCCGGACGGCACATTCAGCAGCGCATCGGACAGCCCGGCGCGGATCGTCGCCTTGGCACCGGCGATGCGCTCGCGGCCTTGCAGCATGATCTGCAGGTTGATCTGCTTGGCCTGGCAGAGCAGCGCTCGGTTGGTGTAGGCCGCCGAGCCGTCCGGTGCATCAACCGGCGTCAGGTTGGCCCAGGTGATCGCGTCGAAGACCTCATCGGCCGGCACGCTGGTGCGCCAAATCCAGGTGGTGGTCGGTGCGTTGAACCAGTCGGCCAGGGCCATGTCGTTGCCGGCGGCGATCAGCGCGGCGGCGGTCTGGTCGGCCATGGCCAGCGCCTTGAGGGTGGTGCATTGGGCGGG
>JAKLHY010000322.1 GCA_022709905.1 Verrucomicrobiota bacterium | reverse complement strand
GCGCCCGATGAACACCACCCGGTAATTGGCGGGCAGGCTCAAATCGGCGAGGAGACCGGAATGGCTTCGGAGCGCGCGCCTTTGGCCTGACCTTCGGTGGAGGACCTGGAACAATCCGCCGCCAATACCACCATGGCGACCCCAGCGCTGAGCGCAAACCCCGCAAGGTGAATAAATCACTTGGCGACGGCTTCGAGATTCTTTGGAAGGTCGTCCGGTTCAGTGTGTGCAAAATCGCGGGCAATCGCGCCCGGGTCTTCCCCGACGTGCTGCTTGGCAATCAACACGTAAATCGCCGGAATCACCAGCAATGTGAAGATCGTGCCCAGCGCCATGCCGGCGACAATGGTGATGCCGATGGAATTCCGCGCTGCCGCGCCCGCACCGGACACGAGGGTGAGCGGGAAGTGGCCCGCGACCGTCGCCACGCTGGTCATGAGCACCGGACGGAGACGCACGAGCGCCGCCTGCTTCGCCGCCTCGATCTTGCTGAGGCCACTGCGCTGGAGCTCGTTGGCAA
>JAKLHY010000321.1 GCA_022709905.1 Verrucomicrobiota bacterium | reverse complement strand
GGCGCGCGCACTGCGCTGGTACTGGGGGCCGGGGACCAGCACAGCAGTGAGCGTGACAGGCGCGACAGGCTCCCGGCCACAAGACGCTGTTATCTTTAGTGCACCGGGCCGCCGAAGGCTCGCCTGTGTTGCGCCTGCGGCAGGCGAGCTTGCGATGAGGCGGCGGGGACCCGTTTGCCGAGGGGTTCCCGCGTCAGCGGGATACGGCAACGGGGCGGCACTACAGATAACAGCTCTTGTGGCTGGAGCCGGAAGCATCCTTCATGACATACCCCGAACGAAGCGCATCGTAACTGGCGGGGTCGCGGTTCGTGGGGGGCGCGGGGTCGCGCTGTTCTGGCTTCTGCGCCGGCGGAACGGAGCGATGGCGGGCGTCGGCTGAGGGGATAGGGAGCCGTCGCCCGCTGCGCGTAGTGGAGCCGGCGCAGAGGCCAGACTGACTTTGTCCCAAGCGCCAGTCTGCCAGCTTTCAGCATTAGCTTGCGGTGCTGATAGCTGGCAGTCTGGCGCGTTTCGTTTG
>JAKLHY010000320.1 GCA_022709905.1 Verrucomicrobiota bacterium | reverse complement strand
CAGAAGATAATTTCTCATTGCGGTCTCCATGCGGTTTCCCTCCCCTCCTATTATGGTCACTCTGGATAAAAAAATAGGAGGGTGAGACGCCGAACTTGTTTGAGATTTTGACGATCGTGGCGGTGGAGGGTACGAGGTCGCCGGTTTCCCATCGCGACACATGTTGCTTGCTGGTGCCGATCTGCTCGGCGAAGGCGTCCTGTGTAAGCCCTTTGGATTCCCTCAATGCCGGCAGTCTGTCCCTGTTGAATATCCAATTCATGGTGGTTGTCCAATCTTTTGGCTACTGCCTAATATATTTATTTGGCCTTGTCAACATATTTTTTATAAATTATTAAACTTTTTTATGGCTGGTATAAAAATCAAGGACTTACTGCTTGGGGAGGTCAACTACCGACCGGCTATAAGCCGGTGGCTTGCAGAAGGTCAACTAAAGTTGACTGACCGCGTATGGCGGATTGACTGCCGCCCTGCTGGAAATGTTACCAGCAGCGATTATGTCGGCCATCCCAGAATGGCC
>JAKLHY010000032.1 GCA_022709905.1 Verrucomicrobiota bacterium | reverse complement strand
GGACCGCTGCTCGATGCTACCGGCTCACTGTTGATTTTTAATTGGCATCATTGGTGAAAAATAATCGTCACTGTTCACTGTTCCCGCCCCAGCAGGAAACATCCCAGCCGGTAAAGATCCTTGGCTTCGGTGATAGGCTCTTCGACCGTAAGCTGGCGGGTCAGCGTGGTAAAATCACGGTAGCCGGTCACAACGGCGCTTGAACTCCGCTGCCCGGTGTTTTTCATGCATTTTGGCGATCCGAGGGAACAAGGGACCCGAATTTGGCAGCGACTTTAGGATTTTTCCAACGGCCTCAGAAAAATGCAGGATCGAGACTTGTTTCGTCTTCATGCGTGCATAGCTGATTACTTGGTTCGTCCAATCAATGTCCTCAGCGCGCAGAGCAGCAACGTCAGACTGAGCGCCGCCTAGATGCCAAAGCAGTTCATAGTAGGCTTTACGTTCCGGTTCCCACTCGATCTCGGTGATCCGTCGGTGCTCCTCAGAGGTGACGGCGCGTTTGGCTTTAAATCGTACCGGCGGCCACTGTTTTTTTGGAATGATCGGCCAGGGTAGCCAACTCATATCCAACGCTAAGTTGTGCAAACGACGCAGAAAGACATTGGTTGAAACGGAACCGTTTTTAAGCGCGCTCCAAAAATGCTCCGCTCGCGTATCGAGAATCCTCCGGTTGCGCAGGCCATCGAAGGCGGGATCCTTGATGGCCCGCTGCCAGCGTTCCTGGGTTGGTCCGTGTTTACCGTTCATGATGGCTTCCATGACGATTTTCCAGGTTCGTTCCAACACGGCCGGATCGCTGGCGGCAAGGTAGGTCCGCGCCAGTTGCAGGTTCAGGGCAGGCTGTTCCTGGGCTTGATTCTTGGCGCTTACAATGGTCTGAGCGATGGATTTGTCCTTGGTTTTGAGGCTTTCCTGGTGAAGGGTGGCGGTGTCCTCGATGTAAAACACCCCGGTGGCGCGTTTAAAGATTCTATATCGCGGTTTCATCGTTCTGCCTAGGGTTAGGATAGGGCAGAGCGAGAAAGCCTGGGTATGGTGTACTGGCCACCTAGGCTGGGTGTACTGCCGGAGTACTACCCACCTAGCTCAATCACTGGAAGTTTCACTGGAAGTTGGACTTTTCGTTTTTATAATACACTTAAGCCCAATATGTTAGTTTGGTGCCGGTGGTCGGACTCGGGCCTTTTTGTGCTCAAATCGGGGCTTTTTTAACCGATTCTAAGTCGCTACTCCAGCAGAATTTGCGCGTACACCGTCAAAATTCGACCTAACTCGGTTAAGCACACTTTTAGGCACAGTTAGGCACAGTTTTGGACACAGTTCCTTCCCATATAAGTCGGCCAAAAACAATCCAGCTTCACGATGGGAAAAGTTTGTTGAGGGCTTGAAAGATGATCTCGGAAGCAATAAAACGGGCGGAACGAGACTCAACAGACCCGCGAATGATCATGCCCATAAATCCGAAGTAATGAAGGTCATTGTGTTCCTCTATGGAAAAGACAGGGCTGCCACTCATGCCATCAATACTTTCAACGTGTTCAATGTGGTCGAAGCTCAACTGGTAAATTCCGGTTTCTGAGGTTGGCCCAAGGAAATATCCACTTGGAAGGTAGCGCTGCTCATGCAACACAAACCTGCCATAGTCCACGGCGTTTAGATCCTTTGGAAAACCCGGCACCACAAGCTTGGTGCCTTGGCGGACCTGCCTTGTCCGCGGCCTGAGCTGATCCAAATTAAGGTACGGTATGGTGGCAGCCTCCTCAAAGGACAACAATTCCGGAGCGGCCTCGAAGACCACAAAATCACAATAATCGGGGTTGCCCTCCGCTCTGTGCATTTGCTTGAGGGGCAGAAATGACTTTGTGACAGGATTACAGGCAATGCGAACGTCATTCCCATCCGAGCCCGTAAGGCAGTGCCGTGCAGTGATGACCAGATTCCGTCCTCGAAAACTTGCCAAAAAACAGGTGCCAGAAATGGCATACTCGTAGCCTGCGAGGCCGGAATCGAATACCAAGGGCCGTGCAAAGGCTCCAAGTCCCTCGATTGTTGGCCCATACTCCTTAAGCTGACTTGGAAAAAGAATCTGAAGTCCAGGCAGACGATGATTGGCCACCAGATAGGTCACGGCGTTAACGATAGAGCTTGTTGTAATATTGGCGATATCCATTGATTAACATGACTTACGGTCTGCTTTTCGATCACCTAAACCCGCCCGTTGGATTAAAGTTGCGCTTCATTCGCATTTCGCTGAAAATGTAAACACTCTGAAGTGATGCTTCAATTACCAAAATGTGGTTATTGCGGTCTCCCATTCCTGAACACGGACGGGAGGGATGGTAAATTCTGCCCAAAATGTTCAGGCAAACGCCAGAAGCATGCAGCACAACGATTTCTTGTAACATCAGGCCCCCCCCATATTTTTGGAAATCACCTGTTTACAGATAAACAGGCAGAGCGACTAGGGGCAATCAGGCCCAATTAGCGAAAAAGTCTTCCAGTTCGGTCCGAGCTGCGGTTGAAGTGAGGATTTTTCCGGGAACGCCACCAGCAGACATATTGCGTTTGCCTCCACCTGTTCTCATCGCGTACCATTCGTGGCGGCGCGGAGAATGGATTTTCCAAACGACTGCCACAGTTCGCGCCCCCTCGTTCAATGTCCAGGTGATTTCGTTGGCCGTATATTGGCAGATCCATGCAGGCGTTATTGGCAGTTGCGCCAAACCCTGGACCATGGCGAGGGCCGTCTGGAAACGTTGGGCTGTATCATCGTGCATGGCCTTGCGAACGAATTTCCGCCAGGCATCAGGAACATGGGGAAGCCAGTCCAAGGAACGCGAGAAACCACCATTGGTTATGAGATGACGAACATCCTTGCCCGTTAGATAGTGGAGGTAAAAATTATGGCCGTTGATCAGCCGATAGACTGTCATACCCATAGCCCACACGTCCGTCTTTCGGCTAGTAATTCCAGGGATGCCTGTCACAGTGTTTGGAAACACTTCAGGGGCGAGATGACAGATGTAGCCGTCGCCGGAAGCATAGCCAAGAATCAGGTTGTCAGATACCAAACCAAAATCACTAATTTTATAATTATTTCCGTGCCTAAGGATGTTGCCTGGCTTGATATCTCTGTGAATCATACCGCAACTGTGGATCTGTTCTAATCCGCGACAGGCATCGGTGATGATTTTGCGAACACTTTGCAACGTGAGCGGGCCGTTGCGGTAATCGAATTCTACAGAACCACCGTCACAGTACTCAGCTACAAGGTGAAGGACATCATTAGTGGAATCCTTCACAATGTGCAGGACTTGAACAACATTTGGATGAGCGGCAGCTTTCAATCGCTGGGCTTCCTTTAGCAAGCCTTCACTACGCTTGGCCCAGTCGGCTGTGGATTCACCTGTATTCTGCTTCAACACCTTGATGGCCACTTTAGCATGAACCGGATCTTGACCCTCGAAGACATCACCAAATTGGCCTCCACCAATGCGTGCGCCCAGTTGCAGTTGACTCTTATACGGCATATTCAGTCAGTAAACTCGGAAATGGCGGCGAAGGCTGCTTCACGTAACCCCTTCCTAATTTGAGTAAGATTGTGGTCACTCCAGAAAGTCTCGTCCTTCAAGTACTCGTCCACCTTGCGCGTGCCAAAGTTACGGCTGGCGGCTGCTTTGGTCATGAGCTTAACGTCGACACCTGCTGAAGCTGCTGCCGCCTGAATTACCCCTCGCAACTCCGCAGCGTGGAGATGAGCGAGTTTCGTGCCCCCCAAACTGACTGCGCTACCTTTGATGCAAACGCATTGCACGTGCCGTTGTTTTACATAATCCATGAACTGTCCATGGATAGTATCATAGGCAGCAGGGCGGTCGCCGTCTTGGAGTTTCATGCATATTTGGTCTTCCAAGGTGAAGCAATTGTTATCCTGTTTTGTAAGCAAAACAGAATGTAATTCGTCAGCGCTTATCGTGACACCTATTATTATCGTTGACATATTAAAATATATATTTACTTGCCATGCTTTATCACTGTTGCCGATCAGATCTGCTTGATCTATTCCTTCTCAAATCCGTGAGTTTTGAATTTGAGCGTGCGGCAGTTTTCGGAAACGTCGCGGACGGTTTTATCCGGCACGCCGCCCGGGATTTTTGCATGAATATCCAAAGTGATTTCGACCTCGGAACCAAGCTGGCTTGTCAGGTGCTCTACCACTTCTTTGGAGATGGTCGCGATATCCCGCCCCATGCGCATGGCGTCGATGGTCACACTGCCATAGAAACGGGTCGGGAGTTGCTCAGGAGTGGGTTTTGGCGGGACAATCGTCTGGCCACCCGGTTGTGACCACGGCTGCGGTGACGGCTTTCCGATTCCATCCGGCGGTAGGGGCAACGGATGGATTGTCGGTGTCTCCGCCTTGATTTGAGCCTCCGCCACCTCCGGACGCACTAGAAGACCATTGCTGCCTGTTTCTACAGTAATCAATCGCCCAGCCTGGAGTCCCACGTATCGCTTCTTGGCTTCGTCCCAGCTTTCCGCAAAAGCGAAGGAGTCCGTTGACCAAGTCATGAGGTTGATGCCGTCGCGAATGGCATTCAGGAGAACTTCCGGACCTTTGAGGCGCTGCAAATAGAGGTATTGGGCAAAATCCTCAACTGCTTGCTTTACCGGAACATGATTGCCACGCCAAAGGGGGATTCGATCCAATTCCTGGCGCAAGAGGTTTGATCCGAATTGCGTGGCCAATAAGCCGTCATTCCGAAGCTTCTTCGATACGCGAACCGCCAACGGATCTTGTCCTTGGATGCGTATGGCCTGCCATTCGATGTTTTGTTTTTTTGGATCGGATTGTGTCGGCACAAGCAACCACTGGAAGGTTTCGGGGATGCGCGCCTTTGCTGTGGCATCGGAATTGGCCTTTTGGGTAGCCGTTTGGCGTTTCTGGAAGTTGTCGAGATTCAAGGAAGGTGGGTCGCTTTGCGCGTCGAATTCGATGGATTGCCAGGCAAGAAAGTAGCGAACAGCCTGATCCAATTCCAACAGCCGAGTTCGATCCGCCGCAAGGAAGACGAGCGTGTTCTTGTATAGGCGCGGACTATTGCCTCGGGATTCCAATACTTTACCGGCCTCATCCAAAGCCAAGCTTTCACCCTCGCGAGTATGGGGGCACTCAACACCCAGAACTACAAGGCGCACTTCCAACTCGTCTGGCACCTCACCACTTGAAGCGGGAAACGGGTGTATTTTAGTAAAATCACTCCGTTGCTGGAGGTCCAGACGCACCCGGCGTTTTATCTCCTCATAGATCTTGTCCGGATCGCGCTTCAACTGTTCGGCTCGGTCGTCGGCCAGTTTGGTGACGGTTGGCTGTGTCGAATACCAGTAACGCCCGGCATCCAGGTAGAGATACGTCGCGGCTTGACTCAAATGGCGCAGGGCATCTCCGAAAATGGAAGGCGATTCTCCTGGTTGAACGCATCCCAGTTTAATCCGCCGATCCTCAACCCCTCGATTTGCCGCTTGAGCGGTTGGGGCTGAACCCATGAAGACCATGCGTGCGATTCGACGACAAGCTGATACCCGTCCCAAATTCAGTTTCTCACGGTCCATCTTCAGTGGAAGCGAGGTCTCTCCATCAACGTCCTTCTCGATGACCGTATCCCAGCCATCGGGCAGGTAGCGTGTCATCTCGGACTGCACGCGCGGTTCATCGAGTGGAATGCTACCAGGCATGATCAGCACGCTTTTATCTTCGCGTTCCCATAGCGTATGAATGACCGAGGCCATCAAACGCAGCACGCCGCGCGTTCGCTGGAATTTCACCAGGCTGGACCAGTCCTGATAAAGGCGTTCGAAAATCTCCGGATGGATGGGGTAAGCCGTCTTCATCCGCCGTTCGTAATCGCCCTCCCGGCATTCGGGTGGAAATTCTTGGTGTTGTGTGCGGTAAAGGTCGCAGAATGCTTTGGCCACTGCATCCCGAGCGACATATAACTGCGGATCAGCAATGGGCTGAAATAAGCGCCGTCGCACTATTTCAAAACTCTCCTCGGCATTGGCGGGTTTCCAGGGCGCCTCGACGCGTCCAAGTGCGTTGCGTAGCGCCACCAGTGCCTCGCGTCCACGTTTTCCGCCTACTTCCTCGTCCGAGACACCGGCATCGGGTGACACACCCCCTGGTGAGGTTGACGCGGGAATACTGACCACCAAAAGCGTCCTTTTGGCAGCCTTGGCCGCCTCACTCAGGGTTTGAGCAAAAGTAAAATGAGTTTCAAAGCTCCCGCCAGGCAAGTCGCTGGCGTCATGTAATTGCCTGGCATAGGCAACCCATTCATCAATCAGCACGAGGCATGGAGCATACTTGTTGAACAAATCGCGAAGCACATCGCCGGGATTGGTCGCCGTTTCATCGGCCTTCCTAAGCATGGCATATCCCTCTTTGCCGCCTAATTGCCAAGCAAGTTCGCCCCACAGGGTATGCACTACTGTCCCGTCCTTCTTTTTGTGGGGTTGGCCTGGAGACAGTTTATTGCCGACGATCACAGCCCGCCGCACTCCAGTCGGTGTTTCCGGCTTTGCTTCCTCGAACACAGATTCCAGTCCCGCCAATTCCTTCGGAGCTACGCCGGAGAACAGATGAAATAGGGCCAACATCGAGTGCGTCTTGCCACCACCAAAATTGGTCTGAAGCTCGACCACGGGATCGCCCCCTTTGCCACTCATGCGCAATAGCGCCCGGACCAACAAGTCTTTCAGACCGGTGGTTAGGTAAGTTCGTCGGAAAAACTCGACTGGCTCCCGATATTCGGCAGAGCCTTCACCCATGTAAACCTGCCAGAGGTCAGCCGCGAATTCGGCTTGTTGATATTTACCAGAGGCAACATCGGGATGTGGCGTGATGACTTCTCTCCATGGTTTAAGCCCCGCAACCGGTTGTCCTTCAGTAGCCGAGCCTGCAGCTTTGCGCTTTTCGTGACGGACCTGCTCATCAAAGCGCAGTCGCATTAACTCCATCTTCTGACGTTCGATTTCCTCGACTTCCTTTGCTGCGGCCACCGCGTCGAGCAATCGTTCCATGCTGTCGAGTGCCCGGTAGGCATCGTCGCTGCTAAAGGTTTTCTGGTGCGCCCATTTATTGCGAACTTCGATCAGTTCACTTACCAGGCTCCGTTCAGCCCGGCCGAGCGTTTGGCCAAACACCTCGTTCCAGGCTTCCCACATGAGACGCAGCAAGGCTGCCGTGTCCCATTCGGCTGCATCTGCTGCGTCGCCGAGTTGACTCCGGCCAAGGATCGTCTTTGCCCTGTCGAACCATTGTTCGCCCTGCGCCGATTTGAATTCGCGTTCCACAAATGGACGCAATCCAGTATTAAAGACCTCCAGGGCCTTGCCGACTCGTTCATGGTTGGTTTGTGCCATAGATTATTGCTGGTTGAAATCCGATTCCCACTGGCGCAGGAGAGTAATGATGTTGTCGAAACTCGGAGGTTCACCGAAGAACATCTGCTGCATCTTTGCGTAATCTTCCCGGAGTGCTTTTAGCCGATGCTCTGGCGGCATGATCCGCAGAGAACCTTTGGCCGCTTCGTTGTATCGCGCCCAGCTCGTTTTGAAGAACAGGTTCTTATGCTGGGACACCCGCGCCAGCAAATCGAGTTTCGCAATCGCAGATACGCCCACACCCCGACGGACCATCTCGTAGAAATCGCAATAGTGGCGCGAGAAACGCTCTGGCATCGGTTTCTCCGCAGGCCGGTGGAATTCGGCGTGCAAGATGGTCGCCTTTTCCCAGAATGTCCGCTCTGCCGACAACACTTTTACCGCGCAGCTTCCTTCCTTGAACCCTTTAGGGAACTGCTCGGCCACGTAGGACATGATCGTCTTGCTCTCGCTCGGCCAATGGTCCGCCCGCGCGCCCATTTCGATCTTCACCATCCGCCGGACGTAGCCAGCCGTATCCGGTGGAAAACTCGTGGGATAATCGAACAGCAGCGTCTGCTGGTCGGGATCATCCGCATCCGCCCGCAGCGTCCACTTTTCGTCCTGGCGCAATTTGGCCTTAATGGCAGTTTCGAGCGCAGGCAGCAGTTCCTTGGCAATCTTTTGCTGGCAAGCAGCCTTCAATCCATCAATACGCCGTTGCTTTTCCTTGTTGCTCGCACCGGCCTCCGGCTCGTTGGTTCCGCCGTAGCCGAGAAAGCTCCGGTCAATCGAAACGTCAATGTCTTCCGAGAACCGCTCAATGAGCTTGAACACCTTCGACAGCGACGTGCCGCCCTTGAATATCAGATGCTCGCCGATGGCGGGCAGCCGGAAAAGTTCCTTCAGCGTCCAACAGACCCAGAAGTCCTTCTCGACGATTACCGCATCAAAGCCCGTTTGCTGCGCTGTCTGCTCAAAGAGTTCGACGCGCTGCCGTTGCCCGAGTTGGAGCACGGTATCCATGTCAGTTTTGGGAGATTTCTTGCGCCAGTGGTTTCATCCAAGCTGGCAGCTTAGGCGCAAGTGCCGCCAAATCTTTCTTGGTCGCTGCGTCCAAATCCCGGCGAAGTCTGGACACATGATTCGCCATCTCCGAGCTGCCCTTCAGATACCGCAATGCCTGGATCACCAACCCGGCGCGGCGGCCTGCACCCAGCAGGTTACGCGGCGAGGCGCGGCGGAAAATCAACGCCAGTTTACCCAGCGCCACCTTGCGCGGGATTCCGTCGGTCAAGATGATGATCTTGGCCGGAACCTGGTCCGAAAGCCCCAATGCATTTGCGGCGTAAGCCCCTGTGAACTGCCACTGCGCATGGCTGCCCTCCATAAGTGCCGCGACCGTTGCCTTGATATTGGGGGCGGTCTGCCCGGTGATGGGATGCGGCTGTGGCAAATCGTATAGCCCGCGGCGAATTCGCCGGATCTTCCCGGCCTTCACCAAGCGACTCAACGCTTTCCGAACCGCTTCCGCGCTGCCGAAATCAGCAAAATGCCTCGGCGAGCACACCAAGGCAGCCGGAGCGGCCCGCATGGAGCGGAGAATAGCTTGATCAATTGGTTGCGCCACTTTCATCACGATCCCATTGTCACAAAAACTACCCACTTTTTGTGACAGAAAACAAGGAACTCCACAAGATCATTCTGGCGGAAGCTTGACGGATTGATTACAATTCCCAAGACGCGCGGGCGACAGTGTATTGTCGCCCGCGCGTCTTGGTGCATCATGATCTCGGTCTCCCGTTTTTGACGCTCTAAGCGAGGCATGTGGCTACATGTAAAACCGATACTTGTTCTGGATTGCAGAACCATCTGGTACCTCCGTTAGGATGCGACCGATTGTCTTGGCGAACTGAATGGTGATCGGTTCCGCGCTGGCGAACGCGCAGCTATTCCAATTCAACTTCGTCAGCGCCATGATTTCCCTGCACAAGGTCTCCACAGGAGAATCCCCGTGATGCTCGACGATTTCCAGGGGATTCGGAATCCGATGCCCAGGATACATGCCAAGGTGCGGGCTGTAGCCATGCGTGAAGATCACATGCCGCTGTTTTTCAATCGATATGACGGTGCCGCGCAGAGGCGGTTCATAGCCCAACCGCATGAATCGATCCCCAAGTTTTTCCAGAGCCACGAAGTCAAACCGCGGGATGGTCCCTAGTGCCGACTTGAAACCCTCAACCTCGTCTGGCCAAAACCGCGAGGTCTTGTGGATAACAAGTCGCTCCGGGAGAACGTGGTTGTGATGGTCCAGATACGTTTTCAAGGCCCGCTCAAGAAGGCTTTTCGCATCGTCCTTTGACAGGTGAGGTTTCCGATCGCCCTTTGTCTCATCAATCTGAGCACGCCCGCCCTTGAGCACGATCCCTTCACCGTGGCCGGAGAAAACTTGCGCAAGGCTGGTCTGCATCAATGCGCGGGGCACAGGAGCTTCTTTGTAGAATGAGATGCCCACAAAACAGGTGCTCGCCGGTATCGCTTCGAGATTCCAAGGGATTCGGCCCCCTTTGTAGTAGAGCGCAATGAATAGATTCCAGGCGAGCGTCGCAGGATCTTGGTTTTGATTGCTGTCGGCGAGCGTGGACTGCCAGACCATTTGCGTGGGTAGTCCCGTTCCCATCGCATGTGCCTTTAGCGCATGATGGATATTCCAGTATCCCCGCTCCTCGGAGGATTTCGGTTCCTCTACTACCATTCGGAGGTCGAAAAGCATCTGCCCCTTCTTCCGGTCACGGTTTAGGCTTCGCTGCAACATCTCTGCCTTGGACGGCTTGAGCTTGCGGAAACGAAACGTGGCTCCGATGGCGGCGCACTCCTCCTCCACGCAGTCCGGAAACACAACGGCGACCACGTTGGGTTCGGGCTCGATATCTTTCAGCGTCCCGAGCTTCTCAACCACCAACTTTATCACGTTCCGTAATTTGTCCGCTGTGTTTGCAGCGCTAACCGCCTCCTCGAATAACCTGAGCGGGATGTCGCACTGGATGCTCGTGTCCGTTTCAAACGTCGTTCGGAAGCATGCACCGGTTCCGGGAAATGGCGGGAAGCAAAACGGGTCGAACGCCTCTCCTGCACGATTGACGCCGGGCGAGATTGGATTTCGCGCCTTCTCCAGGAGAGACTTGAATGCGGTGATTCCATCGCCGGTGCCAATGATTCCAACGCGGATTGGTTCATTCGAGGGGTTCACAGGCCCGTAAAGTTCCAGTCCTTCTTTCGGGTCAACAGTGGCGTATCCCCCATTGAAGACGATTCGCGGTTCCTCGATGTGGAATCCGTCGAATGTCGGCTGCGCGTGGTGCAGCAGCTTCTCAGTATCCTCGTTACGTCGCTCGTCGGGGCCGCGCCCCTTGCGAACTCGTGGAGGTCGCCTTCGCGGCCTATTCATGAGGTTCGTCTTCATCATCTATGTGACCGATTTCAACGTCCCTGGCGACTTCGCTGAGGGTTTCCTGCCCCAACTTCACTAGCTTCGTGAAGCGAATGTGGTCGCCACGGATTCCCTTGTTGATCCTGGTGATGGCCGGGATTGCCTGGATAGCGAGATGTTCAGCTCCGGCTGGAATTATTATCTGAGGCTGATTCCCTTTCAGCAGCGTCGCCCAGAAAAGCACGTCTCGGAGGATGTTCGCGTTGCGCTGCTTTCCGCCCCACCGGATCGCCATTTTGCCCTGTTGTTTGCCATCGAGGGGGCGCTTGCCATTCGCAGTGAAGAAGAAACAAGGCGTGAGCTTGAGAAAGAAGCGATTCCAGATGCGGTAAAAACGAATGTCCGCCGCCAAATGCACCCAGAAGTCCTGCGCCAACTGCTCGTTTCGTTTTCTCGCCGTCACTTCGCGACCATCATAAAAAACCGAGGTCTGGTCGGAGGCGGGCGGGAAGAAGTATCGCTCCTTGTCGTCCTGATCGAGGCCGATCAACTCCAGGTGATTCCTCAGGTAGGCGTTGATGAGCCATGTGTAGAGCCGTCCCTTGTCCTGATCTGCGAGCCAATTCTCTCGTCGTTGTTTGTCATTGATGGTTGCGGTGTCAACGACGCTGCGCAAAGGGCATAGCACATCGGACATGTCCGCGAACGTATAGAGATTGCCGCCGTGAATCACGATTCCATCGCCGATGGAGACTTTCTCGTAAACCTCTTCCGGCTTGGTGTAGCTCGTCGCGGCGCTCCAAATGCGCTGCGGGTAGCTTACGACCGGAAACAAGTTGCTCAGAAGCAGCTCGTTTACGTCATCCGCCTTGTAACGCTCGGGTGGAATCGGCGTCGATGATACCGTACACCGCGTAGGTTGGTGATGTTCCCCGCGCGGCGTTGGTTGCCCCCGGATGCGGCTCAGCAACTCGGCATAGAAAACCGTAGCCGTCTTCTTGGAAGTGAAATCCAAGTAACGGTTGGCCCGGAAGGGCGCCGGGAATGAAATGGCCTCCTTCTTGTCGAGCGAAGCCTTGCGATAGAGGATCGGCAGGATTCGGCCCTGGGTATTTACCGGATCGCCCATCACCCAATGCGTCCACTCAAGCGCCGTCCAGTTGGACTTGAAGAACTCTGGGCTCATCACGATGGCCAGAAACCGCGCCTTCGCCAGCCCTTCGTTGAGTTTCATGACGATGTTCGCGCCAGCCGGAATGTCCCAAACGTCGAGAAAGACCCTGATGTTGCGCGAATCGTCGAAAGGTTCGGACTCCAACCGGGCCGCCAATTCCTTCACCCAGGCGTTGTCGGCGCTGTTGTGGCTGAGGAACACATCCCAACCGTCCATGGTCGGCGTGGTCGCTGACTGCGTTGGCTTGTCTTGGGTCTGCATAGTCCCCGGTTATTCTGGCTAAATCAACTCCCTCTGGGTCGGTCCAGCCGTCTTCTGCTCCTGCGCCAAACGAGTGAGGTCCGGCCAGGCCAGCACCAAGGCGTTGTAGCCGATGGCTTCTTGAGCCCACTTGCGGCGTTCGCAGACGGTGTAGAGGCGGTAGCTCAGGTCGCGGGCGGTTTCGGAAATCGGACCGAGTTTGCGCAACAACTCGGCGGCGGACTGCTCGCCCTGATCCAGCGCGCGCATCAGGTAATGCGTCGCCTCCCAAATCGTCAGGCGCGAGTCCGTGGACGGATTCCAATCCGCCAGCAGTTCCTCCTTCTTTAGCAGACGCACCTTGCCGCCTTTAGCCGCGAGTATGCCCGCCTCGGTCATGCCCGACACACTCGTGTTCTTGGCCGTGCAAAGCGTCTCCGCCGCGCCATACGGGCCTTCCGTGAAGCCGTATTGGTCGAACCACGCCAGCGCCCAGCGCGTGTCCGCGTCGAACTCGCCTTCCTGTTCGGCCAGCACCTCGTCAAGCGCCTGGTTGATGAGCGCCAGCGCGGTGCGCACGCCCATCGGCGAGCCGTCTGTTTCGAGCACTCGTGCGTAACGGCTGAACACAGCCATGCCCGGCCCAATGGCGGCCTGGGCCAGATCCACCGGCGCGATGTTGCCCTTCTGCAAATTCCGCAGCGCCTCGGGCAACTCCCGCTTCAACGAGGCCAGGAAATCGCGGCGCGACGCCACGCCCGCGTCTTTCGCTCGCGGACGGCAAACCAGAACAATCGAGGAGGCGAGCACATTGAAAGCATCCTTGAGTGCCTTCGCTTGCTCCGTGCGAAGAGGCCAAGTGCCCTGGACTGTAAACCCGGCCTTCAACAAA
This sequence comes from Verrucomicrobiota bacterium, assembly GCA_022709905.1. GTDB lineage: Bacteria > Verrucomicrobiota > Verrucomicrobiia > Limisphaerales > UBA1319 > JAKLHY01. The sequence goes on along the minus strand of JAKLHY010000032.1, from coordinate 63,764 downwards.
GCTTCCAGCATCGTCTCCCATCCGGTTGAAGCCATACTCCCGCCTTGAGATTCGTCGTCCTCATCCCCTTCGTCCTCCGACTGCTTGAATGCGTAATAGATTGTGGCTGGAAACTCCGTTCGTTGGTTCAAGTCCATTTTGGCAAATGCCCTTGCCATGCCTTCCTCGAAAAACACTTTTGCTTTTTGCCGGTCGCCACCGAATCTGAACGGAGTCGCAATTAACTCCTGAGCTTTGGGCACCAACACGGTGCTGAGAAGCACAGGAAAAACTGGAGCGAGCGCGCGACGAACCCAAACGTAGAAAAAGTCGGATAAGTCGGCATAACCCACGTTGTCGTAGTAAGGCGGGTCGGTGCTAAACACGACCGACTGCGGCGGTTGGAGCACCGCCGCGTCGCACTGATGAACTTTGCCTTCGTGAACAAAACTCAGTTTGTCGAACAACTTCGAGATGGAAGTGAATGCTCCATCAATCTCGCCTCCGGCTTCTGCGAGCGGGTTCGCTTCGGGAAAATCCCAGACCATCGGCACCGACTGGCGACCAAATGCTCGACCGGTCTTGGCATCGCTTGCGCGCCAGATTCCGAGCGTGCAGTGAAAGCAACTCAGCTTGCTCACAGTCAACCCGAGATAAATCGTCACCGCGTCGGCGTAGGCACGAGCGCCCAGGCCGCCAGACTCAAGGCTCCGCTGGTCGGACGTGTCGAACTTCTCGCTTGCGTCCGCAAGAGCACGGTCATGCGCCTCTTTCACCAGGTCACAGAGACACGTCATGAGTGCAAGTTGCCGCTTCGTGAATAAGTCGCGGTGTTTCGTCATCCCGTAAATCTGGACGCGGAAGCTCAACGCCTGAGGCGGCATGTCAGTCTCTGGCACATCGCGCGGCTCTGCCATTTCCGCAATCCGTTCGTCCTCGTCCATCGCGGAAATAAACACTCGTCCCGAAGAAACCTCGGCCACAATCGCGAGTAGGCGTTTGCGAAGCCTTCCTGCTTTGCCCTCGGCTCTGATGTATTCAAGCGGCATCGGGCTGCCCGTGAGCAGACACAGACCGCCGTTGCGACTCACAGTGCCCGCGCGCGGTTCGCCGTTACCAGTGCGAAGCTCAAACCGGTAGGTCATCGTGCTCTGGTCCACCACAGGTTCAACCCACGCCTTTTTGCCCGCCTTGGTCGAGAGCCAGAACGACCGCACCAGCGGAACATGCGCGCCTTTGGCCGCCGGGTTGGGACTGGCCACCGTGCGCGCCCACAGCCACGCAATCACTGTCGCTTCGCCGCCGCCATGTTCTTTCGGCAGCTTCACCTTGGGATACAGATGGCCGATGCGTTTCTCCGCCTCGTCGCGCATCCATTGGCCGTAGTAACGAATGTCCTCCGCCAGCCCCGCCGCGCCCTTCCACGAGCCGGACGCGCCCAGCTTGCGGCGCGACTCCGGGTTCACCGGCGGCTTGCCCGCGAACCGGGGCGGAATCTCGATGAGCGCCTTATTGATGAGCACCGGCACGGGATTCAAATCGCTGGCATGTGCCTCCAGTCCGAGCCGCTGGGCCTCCAGCGGAATCGAGCCGCCGCCGCAAAACGGATCATACACCGGCGGCGGATGGCCACCCGTGGACCGCAGAATCTCCGCCCGCGCCTGGTTGAGCACGCGTTCGTCGTTGGAATTCTCCCACTTCACCAGTTCGCGGATAATTTCAAACAACCGATCCCGCTCCGTCTCGACGAGGATGTCCTCCAGCTTCGGCTCCGGACCGGGTGGCGGATTGCTGCTGGCCGGTACACCGAACGCAACCGCCTTGTCGAACATCGCCTTGCGCGTCTCCCACGCTTTGCGTTGCGCCGCGAGCAGTTTCTCCGCCGCCTTCCGCTTGCCCACATCCGCCATCAACACCGCCACGCACTCCGAAGGATCATCAACCAGCGACGCAAACAGTACCGCCCGGCACGCCGCCAACGGCCGTCGCGCCCACCACAAATGCAGTGTGGACGGATGCCCATGCCGGATGGACTTCTCCCTCGCCGCCTCGCGATTGATATCCTCTAGCGGCAGTGCAACTTCAATAAGTTTCTTTTTGTAGGTCATGCGGATGTTAACATTTAACCAATCTTGCGGATGTAAGCCCAGCGTTGGATGTCGTTCTGCCAAGTGGGTGCGCTTCCGTTTCTGAAAATGCGCTGGCTGGTCGGGCCGCGTTTGAGCCATTTGAACTTCATATGAATTGTTCCTTCGAACAGTTCCTTGGATTCGAGCTTCCGATGCGCGTCGAAATATTCAGCAAGCCAATCCATACGAGGGCGACGCTTCTTCGCGCTTGAGTCAGCACAAATCACCAACTGAGATTCCCAAGCTATTTGGGTGAGGTAATGCAAGTGACATTTGAATCCACGGTGATCGCCAATTTCCGAAAGGCAGTTGGCAATAGAGATCAACCTGGCTTCGGCGAGCAGAGCGGTTTGCGCGTAGCTATAGTTGACCAGAGATCGGTTGAACTTCACCCCTGTCGGCACTGGAAAATCCACCGACTCGTACGACGGAATGACCATTGTCTTGCGAAAATGACGACTAACCAGTTCAGAAAAGAGGTAACTGTGGAAGCTCCGCCAATAACCTTCGCGATCCAAAATCACCACGCGGAGATACCGAGGTTCGATGTCATGCTGATAAAGCCAATCCAGAAGCCCGAAAATCTCACACGCTGGGCCTCCACCAAGCATGCACATGACGCCCTCATCGCGATGCCACGGGCGCAAAACTTCTAATGCCCGCGCTCTCACCTTTTGCAGACAGCGGTAAAGAAGGTAAGCATAGCGCGGAGCGAATGCCGCGAGGTAAGCACGACGAACTGAAGGTTTGTTGTAAGCGATGTCACGATTACCGCGATATGCCAACCGCACCTCCGGGATTGAAGCCCGAAGCTGCTCGCATTTGGTTTCGGTAAGCTCGTCTTTTGCGAGCCCCCAATCTCTAGCGAGATAGCAATAAACACTTTCAGCAATGTCGATTGGCATACTTAATGGTCGCGGTGTTTTATTCTGTTGCGCATTTCCGGTTGTGGTTCTGGCTCCCCATGTTCTTGGTCAGAAGACCTCACTCCAGTATTGTGCAGTAAGAGTCGCCCTTGCAGCAGATTGAATAGCCAACTTGTCCGAATACGTGATCTCATCGGAAATCACATTGTTGCTGTTGGCCGGATCCACCAATCGCGCCGTTGTGATGTTCTCGGTCATGTAGCGGAATACGGCCAACAACTGCTTTTCAAGATTGTCCGTCGGCAAGCCAGAACAGGCATCAATAGTGATAAGCTCCAAGGCAAGTGACTTCTTGAATGGAACGCTCTTTCGCTTCCGCCAGAGCTTCATCAGGCGAATCGCATCACGCCTGGCGCTGTTGCGGACAGTATCAATGTGGACTTTGATGCTGGTCTGAAGCGAAGTAGCCGTGTCAGTGCGGTACAGGTTAGCGTATTTGAATGTGTTGTTCAGTGCCCGGCCAGGAACGACGTCAAGATGAAAACCTCCGTCGAAGGGCAGTTCCCAAGCCACGGTTTTGGATTTCACCACTTTCCAGTTCCTCTTCAGGGCGTCGCCAACAGAACTGTAAATGTCCTGCAACGTGAATCCGCAGTCGTTTGCCCAATAAACCACGATGTCCAAGTCGTAGAGCTCGCGGATCATCGTGTCCTTCCCGAACGAACCCGCGTAGTAGACCCGTTCGATCTTGTTGAGGCCCTTGCGAAGTTGTTCCTCAATCGTGTCACGCAGTCCTCGCAACGCGGATTCCTCACTGGGCGTAAGGTCTTGTTGGGCTAGCAATCCTCTCAAATATGCGTCGTTGCTCATCGTGCTGTTGTTGGTTTTAGCAGGATGCTTGGCGAATATCGCGGCGTCTCTGCCCGATTGAATTCATAAAGCTGCGTTGGTGTCGTCATCGTCGGATTTAATTGCTGGCCAACTGTGACAGCACCGGGTGCAGGTCCAGCAAAGAACAAGTGCCACGTTGCAGCGTTTGGGAAATGCTGTAGCAGCGAAGCGAATACGTGGGTAGCGATTTCGCCAAGCGCCTCAAGCTGGCTCGGCGACCTGAGCCAGTGAACATTAGGATCGTCAACCCTGACGTCAACCGTGTGAAGAAGAGACTTTCTTGGGATGGGAAGGTCCGCATGCTGAATCACAGCGCTCAGATGGAAGCATATTGCAATATCACCGGCCTTCTCCGTACGCTTGGAAGGCAGGCCGGAAATCCTTAACTTATGGGGTGCGGCTTTAACCTTTGGCCAGTTCCAAGTCGCCTGTAACCGATGGTGCTGAAAGAGTCGAACACGCGGCCTGTTGGTCAGCAAATAGCCCGTTGCAATGCAGGCCGAAACTGGAGCAAGTGGGAAAACGGCGAATCGATTGTCGAAGGGATCACCTTCAGACAAGAACTTTTGTACAGCTAACTGCAGGTTCTTAAATGTCGTCAGCCAAGCTTGATTGGCTGATGCGGTAATAATAGTCGGCTTTCTTCTCGGAAAATCGGGCGATAGGGCAGCCACTGTTTGTGTGGCATCTACGGGGTGGTCGCCCTGTAAAACCAGAACATTCCAACCATGCGTGCTTCGACCGCGCTCGGGCAAGGACGCGCGCACCCAAGCTTCGTGATCAACCCGCAGTTGCTTTATCGAAAACACTGTGTTGGTTTTCTTCTGCGCGTCGAATCTAAAATGGCAGTTCTTACATAGCAAGATGAGGTTCTCGTAGCTGTCCCGATGTTGGGCCGAGAGCTTCCGATTCGCACGCGGGCCCTTATCACTCGACGCTTGGATGTGTGCTATGTCCCCGATTACGACGATTGGGTCGTGGTCAGTTGCATCAACAACTAAATCAATTCGACACTCGGGAACAGCGCATCTGCCTGCTGAACGGCCCCATAAGACTTTCAAGGTCCGAGCACTGTATCGCCGTGGTGATTTTCGTTGTGCTTTCATGATCTTGTTTCCAGGAGGCGAAATCGCGACGGATAAAGGGCGATCATCTTCTTCGCTTGCAGCTCCGCCAACTCCTCACCGGTTAGCGTAACGGGTGCCTCAATCCCGTCCTTGACGAGTAGAGTGGAGGTCTTGGGTTCAGACCGAATCAGGGACCAGACTTCTGCTGGCAATTCGATGCCGTGCGTGAGTGTTTGATCCTGGACCCAGAGCCGCTGCGTTGTCTCACCGCTAGCGGACATTTCAACCCAATGGAATGGAGTTTCGGCCTTCTCGATCCAACGGCCATCATGGTGGTAGTAACACTTCTCACCTGCATGCCATTTGAAGCCTTGTTTGGCGGCATACCGATCCATGAGGTCAGGTTTGGGTGGGGCGGATGGTGTGCGGGCCTTATCGGCACCGGTTTCATCGGCACTTACGCTGGAATCGTCACCACTCTCAACAGCGTCTGTTTCGACCTTGATATCAGCGTCCCCATCATCAAGACGTTCATCACCACCGCCGTTAGTATCACCGTTAACGCCATCGCCACTGGCTGCGCCTTGATCTGTTGCGCTCGTTTCCTCCGCCGGAGTGTCGGCCTTCTTATTCTCGGTGTCCGGGGCATGTTTGGTGCCATTCGCATTATCTTGCGCCGCGTCGGGAAGCTCGGGTTGTTCTTCCAGTTCAAACTGATCCGCAAGGTATTCCGCGACGTAGCCGATATCACGTTCAATGCAGGCCGTTATAGCTTCCTGGACGGCACGATCAACGAAGGGACGGGCCAGTTCGTCCGCCAACTCCTTGTGGAGTGTTGCCACGGAGACGTTGGCGGCGACGTAGAGGCTAACGTCTTGCCACAGCACGCGAGGGGTGATCGGCGTTCCTGCGGGCGTGCCGTCAACGTAAGGAGTGACCTCCAAACGGCTGAATGGTTTCCATGTTGTGTGGTTGAGCCTTTCCGCAATCCGCCGAATGTGTGTTGTGCGTGCCTCGTCCTCGAAACGCACTCGGCACAAACCCCCGCCGAGTTCGGCCAGCCAAGGCTTGTCCACTTTTCCTCCGACTTCACGGACTTCCGTCACCTGTAACTCCACGACCTCGCTGAGATCACGGAGCTGTGCAAAAGGTGCCTGCTGCCAGATGGCTTCCGACAACATTCGCAGGTCCGCCGTAGTTTGCTTGACCTCCGATAACAAACCTTCCCACTTCGTTAAATTTTGCATGGTCTGGCGATTGGCAAGCCGTTGAATCGGTTCCCAGGTCTGATCGAGGCTGAGCCAGTGGCCACATTCCGCCCACACCCGCTGTGGTTCGCGCTTCAGGATGAGGCGAACCCGAATTGATGCGGCGGCATCGATTCTCCCTCCGCTTGGCAAGGTGCGAAGCCAATCGAGGGTCTTTTCAAATGCCGGTCGTTCGGGAATCCCCAGCCTGGGCCACATCGCCAGGCTTTGGAATGCATGATGGATGGCCGGAGCCTGATTGTCGTCGCCCGAAAAGATGGAGATTTCCCCGGTGGTCAGCCATTCGCCTGATTCGCTGAGGATAAGCGGCTCTTTTTCGAAGGAATCGACGGCACTTTGAAGCTCAGCAGGAGCAAAGCGCACCACGATTCGATCCAGGGCTTCGTAGAGCTTGTTGATTTCAACGATTAGCCTAAGTGCATCGGTTGTTCGTGACAGCGCCTTCAGCCGTTCGATGATCTTGTTTGATCCCGAGGGTGTGGAACGAACACCCAGAAAATCCAACAGCCGTCGGTTGCCAGGTGAATCCAATTCTGCCTGGACAAACAATTCGACTCCCATGAGTGGTTCCGTGTCCGGTGTTCGGAGCAACAATTCGGCCGGTTGCCGCAGATTGCCATGGGTGTCAGGAAGGCAAGCCTTTGATCGATAGAACACGAGCCACTCGGCTGGAATGCTCTCAGTGCTAACCTGCTTCCTGTATTTGTATCCATTTTGCCAGGCGACCGCGGTTAGCTTCTCCTCCCACTCGTGAGCTGGGCCTTTGAGCAAACTGACGATAGCCTTTGCGCTGAGATCTGATCTAACTGATTCAACCCGCTTCCAATGGGTGATTAGGTCGGCATCAATCCCCCAGTCATCCAAGACGAAATCGCCAGTGTTGTATGGATAATATTGAGGCTCCGCGATTCCTCGATACTTCAGAGTTTCGATTAAATTATACTTCCAGTAGTGGTTCTTTTTCTGGACGATGGGCAAACTGACATGCAGTTGACTGCTTTTCGATATGGTCCACTCGATCCAAGCCTGTGCCGTGCAGGACACATATGCCTCCGAGTAGGCGTCGTGCAGGATGTGTTGTTCACCCCACTCCGCCGAGGCGAGATCCTCCACTGTGGCCTGTGGATCAAAAACCACTTGTGCCGATGGTTCGCGCAACGTCATATCGCGCGTGACGTATTTGAATCCGTCCGGCACTCGGACTCTCAGCGCCGCCAGGATGTGGGCAAAACGAACGCAGTCCTTGAGTGCGATCTCTTTGTTTCTGAATAACCGGCGCGATGCCTGGGAGACAATGGTGTCGGTAGCGGTAGCGTCCTGTAAGCCAATGTGACCCAACAGCCCTATGGCAGGATCATCTTGCGCTTGGTTCTGTTCCTTCTTCTTGGAGCGTAGCTGGGCCAACCACTCCAGCCAATCACTGTCCATTGCCAATGAGTAGTCGGTGACAAACTTCCAGTCGTCGGCGCTCAGTTGGTCACGGCGGCTTGGCAGACGAATGACCTCTAAAGCAGGATGAAGATGCGGGCTGCCCTGCACTGGTACTATGCGAACCTGCTTCGGGCGGTCATCCCAGTATCGGTTCGTGGATTTGCAGACCAACGTCCAGAGCGTATGGAGCTTTTCACAGGTGGCCGGGCGCGGTGGCCGCGCATCGTCGGCCTTCAGCCGGTTGAGCACATCATCGCTGGATAAGTATTTCAGCCAGCCGTGGGCCTGAAGCCGCTGACGGTGCTCTCCAGCCACGGCGACACTGAGAATCTTCGACGCGCCAGATCCAAAGAGCGGGACGAGCACGTCTTCATTCCATACTGAGTAGAGATCGGTCGGCAGGGCAAAACAGGCCCCCGCTTTCTCAAGCGATCCATCCGCCGCCAACAGCACGGGCTGGTCCTTGACTTGGGCGAGGAGGGCATCGCGGATGCAGCCGGTGACTCGACCGTTGAAATCATCGGCTGGCTTCTCGGCCTTCGGCAGCAGGCTGTAGGCTTTGGCCCGATCTTCAAGTGAGATACTCCCGTTGCTGGCCCAGCAAGTGAATATGCCCGCGGCCAATTTCCCGGCCCGTTGCAGTAACCATCGGTTGGTGGGCGAAGTGGACGGCTCCTTGATGCCGTAGCGGGCGGGATCTTGAATGAATGGAGCATTGATGGAAAACGGCAGGTCCAGCTCGGCTCCTGTTGGCAGCACAACATACAGGCGTTCCTGACCGCTAATACCGAAGACCAGCTCCACTGTGCAAGGGGGGAACTGCATGTCAGGGATGTTGCGCTCCTTACGGATCTCGCGCACCGAGTCCTCAGGGAAAGGCTCTGGATCTGACTTAACCACAAGTAGGTTCTCAGCCTTCTGGTGGTTTTGGGAATCCAAGTGGTTCAGGGAGACAATCTCCGAATTGGGAACCGGGCCGTCTCCGATCCTTTTCTTTGATATTGGGCGGCCGTTGATTTCTAACTCACATAGGTTTCGGAAAAACAACAAAGAGACCGGACTTGTGGCCCATTGGCGCAAGCTTTGTTCCAATTCTTGTTGCCGATGCTGATCGGCTAATTTAACACGGACCCCTGTGGTTTCTGCCGAAGGCATAGACTCCAGCCAGATTGGCAGAGTAAACCGCGCCCGATTGAAACGCACAGCCAGCGTCGGAGTGATGACATCAACGTCATCGCCAAGGCTGAAGGTTGACTTGAATCCAACACCACGAAACCCAATTGTGTGCAATGTGCGCTTGTTGGAGAAGGCAAAGCGACAAAGGGAAGCAAACTGGTCGTCAGTGAAATCCATCCCATTGTGCTCGAAAACAAAGGTTCCATCGACTATGCTCGCAACGGCTCTAGTAGCACCTGCGTCATCTGCGTTTTGTAACAACTCTGACAAAACGTGATGGGGACTCTGAACTTGGGAAAACAACTGATGCCACGGTCCAGCCAGCTCAGGATCTGACTCAAGCAGCTTCCATCGGTTATTCGCATTCTGTTCGATCTTCGCGAAATACGCGGGAGGTTGTTTTGTTTGGTTATGGTTCATCACTTTTTCTGGTCAGCCTTCTCCAACAACTCCGACAACCTGAAATTGACGCTGGCAGTGGCGAATTCTGGTTCGTGGTTAAATGGCTGTGTCAGGTAGTAGGGCGCTTCTGGTCCGTGCTCTCCAATTAAAACCACGGCCAGGATGTATGCGTCCGGACGGTTAAAGGCAGTCAGAATCTCATTCTTTGTGACGGTGATGATGGCAGCACCTTCTACGCGACCTTTTACCTCGATGAATCGAAGACTACCGGTCATCGGATCGCGGCTCTCGATGTCATAGCCACGATTTTCGGCACTGACATCGCGAGGTTCGAAGCCCAGTTTCCGTTCGGCCTCAAGGACCTTGTCGATGGCAAGTTTCTCGGTGGCATTGATATTATTCCCGTATGGAGGCGGCGTTTCACGTAACGCAGAGTCATCGCCGCTTCCTTTTGAGAAACATCCCGCAGGCACGACCAAAGCTCCGCCGAGGACCGTGGGCGGACGAGCGACGATCTTACGTTCCAGTTCAAGTTCAGCCATTCGAAGGCGAAGACGTTCGGCCAGTTTGTCCGCGCGCTGGCGGGCATTGGCAGAATTAAGATTCGACCGTGATTTCCCTGCGTCCTCGCGGGCTTTAAGTTCGTTAGCACGATGGTCCCAATAGTTGATTTCTCGCGTGAGACGTTCCTTGACCTGGCGCATGGTCTTAGTGATATGGGCTTCGCGGCGCAAGGTCACCTCGCGCAGGTGTTGGGGCACTATATACTGGATGGCAAATGACGTGGCTTTTTGTTCCAGATTCTCCTTCAACCAAGTCTCGGCCAATTGTTTTTCAACCAACGCCGACTGCTCTGGTGTAGCAGGCGTGTAATCCAGGTAAGGAGCATAACCAGCCTTAAGCAACCGACCATCCTGGCAAATCTCAACAAATTGGAGCTGCCGCGATATAGTCAGCGAATTGCGGTTGGCGTCTTGGCGGCCATCACAGATGGAGTGTTCCAGGTAGAAAAGAACCCGGGATTCTGTGCCCGGATCGGCGGTATCCACCAGAACCGCGCCCTGCCGAAGGAAATCACGATATTTCTCCAACACGAGGTCAACCGTGGAATCCAATAGTGGGTGACCAGGAGCTACCAGAGCTGCGGGTGGTTTACCTTCGACTCGAATGGCTTCTTTGTGGAAAGTGACCCGCTCGTAAGCTCTAAGAATCGGCGCACGGGAACCCACCACGCGGTCTCGCTGGCGAATTTCGGCAGGCACATGCCGGATTTCATACCGCAGCGGTTCGCGTTTCGAGAGTTGACCTCCAAAATGAGCAAAGGATTCCGCGAAAAACGATCCAATATAGTGAGGCTGGAGTTTGCGGGCTTGTGCCCGTTCCATGTGGTCGCGGATTTCCTGGACCCGGCTGGCGTCCATGGTTTCCTGGACAAGCAAACGATCATAGACCAAATCCCGCAGGTGCTCGGTATCGAGACGTTGAATTACTTGATCCAGCTTGGCTTTTGTTTCGGCACGCTCACCGTAACGGATGGCCTCGATCAGCAATTCCCGCAACGGTGCACCTTCGAACACCTTACCCAACACATCGAAAACAGCTCCGTGAAGTGCTTTGCATTGCTGTTCGATTTTCCGAAGCAAGCGGAGAAACACTTCGCCTTCACGGGTTTCCTGGGCCACCAGATTCCACAAATGGCACACGTCCCGTTGGCCGATACGATGGATGCGACCGAAACGTTGTTCAATCCGGTTAGGATTCCAAGGCAAATCGTAATTCACCATGAGGTGTCCCCGCTGCAAGTTGATGCCCTCAGCCGCCGCATCTGTGGCAACCAGAATGAGCACCTCCGGATCGCTCATAAAGGATTCCTGGATTTGCCGCCGCCGTTCTCTGGGCGTTTGGCCATGGATGGAGACCAGGTGGGAGGGATTGCCGAGCAGCGTTGTTAATCTGTCCACCAGGTAGTTCAAAGTATCTCGTTGTTCGGTGAAAATGACCAGCTTGCGGCGGTTTTTGTTGGCATCGAACATTTCAGGATTTTCCAGCAAGGTCTCCGAAAGTTTCTGCCACTTGGTATCCTTACATGAACGCCGCAGTTTCAAGGCTTCGGATTCAAGATCGCGAAGGATATGTATTTCCGCTTCGAGTTCAGTAATGGTTCGCGCAGCCGTGGCCTGATCCACGATTTGCTCTTCGGCGGCTTCCATCTCTTGTTCAGGCGCCTCCTCAAGATCATCGATGTCGTCATCCGTCAGGCTGGTACCGTTCTCAAGGAAATCTTCTTTTGCCTTGGCTCCTCGACGCAGAAGGCGTTCCTCGCGCAAGCGTTCTTCCAGTCGTTCGCGTCGGCGGCGTAATGATTGCAGGATGGCCTCTGGCGATGAAGCTAAACGCCGTTGAAGGATCGTTAGAGCAAAGCCGACGGTGCCTTTGCGGTTTTCATTCTCCAACCGTTCCGCACGATTAAATTCTTCCCGGACATAATCCGTGACCCCTTTATAGAGGGCAGCCTCCTCAGGCGAAAGCGGATACGGAACTGTATAGGCAAAGCGTTCCGGGAACAGGGGCTTACCTTCCATGGTCACCAATTGTTCCTTGACCATGCGCCGCATGAGATCTGTGCAATCAATCGCATGCACTCCATCGCGAAAACGTCCTTCAAAACGATCGCCGTCCAACAGTGATAAGAAAAGCTGAAAATCCTCCTCCTTGCCGCTATGGGGCGTGGCGGTAAGCAGGAGAAACTGGCGGGTATGCTGGGAAAGCAGTTTCCCGAGCTTGAATCGTTTGGTTTCCTTTAACTCACCTCCAAAAAAATGCGCCGACATCTTGTGCGCCTCGTCAACCACAACCAAGTCCCAGTCAATGGTAGCCAATTTCTCCTGGATATCGTCGTTCCGACTGAGTTTATCGAGGCGGCAAATGCAAAGGCTATGTTCCTGAAACCAGTTCCCGGTCCGCGCGGCTTGAAGGCCTTCATTGGTCAGAATGTCGAAGCTCAGATTGAATTTTTGGTCCAATTCATCCTGCCACTGCTCAACCAAACTTCCTGGTGCAACGATGAGGCACTTGGCAACGTCGCCACGAATGAGCAGTTCTTTGATCAGCAGGCCGGTCATGATCGTTTTGCCTGCGCCGGGATCATCAGCGAGGAGAAAACGAAGGGGGCGCCGATCCAGCATGGTTTCGTATACGGCGGTGATTTGGTGCGGCAACGGCTGGACATCGGAAGTGCTGACGGCAATAAGGGGGTCAAAGAGGAAAGCCAGTTTGAGCCGCTGAGCTTCAGACACCAGACGGAACAATTGGCCGCCGGCGGTGAAACTGAAAGGGCGGTTTTGGTGCACAATTTCCAGCGAGGACTCTTGGTCGCGGTAAACCAATTGTGTGCCAGGGCGACCTTCCGCATCTACATAGGTGACGTTGGCAACCTGATCGCCGAACATCTCGATATGCTTGATCGTGACAGTTGCGCTGGGAGCGAGTCCTCGAACCACTGTGCCGACTTTGAGTTCTTCAAGATGCGCCATAAAAGTTAATGTCGCTAATACGGATATTCTGCCACACATTTTGTGGTTGTATATTCATATTTCAGCATTACACTTGATTCTAAAATCAAGTATGGCTGATGTGGCGACATTGACAGGGCTCTCGATGGAACGGTTGCGAGCGTTTTGCGCAATCGTTGAAGCTGGAACGATGGTCGCCGCCGCTAAAAGTGATCCAACGAAGCAAAGCCAGCTCAGCCGCCAAATGAAGGAACTTGAATTGGCTATTGGGGCCAAGCTCTTCCGAAAAGTTGGCAAATCGCTCGAATTGACGGATGCAGGACGAAAGCTGGCGCTGACGGCCCGGGCGTTCTTTCGTTCGCTAAGCGATATCACATCCTCGCCCGGTAAGACGGAGATTATCAGAATTGGTGGAACGGAGAGTGTGCTTCGTTGGTCGGTGTTGCCCCGCGTTGCGGAAATAACCACAGGCAATGAGCAATTGGCACTAGAACTTCGCACCTTCAAAACAGAGGAGACCCTGCAAGCGCTTAGGGATGGTGTGATCGATGTGGGTGTCGTGAGGTCAGATGCGGTTGGCGAAGCCGAAAATGTAATCGAGGCCGGAGTGCTTGAATACTGCATGGTCGTGTCCAGACGAATTTTACCAGGCAAGAGTGCCGCCGGTCTGCAATTGTTGAAAACCATCCCGTTTGCCGTGCTTAGTGGTGATGGACAATTGGTCAAGCATTTGCACAAATTCGCCCGAGATGCCGGTTGGGAGATGGACATTTGTTTGCGGGTGGAGAATTTCACGCTGTTACTCGACTCCCTGGCTTACATGGATCTCGCCGCTGTCCTTCCACTTCAAGCCGCCGATCAGTTATCCAAGGAGCGATACGCCATCATACCGCCTCCGCAAGGACCCGACCTCAAGCGACGACTTGCCGTCGTCTTCGACCACAAAACAGCCGAGTTCCGACCCGTTATCAAGAAGGCCGCTCAAAAACTTGCTCGGCGACTGGTTGAATCGGGAGGAAGTGCTTAGCTGGATTATTTGCAGCCGAAGAGCACCTCAAGTTGGATACGACACATCTTGATCTTCTGGGACTTTGCCGTTTGCCTCTGGCACAACTGTTAAATAAGCCTGTCCCCCATCCGTTGGAGGATCTTCCCCTCTTGCGGTCGTGGGCCATAACCAGCTCGGTCTTCCCGATGCCAGTTTCCGTCCTTGTCCTTCCACCAGACAGAAACATTGTCGCCGCAGTCATTGTTTAAGACAAACGATCCCATCTCAGCGTAGGCGTGATGATGAACGCCATTACGATCTTCAGGTGACATTTGCCAGGTATCACTGCTTCGACCCGTGTGAATTCTGACGGTCTCACCAGGACGCAGCTCGGGCGAAGATGTGCCATTCCAATAAATTGAAGCTTCGTTTTTCAACGAACATCCTGGATGAAATTCGGAATGGGCCAAATGCACCGCAGCAAGGCTTACTCCTGTATCACCGATATTCTGGATATCCACCCATTCACCCAAGAGCTGGGTGGAGATTGGGTATCCGTTTGATTTATCTTTGCCCAGCGGATTGGGTTTTGCCCTTTTAACTTGAATTTGCCAACTCATAATTGAATTCGATACGGGAGGCAGCCCCCGCATCCTTAATACCAGGCGCCTTTCTCGCGCCTATGGGATTGACCACCTCCTGTAGACGGCTGCTATCCACAACGGTGGTTCGTCAAGAGCCAACGGGCACATGTCCGTGGCTCTAATCAGGTATTCGTATAAATCACAGAATCGGAACAAAGATATTTTGGTCGGTTTGCTGTTCACGTGCGAATATATGGATGCAATGTTTCCGCAGGCCGATAGATCAGCAGCTATGACCTTCCTCCGTGACAAAGAGGATTACCCATGGCTTAATCGCGCAATGCAGACGACTGCCTTCGAGGATGATGATTTGGATCTCCAGGCCCGTATCGGCCTTTTGGGCACGTCAAAGGAGAAAGAAGAGGCGGTGCAATTGCTGTTCAAACGATTCGCACGGCCTTTAATGAGCTATATGGCAGATACGTTTGCCGATCTGACTCCCGACGAACGTGCGTCTGCGGTGCATGATGTGTTCATTGCCATTTACAGGATGGCGGAAAACGGGACGCTCGACACGGACAAGCCCATAACCGGTTTGTTGTTCACGATTATTAAGCGACGGGGGATTGACATACGTCGGAAGAATTCAAGGCGTATCCGGACCGATGTAGAATTGACCGACGAAGTTGGCGACTATTTGGTTGGGACAGAAACGGGGCGGGACTGGAGCCTCGCCGTCACGCTTGGAAAGGCCAACGAGGTGTCGGAGGCATTCCGCCAATTTGTTCTTACATTGAAAGGTCAACAACGACGCATTGCTTCAGTGATGGCTGACTTCCTGCCGGATTGGCTGTCTGACCAAGAAATCGCTGAGGAAGTTTTCAGCCGTACGGGTCAGCGGATCACCACAATGGAAGTCAAAGGAGCCAAGAATGCGCTTTTGGCGAAATTTCGTGCTTTACTCAAACGCCAGTTTTCTTGATTACCATGACTGCACCTAACCAAAGCAAAGACAGAGAAGACAAAGCAGTGGCGGCTTTGATTTCGGCAATTCTCCATGTAGGGGAGGGCGATGTCAGCGAAGATGAGATCCGAAAATACCTCAAAAGCGGAATTTGTCTGAGTTCAGAAGATGAAGCGGCGCTTCAAAGGCTGGGATCGAATCCCATGGAGTTGGTATCGAAAAGCGAGACGTCATTAAGCGGACAACCCACCGAAACAGAATTTTTGGCTGCGCTTCATCGGAAGAAACCTGCGGGCGGTTTCTCCCCCAAAACGGAAGAAGAGATCAGGAAGAAACGCGAGGAGTTGCTGGCAAAACTCCGGAAAAAGAAGTCAGGGCATTGAACGAGCACCAAGCAGAACTTCTCGCCGACGAGGTGCTCGCCGCTTTTGGACAGAGCAAACCGCCAATTCTCTTCGAACCTATCGCTGCCGAAGAAGGGATCGAATTGGTGGAGGGTGATTTTGGGGATGAATTTCAAGGTCGGATCGAATTCCTCCAGGAAGTCCGGACGTTTGCGGTCTACCATCCCAAGATAACCACGAGCCGGTATCCCCCCCGAGTTCGGTTCTCAATTGCCCATGAGTTTGGTCACTACTACATCCCAGAACACCGAGAAATGCTCCTTCACGGAATCGTTCATAATTCGCTAGATGCTTTCCGGCACCAAAACCAGATGGAGCGAGAAGCAGATGCATTCGCTGCGGCTTTGCTCGTGCCATCGCAGGTTTTGAAGGCACGAATGGGGCGTCGGGGATTTCTGAGCCTCCAGCAAATTCTGCGTTTAGCCGAAGACTGCCAAGCCAGCGCTCAAGCGACAGCATTCCGTTATACCCGTTTTACAGCGGAACCCCATTTGGCAATCATTTCCGAGAAAGGTCTGATTCTTCATTATTTCGTTTCTGATGAAGCTGGAGCCATTGGGTTCGCGGGCTTGGGAAACGTGCAGGTTCCGGCTGAAAGCGCCACCATGCGAACAGCCAACAATTGCAACGCCCGGATTGAAGAAGGAGCCAGCCAGACCGAACGATGGTTTTCTGATCGCCAGGCACGGGCTAACCTGTGGGAGGAAGCCATGCGCCTTGGTTCGTCAGATCGGATAATCACCCTTCTGTCATGGGTGGATTATCACGAAGAAACATAAGGATACCACGGGATAGCAATGTGCATTTGCAGAGTGTTAACGCAAGGATAATGCGTGCCGACTTATGGTTCTCTCCTTCTCAAGCTGTTTTTGTTAGCGTTTTGTTAACAACGCAAACGACTGACGTATCGGGACAAGCAACCAGGAATCGATCGGCTGTTCGCACCGAAGGTGCATCCGGTGTGTACGTTTTCGTTATGTGGCTGAGGCTGGGACTGGCAATTAGAGTTATCCATAGGCGGCGCGAACGTGGGGCATCCAAAGCCCCCGTGAGTGAGCGCCGACTGTGGAAAACTCGCGTCACTGTAGGGAGGGTAATTTGTTTTGCAGGATTTTACCGCCAGGTGCAGAGCGGAAAGCGGCATTGAGGTCGCACGTTGGGAAAGGGTGAAGGGGTGAAAGGCGAAAGGGATTGTTTCGGGTTGTTGTCATGGTTGACGATGGGGTAGCGCCGCCCATGGCCGGAGCGAAGCGAGCATGTTGCACGCGGTCATGGGCGTAGCGCCTGGGTCCCGTCGTCAGGCATGACAGTCTGATGCAAGGTCGCTTTTAATCCGGAGTGGTTGAATGTTGGGGGGGGGATTTCGCCTGGGGGAACCGGCTAAAACCCGGCTAAACCCGCAGGCAACTAAAAGTGGCAAATTGTGTTTCGCGGCAATGGTTCAATGGGCAAAAAAAGGCCCGCGTGAACGGGCCGGAAAAATGGTTTTGTGAACGGTCACCCCGGTTTATTGGGATGCTACAATCAGGGCTTTGGTGTCTCCCATGGTGATTTCCTCGACCGACCACATGGGAGAATCCAAGAACCGGTCGGTGTCAAAGATCAAGCCGTCGCAATGGCTCTTTTCCCAAATCCGGTATTCCTCTGGATAGTAAAGCTCGAAAAGTTGGTAGGCTGCCTCCCGGCGCAGGTCGCAGAAATTCGTCCCGATGAAGACGTCAATGCAGGCGTCTTCGACCTCTTCACTGGTCAAGGTCGCCAAATCCGTCCCGTAAACGTTCAACACGTAATGAATCCGCAGGAAATTGACAGTCGAATCGTCGCCCAATTCCTGGAGCAGATTATCCAGGGCTATCAGCTCACTGCAGGTGATAGACGATTTTCCCGAAAACACCACGGCAATCCCGTCATTATCTCCGGCAGGCCAGAATTCCGCCTCGCCTTCCTGGTCATGGTCCCAATTCACGACATCCTCCGCGCTCAGGTCCTGCTCGATGGCGGATTGAGTGCGAAAGTTGAATCCTTCAAATGAACCCAAATCATAACAAAGGGCCGTTGTTTCCTTTGTGGCTATTTCGTTAACGTTTTCCATGGTTTCCCCTCCTGTGGTTAGTAGTCTTCAGGTAACAAAACGGTGGTCGCTGACCGGTCCGCTTCGGTGATGATCCAAAACTTGTTGCCGTTTCTGTCGGTGTATGCCGAAAGAAGCTGGAACCCCTCCCGCAGCGGGAGATCGTTTTCGGCTTTGTCAGACGGGCAAGCTTTCCCGCAATCACCGGCGGCGTGCCTGCGAAGGGCTGAGAGAATGTCGAAGGTATTTATCGATTCATGGGCGCTGCGGGTGATTACGACTTGGCCCAATGAATGAGGCAATGGATTTTTGTTCATGATTTTCCTCCTATGAAATGAACAACTGAAATCCTTATAGCATGTCTCAATGATAATTGGTAGATATTCTCTGGATATTTTTTCTGTTTTGGGTGATATTGTTCAGATCATGGGACGGAAAAAGACACGGATAATCTTGAGCGAAGCTCAGCGGGCAGAACTCCGGCGACTGCTGCGGACGGTAAAGGATGAGCGGGAAAAGGAGCGCTTGCGGTTGGTGGTTTTGGCAGCGAGCGGTGAATACACCCTGGAAGAAATGGCCGAGAAGCTGGGCCGGGTTCGGGCCACGATTCAAAACTGGCTGGCAAAATTCAACACCGGGGGCATCAAAGGAATTCTTGAGCGTGACACCTCACCCGGTTCAGTCAGTCCAATTTCTTCGCTGGAGATTCAGAAAGAAATGCGAGCGGGGATTGAAACAGGTCGCTGGAGGTCAGCCGGTCAGGTCGCCGCATGGCTCCGGGAAAAACACGGCATCAAACGGGCGACCAAGTCGATTTACTATTGGCTATCGAAAAAGAAAGGCAGGACATCCTTGAAATCATGACGTAGAAAAGCGTCCTGTCTTTGCTCGGTTCGTGATGCCGGGGAATTCCTTTACTGGGCAATGCCGAGCACTCGATAGAATGCCAAGTCTGGCCCGAATGGCACTTAGTTAGCGTCTATAACTTTCATCGACAATGGCTTGCGTCGATGGGTATCCGGCAGGGTTTCGAAGAGGATCTGGCGGGAGAGTTTTTCCATCTTGGCCAGTGTCTTCTGGAGGGCACGGCGGTTTTCAATGGCGGCGCGCAAGGCCAGAAACTGTTCCCGGCTCAGCGCCACCGTGATGGTCTTGCGAGCCACTTTGCGGGTCCACTGATAACCGGAACGAGGGGGCCGCAGTTGGGATCGATCCACCACCGAACCTTGGCTGATGTAGCCCAGGTGAGCTAAGCGGGCGCAGAGGCGCTGATACTGGCGGGCAAGGGGCTGGTCGGCCCCGGATTTGTTCTTCATGCCTTCATTTTACCCTTGCCGTCAAGCTTAGACAAGTATATATACTTGTTATGCATACGCCTTTTTTCCCCGCCTGGCGCGCTCGCCTGGCCGCCCTGGGCCGGCGCGTCCAGCACCTGCGCCAACACAGCCTCTGCCACTTGGAACTCCTGCTGGCTCCGTTCCTGCCCGCAGGTCTGCTCTCCCAGGCCGAGGAGGGGCTCAACAGCCGCGACCGCGTCTATAACGTGCGCCGCACCTTCTTTGGCTTCCTCTACCAGGTGCTCAAGCCCGATACCTCCTGTCGCGAAATCGTCCGCCAAGTCCAGGCCTTGTTCGGTCTGCACGACGCGGGCTGGGTCGATGAAAACACCAGCGCCTACTGTCAGGCCCGCAAGCGCCTGCCCCTGGACACGCTCTGCCGCCTGCGGGTCGGCGTGGCTGCCGCCGGCGAAACCATGGCCCAACTCTGGCATGGCCTGCGCCCCAAGGTCATCGACGGCACGACTGTCAGCGCGCCCGACACCGCCGCCAACCAGCGCGCTTACCCGCAATCCCGTACCCAAAAGCCCGGCTGTGGCTTTCCGCTCCTTCGCCTGCTGGGGATCTTCAGCCTTTCCACCGGCGTGCTCCTGGATTACGCCAAGGGCAACAAACACCAAAGTGAACAACGGCTGCTGGGGAGACTCTTGGACGGGTTCAAGCACGGCGACTTGGCCGTGGCCGACCGAGGTTTTTGCAGCTACGTCTTGCTGGCCGTGTTCCAGTTGCGCGGGGTGGCCAGTCTGTTCCGCCTGCATCAGCGCCGCTCGGCCGATCTGCGCCAAGGCCAGCGCCTGGGCAAGAACGACCGGCTCTGCACCTGGCTCAAGCCGGCCGAGAAGCCCCGCTGGCTGCTGCGTATTCCGGAGGAATTCGGACAGCGATCCGATTTTAATCGGACAGTAATCCGATTCATTTCGGACACTGTTCCGATTGAATTCGGACAGTGATCCGGCAAATTGTCGGACAGTTTTTCGGCCCCATCGGATGGCTGTCCGGAATGGTTCGGACGACTGTCCGAAATGAATCGGCAGGGTGTCCGAAATGCGCCGGATTAGCGCCGTCGGAGTGGCGTGACGCTCTGGAAAGTGCCATAAGGACCAGCCTTTCAAAAAGGAAAGGACCTGATGGCACGAAAACCAATAACTATGCGTTACGTTAAAGACATACTTCGACTCAAACACCAAAACCAGCTTTCGGTACGGGAGATTGCCGGCAGCTGTGGTCTGCCTGCCAGTACCGTGGGCGATTATCTGCAACGAGCTCAAGCCGCCGGATTGAACTGGCCTCTGCCCGAGGGGATCAGCGATGCCGAGTTGATGGAACGGCTCCTGAAGTGTGCGGACTCCAGCCCTCACAGTGGCCCGGGCAAACCGACGCCCGACTGGCCCATCCTGCATAAGGAACTCGGTCGCAAAGGAGTCACCTTGCAGTTGCTCTGGCAGGAATATCGCCAAGCCCATCCCGAAGGTTACCAGCGCAGCCAATTCTGCCAGTTATATCGGGACTGGGCTAAGACGCTGGACCCGGTGTTGCGCCAAGCACACCAGCCCGGCCAGAAGCTCTTCGTGGATTGGGCCGGAGTGAAGGTGCCCATTCACCACGCCGACGGCTCGGTCACGCAGGCCTCGCTTTTTGTGGCGGTGATGGGCTTCAGCAACAAGACTTATGTTGAGGCTTTCCCCAATGAGCAATTGGAGCACTGGATCGCCGCTCACTGCCATGCGTTCGCCTTTTATGGAGGCCTGACCCGAGCCGTGGTTCCCGATAATCCCAAGACGGCGGTCACCCACCCTTGCCGCTATGAGCCGGTGTTGCACCGTTCCTACCAGGAGATGGCCCGCCATTTCGGCACGGTGATTTTACCAGCACGGATCAAAAAGCCGCGCGACAAAGCCAAGGCCGAGACAGGAGTTCAGATTGTCGAACGGCAGATCCTGGCTCTCTTGCGGGATCAGCGCTTTTTCAGTGTCGGCGAACTCAACCAAGCCCTGCGACCGCTGTTGGACCGACTCAACGCCCAAGAGTTTCAGAAGCTGGAGGGCACGCGCAACAGCTGGTTTGAGGCGCAGGAAAAACCGGTCCTCTTGCCTCTGCCAACCCAGCCCTTTGAACTGGCCACCTGGGGCAAGGCCACCGTGAACATTGATTATCACGCTGTCGTGGATTACCACGGCTACAGCGTGCCCTATTCCTTGGTGCATCAGGTGCTAGAGACCCGTTCGACTGCCACCACGGTGGAGTTCTTTCATCAGGGCAAGCGGGTGGCCGCTCACGTGCGCAGTTATGAGTCTGGCAAGTTCACCACGCTGGAGGAGCATCGACCCAAGAGCCACCAGCGTTACTTGGCATGGACCCCCAGTCGGCTGATCGACTGGGCGCGCCAAACCGGTCCGCAATGCGCCCAGCTGGTGGAACAAATCCTCAAGGACCGACCGCATCCGGAAATGGGTTTTCGCTCTTGCCTGGGGATTATCCGTCTGGGCAAGGGGGTAGGTGCCGAGCGCTTGGAAGCGGCCTGTGCGCGAGCGCTGCGCTGGGGCACCTGCTCCTATCGGAGTGTCAAGTCCATCCTGGAAAACCATCTGGACCGCCAGAACCTGGAACCCGAACTGCCCTTGTCCAGCCCGGTTCACTCGAATGTGCGGGGCCAAGCTTACTATGCTCAAGCGTCCCAGGTGGAGGAGGCATGCTAAATCACCAGACCATGGAAAAGCTGGCCGCCTTGCGCTTGGAAGGCATGGCCCAGGCCCTGGAGGAGCAACGCCGTCAAGCCGACATCAGCCAGTTGGATTTTGAGGAACGCTTCGGGCTGTTGGTGGAACGACAGTGGCTGTGGCGAGAGAACCGAGCGTTGGCCGCCCGCTTGCACCGCGCACAATTGAAGATCGCCGCCAGTTTGGAGGATATCGATTACCGGCATCCTCGTGGACTGAAACGGTCTCAGATCGAACAGTTGCGCACGGCCGATTGGGTGGCCCACCACCGCAACTGCCTGCTCACCGGACCGACGGGCTCAGGCAAGACCTATCTGGCTTGTGCCCTGGCTCATCAAGCCTGTCGGGATGGCCATCGGGTCTGTTACTACTATGCACCCAAACTGTTTCGGGAACTGCAAAGCGCCCAAGCCGACGGCAGTCTGATGAAACTCCTCAAAAAGCTGGGGCACGCCGCCTTAATGGTCATCGATGACTTCGGCATCTCCGCTGTCAGCGGCAAACAATATCGCGAGCTGCTGGAGATCCTGGACGACCGACACGGTTTGGGCTCCACGCTGATCACCAGCCAGTTCCCGGTCGACCAGTGGCACGACGTCATTAACGATGCCACCGTGGCCGACGCGATCTTGGATCGCCTGGTTCACAATGCTTACCGGCTTGAGCTCAAAGGCGAATCTTTGCGCAAAACCAAGACCAGCCTTACCCCACACCTCCAGCCGCCTGCGGACTAATCGCAGCGGACGTCCCTGGGGGCCGCAGACCCAGCCACCCCCCAACGGGACCCAGGCGCTACGACATGAGCCGCGAACTGGAGTTCGGCAGACCGGCTCATGTCGGCGCTACCCCATTGGGGGATGGCTGACTCTGCTGGTCAGAGGCCAGAGCGAAAGTCCCAACTTCGCCGAAAGAACTCGTCGCCTTCGGCTCCGAAAAGAATGCGCTGGAAGGACAGAAACACTTGATCCAATTCGGACACCCTTGTAAGAGTGACGGCAGAGCGTCGCTACGCTCCGACAACTGTCCGATAATCCCGGATCGGTGTCCGACAATTTCGGATTGAGTGTCCGAATTCATCGGAATGCGCACTGCCCCAGTGCTGGTGGAAGAGAATTCCCGCCCAACTGACCGTTCGCGTGATTCGCTTTCAACTCTCCAGCCCGGGCTATCGCCCCGAAGCGGTGACCTTGGTGACCACGCTGCTGGATCCGCGGCGGTATCCCGCCGAGGAAATAGCCCGTCTCTATACCCGGCGCTGGAAAATCGAACTCTGGTTTCGCGATATCAAAACGTCGATGGGCATGGAGGTGTTGCGCTGCAAGAGCCCCCGCATGCTGCAGAAAGAATTGGAGATGTTCTTGATCGCCTACAACTTCATCCGCTGTCTCCAGGTTCAAGCCGGGGCCATCCAGGACGTGGCCTTAGACCGCCTGAGCTTCAAAGGCACCGTCGATGCCGTGCGCCAGTTCAGCTTGGCCATTGCTCAGGCCCGCTCCAAAAAGAAGCAGAACCAACTCCTCATTGAACTCTTGGAGGTCATCGCTCGCGACCAAGTGCCCGACCGTCCTGATCGCCTCGAACCGCGCGCCCTCAAGCGCCGCCCCAAGCCCTACCAGTTACTCAACCGTCCCCGCCACATCATGAAGGAAATTGCCCATCGCAGTAAGTACCGCAAAACTTCATAGTGACTGCCCCCGTGATTATCGAGCCCTTAACTAAGTGCCATTCAAGTCTGGCCCCCATTCCTCCCTCCATAGCCATAACGGATAATCGCATGGTGAAATCCCGGTCGGAGTTGTCGCCCACGGGTGGAATACCGACCAGGACAGATGCGGTTACGGTTCGAGCAGTTTCATTTCGACCAGGACGGGCGCAAGCTCGTTGAGCAGTGCCTGACGTTCCTTGACCATGGCAATTCTTTCTGGGGACTTGAGAAACCTAGACGATATTTCGTTTCGTAGTTTGATGTCATTCCATTTTGGGCGGTCGTTGCGGTCATGAGTCGCGATTTTTACCAAGCTGTGTAATCCTTCACTGGTTGGATTCAGCGCACCGGCGCCTTTTATTGCGGTATACGACAAGGGTTTTTTATCGATCTCCTTATACCCGCCCATACCCGTTGCGATGGTCCATAAACCTGGCGTGATAAAAGGCGCCAGGGTGGTTTGCACATCGGGCCTGGATGCCTTTTGGCGCAATTTGATTTTTTGGGCTTCGTCCAATTGCTGGAGCGCCTCGACCTGGGCTTTGGTGTCTTGAACCTGTCTTTGCGCCTGAAGAACCACAGCCGTTCGTTTTTGTTTGGCTTTTTCCTCATTGGCCTGAGCAACAATATTGGACGCTTGAATCCTGGCTTCCTCCAGAATGCGTTGGGCTTCGGCCTTGGCCACGGTATCGGCTGCTTCTGTTTTGGCCTCGGCGGTTTTTTCCTGGATGGCCTTCTGCCTGGTTGCCGCCTCGGCTTGGATCAAGTCCCGGATCGCCGTTTCGAGATTCGGAGAATTCGCGGTTAAAGCTGTCTTGGCGACTTTGATCTTGGACTCCTGGACAAGGCTGGCAACCAGGATTCGCACCTGCGATACCTTCCGCTGTTCCTGTTCACCCCATGTCGATGCATTCTGTGCCGTGACCGACATTTCGGCGGCCGGTTCGTATGTGGTCCCGAGCGCGGAGGCAAGCTGTTGCTCAATGCGTCGAACGCTCTCCAGTTTCCCGATAATATCGCCAGCGGACGCCAAACCGGGTAGATCGGTTTCATAGAGACGGCGAGCTTGGGCAAGCAAATCGGGGTGTTGAGCAACGCTGCGTCCCGCCTCGCTTGTCTTGAGGGCTGCCGCTTCATCGGTTGCAGCATTCTGTTCCTGGAGGAGGCGTCCGAGAACATTCGTCGCGTTCCGAGCTTGAGTCAGAATTTCATCTTGCCGGTTTCGAGCTAGAGTCAGTTTCGCGTCATCAGCTGCCTTTTGCTCGTCGATTTTGGCGCGAGCCTTTTGGCTTTCCATGGCCTGGATCTGGCGCTCAAGTTTCGCCTTATCGCTTCGGGTAAAATACAAAATCGCTCCCAGGCTGGCAGCCCCAAGCAGAGCAAGAACCAACAGGGCAACTAATACGGTCCAAAGAGGCAGGCCGCCTGATTTGGTTGGCACGGGTGTAGACTTCGGTTCATCCATAGTTTTTATCTGACGATTGTTCGGATCTGGTTATGTGGTGCTGCAAGCGCCCGGGTCAGATGTTGATCTGCGTCCAGGTTTAAGTTCTATTTTCTTCCTTGGTTTGACTGATGTTGTCTCGATGGGTTTCTCATCCGGGTCGGACGGTTTATCCGGCTCACCGCAAAAGCGCTGTTCCTCTGCTGGTGTCCATGGCCAGAGGATTTGTTGATCGGTATTGGTGCGAAAGACCACGTTGGGAACCCCATCCCCTTGGAGACACCAGGAAAGCACATCGTCAAAGGGACGTTTAACAATGAGCGTTTCATGTAATAAGGGTACATCACAGACAGCTATGTAATTTTCTCCGCGGGCAGGAAAAGGGATATCGAGGAAATATGAGGCAAGGAAAAGGGATCGTTCTTGAATGGAATGCTGCACAGAGGACGAATTCCCTCCGGGGCCTTTGGAATCGGTCACGGTTGTTTCGATTCGGCGAATGCGATTAAAGAAATGTTCAATCCACTCGGCCGTTTTATGGCTGCCAGTCCGCAGAAATGTTTTATAGCTGCAAAGGCTAATAATTTCGTTTGCTCCACTTTCTCCGTAAATGTCAACCAAACCTTCAACGGTTTGAACACCCAACAAGACTGAGGCTCCCTTGGAACGACCACGATTGAGCAAATCATGAATACAATCCACACGTTCCATCGCCCTGAATTCATCCAGAACAAACCAATGTCGAGGTTGGAGAGTGTTAGGCCGACGCAGGATCTCATTTGCCAGGGCTTTGAGTAAAATGGCATTGATCGGCCAGAAACTGTCCCGTAGAACGGAATCATTGCCAAGGACTAAAACACCAGGCTTGTCAAGGAATCCGTTGATGGTGAATTTGCGCGCGTGGGGATTACTGCTCCACAGTGCGGCGACCTGTTCAAATCGTCCGAGCTTCGAGGCAAGCGTTGAAAGAATGCTGGAAGAATGCTCTGTGTCCTCAAGAAATCGTGAGACAGAACGCTTGGCGCTTGGATGATTCGCGGTAACCGAAGCGATGCGTTCACTCGAATCCAATGCACAAAGCAGGTCGCGCAAGGTCCAATCCGGTCCGGCAGATTTATTCAATGCCAGGATGACCGCATAAATCAATTCACGGGCTGAATCGCCAAAGAACGGGGCATTGGATCGTTTGTTTTCTGGGGCCAACAGGTGCGCCAAGGCGCGGGCCATGGCAGGCATTTGAACAGCTTCGCCGATATTCCATGTGGCGGAACGTTCGTCAAAGGGATTGAGAATCCAGACATTCTCGTCTTCGGGTCTCAAACCCATCGCCGCCAGAACCGGGATTATGTCGCATTTGGCGTCAAAGACGATTAGCTGCTCAGGAACACTATTGCCGGAGTGAAATCGATGGGCAATCGATTGAAGGAATAATTGGATGCCGATGGTTTTTCCACTACCAATTGTGCCGCAAATGAGAAAATGCTTGGGGGCCTCTTTGACAGGCAAATTCTGCATCGCCCAGAACATTTCCTGATCGTTGTGGCACACCGCGCAATTTTTTTGTGAATCGGCGGCAAATGCATCGGATGCATTCGGTGACGTGGGCTTGGCAAAGAGTCGCCAAATCGGCGACGATTCCGACGATGTGTTTGGAGTTTTGGAAAAGAGCCGAAAGAAATCACCTGGCTCGGGCGCTTTGCTGCTCAATCGTGCCTCCCTCTCCGCCCCTGCATTGCAGAAGGATCAAAATCGCCTGTGCCATCTTGGCGAAAAACACCTCGGACCTGAGTGGTTAGCGGCCAAATGTGGCGACAGAGTATATAGGCTGCTCCGGTGATAATTGCCAGCAGACCTGCCAAAGTCAAAGCACGCGCCCACCAAGTGGAAATGACAATTTGCATCACGACCAAGAGTGCGAGGGAATTCGCTATCAGGGACAGCTTTACGATTACCGAAGCATGACGCGCAATAGCACTAAAAACATGACGCGGCACCAAAAACACTGACAAAAGAGCGATAGCAGCCAAAAAAATGACTGATAAAATTGCTGGGCCAATCCATCCGGTATCGACGTGCCGTTCCGTGTAATGCAGAGACCACCAGAACAAGGCCATGCTCAATACGAAATATGACCACTGGATATATCGACGTGCTTCGGGCGAGGCATCCGCGATTCGACTTCGAAGGCTGTGCCATCGCCGACGTGGTGGCTCTAAAACACTACCGATGGCCGAATTAATCGTGATGGCCGTATTGCAGGCCGGACAGGATTTTGCAGATAACGGAACGGCGTGATGGCAGTTGGGACACTGAACATCAGGAGATTTGGGCAGTTTTGACCGGCAACGGTGGAAATAGTGGCCCAGCACCGATCCCAGTGTAAGCGAAAAGCCACAACCAGGACATGCTCCATCGCGCAGGTTAATTACCTGCAAGCATCTGGGGCATGAAAATTTAATCACGACGCCTCAGTGCGTAATTCGATTGTCCTTCGACGGTTTCAAAGGGGGCGATTGTATGGGCCTTTTTAAAAGTCGTAAAGCTGGAAGTGCAATTTTGCGTGCCGGACTCCACCTTGGGGCTTTCGGAAAAAGCAACTTCCTTTGCATACGCACTTCCCCGATAACCGCGTTTCGTCTCCAAATGATTCGGCCCCATTGATTTCGTCGCTTCCGGAGGCCTGGGGGACCCAAAACAATTACAGGTGCTCTCATTTTCTTGGCGAGACTCCAAGATGGCGCTTTGCGGAACAGTGGACGCCATTCAATGTGAAAAAGCCTCAATTTCTTATCTGTCTTGTTTGTGTTCAGGTTATCCGCCAGCATTTGTGCATCGGCGCCATTTTGAATAGCGACCATGGTGGCGGCTCTAATGACTCGGGCTCGCGTCCGTTGTGCGGCAGGAATCGATTCAATGACCTCTTTGAGTTTTTCTGCAATGATCTGTTTGGAAATGACCTCGATTTGCTTTTGCAGGTTTTTTTCCTGTTGTCTGTTAAAAATATGCATGGCATTCCACCCGTAAGTTTTACCGACTTGTTCCCAACGTGAAAAAAGTTCCGCACGCGGAATGCTTTCCTTCTTTTGCCTTGTTTCCAAAGCGGCAGTTTTTGCGGCGATCGCACCCTGTTTGCCCTGCGCTTTCAACTTTCGTTCGATCGCTCGACGTCGTTTTGAAAACTCATGACACAATTCCTTTGGCACCCCGCGGACGTGAAAACTCACAGGATCAGGATCAATTTGGAGATTCATTTTTCTGCGTAAAACGCAGGCTAACTCCGTTTGATAAACTGCCCCGGCGGACATCTTTTCGCGGAAAATATTTAGACTTTGAAGCGATCCGCTTGTGCCATCTTCCCGTAATCCCAAATTGAGCAATATCGCGTGGGTGTGGAGCTGAGGATCATGGGCTCGTGAAGTGCCGTGTTGAAAGGTTGCATAAACCAAAGCAGCGGATTCCTTGATCGCACCTCCTCGACCACGCCGGGTTATTCCGGCTGTTTCTTCCAAATAGGTAAGCGCTCGCTTAACGGCATGTTGATGAGCCGATTCGATTTCTTTACGGAGATCATCTGGCGATAACGCCCAAAGCACCGATACACTCTTGGGAGCGCTAAAGGTTAAGTCCCAACCGCTCTGTCGTTTGGGACTTCCTGCGTTTTGAACATGAAACCACTTGCCATCAGGCGAATAACCTTCCAGCAGATTATGAAAGGCATCTCGTTTGACGGTTCCCTGCAAATTCATCCATTGCGCACCTGTTCCGAACCATTGACCCGGTTCTTCAGTTTGGTTGTCGTAATAATCTTCGCGGGCAAGGTTCAAGTAATAATTTCCACTGCCTGCGCCTTTCATGGGTGCCGAGATGGAGAGCATGCTGTTTTTAGGTTTTCATCAACCCATTTTCGGGCTTGAGATTCTTCGATGTTACCGGAGGAAACCAGTATTGCCTCCGTTGCCACTGCGAGGTCTTCACGACTCGCCATAATTTCGCGCTGGACCGTTTCCACTGCCTCACGCAATGCCGACCGTTCTTCGGGTTCCTGCAGAACCTCAATGACGTAATGCCTCGCCAGTTCATGGATACTAAGGCCAAGTCGCTTTGCCCGCTCTGCGAGAATACGCAGGCTGGCCTCGTCCAACCGGAAACCAATCGTTGTTGGGGGGGCGACGTTAAGCGTGGAACGCAAGTGGCGTTTAGGCATAACGTTAGGCGATCATGCGGCGGTGGCTTTTCGCGGCACGTGGCGGGCGACTCGACGGTTGTAGCTTTCGTAGGTAGCGCCATACCCCAAGCTGAGCTTCCGCAGCCTGTTTTTACCTTGCCAGTATTGTTGGATTGCATGGGTTGCTCGGTTTAACCAAGCGCGGTCGGCTGCCAGTTCCAAAACCTCGCACGTGGCGAATAATTTGGCTCCATTAGGCTGTGGATCTCCCAACGGCTTCAACAAGTGCTCGGCAACCAAAACCGGAATGTCATGAGCAGCGCAATTCAGCATCCAGGCAACCTGTTCAACTGTCAGGCGGGCCGGGGGCCGTGCCAGTAAAGCCATAAATTCGCGTTGATCGTCTTTCATAATTTGCTCGAAGGCTTTGGGAGGACCTGGAAGCAAGCCCGCTATTGCCTTCCAAAACTGGCAGTCGGGCATCCAATGGAAAAACGAACAATATTTCTCAGAAAAAATTCGGGGAATGCCCCGATGTCATTATGGAATTGATTGATTGTTGGCTTTAGCACGGTAAACTCGATGGCAGATCATGGATCGACTTATCACATTGGTTAACATCTACCGTTCTGCCAGCGAACTGGAGACGCGGCTTAAGCTCGTTGAAGAAATAATTGGCGAGGTCAGACCTGCATTATGGGCTTCGATTTCACGCAAGTGCCCTGAGATGGCCGATGACATATGCCAGGAAACGGTCGTGGCGATTGCCAAGAATCTGCACCGGTTCTATGGCGAGACGGATCAACAATTCAAAAGTTGGTGCTTTGGGATTTCACGGAATAAAACCAACGACTGCCTACGCAAATTGGCAAAAGAAAAGGCCGAGCCTCTCGACGTAATCGACATCGATTCCCTTGAAAATGTGATCGAAGCCTCCGCGAATGAGGAACCGATGTCAGCGGGAGAGAAAATGGATTTGGACTACGCCTTGAATCTCCTGCGGAACGCGAAGCCACCATGTCTTCATTACTTGTGGATTCATTATGTCGATGGGCTGAGCCATAACGAAATGGCACGGATACTTGGCCAAACCTACAATGCCGTTCGCATGCAAATAAAACGCTGCCTAAAACTGGCCCAATCCCTGGTGACCAAACCCGCTTGACGTATGCCAGACGATCATTCTGATGCCGAAACCAAACTGCAAAAGCTGGCTCAGCGCCTTCATCGCGGATGGGCAAAGCTGCATCCCGCAACCACAAAGGAACTAGCGGCAGTGCGTGCGGTAGTCCAGGAACAATGGGAGCAAGAACATCGAGCTTGTCACAGTCCAAAAATGGAAATGACAAAAGATCAAACTCAGCAAAAGCAACTGCACGCTCAGAAAAAAACTGTGCAAAAGAAGAAATCAGGTCAGGGTCAAAAAATTCAAAAGCCGTTCAAGGGACATGGCCACAGCCATTAAATCATTGACGGGCCAGAAGGCGTGCCAATACATAGGCATCGATGACTGCTTTCCGAGCGGCGGCCCCCAGGCTGCCGCCACGCTGGATCAATGACCGCTGGAGTTTTGGAGCCTGAACCAAGGCATCCTTTTCCAATTGCATTCTTTCATCGTCGCCAAGCGATTGCAGAAAATCCATGATCCTCTGCTCCCTTTTCTCTTCCCTGTGCCGTTCCATCGCCTCGCGCTGTTTCTCTCGTTCTTCCCCCTGTCGCTTGGTTTCGGCTGCACATTCGTCCCGCCGGGCTTGTTCCACACGGCTAACGAAATCCTTGGGTGGTGAGTAATTATCAGTAATGGCGCTCATGAGCCAGCCGGGCGGATTGCGGGAAACCTTGACATCCTTTCGTGAGATAAGCCAATCGAAGACCTCTATTTGTTGCTCGATCTGGTCGGCGGGAAATTCCTGAACCGCATGTTGAGCGGATCGGCGGGTCACTCCTCGTTGAATTAATGCGGTAACGAGATTGTCATTCGAGGATGGCGGCGAAGCAAGGTCGGACGTAACCAGTTTTGGCATGGCTTTGGTAAAAATGACGCGCCATTCGGTGGCGCATAATTTCCGAAATCGTTGGTTTTCCGCCATTGGCTGAAGGAATCCTTTCATTTCCAATTCAGCAATTCCGGGACGCAACTTTCGTTTCAGGCTCGACGCATCGTAACCGCGAGACAGACCGATGTGTTCATATGCGAAATCCTTCAGCCCAAATTCCCACCGGGTCCGATGGAAAAAGCGCTTGTCCAAAAGGCGGTAAAGCCTTTTGGCGATGGCGCTGTCCAAGTCCTTGACAAAATCGAAATCGAGAGATTTCAGGTTCCCGGCCTGGAAACTCCGGAAAATGACATCGTTCCAGACGAATGCCGAAATGAACGTTCCTTCTCCAAAATCGGTTTTCAGGTCTGACCGGTGGCAAAGCCAGACATTGTCGAGAACATGGAATTTCTCATCCACCCAGCTTTGCCGCGATTTATTCCACCAAGCGTTACGATAATAGAGGGTGACCCCGGTCCAACGATTGAGGGATGCCTCCAGTCGCTCATAGGATTTCGTATCGTCACGCCACCCCAATAACTTGAGTAATTGGTAACGTGAGAACGGCACCTTGCGGTCCGAGAATCCATGCTGCTTGGTAAGCTGGACCAAGCCTAGCAAAACCTCGTCATCCAGGGCGGTGGGTAATCCAAAGGCATCCGAACCGGTGATGGTCAATTGGCGGGTGATCATTTCCCGGCGAAGTTCATCCCAAATCCGGTCCTCAAAATGCAGGGTGCGTTGGTTGGGTTTACGCCGATGCGCCAATGCGCATAACGGGAATTCCGCCAGGTTAAGCTCGTCGCGTCCGTCGATTGTTTTCATAGGCATCGATTCAACTTCGATGCGCTCCGGCCATTCCACGATTCACCTCCATAATCAACAGCAAAGTCTGAGGACCGTGTTGTCCTGGTTTTATGATTGGAAACACAGTTCAATGTTACGGTCCATATTCTCTTGGGAATTCCAGGGATTGCAGACATATTCATGTCTCAATTCCCGGCATATCCGGCCTCGTTTCCCGGTAGTGTCTGCTCCAGTTCCCGGTAAAAACGGTCCCAATTCCCAGTGCCGCCCGCCTCAGATCCCGGTATATCACGAATGACGTATTGTTGGGTAGCCCCGCTCCACGTAGTGCTTGATCTTTGTCCGGGCAAACCGATTTACCCGTGCCATTGAAGAATACCGTTTCGGTTCCAGAGGCCGAATCACGCCTTGTTTGAATCTATACCTGTCCAGCCCTGAATAGCGGCCGCAATTCGTCTTGGCGTTCTTTTAATCGGCCAATCATGGACAGGTCATAATTCCAGACGCCAAGTATTTCTGCCTCCCAAAAGCTTGCATGCAAACAAGCAAGCCAGCAGACCAGCCAGCATGCAAACAAGCCCGCTTGCGTGAAAGCAGACAGGCATGGTAGCAAGCAAGCATGGGGCAGAATGGAGGAAAACATGATCATCGCGTTAACCAATTCCAAAGGAGGTGTCGGTAAATCGACACTGGCAGTGCATTTGACAGTCTGGTGGCAAGACCAAGGAACACGGGTGGCCTTGGTCGATGCCGATGCCCAGGGATCATCTTCGGGCTGGCTGCATGAATCGTCACCCCAGACGCCCATGTTCCGCCTTCATACTCCCGACGACATCCTCGAACGAGTGCCGGAACTCCAAGGGCAATTCCAACACTTGGTCATTGATGGTCCGGCAGGGCTTTCGGAAGTCACCCGCGCCATCCTTTTGGTGACCGACTTGGCATTGCTTCCCTGTGGTCCGTCCGTGTTGGATTTGCGGGCGGCAAATGAGGCCATCCGGGTGGTGAAGCAAGCTCAGAAAATTCGCCAGGGTCCACCGCAGGCGGTCTTGGTGCCAAATAAACTTCAAGTTCAGTATCGTCTGAGCCGAGAATTGCTGGAAACGGCGAAATCATTGGACATTCCCTTCACATCTGGCTTGCGATTGCGCCAGGCGTTTGCCGACGCTGCCGGACAAGGGAAAGTCGTGTGGAATTTGGGACCACGAGGGGAGGTCGCCGCTAATGAAATCAAGGAGTTGTGGTATGGACTATTGGGACAAGAATCGTCGATCGATGAGCGAAGCGTTGCGAACGGGTAAGTTGAATGATGAAGCGGTGGCTTTTGTGACCGGCACGGCAATGCCGCCAAATAGCGCGAACAGCACTCCCGAGCCGCAGCCTGCGCCTTCGGCAGTGGCTGAAGTCAAAACACCAGCAAGCACGAGCACATCGGCTGTCCAGCCCAACGTCTCGCCCATAGCACCGCCGGGTGATCTTCTGGGATCGGTTCAGGGGACCGTATCCATGACGTTCCGTTTGCCTGCCGATCTTTCCGCCCGACTGATACGGGTCTCCGCCGAACGCAAGGTGCGACGGGAACGACCGTTCAGTCAACAAGACATGGTAACCGAGGCCCTGTCCGATTGGCTCCGCCAACACGGCCATGCCGGTTGACCAGCCTGGCTCAACCATTGTTTGAACTATCCAAACGTGATACAACCATAGATGGGAGGTTTTGGCTTCCCAACCACGTCATTGCAGTGCCAACGCATTCTTTGGCGTCATTGAGACGGTCACGAACACCTGGCAAACCGGACTCACCATCCGGCTAAGGGGGCGGTCTTACCAACCGTCGCGTTCGTGTTCCGTAGAGCGTGGTGCCATGAGAGTGGCTCGCCACGTTCGAGAGAGGCTTTTGGAAGTAATCCTTGGCTACCAACCAAGAGTAATCTCCAAATTCTATCTCATAACCGCGAGTAATGGCTCGCGAATACGGGCGAACGGGAAATGCTTTGTCGTGAAATCCGGCAAAGCCGTCCGGCTTAAAGAGGGTGCGAGGTAAATTGCCTCAAATCCCCCCACGGGACGCGGACCAAAGCCACAATGGCCGTTCGGGTGAAAAGCTCGACAGGTTCGTGTAACGTGCGCTGGCGTCGGGAGCCTGGCGGTAGCAATACCGACTAGCCGGAGACTGACAAGCTCCGGGGTTCTGCCGAAAAAGCAGACCGTGAAAAGCTCAACGATGAGAGGGGCATCAAGCCCTTGCCAGTTAGCCGCAGCAGAGATGTAGCCGAATCGGGAAAGACCTGACCAGGATGGATAAGGGAGCAGCTTCTGTATTCTAGCCCCTGAAATCAGCCCCGAAAAACCGGGACTGGAGACTATGCCAAGGCGGGAGCTTTGGACATACCTGGCAGGTTCGAACATGAACATGTTCTACCGACGTGACTGCTGTAGCGAAGAGTCAGATTAACCGTGCAAGAAGTGTGGCTGCCGGAGTGGTATCCGGTGCCGGCTGGTCAGCCGGTGATTTAAAAGCCGCACTTTGATGAGAGTGCCTCAAGTAGAATCGGCGCGAGCCGCCGCAACTTCAGCAAGGCAGTTGAAGGGGCGGGTGTGTGCTAACGGGTGGTGCCGGGCACAAAACACGCACGAAAGAGGTGACGGAATCTACCGTCTCAATGAAGTCATGGGTGGGTGTGGAGCCATGCTCCACGCCCCCCATTTCAAGTAAAAAGAAACACGTTCAAACGAGACTTGCCTGGGGACATGCGGATCGTTTGAAGGCATCAAAACGAAAGGAGTAATTGACGATGACCGGGTAAGCACAAAGGTTCTTATACGCGCAACCGCTATGAATTGCGCAACTGCAATGCAGGAATACAGCGTTCGCGGGAAACTGCGACCGCCGAGAAACCTGCGCGGAGCGCGAACTCAAGGTTTTTGAGAAGGTCAAGGTTGAACGCGGTTTTTACAGCCAGGCTGGCTGTCTAAGGTTCCGGGCTTTCCGGGAGATTGCGCCCACACATGCAACCTCCCAACCTTTTATCCCATAACAGGGAATGGAGACCTTGCCATGACCTACCGGTGCGTGGCCACGTCGGTGGCCGGATTCGTCCAGCAGTTGGCCGTGTCATACGTGGCCAACGGGTATTATTTCTATGTCACGGGCGCAATCCCGGACCATAAGGACCCGGCGAGGATCGACGGGAAGATGGTCGAGCAATACGGCATCGACCAGTCCAAATGGACGCGCTGCCGAAGAAAGCGCGTCGGCTTGGCCAACGTGCATTACCTCCGCTATGGCAGATTCTTTGTGCTGATTGCCACCAGGGGTGAACATTCGTTCTATGCCGGTGAAGCCGGGCAGATCCGCGACATCCGGCGCCACCCAATCCATTTTGGGGGCTATTCAATCGGATGTCGGCAGGCGAAGGGCCAGGGGAAATACCATTCGTCAGTGCGGATCGACCGGGCGGTTTTCGGCGAGATCAAGGCCAATTTCGAGAAAATAGCGGTCCACCAAACCGTGGAAGAACTTTACATGAAATTGCGGGAGATCCCCTATGAGCCCTACGCACCTGTCAGGGACCAATTGCGCATTATTCTGCGGGCAATCAATCGTAGGCGGCGGTTGGCCGGTTTGGAATTGGTGCCCTGGAACGTACTCCGGCTGCGTCGCAGTCCAGTGCGGGTGTTTGATGACGAGAACAGCAATAAACTGGAACCGGCAGAAAACAGCCAAAGCTTAAGAATAGAAGAAACCTAATTCCCTTAACGAGACAAAATCCCGGGGCCTTTCATCGGTTCGTTTCCCAAGAATGACGTGGTCCAGCACCTCGATTTTAAGCAATTGACCGGCCCGAATAAGGTCGCGCGTGACCTTGATGTCCGCCTCGCTGGGGGACGGATCGCCGCTGGGATGGTTATGCACCAGAATGATGGCCGATGCCCGCCTGGAAATGGCAGCGGAAAAGACTTCGCGGGGGTGAACCAAAATTGTATCCTGGGTTCCCTGGGAGATGTTCTCGACGCCAATAAGGCGGCGGCGGGTATTGAGGAAAACAACCTGGAAATTCTCGACGCAGTAAACACGGTTTTGCTCACGCAAGAAATCTGCCACCCGTTCCGGGGTGTCCAGCAACGCAGCATCCGGGTATGATTCACGGGTCAATCGCTGGGCCAGCAGAAAAGCCGATTTGATGGCAGCCGCCTTGGATTTTCCAATGCCTTTAACCAGTTGCAGTTCGTCAAACGAGGCCTGAGCCAGGCTGGTCAATCCCCCATATTGGTGCAGCAGGGCTTCGGCAACCGGTTTGCCAGCCAAGGTGGACAAGAGTTCGATGTTGTTGGCGTGTTCAAGGTGTTCCATGGGCCTCCAGGGGATGAGTCCATTGTATCACAGAAAAACACCGTTTTGGAATAGGGGTGGGCAAAATGGGACTGTTTTGGGACAGGCACAGTCCGCGAAGCCTGCAACCTGCGGGATAACCTAACGCTCCTCGGTGGATTTCGATGGGATTCCGTTTGGCGCTCGCTCCTCAGCCTGGGTTTGCGTGCAAACCCATGAATGGGCTTGATCGGCCACTTTCGCCAGAAGCAGCAGATCATCACGACCAAAACGATCCGTTGTTTTCCACTGCTCGCCGTCCTTATAGAGACGGCAGAAAGTAACGCCATAGCGAACGCCCGTTTCGGTTTCATTCCTCCAAACGGCGGCCTTGATGACTCCAAGCCGAACCTCATGAATCGGTTTGGTTTTGGTTTTCATCATCGGCTCAACTACCGGAATCCCGTTTCGTGAATCCATTTGTCCTCCTTCAGACACAGTTCGGGTTTCGCAACCCCTCATTCCTTAATACCATGTTTTATGGCGAAAACCAAGGGGGCGACTGCGAAATGCATCCAAGCTCCGGGAATAATTCGGAATTTATTCGGGCATCATGAAGTCCTCAGGCAGCAATACCGTTGTCAAAGAATTATCGGGCTCGGTGATGATCCAAAAACGAGAGCCATTGGCAGTCCGGAAGACCGACAGTCGACGGCACCCGTCCAGTGCAAACCGCTCCGGGTTTCGATTGGCAAACTCGTCCAATTCGCCGTCATCTCCCCGAAGATGACTCAGCAGTCCCATGGTGACCTCTTCTCTGGTGAGTTTTTCCTGCGCCCTCGGCGTTAAAACGACCTTTCCCATGGGAAGATTGTAGCTAAGAAAGAACGATGACATGACCACCTCACAACAAATTCAGCCCGGCCAAAATCAAATGGCCTTCAAACACTGTTATACCACATCCGCCATACTTAAAAAAGATGACCGCCAGACGGATGGCCGTCCGGCGGACTGTCATTGTGCAAGAACTATGCCTGTTGCGTGATTAGCCCTCTAACTTGGGTAACGGGGGAATCGAGCGAG
The DNA here is from genome assembly GCA_022709905.1 of Verrucomicrobiota bacterium. Classification (GTDB taxonomy): domain Bacteria; phylum Verrucomicrobiota; class Verrucomicrobiia; order Limisphaerales; family UBA1319; genus JAKLHY01. Next base: position 26,426 of record JAKLHY010000032.1, on the reverse strand, counting down.
GAGACTGATTAACCACTGCAGGCACTCGATCATCGGGACCGGTGGAACCTCCATTGTGTTCGGGCTGCAATTGGGCGCAAATCCAGGAATGTGCCCGGTCAGCCACCTTGGCCACAACAAGTAAGTCATCGCGTCCGAACGAGCTGGTGGTTCTCCATTCGTTTTCTTCGCGGTAAATCCGGCTGAAGGTGACATTGTAACGGACAATACCGCGATGATATTCGTTTTTCCAGACTGCCGCCTTAATACCGCCAATGCGTATCTCGTGGATCGGTTTTTCTTTGGTTCTGTTGGTCATAGTGTCGTTCTCTCATTCAAGGGTGGTGGGGGGTGAACGTTCGCCCCGACTACCACCACGCCCTTCAACACGTCAGTCGAATAACGGGGTGAAAACCGAACAAACAATCTGCGATTGAATTATGGGCAATTGAGGGGGGCGTTAATCATCGGCCAGTGTTTCACTTGAGGGACCGATATCCAACTGGCTGGGGGCTTGGTTCTTTGTCAGATCGAGAGCATCGGCAATCTCCTGTTGCCGTTGGGAAAGGTAGGCCAACCGCTCCTCGTATTCATACGGCTGTTCGGTCTGTGAAATGGTATCGGCGAGGCGTTGGCGCGTTTCAGCGATGCGCTGGCTGATAGCCATGGCAACCTCATCCAGATTTTGGATGGCGTATTCCACCGAGCGGACCGTTCCAAGCGCAGTAGTGCCGACTTTGGCTTGGTGGGTTGCTGATCTTTTGAGCACAAATTCAGGTCCGCCAACCAGATTATCCGACACCAAAAGCTGGAATCCCGCAAAATGACCGATGGGCCGTTCCACCCCAGTGCCACGAATCCGGTCGGCATAGCGAAGCAATAATTCCCCGGCAATGTCCCGTTTTCGGATTTCCTGGCCATCAAGCGTAATGGAAAAGAAGTCCCCGTGGGTGTCATCTCGGGCAGACAGGTCGTCTTGGACACTGGTCAATCGTTTTTCCAATTGGGGTATTTCTTCGTCCATGTGCCGGATTTGAGAGCGCAATTGGAACTGGGTCTTGCCATATTGGGTTCGTAATCGCGTCAAACGGGCCACTTCGGCGTCAATGCTGGCTTTCTCAATCACCAGGGGATTCCCCGATGCGATAGCCTTAACCTCGGCATAGGTGAGTGCTGCGCCGTCAATGTCCTCGATCCGGCGCAAGTCGCTTTCGCCGGTCATTACCTGGGCGATAAACCGGGCCTTGGTTTCGAGGGTTTGCCACATATAGGCATCGAAAGACTCTTCAGTTACATACCGAAAAACCTGGACCTCCGCGTGAGTGTTTCCTTGCCGTAAGATACGTCCCTCCCTTTGCTCGACATCGGCGGGACGCCATGGTGCGTCCAAGTGGTGAAGGGCAATCAAACGTTCCTGCACGTTGACACCTGTGCCCATCTTTTGCGTGCTTCCAAACAAGACACGCACCTTGCCAGATCGGACATCCCGGAACAGAGACAGTTTGGCGGCATCAGAATCATAGTCCTGAACAAAGGCGATTTCCCCTTGCGGAATGCCAAGAGCCATCAGCTTGTCGCGCATATTTTCATAAACGGAAAAACCTTTCCCGTCCGTTGGCGTGGATAGATCACAGAAAATGAGTTGGGTGGATTTGGCCGCCGCGCCTTCGCGCCAGATACGTTCCACTGTGGCCACGGCTTGGTTGACCTTGCTTTGCGGATGATCTGGCAGGGCCGGATCGTATAAGCGCAAGTCAAGCGCCGCCTTCCGTCCATCCGTGGTGACGAGCAGCATGTTGTCGTCACGAGGATCAATTTGTCCGGTGCGCAAGGCTTCGGCCCGTTCAACCAAAGATTTCACGATTTCTTTTAGTTCGGGTGAACAGGGGGAGCTGACGACCGTGGGTTTGCCGTGCTTTAGGCGGGGCACAGGCAGTTTCAGCATTTCGGCGGTTTGAATGTCCGCCACTTGGCGGAATTGCTGCATCAATTCCGGCACGTTTATGAAACGGGCAAAACGAGTATTCAACCGATACCCCGCGCCATCCGGGGAAAGTTCCATCGCCGTTACCGGTTCCCCAAAGGTCGCTGCCCATGAATCAAAATGATCCACTTGTAGCGCCTTCAGTGCGGTCATTTGCAGATATCGCTGCATGGTGAACATCTCGGCCACACTGTTGGCAACCGGGGTTCCAGTTGCAAACACCACGCCCGCACCCCCATTAATCCTTTGGACGTGGAGCACCTTCAAGAACATGTCAAATGCCCGTTGCGAGGCGGTTTGCGGTAAACCAGCAATCCGCGTCATTTTGGAGACGTAAAACAGATTCTTGAAACAGTGGGCTTCATCGACGATCAAGCGATCCACGCCCAATTCCTCAAAGGTCACGGCGTTGTCCTTTTTGTCCTCGGCCAGTAGTTCCTTGAGCTTTCCTTCCAATCGTTTTTTAGCCCGTTCCAGGATTTTCACAATCCGGGCATCGTGCTGTTTCCGTTGCTGTTCGATGGCGAGCGCCAATTCTCGCAACTCCCCTTTGATGTATTCTTCCTGAGTGGATCGGGCGACCGGTATCTTTTCGAAACCAGCGTGAGTAACGATTACCGCGTCCCAATTGCCAGTCGCAATGCGACTCATCAACGTTTGCCGTTTCCCCTTTTCAAAATCATCCTTCGTGGGCACCAGGATATTCGCTCCAGGATAGAGCGTCAGCAGTTCGGAGGCGAATTGGCAAAGCATGTGATTGGGGACGATAAAAAGGGGCTTCCGAGCCATCCCAAGCCGTTTCAATTCCATTGCCGCTGCCACCATAGTGTACGTTTTTCCGGCTCCAACGACATGAGCAAGCAAACAGTTTGGGGTTTGCAGAATCCGCCATACTGCGGCCTTTTGATGTGAGCGTAACGCAATCGTTGGACTCACTCCCGGCAGGGTCAGATGATCCCCGTTGAAGGTGCGAAGCCTGACGTTGTTGAATTCGTCGTTGTATTTGCGCGCCAGGCGTTCCCGGCGTTCATCGCTTTCCCAAATCCAGCTCTTGAATCGCTCCTTGATCTTCTCCTGCTTGTCGCGAGCGACTTCAGTGGCCGGACCATTGACAACGTCGCGATCATTGAGGCTGTCGTGGTCATAAACAGTGGGGGTTCGGAGATTCAAGGCGTCTTCTAGCAAATCCAGGGCGCTACGCCGGTCGGTTCCCCACTCAGTGGTGTTGGCCACCGATATTCTCACACTCCAATTCCCCTTCACGGTCCATAATCCAAGCTGGGGGGCATGGTTGATGCCAATGCCGTCATCACCAAGAAGGTCCTGGGCAAAGCGGCGAATATCTTCGGGATCGACCCATGTGCTGCCTAGCCGTGCGTCAATTTCCGATGCCGCCAAGTCGGTCGGCTGAACTTGTTTCAGGGCTTGGACGTTCGCCTTGTATTGCTCGTCAACCAAGGCAGCCGCGTCAGCCGCCAATAATTTGGCTCTGACGTTGCCCGACAGGTATTCATCCTCGGTTTCCCAGCGATTCGTTTGTGGATTTAGAAAAATGGCTCCCTTGAGATCGGGAAGGAATTCCGCTGGACGCTGATGAAGCAATGAACCCAGATGATCGAGATCCACACCGCCTTTTTGTCCAAGAGTAACCAGGAGGGCGTCCTTGGCATTCTTGATTTTGGGCAAGAGGCATTGCCGTTGAATGGTTCGCTCATGAAAAATGTTGGCCTTCTTGGCCTGCTTGGTTTCTTCGTCGTAGTGTTCCAGGGATAACAAAAGCGGCAAATCAGGATCGCCCCGGAAAGCCATCGTGTTAGCCCTATCTGAAATCGGGCCGAATTTGGCGACAAAGCGGTCGTAATCCTGGTTAAGCTGGTGGCGAGCAGTTTCGACCTCTGCTTCCTCGGTCGCCTCCATTTGCGAACGAAGACAGCGGCGGACCGCGTCCCTGACCCGGATTAGACTCTGGATGCGCTGGGTCCGATTCGCCGAGAGTCCTTCGAGGAATCGGACCTGGCCATTTTCGCAAATACCAATCCGATCATTCAACACGGCGTAAGCATTGGGCTTTGTATGCTCTGGTGCCGGGTAGGTCTGATCGAGAGTGGGCAGGATGACAGCCTGCTTTTGTGGTTGGAAGACATCGCGAGGCAACAAGGCAATCGCTTCGGCCAGTTGTTCACCCAGATCACGGCCATTGCCAACCAGAGTCGGTTCACCGCGTTGATACATGCGTCCCGCCAGGCGCATCTCTCCCAGCATCATTTCTGGATGGGCGGCAAAATATTCGTTGATCGTAATGGCTTCGCCGACCGAGTTGGTGATCGTGGCCAGTTCCTTCCATGCTTCCCCATTGGGAAGCTCGCCGGGGCGGCGCTTTCGCAGCATCACAATGTCCGTCGTGACTTCCGTGTTCGCGTTCTTTTTGAATGCGTCATTGGGAAGTCGGATTGCGCCAAGCAAATCAGCCTGTTGGGAGACATATTCCCGCAATGCGCCATCCTGCTTATCCAAGGTGCCCTTCGAGGTGACAAACAGAATCAACCCGCCCGGGCGGATTTTTTCCAGTGTCGCGGCAAAGAAGTAATCGTGAATGGCGAATTTCCAGGCTTTGAATCGCGGATCGAAGGGGCGATAGTCACCAAAGGGGATGTTCGATATCGCCACATCATAGAAGCCATCGGCAAGCTTGGTTTCCTCGAACGGTTGGTGCCGAATATCGGCGTCAGGATAAAGGAATTTGGTCAGCCGGGCCGTGACCGAATCGATTTCAGCACCGGTTACGTGTGATCGCCCATGCATTTCATCAGGCATAAGGCCAATGAAATGACCCAGGCCACAGGCAGGCTCCAGCACTCGGCCTTGCTCGAATCCAAAACGCTGCAAAGCCGCGTACATGGCCTTAATAACGACGGGAGCGGTATAATGAGCGTTGAGGGTGGTGGCACGGGCTGATTCGAGTTCAGCGGGGGACAGAATTGCTTCCAATCTTTCCCGCTCTGGCTGCCATTCATCGTTCCAGGCATCGAAAACCTGCGGCAAGCCACCCCAACCAACAAAGCGGACCAGCTTGCGTTTTTCATCCTGGGTCGCCGGGCGGGATTCAGTTTCCAACTGCTTGAGCAGTTCGATGGCGGCAAGATTATCATGGCATTTCCGCTTAAGCGAACCGACGCCGATTTCGTCGGCGTCGGTGATGCGATAATTGCTTTGATTGCGAAGCCTTACTGGCTCTGGGGCGGCAATTGCCTTTGCGACAAGTGGGGGATTGTCTTCCTGGGAGATTTCCGCTATGCCTCGGGGGGCAGCAAGATGTATCGTTCCCGGACCATCTCCCAGGCCTGATCGTGGGCTTGTGGGGGCGTCAATCCCTGCTGGACAAATTGGCGTCGCAGGGTGTCCAGTTCCAGAGCCGTTTTCACCTCTGCCTCCCGCAACATCTGGGAAAGCAATCCCTTCGCTTCCAATTCGGCAACCATTCTCGGGAGGAACTCCCGCCAGTGGTTCTCGGCCAGTCGGCCGTATTGTGTCAATGGTTTCATAAGTCGGTAAACTCAGTCCAAACAACTCAAGCTGTAGTTCATTTCTTTTGGCATTGCATCGCGCGGCCATCCAACAACTCCCCTATGCGCAAGCAGAATTCCGGCGGCATGGACACCGTTCACCTCTCTCTTGTCCAGTTTACCCCAAAGCGCGATGCCCCGTCAAAAAACACCGTTTTATTCCGATTCATCATGCTAAAGGCCTGATTCGATTAGGCCAGGACCGCCACAGCCGGTTCCGAGTTGGGCGTCGAGGGGGACTGGATGACCTGGAGCTTCTTCCTGCGTCCAGTTTTCTCAAAGGACTCCAGGGAGGGGAGGACCATTTGAGCGTTCTTGGCATACGCCCGGTGGACCGCCTGGCTGTTATGGCCCAGCGCCGCCATGGCGAATCGCTCGGGATAACCAGCCGATTTTGCGCGTTCGGCCCACGCGTAACGGTAGGAATGCAACGTCACCCCCTTAATTCCAAGGCTGTCGCATCGGCGTCGAAAATCCTGGGCGCGGTGTTTTTCATGTGTCCGCGCCATCCGGGGAAACAGCAATCCTTCTTTTGGCAGTGAGCGCAGCAAGTCGCTAACCTGGTCGCCGAAATTGAGGATGGCGACCTGATTGGTTTTCCGGCGATGGTAGCTGATGGATTGATGCTCCCAGTCAATGTCCTCGGCTTTTAGGTTGGCAATATCGCTCTGAGAGCCGCCCAAATGCCAGCAAAGTTGGTAAAAGGCATTCGTTTCCGGATTCCGTTCGTAGGCCAGAATCAGGCCGTGTTCCTCGGCAGTGATGGCCCGTTTCACCTGGAATCTGACCGGCGGCCATTGTTTCTTGGGAATGACTGGCCACGGCAGCCAGGTCATATCCAGGGCGAAGTTGTGTAATCGTCGCAAAAAGACGTTGGTTGAAACCGTGCCAGTCTCCAATACCCGGAGAAAGTGCTCGGGGCGCGTTTCCATGACCACCACATTTCGGATGAGGTCAAAGGCTTTATCGTGGGAAGCGCGAATCCATCGTTGCTGGTTCTCAGTCTTCTTGAGCTTGATGATCTCCTCGATGACGGTCTGCCAGGTGCGCTGGTTGATCAAAGGATCACTGACTGCCAGATAAGCGCGGGCAATTTGCCGGTTGATTTGTGGATTCGCCAAGGCCTCGTTTTTGGCGTGCAAGAGCCGGGTTGCTTCCCGGACATCCTTGGTGTCGAGGCTTTCGCGTTTCCCGGTGTCGCGGTCAAACAGGTAGAAAACCCCTGCCTGACGCCGGTAGATTCGGTATCGTTGGTTCATGATTTGTGTCATGAGCACAAGATGGCCGACGTCCGGGGATCAGCGTTAATGAGTAGTGGGCGAGTAGTGGCGAATTCTGGCGGAGTAATGACGGTGTAGTCACGTTAGGCACAGTTTTAGGCACACTTGCACACCCCTGTCCTCATAACTCACTCATATTGCGCCACTTCCAAATGGTGCCGGTGGTCGGACTCGAACCGACACGGAGTTTTACCTCCAACGGATTTTAAGTCCGTTGCGTCTGCCATTTCGCCACACCGGCAATCGTTGATTCACAATGACTTACGATTTGAATTAGGTTCAAATCGCGGCATTATGACAGTTGTGGCAACAGTCTGGTCTGAGTCACACCGTATCCGTTTGCCAGACTGCCACCAAGCATGCCCTACGTTCTACCAAGGTTTCGGATAATCGCAAGCATCCAATCCAAGGCTCTCCGGTTTTGCTCGCACCGCGACAGCATCCAATCCAAGGCGAAGCTCATCGAGGTTTTTGGCGGGATGAGCTCTGCGATTCCCAACCCCGGTGGGAAGTCTGGGAACTTGTGGAACTCGTCCCGCCGATGGATTGAAGTGCGGCAAACTACTGCTTCACGCGGTAGAAGACACTTGTGTTCCCGATCGGCAGGGTCGCCGGGCTGGCGGCACCTGGGACGGGCGTCCAGGTTGTGAGATCCTGCGAGGACTCGAGAGTGCCGCCGGCAGGCTCCCATGAGACGATGACATTCATTTGGTCGCGGCTGATGGCCAGCTTGGGTTGAACGGCTGGCGCCTTTGTCATATAATTCACGGCATTGAGGAACAGCTTGGCGCCATCGTCGGCGAGGTCGTAGATCCCTGCGCCCTGTGAAGTCAACCCGGAAGTTTGCTCCCGGCTGCCACTGAGAAACACCAGGCGTCGCCCGCCGAGGGTATCGCCCCGGTTGTGCATGACAGCGCCCTTCGGCCATTCGGCGATTGCCATGCCGTTGGCCGCCGGATCACCTGCCGTGGCGATGGTGGCGATGATGACTCCACCGTCGGCCAGTGGATCGGTGTTTACCGAAATGCCGCGCTGCGCGGTTCCGTTGTAAGACACAAGGTTCGCGTACGGATTCACCATCACGCCGGCCCTATCCAGCGTCACGCCGGCAAAGATTGGGTGCTCAGGATTAACCGCTTTCAAGCTAACGCTGCCAGCCGTATCCGGGATAGTATCCCCCGTTGTGAAGCCCAGCCGGCTTCCGCGGAGGATGTAACCGCCCAGGATCATGGTGGGCGCCGTAATTCCGTTCCAGGCCAGCGTCTCGGCCGGGTCTTGATAATCGCCGCTTGGCACCGATCGGCTGATGACGACCAGGTGGAGCGTATTGAGCAGGGCAGTATCCGGAGTGCCCGAAGTAACGATGCGTGTGACCGCATGCCCTTGCTCGGCGAGCAACCGGGTGTAGCCCACGTCCGGCGCCTCGGTAAAGCCGGCTGCAGCGGCGTCGGTGGAGGGTGTGTTGTCGGCAGGATGGAAGCTCACCCAGGCGATCTTGATCCCGGTCGAGAGCGTGCCGGCGATCTTGAAAGACCAAGTCCGGCTTTCGGTGCCGCCGGTGGTGTCGCCGTAGGTCAGTTGCACCGTATGGGTTGTGCCCGAGGCCATGCCGCCGGGATTAAAGCTCACGTCCGCGCCTGCGGCGGTGTCCTGCCGGTTGAGATCGGCGGTCACGTCGTTGCCGTCGAATAACATCTGGATGCTCTCGAGCTTGACCGGGCTGTCGCCATCCGCCAGCGACACGGCAATCACAGCGTTGGCTGCCACGTCTTGCGCGTTCGGTGCCGGCGCCACTGAGGATGCCCAAGGGAGCACCGAGGCCTCAGCTCCGGCATCCAGGAAGAGCAAGTAGTTATGGTTGACGTCGTCCTGAACGTCGACTGCGGTCAACCGCAGGGTTGTCTGCCCAGAGAGCCGCAGCGAGCGCGCGGTGCCAAAGGCATCGACGAGCGGCAAGTATTGGTAGGTGTTTACGGTCCGTGTTTGGGCGGCCAGGAAAAGGCCGACCGGCTTTGTGGTTTGATTTGGCTGGGACTTGTCACCCGTCACGCGGTCCAACCGCAGTTGGCGGTCGGCGCCCGCGCCGGCCCGCAGGTAAGGTGTATAAACTTTGTTGGGGAACGTGCGGGTATAGTTCAGCCATTCGCCTGGGGTTATTCCATTCACTTGATAATCCGGCACTCCGGCTTCGGTGAACACCTGCCGGGTCACGTCGGTACCGTCGTCCATGTCCACCGCGTCGGCGGTCCGGTAGGCCTCATTGAAAGTTTCCATGGTGGAATCTAAAAAATCCACGTCGGGCGTTCCCATGAGACTCATATAACCCCCGGGTCCCGAGACGTCCTGGAAGGACCCGGCGTCAAAGTTATAGTCTTCCGACTCGATCGTCATCCCGCTAGTCGTGATAAAGGTGTCGAATTCGGACACGACCTCCGTGGTGAGCCCTGAGGAATCGGTGACCCGGACGACTGCGGTGTAGAGCCGGTTTGCTGTCAGGCCGGTGTATTTGGCAGTCCGGAAGGCGTCATTGTCCGTGCCGGTCAGGGTCAACTGGTTGCTGACATCCGCGCCGTTCAACGTCATCTGGAATCCCGTCGCTTTGATGGAGCTTCCGGGCATGAGCGCCTCGACATCAATCGTCAACCCGCCTTGTGCCGCGTAGGACATGGTCCCGCCCACGGGAGTGACGGTGACATCGGGCGGTACTTTGCCGTCCTGGGGGAGGGTGAAAGCCTTTTTGTAGCCGAACCAATCAATATCGATTGCGTAATTTTGAGGCGTGGCCGAACCGCCTGTGGCGATGAACGATCCGGCGTCCAAGTCCGAGCCGTCGCCCGCCGTCACCTTGTGCGAGGTCGCCTCCAGGTTGCCGTCTCGGAAGACAAAGACGTCGTGCGTCGCGCCGGCCTTGATGGGGTCGCGGGTCTTGCGGATGCAGATCCAAAACTCGTGCCAGTCTGTGGGATCGAGAGCGAAGTTGTTTTCTCCGGAGCCCTCGCCGAAGTCTACCGCGCCGCTCACATTAGGGCCATTGCGCTCGTTCATGGTCAGCCCGGCGAAACCCGCCCGGCCTGAGTCGGGGTTGCCGCCCGGGGTGTCGGTGGGGACGGTGAGTGAAAGCGCAATCGCGGCGCCGGGATGGTCTGGGGTGCCATCACCGATCTGCCGGATGACGAAGTTGCCCTTGGCCCCATCGCTGGTGAGGTAGCCGTCACCGCCTTCGGGATACGGAAGCACGCCGTTGTTTGGGTAAGTGCCGGCCGTGTTGCGACCGTCCCGATGAAGGGGATCGAGCGGACCGCCCGCTTTTGCTGGTGTCGGGATGCGCGCCCGAAATGTCAACGTAACGCCATTGTCCAGGATGGCGAGACTGTCTTCATCGGGAAGTTCCTGCGAGAGGTAGTGGCCAAAGTAGATCTTCCGGTTGGAGGGATCTTCCCACGTGGTCTCGCTGCCATCATAATCGCGCGGGTCGCCGGTGTCCTGGATGCGCAGATACTTCGTGGCGCCATTTGTGAGCAGGATTGCGCCGCCCGGAGCATTATCGGGGTTATTCACCGGATCAAGGACGCCGCCGATGGGATCTCCCTTGAAGGCATCGGAACCGTTGTCGTGCGTCCAAGTACCGTCCAGGGCCGGCTCATCGATTTGGAGTTGATCGCCGCTGTAAAGGTAAGTCCAGCCGTCGACGGGGTTGGGGAAGGCTTCTGCAGCCTGGATCGGAAGTTCCTTTTTAAAGACATAGCGATTTCGCACGTAACCTACTCATTTCAATCGCTTTGGCCTGGACTGAGTGAGCTTCTTCTTAGTGGACACGACCGTGCCGCGATAGCGGAGTTTCTTGGGTAAGTCAACCTGGGCCAGTTCGAGCAATTTCTTCACTTGGGGACGCCCTTCGGGGACTAATTGGTCTTTGATCTTGCCATTGACCACCACCTCCGTGACGCAGAGACCACTCAGTTGTTTGAGGCCCTCCTCGACCGTTAGATCTTCACCGGCCCAATCCTGCTGCAATTCCTGAATCAACCGATAGGCGAGCATGACGACGAACACATGCCCGCGCGTGCTCGCCTCCAAGCGCACATGCACCGGACGCAGTTCCAGTTCCACCGTCTTGCACGTGCGGAAATTCGCCTCGACCCGGGTCAAATCCTTGTAGCGATCATGCACCACCTGAGTGCTGGCTCGGGGGACCGGCAAATCGGTTTTGATCACATAACAGCCGTCGAGCTTTCGTTCCTCCGCCAGCGCGTCCGGATCGACTTCCAGCACCAGCTTCCGTCCCGCCGTCTTGAAGGAAAGCCAGCCACTGATCTTCAATTTGAGGGCTCGGGCCTGCACGGTTTTCTGCGCGGTGTCCACTCGCGCCCGGGGGTGGGTTTCCAAATAGTCGTTCCGTTGGTTCAAGAGCTTCTCCAACGCCGCCTGTTTGCTTTGGCGGGTCAGTTCGATTTCCTGGGCTCGCCGGGGATTTGAGAGTAGGTCTACTGTCGCCAAAGGAAGTGATTGCTGTGGAATAACCTGTCAATTTCGATATCGATAAATGCCGGACTCAAAGGGGATTATTAGGCCTCTTTTTAAGCTGGTACCGTTGATGAGCGCTAGTGGGGTGACTTCAGAGGATGAGGAAATCACGTAAAGGTCGAAGAAGGACGGTTGAGGGGGGATGGGCGTTTTGAGAGGCGGTGGCGCCTTACGACGCAGAAGCAGGCTCCAAAATCGAGCCTAAACAGGGTTATTAACGATACCGACAATAGTAAAGTGCACGCTATCAGCAATTATCTTCGGCGACAGCAGGGATTCAGGGATTCCACGTCCGGCAAGGCGGATATGGGATCCCTCATCCGTATATCCCGCAAGGGCGGAGGGACCTCCCAAATCCGCACGCAAGATACACGCAAAAACTCTAACCGCCAATCAACGCCAATAGACACGAATCAAATCGGAGGGATGTAGTGGGCGGATCGTTCTGCGGAATGAATTCCGCGCGCCGATTGTTCCCGGTTCCGAAGCGAGAGCCAATCGACAGGCTGGAGCGCGGGATTTATCCCGCCGCGTCGGTTGTCTCAAGATCTCAGACATTCCATCGGTTTAGAACATCCACGAGCCCTTAACCATGAAAGCCCATCGTCGTGCTATCCGGGTTGTATTGCTGTTCGTCCACGCATATTGCGAAGCGTTTGGCGCGCTCCACGGTTCCCATTGCGCGGGTATTCCCGCATGTTCGGGTTCCCGGAGAAATGGCTTGTGAAAAGTGAGATCACTTTTTAACTTCGAAAGAAACATGGTGTGGATGTAATTGCGGCGTGGCAATACCTTTCAACGAATGGCTCTTGCTTTGCTCCGCGCTCGATCGTAGTAGCCAGGCCGGGAGCCATTGTGAATGAAGAAATGCGCAGCTTTGGTTAGAGCAGATGTGATTCTGCCAGCGCTCGAGTTGGCCCTCATGGCTGCGGGCCAGGGGAAAGCTACCCGCCAGATACGGTAAGGACAGGGGATTATGCAGAAGGTCGTCGAACCAGCAAGGCCCCAGCGCATTACGAGCCGAGGGAGAATGCGACGGAGTATTCGCCTGGCGCGGAGGTCGGCTGCGGCAATCATGACAGGGGTGATCCAAACGTTCGGGCACACGACCGGCCTTGGACAGTCTTATGGGCAATATCCAGTGAGGATTCTCGCCGGACCGATGACCTACCACGCCAATCATCACAGCTATTACCGGCTGGACCGATGCTGAAGCCACGGCGGTTGTACTGGGTGGACATTTGGCGACGATTAATGACTTCGGCGAGGACCAGTGGATACAGCGCAACTTCTCGAGTTACGGTGGCGTGGGCCGAGAGCTCTGGATCGGTTTGCACGACCTGGATCCCATGGTGAACTCCACCAACCTCACCGACCGCTCGCACGAGTTTGAGTGGAGCAGTGGCCTGATGAGTGACTTGCACAAATGGCCGTCTCCGGGTGAGCCGAATACAAACCCGGCAACCACCGAGTTTTACGTGGTAATGCTGCCGCCGGCTCAACACGCATCCTGGGCCGACAGGTCGAACACGTATCTGACGAGTGGATTGGTGGAGGTTCCTCGGCCACTGGAGATTGTCTCTCAACCGAAAAGCCACTCTGTCCGGATCGGTGGTAGCGTTCAAATCTCCGTCGCGACCGATGGTACTTCGCCTGTTCGTTACCAGTGGCAGTTTATGGGCACGAACCTGCGGGGGGCAACTACCTCATCGCTTCGGCTCATGAACGCGCAGCCCGCGCAATCGGGTCCTTACCGCGTGGTTGTAAACAATGGGGAGCAAATCCTCACCAGCGCCACAGCTTTCGTTTCGGTTGCAGGTATTGTGGGATGGGGATTATCTTTCGGCGCCGTCTTCGACGCGCCTCCCAGCGCGACAAATCTGATCGCGCTTGCCGCGGGCCAAGCTCACGGACTCGGGCTTCGATCGGACGGAACCGTTGTGGGCTGGGGCTCCGATTGGCAAGGCGCAACGGAGGTCCCGCTGGAATTAGCCAATGTTGTGGCGATCAGCGCGGGTGACAGACACAGCCTGGCGCTCCAGTCCGACGGCAGAGTGGTGGAATGGGGCGAGATGGTCGGGGATAGGCCCCGTCCCAAGGACTTGCCCAATGTCGTTGCGATCGCGGCCGGAGCCAGCTTCAACCTCGTCTTACTCCGGGATGGCGCGCTGCACTTAACCGTGCAACCGTGGGACCAGTCCGTGGCCTTTGGAAGCACTTCAAGCTTTTCGGCAAAAGCCGTTGGCGGCCAATCCATGAGCTATCAATGGCAACTGAACGGCGCAGACATTGAAGGGGCCACCGAAGATACTTACCTGATCGTCAATGCGCAGCCGGCCGACGCCGGGGATTACAGCGTCGCCATCTCCAATTCGTTGGGCGCCATGATCAGTCGCAAGGCGAAATTGGCGGTATTACCGCGAGTCACCGTGCTGACGAATTGCTTTGAGGTCAACGCTGGCCAATCTGTCACGTTCACCAACGATGGTCTGCAATTCGATCCCTCAAGGCGCCTGACTTTCTCTCTGGTCACCTCGCCCGAGGGAGCGACGATCCACTCCGAGACCGGGGTCTTTAGCTGGCGCCCGCCGGTATCAGCCGCCGGGACCACCCATCGCATCGAGTTCGAGGTTGCCGACGACACCACCCCGCCGGTAAGCGCAAGGTGGGTTTTCTTTGTCGTTGTTAACCAGCTTCAACCCGTGCGCTTGACGCCGGAGCTTATGGCCGATGGCCACTTCGTGCTGCGCTTCAGCGGAGCGGTTGGGCCCGATTACATCCTTGAGGCTTCCGATAATCTCATTCGGTGGAACAGTCTGCAGACGGCCTGTCCGCTTGCCATGCCCTTCGTTTTCACCCCCCCGAACTCGAACAGCATTAGCAGACGATTCTACCGGGTTAGGCTTGCTCCTTAGTGGCCTATCCCGGACCGACAGCGATTTCAGACTAATAAGAGGGCTGAATCAGCGCAATATGGGCGATTTCGTTTGACGCTCAGGCGTAAGCGTCCAGGTGCTCGGCGATCGAATTCGATCCAGCTTGCTCCAACAATTGAATCATTGCTGCGCCTTGAGCTTCGGTCACATCTTGTGCTTTCTTCAACACCGCGACGCCGAGGTCCGTACGGGTTTTCTCGGCGATCATCACGCTTTCCAGCAACGAAATCGCAGGCTCACTGGAGACGGTCATATATTTACGCTAACGGCACATCCCGCCATAACTTGAGGAACCCATCGGTTTTGTGTGTTTATCCCGCTCCCATTAGTGGCGGTTGCTTTGGGGTTTGGTATAGGGGCTGCAGTAAGACACCAACTGGTCAAGTGGAGGCGGGAGGTATCATTGGGGCTGAATCCGCCCGGAATCCAGGTGCGCACGCCAAATTAAACGCAATGGCTGCGAGTGCTGCGGAGAAAGGGGCAATTCCGATGGTAACGGCTTGATTCAACAGGAAGAGCGCCGGAGCGAGCAGTAACGGGGCTGGCATGGCCGTCAGTGCCCTTCTTAAGAACGTGTTGGGGGTACCGGTTTTGCCTGCGGGCAGCAGCATCGCAAGGATGCCGAGGATGGTTGGCCAGAGAAAAACGTAGGCAGCGCCTGGCGCATACCATTCCGTCACGACCATGAATCCGAACCATGGCAGCAATGCGCAGACCAGCCTTTCTTCAGGATGCAACCGACGCAATAGCCATGCATTCAATCCCAGCGTGATTGCGGCTGCGCCAAAGACCAGCAACAGCAGATAGGCTTCCTCAAAAGGCAGTCCTACGATGAAAAGGCCTTTTCCGGCAGGATTGTGTGCCCAACGGAGCAGCTTAAGTGTCAGAAAACTCAACCCGGCTGAAAGAACGATAGCCAGAAATCCGATGATAAGGCCGCCGATGATCCGGCCTG
This sequence comes from Verrucomicrobiota bacterium, assembly GCA_022709905.1. Taxonomy (GTDB): domain Bacteria; phylum Verrucomicrobiota; class Verrucomicrobiia; order Limisphaerales; family UBA1319; genus JAKLHY01. Next base: position 11,205 of record JAKLHY010000032.1, on the reverse strand, counting down.
GACGCAGGAGTTTTCGCTGACGCATGACTGCAAGCGCAAACAGGAAGAGCGTCAGCCAAGGGAGGGCGGTTCCAATCTTTTGAGGATAACGCACCAATAAGCCGCGCGACAGGGGAAAATATGTTGCTTCGGCTGAATTCGTTGCCTGATCGAGCTCCACAAGCGCCGCTTGACCCATGGCGATTGTCAATGGCAGTAGGTAAGAGCCATAGTGTTGGAGCGTCCTTCGGGAAAGGTTTTCCGGTGTGTCGTTCGGTGAGTGGTAGTATTCAAGACCTCCAATGAAGGAAAAATTCATGCCCGCACGGCCGGCTTCCAGGAACTCGGTGAAATCGGTGTCATTAGGCAACCGTCGATAGATCTCACGAGAGTAAGAACAGGCAATGGGATAGGGGCATTGTTTGCTGAGCAGCGTGATCAGCATGCCTGCGCCTGGGCTGGTTTCGAACATAATTACCGGACCTTGATTTCCACGAGCTTCAAGATTGAGGATGACTCGGATATCTCGCCACAGTTCGGGATGATCTCGTATGAATGCCTTGGCCCCGGCCATTCCGAGTTCTTCGCCATCGGTGAACAGGACCGCAACGCTGTTGCCTAAGTGGGGACCAGCCCGTATGGCACGCAAAGTCTCAAGCAGAGTCGCGACGCCACTCGCGCAGTCGGCCGCCCCCGGCCCTCCTGTCACAGAATCGTAATGTGACACCAGAAGAATACACGGCCGTACCCCATCGGTTCCGGCCAGTTCGCCGTAAATGTTGGCGAGGCGCAATTGGCCATGGTTGGCGGGAAGGACACGCACGACAAGTCCGAGACTGCTCAATTCTGACTCGAGGTAAGTTCGAACTCGAATGTTCTCCTGTGAGCCGGCGGGATGTGGCTTTTGGGCGATGATGTTGACATGCCGCCAAGCTCGTTCGGCAGAGAACTTGGAGGCTGGTGCACTGCTAGACAGGGGGGCCGGCAGCCAAACAACGGAAAGTCCGATCATAACAGCGACCGCACTCAATCCCAGCGAAAGGATTATGGGAAACCTCATGCACTGGAAGTCTATCTGTCACATGCATCCGAAACAAGATTAAGCGGCTGTTTGATGACAGCCAGACCGCAGCGTTTTTGATTAGAGAGGCTGGTCAGGCAACAGCTTGGGATTGTGCGGGCAGTTATGACGTTGTGTGCTGGGCCGGGATTCGATACGCTTGATGTCGGAATCGAGCAACACTTTTAGGCTGGTACCGTTGATGAGCGCTTGTGGGGTGACTTCAGAGGATCGGGAAATCATGTAAAGGTTGAAGAAGGACGGTTGAGGGGGGATGGGCATTATCAGAGGCGGCGGCTCTTTTGCCCGGGGCTTCGTTACTCGGTCGGTCGAGTATCGCTGCGGATACACTCCTTCCCTCGTGCCTTGCCCCAGGCCAATTTGAGTGCAACGAATGTATAGCTTATATCTTGACGGACCCTTATTCAAATACTTGCGGATCACTTGGAGGTGCGGGTATCCGGTTGGTCGGTCCAGGACCATTCCAGTCGTCGTCGGGTTTGGGAAGTGAGCTTGAACGCGTCGCCAATGCGGAGTCCCTGAATCCAGAAGATAACGCCATTTTCCGTTTGGGCCATTGCGATTTCGTGGCGTTTTCCTCGGGGGATCTTGTTGTTGACGAACAAGTCCTGGACCTTGACCGGTTTTGGCATGCCGATGGGTTGGAAACGATCGCCCGGTTGCCAGTGCCGCAGAATGACTCTTTTCCCAATCGGGTCGGCATCGAAATGCTCAATCTTAGGTTGGCGGGATGGCAAGGCTGCGGTTGGATTCTGTCGATGGATCGACCAATGCAGCATGATTGAGCCGAACTCGACCTCACCTTGTCGTCTGAGAACCAAGGGGAGGGCCTCGACACTTCTCGAGATTTGTCTCTGTTTCCATGGGACCACCTGTCCAAGGTCATTGAGATATACCCAAAGGCCGGGGCCGGCGCTCATTTTTGTGTTGGGATGGACTCGGAGGCTCTCGATGCGATCGAAGGTGGGGTTCAAACCGGCGGCGATGAGACCGGCTTGGATTAAGGACCGTTGCACGGCAATTGGCAGTCGCAGGAAGGCGCCGGGTTTGGGGGATTTCATCCAGCGCTGGGCCATTTGGTTCACGAGGTCGTCTTGGCTTGAAAGCAATTCGACAGTCCGGAGGGTGATGGGAGTTAGGGCGGGCTGGAAATGCTGTTTTAACCAGGGCAGCAACTGATGGCGGACCCGGTTTCGAGGATATTGCAGGAGTCGATTGGAGGCGTCCTCGCGATGGGCAAGATGATGTGTTGTCGCCCAAAGTTGGATGTCGGATCGGGTGACGGCTAGCAGGGGGCGCACCAATTGGATGCGGTGAACGCCTGGGGCGTGGGTTAGAGGTTTCATTCCGGACAAACCGACGGCTCCCGCGCCTCGCAGCAGGCGCAGAAAGAACAGTTCCACCTGATCATCGGCATGATGCCCCAGGGCGATGCGATCGAGGGAGAGGCGAGTCGCGGTTTGGATCAGGAACTGATATCGGAGTTGTCGCGCGGCCATTTCAATCGACAGCTTAAGGTCCTTAGCCCATTGGCGCACATTACCTCGGGCGCTGTGGAACGGAAGGCCGAGATCTTCCGCGGTCTGTTGCACGAAGTCGTGGTCCGCCTCGCTGGCGCGACCGCGCAGTTGATGATTGAAATGGGCCACCGCCAGTTTCCATTGATGGCGACCGGCCAATTGATGAAGGATGCGGAGTAAAACCACCGAATCGAGGCCGCCGGAGACGGCGATTAGAACGGCACGGCGTTCCGGGATTAAACCGTGATCACGAATGAAGTTCTCGATCTGAGCGACAATTGAACTCACCCCAGACCCACCTGCTTGAACCTGGATTGGACGTGTCGAAAGTGGAATTGGACCTGGCAGAGGTGATCGAGTTCTTTGCGGGAAAGATGCCGGGCCACGTCGGGATCGGCGAGCAGTTGGATTTTGAAATCGGCATCGGTGGCGCCGGCGTGTTTGGCCTGCCAGGTTTTCATGGCGCAGCGTTGCACCAGATCGTAGGCCTCCTCACGCGTCAATCCTTTCCGGATCAGAGCCAGCAGGACGGCTTGCGAGTTCCATAGACCCAGGGACAACTCGAGGTTGCGCTTCATGTTGTCCGGATAGACGATCAAGCCGTCCACCAGCTGGGTTAGGGTGACCAGCATGTAATCCAGCAACGTGCAGGAATCCGGGAAGATCACCCGTTCGACTGAGCTGTGACTGATATCGCGTTCGTGCCAGAGCGCGACATTCTCGAGGGCGGCGACAGCATTGCCGCGGAGGACGCGGGCCAGACCCGTGAGACGCTCGCCGGTGATCGGGTTGCGTTTGTGAGGCATGGCGCTGGAGCCTTTCTGGCCTTTGGCGAAAAACTCCTCGACTTCGAGGACTTCGGTCCGCTGGAGGTGCCGGAATTCGGTGGCCCAACGTTCGATGCTGGCGGCAATCAGGGCCAGGGTGGTGATGAACTCCGCGTGGATGTCGCGCTGAACGACCTGGGTGGCGATCGGGGCGGGACGCAGCTCCAGTTTGGCGCAAACGTAGGATTCGATTTTCGGGGCGAGATGCGCGCTGGTGCCGACCGCGCCGGAAAGCTTGCCCACCGCGACCGAATATCGGGCGGATTCCAGGCGACGGATGGCGCGGCCGAACTCATCGTACATGAGGGCCATTTTCAGGCCGAAAGTGGTGGGCTCGGCATGAATGCCGTGGCTGCGCCCGATCATGGGGGTCAGTCGGTGTTGACGCGCCTTGCGGCCGATGGCTTTTCGCAACGCCCTCAAGTCGTCCAGCAGAATATCGGCGGACTGGACCATTTGGACCGCGAATGCCGTGTCCAGGATGTCGCTGCTGGTCAGCCCGAAGTGCAGCCACCGGCTGGCCGGCGCGCCAATGTTCTCGGCGACATTGGTGGTAAAGGCAATGACATCATGGTTCAGAGTCCTCTCAAGTTCCTTGCAGCGTTCGAGACTGAAGGCCGCCCGCCGTTTCATCTGAGCCAGGTCCTTCTTGGGGATCAGCCCGTTCCTGCAAAGGGCATCCGCCGCCAGCAATTCGATTTGCAACCAGATTTCCAGCTTGCGTTGTTCGGCCCAGATTTCCCGCATCTCGGCCCTCGAGTATCTCTGAATCATAGGCGTGGATTCTACCCGAGGAAGGTCTCGCTGGCTACACCTTTGAAGACCCTCACATTTGAGGGAGGACCACCTGCAGGGCGGGTTCGATTCGGGAACCGAGAAAGCGTTTGGCCAGCTTGGTGAACCGCTCGGGTTCGTCGGTGACAAAGGCCTGCAAATGCCCCGACCGGCGCCGGTTCGAGTTTAGGAGATGGAGTTCTTCCAGACGTTGGTGTGTGAAACGGGCGCAGGTATCGGCGCAATCCACCAGGATCACCTCTTCGCCCACCACCTGGCGAATGGCTTCCCGCAGCAAGGGAAAGTGGGTGCACGCCAGGATCAAGGTATCAATCCTATGTCGCAACAGCGGCTCCAGATACTCCTTCAGAACCATCTGGGTGACCGGGTGATGGATCCAGCCTTGTTCGACCAGCGGAACCAGCAGGGGACAGGCGTGGGAGAAAACATGGGCGTCGGGCCGATGGCTGAGAATTGAACGATCATAGGCCAAGCTCCGCACAGTGCCTTGGGTTCCGATGATCCCGATCCGGCCGTTGCGGGTTTGCTCGAGGGCGGCTCGCACGCCCGGCAGGATCACGCCGAACACCGGCACCTCGAAACGTTGTTCCAGAATGGGTAAGGCCCAGGCGGACACCGTGCTGCACCCGACAATCACCGCCTTCACGTGGTGATGCAGGAGAAACTGGGTGTCTTCGCAGGAGAATCGGACTACCGTGCTGGGGGATTTTGAGCCATAAGGGACCCGCGCGGTGTCGCCCAGGTAGACGATGTCTTCGTGGGGCAAGGCGCGTCGGACGGCTCGGACCACTGTCAGGCCTCCCACTCCGCTGTCAAAGATGCCGATGGGAAGCTGCTCGTTGGCGGCCTCGCCCAAGTCATCAAATTTCATTGGCTTATCGTCTCTGGGGCAGGCGATTCCGTCAAGCCACCAGAGATCTCAAAACCGCGCGTTGCGTCCACGAACCTTGGAGGGACGAGCGCCGCGAGCCCACAAAAATGGGTTCCAGGGCCTTGTGTAACTCGGCCCTCCGAAACGAGTGGTTCATGGGGAGAATTGCCGGCGAATCATGGCAGGTGGAATACTGATTTTGCCAGGAGGCGTTGCCTATGGCCCATCGCCGGATCAGGGGTCTTGGCCTTCGCGTGGAAGGCGGCGTGCCCCACGCGGTGGAGAAATCATTTGCGCGTTGGGTTTAGATTGAACAACATGGGGACATCCATAAGCCTATGAATAGCACACAAACGTCTTTGACGACTCGGCGCGATTTTCTGAGCAGAACTGGCGGGGCCTTGATCGGCGCCAGCGTGGCGATTGGCACGGCGAAACCCGGGTATGCGGCCGAGAAGAACGAACTTCAGGCGGCCCTCATCGGGTGCGGAGGGCGGGGGACGGGAGCCGCTTCGAACGCCCTGGCTACCCGGAGCGGTCCCATCCGGCTCGTGGCGATGGCCGACATTTTCGAGGATCGCCTGAATCGCAGTTTGGGGGCTTTGCGGCAAACGGCGGATCGCAAACAAGGATCGGCCGACAGTTGGATTTTGGGGGTCAAGGAATCCCAGGTGGATGTCCCTCCGGAACGGCGGTTCATTGGATTCGATGCCTATCAAAAGGCGATGGATTGCCTGAATCCGGGTGATGTGGTGATTTTGACGACGCCGGTGGCCTTTCGTTGGGTTCATTTCGGTTATGCGATTGCGAAGGGCTTGCATGTTTTCATGGAGAAACCGGTCTCGGTGGACGGGCCCACGACCCGGAAAATGCTCCAGTTGGCCGAGGCCTCGAAGAAGAAGAACTTGAAGGTGGGCGTGGGGCTGATGTGTCGTCACTGCAAGGCGCGGTGGGCCTTGTATGATCGCATCAAGTCGGGGCAGATTGGCGATATTGTGGCCATGAGGACTTATCGGTTGGTGGGACCGGCGGGATTCATCGAGGCCAAATCGGAGTCCATGAGCGAGTTGCTTTGGCAGACGAAGAACTATCTGAGTTTTATGTGGGCCAGCGGCGGGTTGTTTCAGGATTACGTGGCTCACAATGTGGACGAGTGCTGTTGGATGAAAGACGCGTGGCCGATTCGTGCCGAGGGATTGGGCGCGCGATGCTATCGGGGCCAGTGTGTCGATCAGAATTTTGACACCTACTCCATCGAGTATACCTTTGCGGATGGAACGAAGCTGACCCTGAACGCGCGGAACATGACGGGGTGTCACGAGCAGTTTGCCAGTTACGCCCATGGCACCCAAGGTTCCGCCGTGATCTCGACTTTTATGCACACGCCCGCGCGATGCCGAATTTACCGGGGGCACAATTTTGCTGAAGACCAAATCGCCTGGGCCTTTCCGCAACCGGAACCCAATCCGTATCAACTGGAATGGGACGAGCTAATCGAGGCCATCCGCCAGGATAAACCGTATAACGAAGCGCAACGGGGCACCGAGGCCAGTCTGGTGACGGCGATGGGGCGAATGGCCGTGCACACCGGCCAGGTCGTCACCTGGGAGCAGATGCTCAATCACTCGCACGAATTCGGCAAAGGCCTGGACCGGCTCGGCATGGCTTCACCGGCTCCCCTTCAAGCGGGGGCAGATGGCCGGTATCCCCTGCCGCAACCCGGCCGGCTTGGAGATCGGGAATTTTGATGGCGCGATTTTGTTTTGGATTGGCGCCCGGGGATCTGGCGAGCGTGTCGCGTCCCGGACAATCCTCGGATCCCTATTACCCTATTCAAATCAACGTGAAACACATCGAACGTCAGCCTGGGTTCGCCGGCATCGGGGCCGGACTGATTGAAAAGCGACCTGCGATGCGGTTGTTCAGCACGGCCTGTTACCGGCTGGCGATTGTCTGGTTGGGATTAGTCGGTTTCTTTGCTCTGGCAGACGACTGGCCGCAATGGCGAGGATTGAACCGTGATGGTGTCTGGAGGGAAGATGGGATCTTGGAGACCTTTCCCACGAAGGGTCTGATGGCGCGCTGGCGGGTGGCCATTGGAGCCGGTTTTTCTGGACCCGCCGTGGCCAATGGGCGCGTCTTCTTGATGGATCGGAGGACCGAGGAAGCTCCCGATACCGAAGTGAAGACGAGTTGGGATTTCAGGGACAAAACCGTCGGAATGGAACGTGTGCTTGCCGTCGATGAGGCCAGCGGGAAGATTCTTTGGGTTCACAGCTACCCGTGTAAGTATTCGGCGGCTTATGGATCCGGGCCGCGAGCGACACCCACCGTTCGGGATGATCGCGTCTATACGTTGGGCACGATGGGGGATCTCCTTTGCCTGGAATCGGCCACCGGCAAGGTGGTTTGGCGGAGGAATCTGGTCCAGGACTACGGAGCGAAGGTGCCGCTTTACGGATATGCCATTCAGCCGCTCGTCGATGGAGATCGATTGATTCTGCTGGTGGGCGGAACGGGCCAGGCGGTGGTGGCGTTTGACCGCCATAACGGCCGGGAGCTTTGGAGGGCATTGGATGCGGTCGAACCGGGATATAGCGCGCCATTGATTCATCCGCTGGGCGGGCAGCGGCAACTGATCGTCTGGCACGCGGGCGGCCTGGCCGGCTTGGTGCCCGAAACGGGTGAACTCCGCTGGTTCGTGCCACATCCAGTTAACGCTGGTCTGGCCATCACCACGCCGACGATTGAGAGCAATCGACTGGCGGTCTCCAGCCAATACGAAGGAGCCTTGATGATGGAATTTAAACCGGGCAAGGCCGATCCCGAAATTCTGTGGAAAGCCTCGACGGGTGGCGCTCCCGAAAGGGAATGGAAAAAGCAAGGATTCAATACCACTCTGAGCACGGTGCTATTAAAGAACAACTATCTTTATGGCGTTTCTTTGTATGGGGAGATGTGCTGTTTGGATGGAAACAGCGGATCGCGTGTCTGGACTACGCTGGCGCCCACCAGCGGAGGGACAAAGCCGAAGGAACGCTGGTGCACCGTGTTCATGGTGACGCATCGCGATCGCGTCCTGATTTTTAATGAACTCGGCGATTTGATACTCTGCCGGCTGTCCGCCAAGGGATACGAGGAAATCAGCCGGGCGCATCTCCTGGAGCCCGACATGGATTCGTCCGGTGGCGGGCGCCAGGTGGTCTGGTCGCACCCGGCTTTTGCCAATCGTTGCGTCTACGCCCGCAACAACCGCGAGTTGATCTGTGTGTCTTTGGCGGCACAGCCTTGAAGCGATGAGTTAGTCAATCTGGCCTGCTGATCGATTCGCCGGCAGACCTGGATAAGCACTGGGGATGTCTGTCACGGTTGGTGGAGCAGTTTTTCCTTTTGGATTTGGTATTCGCCCTCGGAGATGGCCCCGCGGTCTTTGGCGGCCTGGAGATCAATGAGCTGCTGGCCGAGCGTTGGCTTCTGGATCTGGGTTTTAGTGCCCCCGCCCGCTTGAAGTCCCACACAACCACTGAGAACGACCATGGTTGAGAGCGCCACAAGGGTTGCGCAGATTATTCTTTTCATTGGATTTATAAAGGTTGACTTTTAAGTTGATAACATGGATGTAACGCCGTCCAAGAACTTGGACGGCGACGCCCTTGGTTTATTCAATCCCGAGACCGGCTGGGTCGGATTTCAGGCGCAAAGATGGCCTCGGCCGGCGCACCAAAGGCACGATCACCATCCTCAAGATTTCGGCGTGGCGCGATATCGCGCGAAGCTCACTTCAGCTTCTTGGCCCGCATGCCACCATCCTCGCCGACAGAGAAGTAGGCGTAAGTATCATCCCCTTCCTGTTTAAACTCGACCTGAACGTCGGTCGTTTTGGCAAAGAAACGGTTTGGGGAAGTGGCGAAGACGAGAAACTCCTCGCCGGCCCATCTGAAGAACAAGTTGCCATCACGACGGGTGACATCGACGACCCAGTCCCTGTTCACCTCATATTTGCCGGCGAAACCGTCGAGGACCTTATCGGCGAGGTAGAATTCGGGCCGGCCCGTCTTGCCGAGTTCGCGCACCCAGATGTTACGGAAACGGACGGGATTGCCGTGGTCCTGGATGGAAATGGGAAGTTTTTCGGGATGCGCCCGATAGGGGCCGCGGGTGACCCAGCCGGTATCGCCCAATAGCTCGACATTATGATGAACCAGCACGCCGTTGTGGAAAAGGGTGATGTGCGCGGGAGAACGCAGCTTGCCATCGGCTTCAAAACGCGGCGCGGTCCAGAGGATGTCGTAGCTCTGCCACTGACCGGGCGGCCGGGAGGCGTTCACGAGGGGAGGATACTGATTGTAGATCGAGGCGCAGGAACCGTCGGCGTAGGTTTTGTTGTTGTAACTGTCGAGCACCTGGATTTCGTAGCGGGTGCCGCCGAAGAAAAAGCCGCTGTTCCCGCGGCCCTGGCTGGAGCCCTCGGGTTTGGCCGGCGAGGCGAATTCGACGTGAACCTGGGCATCGCCGAAGCATTGCAGCGTGCGGATATAACCGCTGCCAGGGACGCATTCCATGGCGCCGTCCTTGATGATCCACCGGGTCGGCTCACCGTTCACGGCTACCCATTTCGAAAGATCCGATCCATCGAAGAGAACGATGGCGTCGGCCGGGGCTTTCCCGGGTTGATCCTGGGTGCTGGCATAGCCCGGATCCACAACGGCGGGGAGGGGGCGCGTGCGATCGTGGCCGATCCATTGGCGGGGATCATTCTCGTCCGCCAGCGTCAGAAGACTGATGCTGGAGATGCAAGAGACAGCGAGTAAAAAACGAATCGTTTTCATGGAATTCAAATTTAGTTAACCGCGGTATTACCCCATGGCAAACCGGGAGTGTCAAGCCGCAAGCAATTGCCGAAAACCGCATATAAAACCCCTGAACCACCCATGGACACTCATGGACGCTAATAAACTCGGGAAATTACCATGGGTTATAACTGATCTGTAACAAATATGAACTTGTAGAAGGTGTTATAACCGGATAAATGAATGCCAGTATGAAGAACCCATTCAAGGCCGGATGGTGCAATCGCCGGATCACGCCTGCCAATGGGATTCCGCCGTCGTTCCGCCCTCGCCGGCAAGACTGTCCGACTATCGAATGCTGGCCGGCGGGCAGTTTCAGATCAGGATCGATGCCGAGCCGGGGCTAAACCTGCGGATCGATATTTCCCCCAGTCTGCTTGACTGGATCGAGCTGATTTCAATGCCATCGGTGTCGGGGCCGTATTCCTTTGTGGAAACCAATGCGCTTCTTGATCCAAAACGGTTCTATCGTGTGACGACCGAGTCTGGGTTCTGAGGAGTATTTCCCTGACTTCCACCCGGATTTTATACACTAGGAATTGATCGTCTCGGCCATAGAACCGTTCCAAGGCCGGTTTTATTGAGGAGTCTGCATGTCATGGATTTCAAAACTGGGTTTGCGTATTGAGCCATCTAGTGTATATAATATACACTATGAGCTTTATTCGCCGCATCAAGCGCCACGGCCGCGTTTACCTGGCCGAAGTCGAAAATAAGTGGATTCACGGTAAGTGTGTCCAACGTCATATTCGTTACGTGGGCCGGGAATCCGACGGCCAAACCTTACTGTCGGCTTCGCTCTCCGAAGTGGAAGTCGATCAAGTCAAACTCTACGGACCTTTACTGGTCCTCCATCATCTGGCCCAGGAAATCCAGTTAGCCGAGCAACTCGGACCCTACAGCCAGGAGATCCTTAGCTTGGTCTATGCCCACTGTCTGGACTATCGCAGCCTGAACTATATGCCCAGTTGGTTCGAACGCACCGATTTGAACTTCCTCCTGGGCTTGGAGGGCTTAACCGAAAAACGCTTGGTCGGTGCTTTAGATCATCTGGAGGCCTTGGACGCCGAGGGGTGGCAGCGGCAACTCTTTGAAGTAGTCCGGCGCTCCTATCGGCTTCGCCCCTCCGGGGTGATTTACGACGTGACCAACACCTATCTCTATGGCGGGCACTGTCCCTTGGCCAAACCGGGACATGACAAGGAAGAGGTCAAGGGTCGCCCGCTGATTCAAATCGGCTTGGGGGTTACGCAAGCGGAAGGACTGCCTTTATTCCACCAGG
>JAKLHY010000319.1 GCA_022709905.1 Verrucomicrobiota bacterium | reverse complement strand
TCTCTTCCGAAACAGCAGGACATGACAACGCGCAGACGTTTTCTCCAGGCCTTGGCCTCAATGCCGCCAGCTCTTGCCCTGAGGAGTGGCTGGGCGGCGGATACCGATCCGTCACGCCTGGCCCTGGTGATCGGCAACAGCGCCTATCGCGATGCCCCGCTGACGAATCCGGGAAACGACGCGCGCGCCATAGCCGGCCTGTTCAGCGAGGCCGGCTTCACGGTCGAGGAAAGCGCCGACATCCGGCGCGACATCTGGTTCAAGCTGTGGGGCAACATGACCATGAACCCGGTCTCGGCGCTCACCGGCGCGACCTGCGACCTGATCCTCGACGACGAGCTGGTGCGCGGCTTCATGCTGCGCGCGATGGCCGAGGCGGCGCGCGAAGCCGAGCGGCGCTTCTCGCGCAACTGGGACATGTTCACCACCGAGGTGCTCTACACCGACCGCGTTTACTACCCGCTCGAGCCCGCCTACCGGTGGCGGCTGTTCGGAGGGGAGGCGCCGCGCGGGGACCGCTA
>JAKLHY010000318.1 GCA_022709905.1 Verrucomicrobiota bacterium | reverse complement strand
CGACACCGACAGCAACTGCAACGATTTCATGGTGCAGACGGCTTCCTCGTTGGCGGCAGATTCAGCCGCCGTCGCGAACAACATTAAAGTCTCGCGGGTGTCGGACTTCAGCGTCGGCCAGATAATCATTATTGATTCGGGCGCGAACCGCGAGACCGCCGCCATCGCGACAGTGGGCACGGCCGGCGGTACCACGGTGCGCACAACCACTGAAGTGGGCGCAACCGTTATCCCGGTCGCCAACGCGATGGGCTTCAGCGCCGGCCAGACCATCACCATTGATAGTGGCGCGAATCAGGCGGCGGCGGTTGTTGCCTCCATCAGTGGCGGTCGAGGACCGTTCGGTGGGTTTGGTGGTCGCCCAGGTGGCCCTGGCAACGCTACGATCACCGTCGCTGCGCCGCTCAAGATGGCGCACGCGATGGGGGCACAGGTTTCGGACAGTGGCATCTCTCTCACCCCCGCCTTGACCAAGGCGCACGCCAGCGGGGCGCAGGTCGCCGGCAGTGTTCCAACGCCCG
>JAKLHY010000317.1 GCA_022709905.1 Verrucomicrobiota bacterium | reverse complement strand
TGTCCCTGCACCGCCAGTTCGCCGAAGGCGTGCCGCGAAAACACTACCGGGCGCTGGTCGCCGGGCGCTGGGCGCGCCCGGGCATGACGCCGCTGCGCTTTCCGCTGGAGCGGCTGGAGGCGGCCAATGGCGACCGCCGGGTCCGCGTGGCAGCGGGCGGCGCGCCTGCCGAGACCCGGGTCACGCTGCTGTCCCACCGGCCCGGTGATCCCGGGCGCGGGCAACCGGCGTGGTTTTCGCTGCTCGACTGCCATCTGCTGACCGGCCGGACCCATCAGATCCGGGTCCATCTGTCCCACACCGGATTCCCGATCGTCGGTGATCCGAAGTACGGTGATTTCACATTAAATAAAATTCTTCAAAAACAGGGCTATAACCGTATGTTTCTTCATGCCTTTTCCATTTCCCTGGATCACCCGATCGAGGGTCGACGGGTCCAGTTCGAGGCTCCCCTGCCAGCGGCCTTCCAGCGGGTGATCGAGGGCGTGGCCCGCGACACCACCGCCGGAAGTGCGAACACCGC
>JAKLHY010000316.1 GCA_022709905.1 Verrucomicrobiota bacterium | reverse complement strand
CCACCGTAGAGAACGTGGTTGGTGTCGGGCGCCGAGAAGGCATTGCCAGCGTATCCGGTAAAGCTGGTGTCTTCGATGTAGTCCGGGTTGATGCCGCGGGCACCAGACAGGTACATGAAGAGGGTTTCATCGAACAGGCGCGACCACCAACCGGACTGGCGAACGCGGGCGACCTTGCGCAGATCGTGGATGGTGCGCTTGCGGGTCATCTTGCCGCCGGTATTCACACCGCCGCGCAGTTGATCGATCAGAAGACTGTCGGTGTAGAACTTGAGGTCTTCTTCCTTGCCGCGCAGGGTGTTGTCGCCCTGAATCGGCTTCATCTTCAACTGCATCACCAGGTCATAGCTGACCTGATCGCCGGCATCGCTTTCCAGGTGCGGAAGCGTTTGCAGCGGGGTTTGGGCATCTTCGCCCACGCCCATGAACTTCTTGTTGAAATAGCTCTTGCGGCTGGTGTCGACCGCAAGGAACGCTGAATACTTCTTGACGGCTTTTGCGTCGCCGGCTCCAACGATAGTACGA
>JAKLHY010000315.1 GCA_022709905.1 Verrucomicrobiota bacterium | reverse complement strand
TTGGCACGCACGCACTTCCATGCCGTCTCCAGCACGTCCGTCCGCCAGAGGTGCCCATACAGCGAGTAAAACCGAAACTGCGGCTCCTGTTTGGCCTTCTGGCCCAGCTTCTGTCTCAAAAGAGAGAGTTTCTCAGGCAGGTCGCTTTCCAGCCACAGGTTCTCCTGGGCGGTCGCTTTCCGGCCTGGTTCCGTAGTAGGTCGATCCAATCGGCACTCTCCTTCTCGTACTCGGCGTCTCTTCAGTAGGGTCCCTTCGCTCCACGGTCGTTACCCGCTTCTTCGCTACTATGGACCCCTCCGACTCCCGGCACAGCCAGAGTCAGGTTATGGATTCCCTGTCTCTGTCGGCGGAGCTCGACCCCGCCGCCGTGCCGGGTCTCTCAGGTTCCTCGACGGACCTGTTCGCGCGTGCCGTCCCCTTCCACCCCGGGAGGCCGGCAAGGTGCATTCACTCGTTGCTACCCTTGCCGTGGCAGGCTTCACCACTCTCTGGCGGGCTGGCCACCTCCATAAGCGTAACGAG
>JAKLHY010000314.1 GCA_022709905.1 Verrucomicrobiota bacterium | reverse complement strand
CATAAATTCAACGGTATTGGTAAGCGAAGTGCAAAATTCCCGGCAAGCAGCCAAGGCCCCGTCGATTTTTGTATCATACGCGGCGGTAATTTTTGAAAACTCAGCCTCCTCTGCGTTGCAAATTAAATCCCCGGCCAAGGCGCCGGTGATCGTGCTTCCGCCAAAGGCAAAAGAGCGTATCTGGACGATTGCGTTATTTTCATAAAATACCGCGAAGGTGGAAGAGGCGCCGACATCCAGAAGAATGCCCGCATCGGGTATAGCTTTTTGCTCCAAAAGCGGCAAAGCCAGAGCAGCCGTCGTAATGTCGATGGCGGAGACCTCGCCTAAATGTTCCTCAACCGACGAAATGACTTTCCGGATTCTTTCTCGACCGACAGCGGCTGAAAGCAGCCCGTCGTTGGGAAGATGCACATAGTCGATAACGACTTCCTCAATGGGTAAGGGCAGGAGCGGTTCCAATTCAAAAGGCAGGGTTTTCTTGATTTTGTTTTCATCGCGGAAAGGCAGGTGAATTTGACGAAA
>JAKLHY010000313.1 GCA_022709905.1 Verrucomicrobiota bacterium | reverse complement strand
ACCCCAAAAAAAACGCGGGACAATTCGCCAACTGTCCCATATACTGCAAACGGGACATTAACCCGAAGGGTGGGACATATGGGACAACTTGCAGAGGTATGGATGGAGCTGGAACCCGCACAGGCTCTAGCTTTGGCGCAATTCGTCAAGCGCGTGGGCTGGTCGGAAATCCGAGAGAACGCGGTCGATGACGATGAGGCGTATGTGATGCGTGACGCGCTGGGATTTTTGGCGAAGGCTTTGCAGGAGGCCGGCTATGCGCCGCGCTGATGAACTCTTGCCCGAAGCGCCCAAGCCCAAGCGCGGACGGCCACCAAAGGCCAAGGCGCAGGCGCTGGCCAACTACGACGCGGGCGACGTGGAACGGCCAGCCGGTGAACGCTGGGTGACGATGAGCAACGCGCTCACGCGGGCAGGCCACGGGCTGACGCTGGCGGAAAAACGCATCGTGGCCGCTGCGGTGTCCAAGCTGGACAGCCGCAAGGCGCTGCCGCCCGGTGAAGTGCCGCGAACCAAGCTCACGGCG
>JAKLHY010000312.1 GCA_022709905.1 Verrucomicrobiota bacterium | reverse complement strand
CTTCAACCGCGGGGTTGAGGTTGTCTCGTCGCCCTTCTTCACCACACGAACCAGACGAAACCCGTTGTTATAGTGACTGGCGGAGGGCCGGGTGCCCATGCGACAGCCCGAGGCCAGCCAGCCGGGCGGGTTGGCGAACGAGCCGCCGCGGGAAACCGCATCGGTCGGACCGTCCACGTTCCAGCGCGGCCGCCCGTCGGTCGGCGCGCCGTCGTAACTGAGGGCAAAGAAGTCCAGGCACCATTCCCAGACATTGCCGTGCATGTTATAAAGGCCGTAGGCATTCGGCGGGCGCAGGCCGACCTCGGCATGGGCGCGGTAGTTGTTTTCGCTGTACTCGTCGTAAATCCCCAGCCTGGCCTGGTCGTCGCCGAAAAAGAAGGCCGTGGTGGTGCCGGCCCGGCAGGCGTATTCCCATTCGCGCTCAAGCGGCAGGCGGTAGGTGTTGGTCGGCAGCCCTTCGAGTGCACATAGCTTCTCGGCGAACTGCTGACACTCGTACCAGGTGACCTCCTCGACCGGACGCT
>JAKLHY010000311.1 GCA_022709905.1 Verrucomicrobiota bacterium | reverse complement strand
TTACGGTCGAAGATGAGGGGAGCGTTCAGGCGGTCTCTCATGTAGGCAATATCGCGCTTGAGCGTGGCCCAGGAGACGCCGAGGCGTTCCTGCAACTCTTTGCGGGTAACGGAGTGACGCGCGCTCAGAATCTGGTCGATCTGGTAGATGCGTTCCATGCCGCTCATAGCCAATTCTCCGAAGAAATAAAGCAGGCTCTCTTGTTGAGCCTTTGTGATATTAGCATTTGCAGGGTTGGATCAAATGTTGTGTAGATTTATCAAATAAACTCACTGTTTGCCTTTGCCTGGATTGTTTGGGTGCAGGACAATGCAATATTCGCCTCGAATGAAATAATAAAGATAAGGCCATGTCGCTTATGAATCTCGAACAACTTCAACCCAATGCCGCCGTTCGTGGAATTGTTCCCGATGGCCTGGTTACGGTGATCAGTGTGCAATGGCATGGCTCCGAAGCGCTTGAGCTTACTTACAAGACAGCCACGGGCAAGTTGGGCAATGAAGTGATCTACCGACACGACGAACCACG
>JAKLHY010000310.1 GCA_022709905.1 Verrucomicrobiota bacterium | reverse complement strand
TGAAGCTATACTCCGGCAGTTTCACGGTGGACCGTGGCAAGCGCGTGCTGGTGCGGACGCTGCCCTCGAAGTTCCCGAAAGATATCGTGGAAACCATAGGCTCGCTTGTCGTGGATGCTTTCAAGGAAGCTAACGAGGCGCAGGTGCCCCTGAGGCAGCTTGAGATTTCCTACCCGAGCTTCAAGATCACCGCTCGCGAGCTGCAGGGAGGAGCCATCGTATTTTTGTCACAAAACAATTTCAGTCCGGCACACACAACACCCAAGAGCGTATGACAATGAAACAATTGGACCAACTCACACACCAGATGGAAAACTACCTGGAGTGCTGGAAGCAGTTCAACCAGTTCGTGAACCTCTCGAGAGCCAAGAAGTTCGGGGCGGATGAAGAAACCCAGTTTCTCGAGGTCAAGAGCATCCTCGTGCAGGAACTGGAACTGATCCTGGCATCCGTCGAGGTCTCATCTCCGAGCCGCGAGGAAGTTCATACGCTGATCGGCAACGCTCCCTCGTTGCGGTATCTGAGCGAA
>JAKLHY010000031.1 GCA_022709905.1 Verrucomicrobiota bacterium | reverse complement strand
TCTGGCCGATGAACTGAACGCTCGCAAACCGCAGGATAAATCACGGAAATCCCCGTTTTTGAGGTGCGGAATGTAGGGCTAAGGCAGAAAACTGAACTGCCTTATTACACATCCAACTGCCATCAAGTCAGTTGTCTTGGCGACAGTTGGCTCCCATTGAACAGATTAAGCGCGTTTGTTTTGTCATGGGCTTCTCACGGCTCACGGCCAAGGAAAAGGGTAAGCGACCGCCGCCGATCTCCCTTGGTTGCCTTCCCATTGCCTTCGGCGATGTTCAACGGGATGGCTTGAGAGGCCCGTAACAACTGATCCTTCGCGTTTCGATGGCCCGGTAAACCTTCGCGCAATCGGTAAGCCCACCCGACGTCATCGATGGCCGCGCGATACACATCCAGTTTCTCGTGTCCAAAACCCATGTCATCCCTTTCGATTCCGATTCCGATACCGACCCCGATTCCGATTCAGCGCCAACGACACGGATCACCGACCGCCGCCGTGAACGGGCGCTGGCTGCGAATCCAACGTCCGAATAGTGCTGCGCTCTGAAACTGAATCTCGGGGCGGCGGTTCGTGTGCATCCGATTGTTGGGCTTCCTGATGCTTTGCAGCCAGTTCCAGCAATTGCTTTCTTTTTAGTTCGAGTGGCACCATACGACTGGTCTGCCCAACGTCGCGCACTGTCCTGGAACCCTCGGCGATCCACTCGAGAAATTGGTTCGATTCTTCAGCTAATACATATCCTTCATTGGCTTCCTTTAGGTATGCGATATAACGAGCGCCCTTCTTCACGCCGAAATTAGAAAAACCCGCCGTCGCTCCATGACTGCCCTCAGCGTCTGAGAATGAAACGGAGTGCGCTTCAATCAATATCTCTCCCGTTTTCTTCCCTAAAATGCACTCTTCAATTAGAAAGCGTATATGTGTATCCTGTGCCTTCACACTCAGGCCACTCAGTTTGCGAATTTCTGCGAGTCGAACATCGACTACACTCCCAATCACAACCAAATCAGAATTCATCACCTTGTCTTCCAGCTTCCGCAATATTTCACTTCCGAAACAGGTGGTAAAGAATAGCAGCAAAGTGACTATCGAAATACGTTTCATTACTTTCAAGCCCAACGGCAAGGGTGAGCCATCACGAGGAGCACGCCCGGTGCCATCGATTGGAACAGCAAGGTGATCGCGCTCCTCGTCATTGGCTCCACCCGCTGGTTCGATCCTGGTCTACGAGTCGTTGCCGGATCCACTCAGAACTCCTCCTCAAATCGATGACGGCCCAAACCACCGCACGCTCCGGCTCGATCGTGTAAAAAATCCCGTACGGAAAGACCCTGCTCAGTAGGCGGTGATAGTCATGGTAGACCACCCCATGAACACCGGCAGACACCCGCAGGCCCTCGATGTCTGCCCGGAGGCACGCTGTAAAATACTCCCCCAGTCCGGGCTCCTGGGCCTCATAAAACAGTTGCCCGTTATTCAGATCTTCCAGGGCATCCTCGGAAATCTGAACATCTCTCATGGTCTGCCTAGGGTTCCCTTCACCGAATCCCAATCCAGGAGCCGAGCCTTGCCCTCACGCACCCGTGCACGACGCTGGTCCAGGAGATCCTTCTGCTCTTGCGGGATCTCCATGCGGTCGAAGCGGTCTCGGAAATCCTCCCAGATCGCCTCCATAATCCGGATCTTCTGGTCCACCGGCAATGCTTTGATCTCTTGCGTTGTCATGAAAAAACTATACCGTGCTCCTCGTCCACCGGCTAGAGCGTTCTTGGATCGAACGATCAGCTCGCCGACCGCCGCCGGAGACGGGCGCTGGCAGCGAATCCAGCGTCCGAAGATCCGGCGCGTCAAAACCGAAGCGCTTGGCGGCGGTTCGGTGGAGTGCATGGTTCGGCACCGTTTTGTGGCTCTTATCAGTCATGTCCCAATGTAAAGCTGCCAGAGACAAACTCTCCAGTATCTCTGTCCAGATAAACATCCACGGTGGCTTTGGATCTGGGCGCTCGAAATGAAATCAGAGCCGCTGTTTTGACCTGAACATCCGTGAGGCTCGCCACACGAGCGCGCTCCTGGTCGTCCTGCGCAAAACCGTGCGCATAGCGGCGGGCAATCTTGATGAGTTCTTCGTTGGTCATGCTCTTAGTAGCGTGGGCGATTTACGCCGAACGACCAGGATGAGCCATGCCGAGGGGTGCTCCTATGGCCCTCGACTGCAACCGCCGGCTGACCGCACTCCTCGGCATTGGCTCGATCCGCTGGTTCGGCGATTTTGGTTTCATTGACTGGTTCGCCGTCGCACCAAAGGTGCCAATACTCAACAGCCCACGGGCAACGCCCTGGGAAGGCCGGTCACCCATCATTACCTTTGCCCTGTAAGGGCTAAACCCATGCCCGTTCTGCCTTTTCAGGGCGTAAAACATATGGGGGCCACGCGTTACCAGGGCGTTGCCCTTCGCTGTCGAGTCCTGGCGCCTTTGGCGCGAAACAACCACAAATCCTGCAAGATCACAGACGACACTGGCTTTCACCGAACGACCACCGACAGCCACCGACAGTGCGCTCGCAACTGCAACAACAGCGGTCTGTCTCCTGTGCAGGTTGAAACCGCGGCGCTTGGTGGCTGTTCGGTGCATCTGCTTGTTAGGCCCCGTTTGGTTGCGGGTGCAATTTTGCATGACGACGATTAACGAATCGCACCGCCAAGTAAACAACCAACGTGAGCGGCACGGGCACAAGAACCCGCACACCCAACCGATAACGGAGTCGCGCCTCCTCCTGCCAATAATCAGGGATTGCCGAGAGGACTCTCAGGAACTCGCCCTGAACAAGTGTCTCGGTCACATTGGGGTTGTAGAGCACCTCAATCCTCGTGTCCTTTGGGTAGCGCTCAAGCAAATCGTTCGCGCTGCGAGGTAATGAACCACCGCGGAGACGGGGGACGAATCTTTCCTCACGGGCGGCGACAGTCCCGGTAAGCCACCAAGAATCGCCGCCCTCGTCACCGTGAGAATACTCCGCCCCGGAGACAAGGAAGGTCTCTGGTTTGTATGCCTCTCGGTTACGGTAAATATTGATCCGATTCACAAACGACAGTGTCCACAGCCACGAGTAGAATAATGCTGCGAGAACTGCAAATCCACAGAGTGACTGGAAAACCTTACGCATGGCGTTTGATGCAGCCTAACGATCAGCTCACCGATGCGGCGGAGCCGCATTCGGTGAAGCGTTTGGTTGGCTGTTTTCCGACTTCCTGTCTCCATCGGGGTCGGTATCGGAATCGGTATCGTTTCGGCCGACTCCATACTCACCCGGTTCCTCACGAATAACATACCCGCGCTGCCCCAGCTTCGTCAGCATGGCCACGATGCGATCCAGCAGGATCTTGGCTTGCGCGCTCTGCTCAGCCGGCAGCGCGCCGCAGACCTGCAGCACATCCTGCGCCGCTCCACACTCCAAAGCCGAACCACGGGCGATTTCAAAATACCGCCGCCGATCTCCCTTGGTTGCCTTCCCATTGCCTTCGGCGATGTTCAACGGGATGGCTTGAAAGGCCCCTAACAACTGATCCTTCGCGTTTCGATGGCCCTTCAAACCTTCGCAGAATCGGCAAGCCCACCCGACGTCATCGATAGCCGCGCGATAAACATTTGGATCGGAAGCCGATCTCTCTTGAACAGTGACGATTATTTTTCAAGGCGAAGTGAAGAATAAATGTCATTGACCACTCTCTCCCATCGCTTGGTGCAAGCGCGGATTGGCACTCGTGGAAGCCCCCATCCGCGCTCGCGCGGGTATCGCCAAGATTGACAGCGTCGTCTCGCTCCGCAGCCGGGAAGCTATCACCGGCTTTTCCGGAGTGCCCTAACTGCTGTGGAAAATGGCGGAGGAATTTTTTCGTCTACCTTAGGCGAAGGGCGTTTTACCAGGCATGGCCATCGGACGAATGGGCAGTTTCATGTTCCAGTCCATCGACTCAGGCACTAACCGATCCTGAGAATTCAGCAGTTCTTCCCAGGTGATTTCCTTGCCTGTGTAGGCCGACATGCGGCCGCCAATCGCCATGAGGGTGCTCTGGACCATCCAGTCGCCGTCATTGATCGGTTCGCCTTTGCGAATCGAGGCGAAGAGCTCGTTGTGTTCCTGCTGGTACATGTTGGTGGTGCGGCCCTGATACTTCCATGCTTGGGGACCGGTAATTTCGGGTGCGCTCCAGCCCTTGATCGTGCCGGTGCCCTTGGCGCCCATGAGGTAGTCGGAATTATCGCCGTAACAGTTGGCAATCTGGCGTTGCGCCATGAAGGCCCTCACCCCATTGGGATATTCGTAAAACACATCGATATGATCAAAGATATTGCCCTCGTGATTGGGCGTCTGCCGGCCGCCGTTGCCCACAATCTTGATCGGCATGACTCCGTTCATTCCCCAGGCGATCTTATCAATGCTATGGCACGCCTGCTCGACCAATCCGTCGCCCGACAGCCAGGTGAAATTATACCAGTTCCGGATCTGCCACTCGACGTCGCTCATGCCGGAGGGACGTTCGCTAGCCGGCGGCATCGGCTTCACCGGTCCGGTCAGGTAAGTCGCGTAAATCGCCCGAATATCGCCAATGGCTCCGTCATGGATGCGCCGATAAAACTCGCGCCGGGCCAATTCATACCGCCAGCAGAAACCCGCCACCAGGGCGGTCTTCTTCTGCCGCGCAGCCGCCACCGATTCCTGGACCGACCGCGCCCCGGGAACGTCTGTCGCCATGGGTTTCTCGCAGAAGACATGTTTGCCGGCCGCGACGGCCGCCTTCAGATGCTGAGGGCGAAATCCTGGAGGCGACGCCAAAAGCACCACATCCACGCCACTGTCAATCACTTTCTGGAACGCATCCAGGCCGCTGAAACAATGGTCCGGACTCACCTTGACCCGATCCCCGACCTCCTTGTTGTTCTGCAAATTCTTCAAACCGGACTTGGCGTGGTCTTCCAGCGCGTCTCCGACCGCGGTCAAAATCGCATTCTTGTCCGCGCTCAATGCGTCCACTGCCGCTCCGCTTCCCCGCCCGCCGCAACCCACCAATCCTACGCGCAATGTGTCGCTGTTGGCGGCAAACGCTGTGCCGCCCATTTCGAGATTTCCGACAATGGCTCCTCCAATCACCGCCGCGCTTGAGGTTTTCAGGAATTGCCGACGGGAACTGGCCCCAGAGATGGATGATGTGTCATTCATAATTTGAGTCTTAACAAACGAGTTTGTGTTCCAGGACTATCTTGCCCGAATCCCCAAAGTCAAGCTTGGACACATCGTTCACAGGCCCTGTCTTGGGTGAGACGCTGATTCATCCGAGTGCGCGCCCAACTCGCGGGCCAGGAGCCTAGTGAACAGATCCCTGCCCGTCGCATTAAGATGCGTCGTACTGGCAAAAAGGACATCCGGCAGGATTGCCGGGAGATTGGTCAGCGTAACATCTGCTTTAAGCCATTGAGCCCAAGTTGTTAACAGCGCGCGATGTCTTGCAGGATGGTCCGGCTGAACAAAGGACGCAGGCGATGGCGTCAGTCCGATCACCCATCGAACCTGAGCGGGCGCCTGGGCGCGAAAACCGGCGCTGGCGCGCTCCAACACTTTCGCGAGGCGATATTCGGCGTTCCCACTTGCCGAATCACGGTCGTAAAGGTTCGGATCGGCCAGGCTCCCCTGCCCTTCCCACAAACGCCGGCAGAGATCGACGGTAAATCCGTATCTTGGTCCGTATTGGCTTGGCAGGGGAAAGGGCAATATTCGAGCCAAAATCCGATCTCGAAAAACATCCAATCCCATCATGCGTTCCCATCGCCCCCTGAAGCCTTCCGGTTTTGGGAGGGGCTGTGACGTCAACAAGCCTTCCAGGAAACGCTGGTGAAAAGCGGATGGCTCCTCCCGGCGCAAGGCTTCGGGATGCATGAGCAAGATGACCGTCCGCAATTTCCCGGGATTGGCTTCGATCCAACGGCTCAGCATCATACCGTGCGCCTGAAGATCCACATAGCTGAGCGTGGCAAGACTGAGCGCTTTGAGGCCCAAATTCTTTTCCAAATCGGGAACGGATAAGCCGGTCAGACACGATGAGTCTCCCAACAACAAGACCTCAGCGGAATTCGGCATCCGCGCAACCTCCGCCTGATAGGTCAGGACGGCGCGGTCCATGTCGAGGATCGGCCATCGCGCTGGAAACCATCCGAGGGTTTGGCCGCCATGCATGGCCAAGGCAATGAAGACAACCGGCAGAAGCGGCAGCAACACGATCCGCGCCAGGTCGCGAACTCCAAATTGGCATTGATGAGAACTCAAAGACTATATCGAGGCTAGAACCCCACGCCTGAGTGTCAAGCCTCGTTAGAACTGGAAATAAATGAACGCCGTCGATTCCTGTTCCCAAAAAACCAGAATGGCCCACAGCAGGACGCCCTCGAGAATCGATCGCGTCCAGACGCTCCATCTCATGGGAGCCAGGAGATCTGCGGTGCGCGCCTGCCAGATTTGCATCAGAACCAGCGGCAAAGCCACCACTGCCAAGCGCATGGCGTAACTCCAAAGCCAATCGGGACACCGCCAGTCTCCAAAAGCCAGGGTCAGAGATGCCACCTCACTCATGGAACCCGCCCGAAACAGGAGCCAGCCATAAAAAACAAAGATCATTGTCAACACCCAGGAGAATATCGTCTTGAGGCGGTTCGGGAACCGCCCTTCCTTTTCGGTGTTCTCAAACGCCAACCCGGGCGCATGAAAGCCAGGACGTTGAGGATTGCCGGCAATTCCATGCGGGAACGGATCGCGCAATCGGGATTCGCGGCGCTGGATCCAGACGCGACAAATCAAAAGGCCCAGGCCGTGCCAGGCGCCCCAAACCACGAAATGCCAGGACGCCCCATGCCACAATCCTCCCAACAACATGGTGGCCAGCAGATTGATCCCCGTCCGTCCCGGTCCCCGGCGATTTCCGCCCAAAGGACGATAAAGATAGTCTCGAAGCCAGGTCGACAGACTGATGTGCCACCGGTGCCAAAAGTCGCGGATATTGGTGGCCAGGTAAGGCAAATTGAAGTTCACCATGATGTCGAAGCCGAACATCAAAGCCAATCCCCGGGCGATGTCCGAATATCCGGAAAAATCGCCATAGATTTGCAGTCCAAAAGCCACCGTCCCCAACAGCACCACTGGACCGGTGGATTCGCCGGGCCGATAGGCCAGGTCCACCAGGGGCGCCAGATTGTCCGCCACCACCACTTTTTTGAACATGCCCCAGAGCACCAGCCAAAGGCCTTCCTCAAGCATTGCGCGAGTAATCACTCGCGTTTGCTCCATCTGCGGCAACAGGTGGCTGGCTCGTTCGATGGGTCCGGCCACCAATTGCGGAAAAAAGGAAACGTAAGCCAGAAAACTGACCAGGTTCCGTGTGGGCTTTAACTGACGCCGGTAGACATCCAGCGTGTAACTCAGGGTCTGGAATGTGTAAAAAGATATCCCCACCGGCAACACGATGTTCAAGGCCATCGGCGAAATCCGCATTCCCCACCCCTCCATTAGGGCAGCCAGGGATTCCGCAAAAAAGCCGTAATACTTGAAAAAACCCAGCATCCCAAGATTTCCGGTCAGGCTCGCCATCAGCCAAATTCGGCGGCGCGATTCCGAAACCGTCCCCTCCAAACGAAGCCCCACCCAGAAATCCAGAAGGCTGGAAAGAAATAGGAGCGAGAGAAATCGATAGTCCCACCAACCGTAAAACAAATAGCTCCCAGCCACAATCAGCCAGTTCCGAGCCGTCAAACTGCGACGAACCAGGAAAAACAGCAGTATGAACGCCGCGAAAAATTGGAGAAATACGTTGGAATTAAAGAGCATGTGCGATGGGGCCAGCCAGCCAGTTCATAAATTCACCGACGTTTGTTACCCGCAATTGTTCCCCTGTCAAGCGGCGAGCGAAGACCCAAAACCGCACAGAAGATGCTCCGAAAAAATCTAACCGCGAATGCACGCCAATGGACGCGAATCAAATCGGAGGTCGCCTGTTGGCGAAATCGCTCTGCGGAATGAATTCCGCGCCCCGATCCTTCCCGGCTCCGAACCGAGAGTCACTCGGCAGGTTGGACCGCGGGATTTATCCCGCAGCGGCGGTCGACACGAGACGCTTCTGCGGAATGAATTCTGCGCGACCGCTGGAACGGAGCGCGGATTTATCCACAGTGCTGTTTGTCGCGGGATCTCAGACGTTCGATCGATGCTTCCACCCCTTCAGGACCTTCGGTTTTGGCCGGTCTTTATTGGCGTTTATTAGCATCGATTAGCGGTTAAGTTCTTTGATTCGCGGTTTTCGGAGGATCATCCTCGCTGGACAATCGACCTTTCGAATGACATGTTCATCGCCAGATGGTTTGAACATGGACCGACGTCGCTATTTAGGTTTCACGCTGATTGAGCTGCTGGTGGTCATCGCGATCATCGGGATCCTGGCCAGCTTGCTGACGCCCGCCGTCAGCCAGGCTCGGGGACGGGCCAAACAGATGCAGTGCCTGAACAACTTGAAACAAATCGGGGTAGCCACGCTGATCTACGCCCAGGATAATCAGGGCTTAATCCAGATCAATAGTCCCCTGAAGCCCGAAATCACCTGGGCCGCCCTCTTAAGCACCAACCAAAACCTTCATGCCCGGGAACTTTTTCTCTGCCCATCGTATCCTCCACGGCAGTTTACCAACTGGTTTCGCACCTACGGCGTGCGCCTGGATCCACCAACCAATTACGCCCGGGGTTCTTTTCAGGAGTTCCTTTACCTCGATGGCATCCCGAATCCCTTGGAATACCTGCACGCCGCCGATACCACCAGCCGGGGACGCCAGGGCATTGGGGCTCAGCAATTCTACTATTTCCGCGCCCAGAACGAAAAGGAAGTCCACGGCCGTCATCATCTTAAGGCCAATGGGCTTTTCCTGGACGGCCACGTCGAGAGTTGTCCGCGAAAACGCCTCGAAGGCCTGGGGATCACCGCGCTGTTCGAGACCGATACCGTGCCGGCTTATTTTCAGTAGACTGTATGGATACGCTGACAGGCCCCGATTAGAATGAACACCTGGCTTAAATGGGCTGGAATCCTAATCCTCGCGTCCGGGGCGATCTGGTTCGGATGGCGTCACTTCTCCATCATGGGTCATCCGCAAAACAAAGCGTTGGCCCGGCGCGAGATTGCGCTTCGGGTGCTGGCCGACCACCTGGCCGCCCAACAGGCGGGTAAAACGGCGTGGATCGTGTCCAATCCTTTTACCCAGCGCGCAGGTCAACCCCCTGCCGTTTATGCCTTCGAAGAAGCGGGGATTCGCGGACTGCAAAAAGGCTGGGAAGGCAAAATAAAACTAGGTGGAATATCCTTTCCTACCTTGCTTGGCGGCGCAATCGAGAATCCCCAACAATTTCTCATCGATCCCCAAACAAAGACTCCCCTGAGCTACCTGACCGCGCCCGGCGCCTGGGATGCCCTGATTCCTGCCCATACCAATGTTGACTTGATCGTTAGCTTGGTTGGTTTGCCTTTGGATGTTCGTAACCTGAACCTCTGGCGCCAACCGAAACCTCAATGGGTCCTGCTCCTGCCTGATCTCAGGATGCTGGGCGACTTGGATGCCGTGCGCTCGGCGTTTCGTTCAGGCAAGCTGGCCGCCCTCATTTTGGACCGGCCCGGAGCCCCCCAGGAATCCACGGCCGTTTCCGCGGATTACCGCCAGGAGTTCGATCGCTTTTTCCTTCTCGTCACCCGCCAAAACCTTGAACAAATGACGGCCAATTGGCCCCAGGCGTTCTATTAGCGAGCGAGGCTAAACCTCCCACCGGATGCCGTCTGGCTGTCTCCTGCGAAATCGTCGGCCTCGATGAATTTTTCTTAAAAGGGTGTAAGCTGTGCTGATAACGCCGCATAGAAGATGGCGGCGATGATATGACAAGAATCCGTCAGGAAAAATGGGATTAATCGCAAAAACAACCGGTTTTGTGCTGGCCGGCCTTGTTTTGACCGGCTGCAGAGGCATCCCCACACCCAGCGAACATGCAGCGCGGGACAACTTTCAGGATGTAAGAAATCGTTACCGCTCCGGGGATCGCCACGCGACGTTGCCGGTCCTCGACACGAATGCCACCCTCGAAATACTGATGGCCTATGCCATGCTCAATCAGCCTAAGGTTGAAGCCGCCTATTACGATTACGCCGCGGCCGTCGAGCGGATCACCACGGAACGATCCCTCCCCGATCCGCGGCTGACCCTCGAACTCGATATCCAGGATGTGGTGACGGCGGTCATGCCCGGGCTCATGAGCGATGTGCCTTGGCTTAAGAAACTCCGAATTCGAGCCGACGTGGCCTCGGCGGAGAGCGAGGCGAAGTTTTACGCCTTTGAATCGCTCGTCCTGCAAACCGCCTACGAGGTCAAACGTGCCTATTACCAGCTCTGGTTTCTGGATGACCGGATTCGAATTAACCGCGAAACGCTGGCCCTGTTGAATGAATTGGAGCAGATCGCCCGCGTCCGGAGCGAAGCCGGCCAGGTGACGCTTCAGGATGTCTTGCGGGCGCAAATCGAACAGGAACGACTCCGGACCGAGATTGCCAACCTGGAGGACTCGCGCAATCCGCTGCTCGCCCAGTTCAAGGGCGCTCTCGGTCTGCGATCCGATCAGCCGGATCCACCCATGCCACGGGAATTTGAGTCCACCCCACTGGATTTGTCTCCCGAACAGCTTTTACACTACGCCCTTGCCCGCAATCCGCGCCTCAAACAGATCGAAGCCGAAGTGCGCATGGCCGAATCCGGCATCCGACTGGCTCGCCAAAGCAAGCTGCCGGACTTCAATGTTGGCGTGGAAGCCGATGTCAAAGCTTCGCCCGTGATGTGGAGGCCATCGGTGGGAGTCACGCTGCCGGTATGGCGGGACAAAATTGCCGCGGAGATCGCCGCGGCGCAGGCCCGTAAAAATGCCGCCCAGGCCCGGCTCTCCGCCGAGCAAATCCAGCTCGCCGTCGAATTCGCCGACCGATCTTTCACCTTGCGCGAGACAACGCGTAACCTGGCCTTGCTGACCGACACGTTGCTGCCC
The DNA here is from genome assembly GCA_022709905.1 of Verrucomicrobiota bacterium. Taxonomy (GTDB): domain Bacteria; phylum Verrucomicrobiota; class Verrucomicrobiia; order Limisphaerales; family UBA1319; genus JAKLHY01. The sequence continues at coordinate 75,040 of JAKLHY010000031.1, read as the reverse complement.
AAAGCCAGGCAATCGCTCGAAATTGCCCGGGCAGCCTATGGGACCGCCAAGACCGATTTCATCAATTTGCTCGATGCCGAACGTTCTCTTCTCGAGTTCCAACTCGCTCAAGTCGATGCCCGCACCCAGCGCGAGCTCGCTTTGGCCGAACTCTCCCTCCTGATCGTCGGGCTCCAACCGACAGGCGCTTCCTTGCTCGGAACCCCAGTCGCAGACAAACCGTCCAAAGATAACCCTGTCAAATGAACCTGACTCCAGTCCTATCCGAAAAGCCGGCCCGTGGGAACAATTCTCTCCGCCTCTTGTGCGTAATCTTTCTCTCGCTCGCGCTTGCCATTACACTTGGCACTGTCACCGCCGGTTGTGGCAGGTCCGGCGCTCCTCACGCAAATCACTCAGCCTCGGCCCAACAGAAATATCATTGTCCGATGCATCCGACTTATGTGAGCGATCGGCTGGGCGATTGCCCGATCTGCAACATGAAGCTTGTCCCCATCAAGGACGATGCCCCCGCCGCCAAACCCGCCGCGCCAACAACCGACGACAAAACCGCCCACATCAAACTGGGCCAGTATTACTGCCCAATGGATCTCCATGTGATCAGCAACACCCCGGGCATCTGCCCGGAGTGCGAAATGGACCTGGTGCGAAAAACCGAAGATTCTGAGGTCCACGAGGCCCACGCGGATTCCACTCCGGCCGCCTCCGTGCCCGGCCGAGTCAGCATCAGGATCGCGCCCGAGAAACGGCAGCTGATTGGGCTTACCCTGTCCAAAGTGGAAAAACGCAACCTCAATCGCACCCTGCGCACCGCCGCCCTGGTGGAACACGATGAAACCCGATATGCAAAAATCGCGCCGCGCTTCGCCGGTTGGGTTCGCAAACTCCATGTCAGCTTCACCGGCGCCCCCGTTGAGAAAGGCCAGCCGCTGTTTACGGTCTACAGCCCGGAACTCTTTTCGACGGAAAATGAATACCTGATTGCCTTGCGCGGCCTCCGCCAATTGAAAGAAGAGGCCCCGGCTTCACAAAAGGACGCTGCCAAAGCCCTGCTGGAATCCGCCCGCCTGCGGCTTGCCCTGTTCGAAATTGACGACGAGGAGATCCGCGGGCTCGAACAACGGGATAAGGCCAGCGCCGAACTCCTGATTCGCGCCCCCTTCTCCGGTCATGTGCTGACAAAGAACGTTGTCGATGGCAAGGCTTTTGCGGCCGGCGAGGCCCTTTTCGAAATTGCCGACCTCTCGCATCTCTGGCTCCGCGCCTATATCTATGAATCCGAACTGCCCTTCATCCGCCAAGGACAAGACGCGGTGATCGCTTTTCCGTTTCTCAACAACGAATCGTATCCGGCAAAGATCACGTTCATCTATCCCCATATTCAACCGCAGACCCGCCGCGCCGAAATCCGGCTCGAACTCGATAATCCCCAACAACGCCTCCGTCCCGACATGTGGGCGAATGTCGAACTCGAGGTCCAGGTCGGCGAAAAACTCTCGGCGCCCCCCAGCGCGTTGATCGACACCGGACTCCGATACATCGCCTTTGTCGAAGGACCGGACGCTCATCTGGAGCCGCGGGAAGTCAAAATCGGCGCCAGAACCGATGATTTCTACGAGGTCGTCTCCGGCCTGAACGAGGGGGAACAGGTGGTCACCCGGGCCCTCTTCCTGGTGGATTCCGAAAGCCAGCTTAAGGCGGCCATTGCCAGCATGATCTCCCCCGAAGCACACCCGCACTAACCCTTCGCCAAGAGAATTTTTCTATGGCCGACCTCGCCGCCCCCCCCACGCCTGCGTCCCACCGGGACTCTCTTATCGAGCGTATCATCGAGTGGAGCGCCCGCAACCGATTCATGGTCTTCATGATGATCGGCGCCCTCACCCTGGCTGGGATTTACACGATGCGCCACACTCCCCTCGATGCCATCCCCGACCTTTCTGACACGCAGGTGATCGTCTTCACCTCCTGGGAAGGCCGCAGCCCAAATCTCGTCGAGGACCAGATCACTTATCCGATCGTCACCAAACTGATCTCCGCCCCGAAAGTCAAAGTGGTTCGCGGTTACTCGTTCTTCGGCTATTCCTTTGTCTACGCCGTATTCGATGACGGCACCGATATTTATTGGGCGCGTTCCCGCGTCCTGGAATACCTTCAGGGGCTGACCGATGGTTTGCCGCCCGGCGTTACGCCCACCTTGGGGCCCGATGCCACGGGCGTAGGCTGGGGTTTTCAATACGCCCTGGTCGATCGCAGCGGCAAGCATGACCTGGCCGATCTGCGTTCCTTCCAGGACTGGCACCTCCGCTACTGGATCCAAAGCGTCGAGGGCGTGGCCGAGGTCGCCACATTCGGCGGATTCCAGAAACAATACCAGGTCGAAATCGATCCCAACAAACTCCTCGCTTACAATATCCCCATCACCAGGGTTTTCTCCGCCATCCGCGCGGCAAACAACGACGTCGGCGGACGCGAACTCGAACGGTTTGGCACCACCTACCTCGTCCGCGGTCAGGGCTACATCCAGTCCCTCGATGACCTCCGTCTCGTTGTCGTCGGCACGGACGCCAAAGGCACCCCCATTCTCCTTCGGGACGTGGCCAGAAACATCGCCCTCGGCCCGGAAATGCGGCGCGGCGCCGGCGATTTCAATGGTGAAGGCGAAGTGGTGGGCGGAATTGTCGTGGTCCGATTCGGGCAGAACGTGCTTCAGGTCATCGACGGCATCCAATCGAAACTCAAGGAGATCCAGCCCTCCTTGCCCGAGGGTGTCGAGATTGTGACCACCTACGATCGATCCGATCTCATCCACCGGTCGATCCAAACCCTCACCCGGACCATCCTCGAGGAAGCCATCATTGTCTCGATCATTGTCGTGATCTTCCTGCTCGATTTCGGCGGGGCTTTGCGGGCGATCATCACGCTCCCGATTGCGGTCGCTCTGGCCTTTATCCCGATGTATTACCTCGGGCTGACGGCGAATGTCATGTCGCTCGCCGGCATCGCCATTGCGATCGGCGCCATCTGCGATGAGGCGGTGGTCATGGTCGAGAATGTCCATAAACACCTCGAACATGCTCCCCCCGGCCTGAGCCGAAGGGAAAGACAGGAAATCATCATCCGGGCCTGCAAACAACTGGGGAAACCGCTTTTCTTCGCCCTCCTCGTCATCACCGTCAGCTTCATGCCTGTCTTCACCCTCGAGTCCCAGGAAGGCCGATTGTTTAAACCGCTCGCCTACACCAAGACCTTTACCATGGCATGGGCCGCCTTTCTATCGATCACGATCGGTCCAGCCCTCATTGTGTTGATGACCGCGGCCAAGGTCGTTCCCGAGCACAAGCATCCGATCAGCCGTCTCTTGCACCGCCTCTATTATCCCTGGGTCAGCCTCCTGATGACCCGAAGGTTTCTCTCGATCGCCATCGCGATCCTTGCCGTGGGTTCCTCGATTCCTATCTACAAGAAGCTGGGATCCGAGTTTATGCCTCCCCTCAACGAAGGCACCATCCTCTACATGCCCACCACCCTGCCCACTATCTCGATTACCGAGGCCACACGCCTGATGCAAATCCAGGATCGTGTCCTCAAGCAGTTCCCCGAGGTCGCCACGGTCCATGGAAAAGCCGGACGCGCCGAAACCGCCACCGATCCCGCACCCCTCGAAATGTTCGAGACGGTCGTCGTTCTCAAGCCGGAACAGGAATGGCGTCAAGTGTCCCAAAAACGGTGGTACTCCAACTGGGCCCCCGAATGGATTCAGACCGGTCTCCGCCGGATCTGGCCCGACACTCGTCCCCTCTCCTGGGATGAATTGATCGCCGAAATGGACGAGGCCCTCCAAATCCCCGGCCAGGTCAATGCATGGACAATGCCCATCAAAGCTCGCATCGATATGCTCACCACCGGCATCCGCACGCCCATCGGCATCAAAATCTTCGGACCCAATCTGGCGCAAATCAACAAACTCGGCGAGCATCTCGAGTCCGTGATCCGCCAGGTGCCCGGCACCCGCAGCGTCTACGCGGAACGCACTACCGGCGGTTATTACCTCGATATCATTCCCCAACGCGAAGCCATCGCTCGTTATGGTTTGAATGTCGAGGATGTCCTGATGCTGGTCGAAACCGCCATCGGCGGCATGCCGATCGAGCGCACCATCGAAGGACGAGAACGTTATTCCATCAATGTCCGCTATAGCCGCGAGTTGCGCGATGACCTCGAGAAACTCGAGCGCGTCCTGGTGCCCGTGGATTCCGGCATGGACACGGTGGTAAACGGCGAGATTAATGCCGGAATGTCTTTCGCTGACAATCTCCCCTCCTCTTCAGGGATCCGTCAAATTCCCCTCGGACAACTCGCCGAAATACGCACCACCATCGGCCCCCCCGTCATCCGCAATGAAGACGGCGCTTTGACCGGCTGGGTCTATATCGACATGGCCGGACGCGATATCGGCGGCTATGTGGAGGAAGCCAAGAAAGCAGTCGAAACTCACATCCTTAACAAAGGGCTCCTGCCCTCGGGTTATCGCCTCGAGTGGTCGGGCCAATACGAGCACATGCTCCGCGTCCGGGAACGGCTCAAGGTCATCGTGCCCGTAACCCTCGTATTGATCTTTGTGTTGCTCTATCTCAATTTCAAGAGCGTTCCCGAAACCCTCATCATCCTGCTTTCCATCCCCTTTGCCATGACCGGAAGCATCTGGTTGATCTGGCTGCTGAATTACAACCTGAGCATCGCCGTCTGGGTGGGCATCATCGCCCTCGCCGGCCTCGCTGCTCAAACCGGCACCGTCATGATTATTTACCTCGACGAAGCCTTTCATGCCTACCAAAAGGCGGGCCGAATGAAGACCCAGCACGATCTTTTCGAGGCCATCACCTACGGGGCCGTCCAACGCGTGCGCCCCAAACTCATGACCGTGGCCATGATCACCCTTGGACTTCTGCCCGCCCTTTGGGCCCATGGCGCCGGTGCCGAAGCCATCCAGCGCATCGCCGCCCCCATGATCGGCGGCCTCATCACCAGCACGATCCTCACCCTCGAAATCGTCCCAGCCATCTACTCGATCTGGCGCGGACGTCAGGTCCAATGGATCCAAGGCCCCAGACCGACCCGCAGGAAATGGGAAGATCTTAGCCACCAGTTTGTCGAGTGGGAAAAGCAAAAGCGCTAGCAGAACGCACTCCGCCGCCTCGGAGTCAAACGGGGCGCAGAATTCATTCCGCATCGGTCTATCAAGCGGATCGACGCCTGAGCACGGAAAAACCTTTCCCTTCGGCGATCCCCTGCTAATTTCTCACCCAAGCCGATCTCCATGAAAGCATTGCTCACAACTCACAGTATCGCGCGCAGACTCCAGCTGGGTGTTGGGATTGCGGCCGGGCTCGTGCTCGGGTTGACGGTCTGGTTCAACTACGGCCTGAGCCGGGAGGAATTGGAGCGTCAGACCAACGCCAAGGCCATCACCGAGATTCAATCCGCCGCCAGACGCCTGGATGATTTCATTACACGCATCGGGATGGTGCCCCGTCACATCGCCATTCGCCAACAGGCCTTCGGACGCGATCCCGATCCCGGGATGGTGTCCTTCCTGCGGGAACTCCTCGGCCAAACCCCGGTCGAGGAGCTCTACGGTTTGTATATCGCCTACGAACATCTGGATTGGAGGGACCGCGGGGGATGTCTTGCGTTGCATCGAAAAAACTGGCCGGCCCTGACTCCCGTCGACTACGACTACCATGATCCCCAACAAGAGTGGTATCACGGCCCGAAAACATCGCGCGCCTTCTATGTGACGGAACCTTACTTTGATGAAGGCGCCGGCAATATCAGCATGGTCAGCCTCACCTTCCCGGTATTTGACCCGGCGACCAACTTTATCGGCGTGGCCGGAGCCGACCTGGCCTTGGACCGGATTCGCGAAATCATCCGCGAATCCCGCCCGATACAAAGCAGACCCGGCAGCACGAGCGCATTTGCCTATCTTGTCAGTCGAACCGGAAAAATCATCGCCCATCCCAATGAAGAGCTGATGCTCCGCAAAGGCTTTCCGGGCGCCGACCTGACGACACAACCCGCCGGACAGCAGATCACGGCGACACCCGAGGGCTTTGCAGCGATCAGGATCGATGACCACCGCAGGCGTCTTTACTGGGCGACATCACCCCTCAGCCGATGGAAAATCGTGCTGAACATCCCCGAGGACGAAATCCTCACTCCGGTGAGGAAACTGACGTTTCGATCGGGCCTGGTCGGCCTGGGCGGGTTGCTGGGGTTGTTCATCCTGCTCACCGGCATTGCCCGGCGCTTTACGCAGCCGTTGTTCAATCTGACCCGCACTGCCGCCGCCATCGAACAGGGCAAATATCGGGAGGAAATGCTCGGCAATCTGCCGGAACACCGCGATGAAATGGGCGAACTGGCGCGCAGTTTCCAAAAAATGGCCCTGGAAATCCAGACTCGCGAGCACAGCCTGGCCGAACTCAACCAAAACCTCGAGCGTACCGTCGCCCAACGCACCTCGGAACTGACCGCGCGGGCGGGCGAACTGGAGAATTTGACGCGACAGTCCCAGGAAAAGGCCGTCCTGGAATCAAGCCTCTCGGCCCTTAACACCGCCCTGCGCGGCAACCTCACCGCCTCTCAAGTGGCTGAAAAAGGTTTGTCTGTCGCCATCGAATTCCTGGGTGCGCCCGCCGGCGCCCTTTTCGTGGCAGACGCCGAGGGGATTTACAGTCGCCTCGCGGCGCACGCCTATCCAACCGACTCGAACCTCCCCAAATCCTTTGCCCTTGGCAGCGGCATCGTGGGGCAGGCGGCGCAGTCTCGACGCCCGATCTTCACAGAGGCCGCCGACGGCAAGCTCCAGGTCCACTTCGGTTTCGGCGCGGTCTCTCCCACCCAGGTCGCGGCCTATCCCCTCCTGGCCAATGACTCTTCGGTCGGTGTCCTCGAGCTCTGTTTATTCAAACCCTTGACATCCGCCCAGACTTGGTGGCTCGAAAAGGCGGCCGATGCCATGGCCAACGCCTTGCGCTTTGCCCTCGAAAGCGAAGAACGCCAGATCGCCGAAGAACGCGTCAAAGCCTGCTTCGACAGCACGAGCGACGGCTTGCTCATCCTTGCCCCCGACCGCGGTTTCATCCATACCAATCAAGCGGCGGCGACCCTGTTTGGCTTCGACCGGATCGCGGACTTGCTCAAATGCGGTCCCGTGGACCTTTCCCCGGAACGCCAACCCGATGGCACTCTCTCGAGCGAAGCGGCCTCCAACCATATGCAAACCGCCATGCAGATGGGGACCTCCTTGCGTTTTGATTGGGTCCATAAACGCCGAGACGGAACAGAGTTCCCCTGCGAAGTGACCTTGATCCGCATCTCCCTGGGAGGCAAAAACGCCTTGCTCACCAGCATCCGCGATATCACCGAACGCAAACGCAACGAGCAAGCCCTCGCGGCCAGCGAACGCCAGGTCCGCCGAATTCTGGCCACCTGCACCGAAGGTTTCTGCATGGTCGATCCTCAAGGCACTCTGATCGAAGTCAACGAGGCCATGTGCCAGATCCTCGCAAGAACCCGGGAGCAGCTCATCGGCCGCCACATCTACGAATTCACCGACGAGGAAAACACCCGAGTTTTCAAGGAGAACATCGCCCGGCGAGCGAAAGGCGAGCGGGGTTCCTACGAAGTCTCCCTCCTCCGGCCTGACCGCTCGCTTGTCCCCTGCCGCGTCAACGCCACTCCCCTCATCGACGAGCACGACGTCAAACATGGCTCTTTCGGCATGTTCACCGACATCACCGAACAGAAACGGGCCGAGGCCGAACTGAAGGCCGCCATGCTCAAGGCCGAGGAAGCCACCGAGATGAAGTCCTTGTTCCTCGCCAACATGAGCCACGAAATCCGCACGCCGATGAATGCCGTCATCGGCCTGTCGCACCTCGCCCTCAGAACCCAACTCACCCCCAAACAACGCGATTACATCAGCAAGGTGCACAATGCCGGCACCTCCCTGCTCGCGATCATCAACGATATCCTTGACTTTTCCAAGATCGAGGCCGGCAAGCTGGACCTCGAAACCACTGATTTCAAGCTCGATGAGGTCATCAGTTCTGTCACCACCCTCACCGCTCAGAAGGCCCACGAAAAAGGTTTGGAGTTCCTGGCTCATGTGGCCCCGGGTATTCCCGAATACCTCCTCGGGGATCCCCTCCGACTCGGCCAGATCCTCACCAATTTCGTCAATAACGCCGTCAAGTTTACCGAACAGGGCGAAATCCGCCTCAATATCGAGCTGCTCCAACAGACCGGCGAAAAGGTGCAGCTCAAATTCTCCGTGCGCGACACCGGCATCGGCATGAGCCGCGAGCAATCGGCCAGGCTCTTTCAGCCGTTCATGCAGGCCGATATGTCCACGACCCGCAAACACGGCGGCACCGGCCTCGGGCTGACGATCTGCCGGCGCCTGGTCGAGTTGATGGGCGGACGCATCTGGCTCGAGAGTGAACCCGGACGGGGCACGACCTTTTTCTTTACGGTCTGGCTCGGGGTCGGCGCCGAAAAAGGATCGGGCAAGATAATCCCTGAACGACTCGCCCATCTTCGCGTCCTCGTGGTCGACGACAATCCCGCGGCCTGTGAGATTCTCCAGGAACCCCTGGCCGCCGTCGTCCACAGTGTGGATATCGTTGCTTCGGGGCCGGCGGCAATCGCCGCGGTCAAGAAGCACGATGCCCAGGATCCTTATGACATTATTTTTATGGACTGGCGCATGCCATCAATGGACGGCCTGCAAACCAGCCGCCACATCCAGAGCGACGAAACCTTGCGGCATCAGCCAGCCATCGTCCTCGTCACCGCCTTCGGACGCGAGGACGTGCGCGAGGAAGCGGAACGGCTTCACTTGGACGGATTCCTGGTCAAGCCGGTGACCAAGTCCATGATCGTCGATACGCTCGTGAGCATCTTCGCCGAACTGGAGGATCGCGGCATGACAGCTGAGCACTCAGCCTCAGACCATGCCCGCCACCTCGACGGAGCGCGCATCCTCCTGGTCGAAGACAACGATATCAACCAACAAATCGCCTCAGAACTCCTCGAAGGCGCCGGGGCCGCCGTCAAGACTGCCAACAACGGCAAAGAGGCCGTCGAAATCCTCGAAAAATCACCCCACCCACTCCCCTACGATGTTGTCTTGATGGATATTCAAATGCCCGTGATGGACGGCTACCAGGCGACCGCCAAACTCAGAAGCAATCCCCGGTTCGACACGCTGCCCATTATCGCTATGACCGCCCACGCCACCCTCGAGGAACGGCAGCGTTGCCTGGGCGCCGGCATGAATGATCACCTCTCAAAACCGATCGATCCCACCGCGCTCTTCGAGACGCTCAGCCGTTATTACAATCCCGGCCCAAATCTTGCCACCGCTCGAGAAAAACCCGCCTCTACCCCTCGCCCATCTCTCGATGTCGCCCCCGAAAACGCCGATTCCCCTGCCCCGGATCAATTGACCGCCATCGAGGGGCTCAACTCAGCCGAAGGACTCCAGCGCGTCGCAGGCAATCAAAAGCTCTACCTCAAGCTCCTTCGCCAGTTCCTCGATCAACAGAGCGCTGCAATCGACCAGATCACCGCCGCGCTGGCCCAGGGCAACCCGTCCCTCGCCGAACGACTGGCCCACACGCTCAAAGGCGTCGCCGGCAATATCGGCGCAAAACCCGTCCACAGCTCCGCAGGCATCCTGGAAAAACTCATTCGCAACCATGCCCCCGCGGCCGAGGTGGATGCCGCAATCCGCGATCTCTCAACGGTCCTGTCTCCCTTGCTCGCCCAGTTGGATGCGTTCTTGAACTCGAACCGATCGGCGCCCTCTGCCCCTGCCCCTGCCCCAGCCGCAACAGCCGTGCCCCCCTCGGATCCCGCCCAGGTCCGCACAGCCGCCTCCCAGCTGGCCCAACTCCTTGCCGCATTCGATCCCGGCGCGCTCGAATTCATCGAAACCCATCGGATCCTCCTGCAATCGCTCTTTTCCACCGAAACGTGGGGATCCTTTGAGAAACTCGTCCAAAGCTACGCCTTTGCCGACGCCCAGGCCCAATTGACCGAAGCCTTGGAGAAACTTCCGGCTGTATAAAACCTGCCAACCCTAATTCTTGTGTTCAGCCGTCTCGACAGAGATAAGCTCATCAATATCATTTGTCGCTAGTCTGGTGTTTGCAAAATACGATGCCTTCTGTTGCGCCCAAAATGGCCCGATGACGAGGCACGCGGAGGGCGCATCCCCTTCGGGGGGCTGTAACCGACGCGTAACGAAGTCAGCGGGCCATTTTCGGCGCAATCCTCTGGGCGGCCGTTCTTTTGGGCAGGCACTTCGTTGCGCCTCCCTTACAGATCCATTCCGGATATGCGCGGTCGGCGCGCCTCGCTCCTGACTAAAACTCCTGGCCGCAGAATGCAGCGTATTTCGCAAACACCACACTAGGTGCGGATCCTGGACCCATTTCCGCTCTTGACGTACGACCAGCCGCTGAGCCAGACTTGCTACACGGTTTCCACCGGTTTTTCGGTGATGCTTCGATTGCCCAAAAACCATGGCGTGGAGAGGTGGCCGAGTGGCTGAAGGCGGCGGTTTGCTAAACCGTTGTACGGTCAAAAGCCGTACCGGGGGTTCGAATCCCCCCCTCTCCGCCAGTTTTTTTTCCAAAATTCCTCTTGTTGAATCGCTTTGGAATGAGGGTAATATTTTCATAGCCAAAAGTCGTCTTAATCAGGCCAGTGGCTGATGTTGGGGCCAAAGGCATGGTGTCTGCAGCATTTTACAGATGCTGAACTTTGATCATTTCACCAGCTTGAGCATTGAGCTGGACGATTTCGATGAGGCGCCGGTCAGCCAACGCGGCGGACTCGGCAAAGCGCATCGATTGTTTGGTGAAAGGGATCCGGGATTGATCGAAAAGTTAAAAATCGTCCTTGCGGCATAACATCTGCCCATGCCTGATCGAAAGGAACATGAGACCAATAAAACCAAGGTGACTGATGCCAGACATCGGTTACCTCCGTCCCATTGGTCACACCTGGAAGGTTTTATTCCCCCGCACGGCGGCTACCAAAAACTCTTTTCCTATCCGAAAACCCAGATCATCTACGATGCCACCGTGCGCTTCTGCGACCGCTTCATTGACCGGAAATCCCGCACCACTGATCAGATCCGGTGGCAACCGTCGCCAACATCGTTATTTGCCTGATTCACCAAGCCAACTACCTGCTCGACCAGCAACTGCGGCGCTTGGAACAGGATTTCCTGTAGGAAGGTGGCCTGCCCGTAGTCATCAAGGATTCGTTGGCCCGGAAACATGGCGAGTATGACAGTACGCATCGAATATCCTGAAGTGGTTGCTGCATCTGGAGGCTCAGAATCCATGATCCAAGGCGGCCGGTGAAACTGCGGCTCAACGGCTTGCCAGAGCATGGAAAGCTCCCAGAGTTTCCCCGCCCTGAAGGTGAGCGATCCGTTCGCAAGGTTCTTAGCCCCTGCAATGCGCTAAATCGGAAATCGCTGTTGGCCGAATCACGCTTGTATCATTTGCAGGCCAAGGTTCCGGATCTGCATGGCGGCGTCGAATAATCCCGGCAATTCCCACCCCAGGTTCATGCCGCTGACTTTGTAGTCTGCGTCGTTCCTGGATTCGGCGAGGAATCCGCGGGTCCTGGCTCTGTCAAGGCCCCGATGAATATGGGGAAGTAAGTCGATGTCCGTGCGGATCCACTGGAGGTCATGGGCGCTTTCAGAGGAGACAGTTTTGCCGTCAATAGTGAAGATAAACATATTCGTGCCCGCAGTGTCGCGCGCGGCAAACTCGGGAACGAATCGATGCCGATCGTCGTAAAACGGAACCCCGAACCAAAGCAGTTTTCCGTAACCCACGGACGCAGAATTCAGGTTTTGGATCTGGAGGAAAAGCTGGAATTGCGCGGCATGACGGTCTCGCGAGTAATCCGGGGTATCGAATCGTCGGCAATGAAGCAAACGGCATTCGAGTCGGAGCCGCAGGTGTTTGAGTTGATCGAGACGGGGGGGCTGGGTGAATTGTTGTTCCACGAGCAGGTGCGGCCATGGCTCCCCGTCGCGCCTGGCACGTCGGCCGTATTCGTTCCCCCCGCGGATTTCCAGGGTCAAGTCACCGCGGGGTTTTTGACGCGGAGCCACCACCACTCGCTTGCCCTCATTTTCTGATTCCCAGCCCCCCGCCTGAAGCCGGCTGGCAACGCCAGATTTCAGTGGGAAGCGGCTGGACCACTGATCAAGGTCCCAGGCGGGCGGCAGATCAGGACGCGCCTCCGGCCAGGTCCCGTAAACCAACCGCTTTCCCGGCGCGGGCTCGATCAGGCGGAATCCCCGTTCGAAGCGCGGATCGGTAATCATCTCACGGGAGTCCGGATGGCCGTTTTTTCCCCACCCACGGTTTGTTCCCTTCCATGCCCCGAAAATAGCGAGGATCCCACTTGCGAGGAGTTTTCGACGGGAGATGCGGCGGCAGTTATTCATGAATTTCGACGATGTCTCGGTCCCGTAACACTTCAGTCCGATGAACCTGTTGGCCTTCGAAACGGCCATGTCCCCAAAGCCGGGCAAATTTCATGTGATCAGGCAAGTCCCGATGGATCATTCGAGCCAAGTCGGCGACGGTCGAGCCGGCGGACAAAAGGAATGGTTTCTTCAGATCGGGGGGATGCCCGGGTTGTTTGGCGAACACTCGAATCATGACCAGCAGCTCCCACAATCGCTGGAACCACTCGTCCAAGCCCTGACGGGTACGGGCGCTCACAGCGCGGCAATCCAACTGTGGGCCATATAGATCCTGGACTTCCTCCAACATCCCCGGGGGAGCAATGTCCATTTTGTTGATCACAATCAAGGCCGGTTTCGGTTGGGGATCGAGAGGCAGCAACTGGTTGCGCGGACGGGTGCGCAACGTCAACTCCCGTGCCGCCAGCGCGGCCAGCACTGATTCGACCTGCTCACATACATTGTCGGCCGCCTCGGTCACCAGACAGATAATATCGGCTGAGCGGATCGTGCCCATAAGCCCCGTGGGAACGTGTTCTGGTGTGAGAGGAGGGGTGTCCACCAGTTCAATCGGAATTTCATCCTGGATCCATAAGCCCGGATGAGGCGTCACCGTGGTAAAGGGATAGTCGGCAACTTTCACATCGGCATGCGTGGTTGCCGCCACCAAACTGCTCTTGCCCGTGTTCGGCAATCCGACGAGCACCACCTGCCCCGCCCCGCTGCGCGGCACGTAGAAAGGATCAGGGCCTTTGCCGACGCCTGATTTCTGATGCTCACGCCGCAATTGACTGAGCCGGCGCTTCAGGTCGGCCTGCATCTTCTCGGTCCCCTTGTGCTTGGGAATGGCGCTGAGCATTTCCTGCAAAGCCGCAATCCGCGCCTCATCGGTTACCGCCTCACGGAAACGCTGCTCCGCCTTCTCGTATTCAGGTGTTAGATTGGCCGGCATGGATCCCTCGACACCATCTGACGGTGAGTTTAACAAAATCAGCCGGTTCTGTCATGCGAATAGGATGCAAAACGGCCATCCGGAATTGCGCCAAAAGTTTTGTTACCCGGAGGGTGACGACAATTCTGCTCTGTTTCTCCTTGAATCACGACTTCTGGCCCGATAGATACCAGCCAACTCGAAAAAGCAAATGCCTGTCGGCAAGAAAGACCCATCATGTCCAATCCTCGAGCACAAGAAATTCCAAATCCAGAAGCCGGGGTTAGTCGTCGTAGTTTCATACGCAAGGGCGGAGCCGCCCTCGCCGCTGAGCTCACGATGCCCGCGATTCCAGTTGAAGCCGCCAGCCAAGGTCATCCAAATCCAAAGCCCGGTCGTCATCCAAATTTAAAGCCCAGCCCAACGCGTCCCAACTTACTCATCCTCATCACCGACCAGGAACGCTTTCCGCAGCACTGGCCCGAAGGATGGGCCGATAGGAACCTGCTCAACCGCAAGCGGCTTGAACGGCACGGGCTGACTTTCACGAGGGCCTACTGCAACGCAGCGATGTGCTCGCCCAGCCGGGCCACACTTTTCACCGGCCTTTACGATCCCCAACACGGCGTGCTGGAGGTGCTCGAAACCGGGAGCGCCACCAACACCTACCCCTACGGCCAAATGACGCTGCGGACCGGCCTAATGAACATGGCCAAGATGCTGGAGAACGCGGGCTATGACGTCCAGTTCCGAGGCAAATGGCACATGAGCCGGGATCGACAGTCCGATCGACTTGGAGCAGTTTGGATTTAAGGGATGGGTTCCGCCCGATGCTTCGGACCACATCCTGCCTTACCAGGGTGGTGGTGAGGTCGTGCAGAATGATGCCCTCTACGCCAAGCAAGCGGCTGAGTTTCTCACGCAAGTTCATCCCTGCGCGCCCCAACCTTTTGCCTTGATCGTCTGCCTGGTCAACCCCCATGACATCATGGGTTATTGGAAGCAGACCTCCATCCCAGCAATAGGGTCAGTTCTTAGTATTGACATATTATGGCGGGGGAATAGTCTGGCGGGGATGGCGCGGAAGTTGAGAGTGGAATATCCCGGCGCGGTGTATCACGTGATGAATCGCGGGGACCGGTGCGAGCCCATTTTCCGAGACGACGAGGATCGGCAGCGTTTTTTTACCACGCTGGGGGAGGCCTGTGCCAAGACGGGTTGGCAGGTGCATGCGCTCTGCCTGATGCCCAATCACTTTCATCTGGTAATGGAAACGCCACGCGGGAACCTGGTGGCGGGGATGAAGTGGTTTCTGGGCACCTACACGGGGCGGTTCAACCGGCGGCACAAGCTTTTCGGGCATTTGTTCAGCGGGCGTTACAAGGCGCTGGTGGTGGACGGCAGCGGCAACGGGTATTTGCGGACGGTGTGCGATTACGTGCATTTGAACCCGGCGAGGGCGAAGTTGCTGAAGCCGGAGCAACGCCTGCGGGAGTATGCGTGGAGCAGTTGGCCGGAGTATTTGAAGCGGCCGGGGAAGCGGTGGCCGTGGCTGCGAGTGGACCGGCTGCTGGGGGAGTATCGAATCCCGCGGGACAGTGCGGCGGGGCGGCGAGAATTGGAGCGCGGGCTGGAGGAGCGGCGTGCGGCCGAAACGGGAGCCGACTACCAGAAATTGCGCCGCGGATGGTGCCTGGGAACGGAAGCGTTTCGGAAGGAATTGCTGGGGCAGATGAAGGAGCGACTGGGGGCGGAGCATTACGGAGCGGAACGGCAGGAAACGGTGGAAGAGCACGCGGAAACCATCGTGGTGGCCGAAATGAAACGGCGGCGCTGGGATGAGGTGGGATTGGCGCGACGTTCCAAGGGGGATCAGCAGAAGCTGGCCATCGCGGTGCGGTTGCGGGCAGAAACGGCGGTGACAGTGAAGTGGATTGCGGAGCGGTTGCGAATGGGCTCATCAGGATATGTGAATCATCTGCTGTATCACCAGCCGAAGGGAGATGGAAAGTGACATATAAAAACCAAGAACTGACCCCTTTGTTGTTGTTTGCCGGGCTGTTTGTGTCTCTGAGCCTGGCCGGGACTGAACTCAGGGTGGACTTCTCACAGGTTCGAGGGACGATCCGCCCGTTGCACGGCGTCAACATGGGGCCGTTGTGCTATCGGGGCACGGTGGATCTTTCGGATTATCACCGGGAATTGGGTGTGCCGCTGACACGCCTTCACGATGTAGTATGGGTGAACTACGATGCGGTTGACATCAGCACGGTCTTTCGAGAGTTCCGCAACGACCCGACACAACCTGACAGCTACACCTTTGGCCCCACAGATGATTACCTGGCATCGATCGTGAACGTGGGTTCATCAATGGTCTATCGTCTGGGGGAAAGCATCGAGCACACGCCCCGCAAGCACAGGGTCCATCCTCCGAAAGACCCCGCGAAGTGGGCCGAGATCTGCTGCGGCATCATCCGGCATTACAACGAGGGCTGGGCGGAGGGCTTTCGTCACGACATCCGTTATTGGGAGATCTGGAACGAACCCGAGAATCAGCCGGCGATGTGGACAGGAACCGACGGGCAATATTTCGAGCTCTACGAGGTAACCGCACGAGCCATCAAGGCGCGATGGCCGGACTTGAAGGTCGGTGGTCCATCGCTCGGGAACACAGGCGAATTCACGGATGGCGTTTTCAAGGCCAGCAGTTTTCTGTTAAGTTTTCTGAAGCATTGCCAGACACGGCAAGTGCCGTTGGACTTCTTTTCCTGGCATCGCTATTCCCAGGATCCGTCAGACTACGGCCGCCGGGCTCGCGCCCTCCGGGAGTTGCTCGATGCCCATGGCTTTTCCCGGACCGAAAGCCACTGCAATGAATGGAACTACCTGCCCCGGGAAGACTGGCGTCCCATGTTGCGCGAGGGTCAAGGCCTGATGCGCGAACAATGGAGTGCTGAGTTGGGAGGTCCGCGCGGGGCAGCCTTTGCCGCGTGGGTGCTGATGTCGATTCAAGACGCGCCCGTAAACGCCGCCAATTTCTATACCGGTGAAATCCAGGCTTTTGGGCTGTTCAATCTGAATGGAGTGCCCCGGAAAACCTATTATGCCTTTAAGGCGTTCCGCCGCCTGCTTGATACGCCGCGCCGCGTCGAAACGCCATCCTGCGAGCCCGGTCAGGTGGCGGTCTGCGCGGGGTTGAATTCCGACAACACTGAGGGCGCAGTGTTATTGAGCAATTTCGACACCGCCGGGGCCCCAACCCATTTGATCCTTCGTAAAACACCTTGGAGCTTCCCCACCTGTTACAGACTCTATCTCTTGGACGGCGAACACGATCTTCAGCTCGTGCGGCAGGGCATTCTCGAAAAAGACGGCCGCTTATCCCTGGCAGAGCTTAGATCGCCATCCGTGTTGCTACTTCAACTCAAATCCCAGAATCAAGCGGCGGGCAGTTCAAATTCGCGATTTACTCGATCCGCGGGGTTTGCTCAAATGAGGGGGATTTAAATGGCGACGGGCAATTTTCGGATTTTTTGTCCCAGATGATTCAGCCAGGCCGATGATGACCCAATCCAGTTCAAGGACCATGCGCTTGTTGTTTCCATTTTCAGCGATTGTCGGCCAGGAGGCCATGAAAGCGGCCCTCTTGCTGAATGCGGTGGATCCGTCGTTGGGGGGTGTTTTGATTCGGGGACAGAAAGGCACGGGCAAATCGACGGCGGTCCGGGCCCTGGCCCCTTTGCTGCCCGAGATTGAGGCCATCAAGGATTGCCCATACAACTCGGAGCCCTCCGAGCCCGCCGGATTTTCTGTCTCTGGGCGGGAATCGTCGTCCCCTGCTCGGCCCATCGAAATTGTCCGAAAGCGGATGCCGTTTGTGGAACTGCCGTTGAATGCCACGGAAGATCGTCTGGCCGGGACACTGCACCTGGAGAAGGTGCTGCAGACGGGGGAGCGCCAATTTGAGCCGGGCTTGTTGGCGGCCGCGAACCGGGGCGTGCTTTACGTGGACGAGGTCAATCTGCTGGACGACCATCTGGTGGACATGCTTCTGGACGCGGCGGCGTCGGGCGTGAACCTCGTGGAGCGGGAAGGCATTTCGATCAGTCATCCGTCGCGGTTTGCGCTGATCGGAACCATGAATCCGGAGGAAGGCGAGTTGCGTCCGCAGTTGCTGGATCGATTTGGGCTGTGCGCCAGTGTGGATCCTTTGGCCAATGAGACGGACCGGGAGCGGGTGATCCGAAACCACCTCGATTTCCAGGCGGATGGGAACCGTTTTCTGGCTGAATGGAAGGAGTCGCAGCTCTTGATCGCGGATCAAATCCAATGGGCCCGTCTTCATCTGGCAGAGGTGGCGGTGCCCGATCGGGTCATCTCGGCGACGGCCCGGTTGACCGCCGCACTGCAGATTCCAGGGCATCGGGCTGAGATTTCAATTGTGAAAGCCGCAAGGGCGCACGCCGCCCTGCTCGAAACCCAGACGGTCACCGATGAAGATCTGAGAACCGCCGCCCACCTGGTATTGTTCCATCGCCTGCCGGCCTCGCCTCTGGACACTCCGGAAGCGCTTCGGGACAAGATTGACAAAGCCCTGGCCCGCATAACGGTTCCGGGGCTTCCGAACGATCGTGAAACCGGCCGGGAAGCGGATGTCCCCCTGATTGACGACTTCGATGAAGCCGCCGAAAACATGCAGATTCCTGGCGCCCATGCCGCGGGAAGCATCCTGTTCTCTTTCTTAAAAAAAAAGAGTCTGAAGAAGTCTTTCCAGCCGACCAACGCCTCAGCGCGTTAACCCTGGACCTCGAGGACCTTGCCGTCACCGGATGCGAGCCCGAGCGGGGTAAACGGAAGCAGATCTCCGCCAGAACGGGTCGTCATGTGAAGACCGTTCCCGTGACCCCGGGCGAAAAAAGTTTCGAACTGGCATGGGATGCGACTTTAAGAAAGGCGGCAATCCTGGCTGGAAGCCGTCGCAGGGCGGAAAGCCGATCCATTCCCGGGCTGCAACGATTTTTTCCGCTGCCGCGCGAGAGTTGGCACCGCAAGTTGCGATGCCGTCCGTGCAACCGGCTGATCGTGCTCCTGGTGGACAGTTCGGAATCGATGGGCAGCGGGCTGGAGGCGCGCATGAAGGCCGCCAAGGGAGCGGCCTTGGGGATCTTACGGAGGGCTTACCAGAATCGGAACCAGGCGGCCCTGATCGCTTTCGGGGGGGATCGGGCCAAAGTCGTCCTGTCTCCGACAACGAGCATAGACCGGGCGCGTCATCAGTTGGAGCGATTGCCCACGGGGGGCGCCACGCCTTTTGCCGACGGCCTCTATCAAGCCTGGCAACTCATCCGCCAGGCGCGTCAACGGCATCCGGGGCTTCGACCCATTCTGCTGATCCTATCGGATGGCGAGGCCAATGTTCCTCTGGTGGCAGGCGCCCCCATACAGGGCGAACTGCTTGATCTGGCGGAACGCGTGCGCCGCGATCGAATCGCCTGCATCCTGATTAATGTCCAGGAACCCACTGCAACCGGGATCGATATGGTCCGGCTGGCGGATGCCCTGGGGGGACCGTGCGTCGAAATCCGGGACCTGTCCGCCCGCAGAATTCTGGCGGTTTACGCGCGTTTTGGGGATTCGAGATCCTTTCGCGGGAACAAGGGGGTCGGCGTGCCAATCCGGTGAGCGGCCGTCATTCCTCCCCACGCGGCCCGTTGGAAATCGGCTGGCACCTCACCGAGGCCCAATTGCTGATACATCTTAATTGATGTATCCGGCAGAAAGGGATTCAGCAGAATGGCCAGAATCCGGCAGACCTCGACGAGGTTGTAAAGGACCTGATCCAGGCGTTCCGACTGGGCGGGATCCTTGGCCAACTTGAAGGGGGCGGTCTGATCGACATATTGGTTGGCCCGGGTGATCAATCCGCCGATGGACAGCAAGGCGGCTTGCAGCCCGAATTGTTCCAGGTGCTGACGGGTATCCTGGACGGCTCTGGCGGCATCGGCCGCCAGTTCGTCGGAGCGCGCCGGGACAAGGCCCTGACGATATCGAGTGAGCATCGAAAGAGAACGGTTGACAAGATTCCCCAGTCCGTTGGCGAGCTCGGCCTGGTATCGCGACCGGAAACCGGCATCCGTCCAGTTGCCATCGGGCCCCACGGCCAGCTCCCGAACAACATAGTAACGGAAAGCGTCCACTCCCCATTCCTGAATAACCTGGATGGGATCGACCACGTTCCCGACGCTCTTGCTCATTTTCTGACCGTCCTTTTGCCACCAACCATGAACCACGATCTGGCGGGGCAACTCGATGCCCATGGCCTTGAGCATGATCGGCCAAAAAACCGCGTGAAACTTGAGAATGTCCTTGCCAATAACCTGAGCATCCGCCGGCCACAACGACAGTCGCGGCGCTCCGTCAGGAATGGGAATTTCGAGAGGACCGCAAATTGCGGGATCCCCGCAGGCGGCAGGGATCGTGATGTAATTGCTCAGGGCATCAAACCAGACATAGGTCACAAACTCCGGATCGAAGGGCAAGGGAATTCCCCAATTCAGGCGGGAAGCCGGACGGGTAATGCAAAGGTCTTCCAGGACGTTGTTCTTCAGAAAACCCAGGACCTCGTTCCGTCGGTAGTCCGGAAAGATGAAATCCGGGTTGCGTTCGATATACTCAATCAGCCAGGCCTGGTGTCGTTGCAGCTTGAAGTAATAATTGTCTTCTGTCAGCTCAATCACCTCGCCGAACATGGGATCGAACGTGCCATCGGGGCGGCGATCCTTTTCAGTCAGAAACGTTTCTTCTTTAGTGGAATAGAATCCGTGATAAGACGCCTTGTAGAAGTGGTCTTCGCGGTGGAGTTTGGCCAGGATGGCCTGGACCACCTGCTTGTGACGCGGCTCGGTGGTGCGGACATAATCGTTATTGGAAAGGTTCAGTTTTTCGGCAAAGGCCTTCCAGATCACCGCCAGTTTGTCGCAATAATGCTGCGGCGTTTTCCCCTCAGCCATGGCCGCCTGCTGCACCTTCTGTCCATGCTCATCGTTGCCGGTCAGAAAAAACACCGTCCTGCCCAGACTGCGGTTAGCCCGGGCCATGACGTCGGTGATGATCTTCTCATAGGCGTGGCCCAGGTGCGGCTGTCCGTTGACATAATCGATGGCCGTAGTCAGGTAAAACTGTTTGTTCATTGCGGCGGGCAGTGTGGGGGAAATTGTTGCGCTTGGCAATGGCCGTATCGAGAGGCCTGGCGGGTGGGGCAAGCTCCGGGTGTGACTCGAAAGGCACACCGTGTGCGCTGAAACGCACACTTTTCGCACAAACCGAACAGCTTAGGATAGATCGGATTCGGTTAAAAAAACCGGATTTCAGATTGGCAAAGGAATAATGTACCGCTACTGTATGGGGCTTATTTGACTGGCATGAGACAGCTGGTTTCCATCGCCATGAACGCCTTCATGGAGTTGATCCGGCAGCCCATCTATTTGATTTTGATGAGCTGTTCGGCGGGATTTATTGTGTTTTTGTCTTGCGTGCCCTATTTCGGATTTGGCGACGATCCCAAGCTGGTGAAAGACAGCGTGCTGGCAGTGATGATGCTGGTGGGGCTCTTTGGGGCGGTGATGAGCGCAGCAGCGTCGGTGAGCCATGAAATCCGGACGGGAACCGCATTGGCGGTGCTTTCGAAGCCGGTGGGCCGGGTCCAATTTTTGTTGGCCAAGTACCTCGGGGTATTCGCCGCCTTGGTTCTGCTGACATTCGTGAACATGGTCGCCTCGCTTCTGGCCAGCCGGATGGCCTACGACGCGTATGGGGATGTGGATACGCGGTCGCTGGCCATTTTTACGCTGGCCCTTGTCTTGGGCTACGGGGTGGCCGGCTTCAGCAATTTCTTCCTGCGCCGCCCGTTTGTGGCCGACGCGGTCTTCTGCCTGGTGGGCTTCGAGTTGATGGCTTTTGTTGCGATCAACTTTCTGGACAAGGAAGGCAACCTCCAGACCTTTGCCACGGGCGTGGACTGGAGACTGGTCCCGGCGTCGGTGTTGATCCTATTTGCTTTGAGCCTGTTGGCCGGGCTGGCGATTGCGTGCGCCACCCGTCTGGATCTCATTCCCACGCTGGCGATCTGCACGGGATTTTTCTTGCTCGGGTTAATGTCGGACTATCTATTGGGTCGTCCCGCGGCGGCGGGAGATTGGTGGGCCAAAACGCTGTATGCGATGGTGCCGAACTGGCAGTTATTTTGGCTGACGGACGCCCTGGAGGGCGGCAAGGCCATTCCCTGGAGTTATGTGGGCAAGGCGTTGGTGTATGTGGCCGGATATCTCGGGGCCACGCTGGCGCTGGCATTGGTATTTTTTGAAGATCGTGAATTGAGCTGAACATCCCATGGATCGGAACATACTCAAAACCGGAATTATCAACCTGGTCGCCTTGTTGGCAATCGCGGTGGCCAGTCAGTTTGTCGCCCAATTCTCCGGTTGCCTCACCGCTCAGATCAGCGTGTTTTATCTGACGGTAGGGGTCTTGGTCGCGGCCGTGAGCGCCTTCCAAATGCGGCTGGCCAACCGGGAGCGGATCGAGCAACTGGAGCTGTCCGAACTGAAGAGGTCCGCTTCGGCCGCGGCTTTGTTTGACTCAACCGAGGCGGAGCTTTATCCGGCGCGGCGCGCCCGCGAGCAGTTCGATCGGTTTTTTGTTCCCGGCTTTGCCCTGCTGTTGTTGATTTTGCTGGGGCTTGCGGTGTATGTGAGCTGGCCATGGACCGGCAAGTCACTCGGCCCGCAGATTCCCAAAGCCACCATCACCATGGCGCTGACGGCTTTGTTCTCTCTGATCCTGTTTTTACTGGGCAAGTATTCTGCCGGGGTGGCCCGGTTGGAGGGACAGCGGCTGCTCCAGCCCAGCGCCAGCGCTCTGTTAATGGGATCGGTCTGCTGCCTTTTGATCACCCTGGCGGAGGCGGCGGCGTGGTTCGGCTTTCCCCTGGTCGACCGTTGGACCTCCCGACTCCTGATTTTAATACTCGGTTTGGTCGCTTTGGAAATGGCCGTCAGCCTGATTCTGGAAATCTATCGTCCGCGGGTCAAAGGCCAGGCGACCCGCCTGCTGTATGAGAGCCGTCTGATTGGATTGCTGGGCCAGCCGGGAGGGCTGATAACCACGGCGGCGCAAGCCTTGGACTACCAGTTCGGTTTCAAGGTTTCGGAAACCTGGTTTTATCAGTTCCTGGAAAAGGCGTTGGCCTGGCTCATTCTGCTCCAACTGGGAGTGCTGGCCTTGTCCACCACCATTGTCATTGTCGAACCCAATGAACAAGCCTTGCTCGAGCGGTTGGGCAAGCCTGTGGCCGGCCGCAATGTGCTTGAGTCGGGCCTTCATTTTAAATGGCTCTGGCCGATCGACATCGCTTACAAATACAGCACCCGCGAGGTGCACACTTTCTATGTCGGATTTGTCCCGGACCCGGAGGCCGACAAGGAACGCCTGCTCCTCTGGACCCGGCCTCATTACGAGCAGGAATTCAATCTGTTGGTGGCCAGCCGCGAAACCGTGGCCTCTTCGAGCACTTCTCCTCAGACGGATCAAGCCGTGCCGGTCAATCTGCTGGCCGTCAATATCCCCATCCAATACCAGATCCGCGACCTGGTTTCCTGGGCTTACCAGCACTCGAATGGAGCGGATTTACTCGACAAAATCGCCAATCGCGAAGTGGTTCGGTATCTTGTGAACGTCGACATCGAGGCGATCATGACCACGGGCCGGCTGAAGGCGGCCGATGCGATCCGGGAGCGGATCCAGGCGCAGGTGGATCAGAACAAGCTCGGAGTGGAGATTCTTTTCGTGGGTTTGCAGAGCATTCACCCTCCGGTGGCAGTGGCGCCGGCCTATGAAGAAGTCATCGGCGCGCTTCAGGAAAAGGAAACCAACATTCTGGGCGCGCAAGCTTATTGGATTGAAAAAATACCTTTGGCCTATGCCGATGCCACCAACCTTGTCACGCGCGCGAAAAGCGATGGGCTGACCAAGGTGACCACCGCCGCAGCGGACGCCGGTCAATTCCGCAATCAGATGCTGGCCTATTCCGCGTCCCCGCAGGTCTTTCGGCAACGGTCTTATCTGGAGACATTGGTCCAGGCGGTGCGCCCCGCCCGGAAATACGTCCTCGCCACAACCAATACGACGGAAATTATCTGGCTAAACCTCGAGGATAAACTGCGCACGGACCTCCTCGACGTGACCGTGCCCAAGCCACGCTAAACTCTTCAACAAACGCTATGAAACGAAATCCCATCACTCTGGTCACCGCCGGAATTCTCGCCCTGATTTTCGCGCTGATGCTTTTCACCTTTCAGGTGCGTCAGACCGAAATCGCCGTGGTGACAACCTTTGGCAAATTCTCCCGCGACATCACCGCGCCGGGATTCAACTGGCGCCTCCCCTGGCCCATCCAACGGATCTATAAGTTCGACAACCGAATTCAGAACTTCGAAAAGAAATTCGAGCAGACCACCACGCACGACGCGATCAACATCCTGATCACGGTTTATGCGGGCTGGCGCGTGGTCAATCCCCGGCTCTACCTGGAAAGCCTCAACGGCGATTCGGTCAAAGCCGAGCAGACCCTCGAGCCGCTGATCCGGAATGCAAAAAACGGCGTGATCAGCCAATACCGCTTTGGCGAGCTCATTTCCACGAACCAAGCCGATCTGAAGTTCGACCAAATTGAAACCAACATGCTGGCGACCGTGCGTCCGGCCGCCTCGTCCACTTACGGGATCGAGGTCGCTTTTGTCGGAATCAAGCAAGTCGGTTTGCCGGAAAGCATCACCACCAAGGTATTTGACCGCATGAAGGCCGAGCGCCAGACCCGGGTCAAGCAATATCAGACCGACGGCGAAAAGGCCGCCCGTATTATTCGCGCGGAGGCCGACAGCCAAGCCAATCAAATCATGGCTGACGCCAAGGCCAAGGTCATCGAGATCACGGGCAATGCCGAAGCCCGGGCATCCGAATACTACAAGGTCTTGGATCAAAACCCCGAGCTGGCAAACTTCCTTTTCCAGCGGAACGCCCTGGAACAGTCGCTCAAGGAAAAAGCCACTCTGATCCTGGACCAGCAAACTCCACCCTTCAACATGATGGGCGGCCAGGGGGCCGGGATCACTCATAGCAGTCCTTTGAAGTGAATTGCTCTCGATCATGGCTACTCAAAGCAATAATTCCAATCGCGGACCGGAGCCGAAGCCGAGGCCGCTTTCGCCTCCACCCGGCCAGCCCCCCCTGTTGGAGGATGCGGGCGCCTTGGCCTTGGAAGAGGCCCTGAAGACGAGCTTCCGGATCATTAAAGTCTTGATGGCGGCTCTCGTGATTATCTTCCTCTTCTCGGGTGTCTTTACGGTGAAGCCCAACGAACTGGCCGTGCGTTTGCATTTTGGGCGTCCTGTCGGCATGGGAACCGAGCAATTGCTGAAGCCGGGTCTCCACTGGGCCTATCCCTATCCCATCGACGAGATCGTCCGAATCCCGGTGGGTCAGAGTCACACGTTGGTCTCGAAAACCGGCTGGTATGCCATTACCCCGGAGCAGGAACTGTCCGGACAACAGCCGACTCCCCTGCACTTCCTGCAAGCGGGCGTCGATGGATACACCCTGACGGGCGACGGCAATATCATCCACGCCAAGGCCACCTTGAAATACCGTTTAGATCCCACTCGGGCCGTTTCCTACACGTTTAACTTCGCCCAGGTCACCAACCTGATTCAGAACCTGCTGGATAATTCCCTGATTTACGCCTCGTCCAAGTTCACCGCCGAACGCGCCCTTTACCTGGACTTAAACGCCTTTCGCGAACAAGTGGCGCAACGGTTTAACCGCCACCTCGATGACCTGCAAGTGGGAGTCCTCGTCGAAACGATCGAAGTCCAAACCACAGCCCCTCTCAGCGTCAAACCCGCCTTTGACGACGTCATCACCGCTTTTCAAGCGGCCAACACGAACATCAGCCAGGCGGAAATTTACGCCCGAATCGCCACCAACGCCGCTATCGCGCAAGCCACGCGCCTGGTCAACGACGGGCTCACGCGCAGCAATGAGTTGGTCAAAACGGTCGCTTCCGACGTCAGCATGTTTACGCAGTTGCAGCCTTATTTCCGAAATGATCCTCAGCTTTTCAAACAGCGGCTTCTCACCGAAACGATGGAGCGGGTTCTGACCAACGCCCAGGAGAAGTTTTTCGTCCCAGCCCGCACCGATGGCAAAACCCGCGAGTTGAGGCTGCAGCTCAGCCGCGAACCTCTCCGGATTCAACCCCCCGAGTAATCCGCCATGCAAGTCACCTCTTTAATCAGCCGAAACGACGTCACGTCAGGCGCCTGTCAAAACCATGATCACGATCACGATCATGACCATGATCGCGATTCCCAGCATACGCATCACCACGGTCACGATCACGGGCATGAGCACATCCCGGTGCACATGACCCAAACGATTCTGGGGCTCATCCTGGTGATCAACTCGTTCGTGGTCGAATGGTTTTACGGAAAAGGGAACATGGTGGCCGGCCTCAGCGCGATGCTGGGCACCGTGATCATGGCCTATCCGATCCTGATGACCGCATTTAAGGATATTCGACGCGGTCTGCTCACCGTCAACGAACTCGTCGCCATCGCTGTGTTGGCCGCCTTCGCCTCGGGAGACTACCAAACCGCCGGGGTTGTCTCCTTTTTCATGCTGCTGGGCGAAATCATTGAAACCCGCACGGCTGACGGCGCCCGTGCCTCGATCGAGTCTCTCATCAAACTCACTCCAACCAAAGCCCGCCGTATCACTAAACAGAACGGCGAAGAAGAGGTCCAAGCCAAAGACTTGGCGGTGGGGGACGTGATCCGCATCCGCCCCGGCGACAACGTCCCGGCCGACGGCGTGATTCAGAACGGCCAGGGCTCCTTCAACCAGGCCACCATCACGGGCGAGTCTCTGCCGGTGGACAAAAAGCCGGGGGACGAGGTTTACGCCGGCACGCAGAACCTGACGGGCGTATTGGAAATCAAGGTCACTCGAGCCGGGCAGGATACCACCCTGGGCCGGGTGCGGGATCTGATATTGGCGGCCGAGAAGACGAAGCTGCCGATCATGCGGATTATCGATCAATACATGGGGTATTACACGCCGTTGGTTTTGGTGATTGGGGCCCTGGTGTGGGTTTTCACCAAGGATTTCAACCGGGTAATCTCGGTGCTTGTGGTTTCGTGTCCCTGCGCCTTCATCCTGGCCACTCCGACCGCCATGGTGGCTGCGCTGTCCGCCGCGGCGCGTTTGGGCATCCTGATCAAGAATGTCAGCGACATCGAATTGGCCGCCCGGATCAATGCGTTCGTCTTTGACAAGACCGGCACGCTGACTTCGGGCCGGCTGACGGTCAGTCGTTTGTCTCCTCTGGAAGGCATGCCCCCGGCCGAACTGCTGCGCCTGGCGGCTTCCGCGGAGAAATACAGCAACCATCCCACCGCCAAAGCTCTGGCTCAACTGGCGGATGAAGCGGGGGTCCCCCTGATCGAACCCAAGGATTTTTCGGAGACCGCCGGCCGCGGCATTAAAGCCACGGTGAACGGCGCCCAGGTGGTGATAGGCCGGGCCCAGTGGCTCCAGGACAACAACGTCCGGGAGGATTTCCTCAAGACTGTTGATCTGAACGAGGCCGAAGGTTACAGCCTGATTTTTATCGCCCAGAACGGCCGGTTTGTGGGCTGGATCGGGTTGCAGGACCAAATTCGCTCCGAAGCCCGGGAATCCCTCGAAGACCTGCTCCAGAGTGGCGTTCGACGGATTGCCATGGTCTCCGGCGACCGCGAACCGGTTGCGGCGCGGGTCGCCCGGGAGATTGGCTGTGGCGAGGTGGTGGCCGAGTGCCTGCCACAGAACAAAGTCGAGTTTGTGCGCGGGATGAAAACCCGGGGGTATCGGGTGGCGGTTGTCGGCGACGGCGTGAACGACGCCCCTGCCCTGGCGGCCGGAGATATGGGAATCGCCATGGGCGCGGCCGGCAGTGAGGTGGCCATTCACAGCGCCACCATCGCCCTGATGAATAACGACCTCAAACGCCTGCCCTTCCTGGTTCGTCTGTCGCGCTGCACCCGGTCGGTGATCAACCAGAACTTTCTGTTTGGAATCCTGTTTATTATCGGTGGCTTGAGCCTGGCCGCCATCGGCTGGTTGCATCCGATTGTGGCCGCCATGCTGCATAATGTGGGCTCTCTGATCGTGGTCTTTAACAGCGCCCGCCTCGTTCGCCAGGGCGAGGAAATGGAGCATTACCATGGCGACCAACCCGCCGCAGACCATCCGGATTCGACCTCCGGACCGTCCGCCTCGCGTCTGAGTCCCGCGCCGGCCGTATGACCCCCGAGAACATCACATCGAATCGCGAGGTTGTGGTCGCCGTTCGCGGGCTGACCAAGGTTTTCAAGGATTTCTGGGGTCGCCCCAAGGCGCGGGCGGTCGACAAAGTGGATTTTGATGTCCACCGGGGCGAGGTCTTTGGGTTGCTGGGGCCCAATGGCTCGGGCAAATCAACCACCGTCAAAATGATCCTGGGTTTGCTCTATCCGACTCGGGGTCATATCCAGGTTTTCGGCCATTCACCCCGCCACGTGGCCACCAAGGCCAGAATTGGTTATCTCCCCGAGGAATCTTATTTATACCGATTTCTCGATTCTTCGGAAACCCTTGATTTTTTTGGCAGCCTATTTGAATTGCCCGGCCAGGAAAGACAGAAACGCGCGGCGCAACTGCTCGACATGGTGGGGCTGAACCAGGTTCAACACCGCACCGTCGGTGAATTCTCCAAAGGCATGCAGCGCCGCATCGGCCTGGCCCAAGCCCTCATCAATGATCCGGATCTCATCATTTTGGACGAGCCCACCTCGGGTTTGGATCCGATTGGCTGCCGGGAAGTCAAAGACTTGATCATTGCCCTCGCCCGCCGCGGCAAGACCGTCATCCTCAGCAGCCATCTGCTGGCGGACGTCGAAGATGTCTGCGATCGGGTGGTGATCTATTACGGCGGTCACATCCAGGCCATGGGAGCACTGCAGGACTTGCTCGCCACACCCGATGCGATCCGGATGACCATGCCGATCTTGAAACGGGAGACCCTAGATCAGGTGCTCAAAACCATCCGGGCCGAAGTTGCCGAAGACCGGATCAAGATCGACACGCCATCCCAAAACCTTGAGAGTTATTTTCTTGGTGTCGTTCAAAAAGCACGGCAGAGCGAAATGGAAACCTCCGGCGCAACCTCCGGTCACCAGGTTGCCGCTTACCTGAGAGGCGATGCCAATGCTTTGTCTCAGGCCGACAAGATTCTCGATCGACTGACGCTTCCGACTCCCGCCCGGGAGGAACCGATGGTTCGAGCCCCCCAAGTCCAATCCGCCACTGATCTGGCTAAACTCGAATCTCTGACTCGCCGCACAGAACCCGCGCCGGGCCCTCCTCCACCGCCTCCAACTGCCCCGCCAACCCCCACGCTCTCCGCTCAAGATTTGGCGAAGGCCAATGAGAAACTGGCCGGCTTGTTGGGCTCGACCGACAAACCGAAGTCATGAAGCGGGTGTTGTCCATCGCGCTCCTCACGCTCAGAGCCGCCATGCGGTATCGGTTGGTGATGCTCCTGGCGGTCGTGGTCCTCGCCTTGGTGGTGCTGGTTCCATTAATTATTCGGGACGACGGAACGGCACGGGGTTTCACTCAGATCCTGCTGACCTACACCTTGGGGGTCACAACGGCTCTGCTGGGCCTGGCCACTTTATGGCTGGCCACTGGAACCTTGGCCCGGGATGTTGAAGAATGTCAGATGCAGATGGTCGTCGTAAAACCGATTGCCCGCTGGCAGATCTGGGTCGGCAAGTGGATGGGCATTATGATTCTGAACCTCATCCTGCTCGGAGTGGCGGGCGGCGCCATCTTTGGGGTGCTGCAATGGCGAGCCAGCAAACTCCCCCCCGAACAACAAGCCATTCTTCGGAACGAGGTCCTGGTGGCTCGTGGATCCCTGAAGGAACCCACGCCCCCCTGGCGCGAGATCGTGGAAAAAGTCCTCGAACAACAGGCCCAGAATCCGCAATTCTCGACTCTGGACCAAAGGCTCTTTCGCCAGCAGATCGAAGAACAGGTGAAGGCCCGTTTCCAGCTCGTTCCTCCCGGTTATGGCCGTCGTTGGGAGATCCCCCTGGGCATTGCCAAGAATCGGGTTAAGGACAAGCCACTGTTCTTGCGGGTCAAATTTATGGCTGCGGGAGTGACGCCCGTGGAATTGGAATTTAATCCCCGAAGTTACCTGGCAACCTGGCAGGTTGGGGTTCCGGAATCTCCGAAAACCTGGAGGGACCAAATGACCCTCGCCGCTGGGGCCTTCCATGAGTTCGCTGTCCCCCCCAACCTCTTCAGCGATCAGGGCGTTCTTAACATCGAGTTTCAGAACCAGAACGAGGAAACGCTGCTCTTCGATCTGACGGACGGGATGGAAGTGCTCTATCGCGAAGGCGGTTTTACTCTGAATTTTGTTCGCGGCCTGGGAATCATTGCCTGCTGGCTGGCGCTTCTGGCGGCGCTGGGACTGGCAGCGGGCAGTTTTCTCTCCTTTCCCGTGGCCTCGTTTGTGTCGCTGGCGGCCTTGATTGTCGGTCTTTCCAGCGGCACCCTCGCCCAGGTGATCGAGGAAGGCGGCATTTCAGGTGTCGACCACGACACCGGTCAAATCACACACCCGCTCTGGATCGATCAAATGGTTGTTTTTCTGTTTTCCTGTCTGCTCAAGATCATCAACCTGGTTCAGGGCTTTTCTCCGATTGACCTGCTCAGCACCGGCCGGAGCGTCACCTGGGAACAGTTGGGCCTTGCCCTGCTGCAGATCGTGGTGCTCATGGGCGGGTTGTTTGCGATCATCGGCATCACGCTCTTCACGCGCCGCGAACTGGCCACGGCACAAGGATCCGCCTGATGACCTCTCGAGCCTACAAAACGATCCTCGTCATCGCGGCGGTGCTTTTGCTGGTGCTTGTGCATTTCACCCAGCAGTCCCTGAACCAATCTCGGGCTGACCTGGGGCTCACACGAATCGCCCCGCTTGAAAACGCCCCGCCGATTCTGGCATTCACCACCGTCGCGCTCGGCGGTTTTCGCGGCTTGATTGCGAATGCTCTCTGGGTCAGGGCCGTCGATCTTCAGGACCAGGGCAAGTATTTCGAAATGATACAGCTGGCCGATTGGATCACCAAATTACAGCCCACATTTGCCTCCGTCTGGGTTAATCAGGCCTGGAATCTGGTCTACAATATCTCCATCAAATTCCGGGATCCACCCGAACGCTGGCGCTGGGTCCTTGCCGGAATCGAACTGCTCCGAGATCGCGGCCTGCGATACAATCCCAAGGAGACGCTCATCTATCGCGAGCTCGCCTGGTTTTTTCAGCACAAGATCGGCTTCTATCTCGACGAGGCCCACATGTTCTACAAACAAGCCTGGGCCGAACAAATCATCGACCTCTTCGGTCCCGGACAGCCCAACTACGAGGCCCTGATCGATCCGCAGACCGATGAACTCCGGGCCCGCGCCAAGTTGCTCAGGGAAAAATTTAAGATGGATCCCCTCCAAATGAGGGCCGTCGATGAAACCTATGGCCCGCTCGAGTGGCGCCTGCCCGAAGCTCACGCCATCTATTGGGCCATCCTCGGCCTTAAAATGGCCAAACCCGAGGAACTCATCACCCTCCGCCGCGTCATCTACCAATCCATGCAGCTCTCCTTTCAACGCGGCCGGCTCGTGGAAAATCCCTTCGATCGCACCTTCGAGTTCGGCCCCAATCTCGATATCATCGACAAAGCCAACCAGGCCTATGAAGACATGATGCGCGATGACGCCGAAATGCGGGAACATATCAAGGGCGGCCATCGCAACTTCCTGCGCGATGCCGTCTACTTTCTTTACACGCATAACCGACTTTCTGAAGCGGCCCGATGGTTCCGGATCATCCAGGATAAATACCCGAACAAACCCCTGATCATGAATGACGAGACCTCCATGCCGGGCACCTTGACCCTGGATGAATACGCCGTCCGCCGTGTTCAGGAGGACGTCGGCGAAACCTCCACGGACCGCGTCAAAGCCATCATCGAAGGCCTGATTAAAAAATCTCTTTACAGCTTGGCCATCGGCGAAGAAGACCAGGCCACCGGTTACGCCCTCCTCGCCCAAAAGGTCTGGCAACGATTCCAGGATTCCATCCCCGATAACCAGAAGGTGCGCGTCGGACTGCCTTCCCTGGCTCACCTGCGACAGACCATCGTCGATCAAATCACAAATCCCCCAGCCGACGCCGCCCCCTCGGTCCACGCCATGGTGGCTCAACTGCGCGCTCGCCTTGGCATGCCCCCTTCCACCAACGCGCCGCCCTCATCGGTCCCATCGCCCTGAGACTGGAGCCTTTTCTTGCGCCCTGGCCCTGCGTGGCCTCTTCTGCACAGTCCAAGTCGGCTCGTTTGCTGCCTTAAACATCAGTTATGCCTGACGCAGGACAATTTTATGTCGCACCTGCAGCATAGGATTGGCTGGACCGGTTGCCCGCAGGAACTTCCGAAAAGAGGTTTTATCGCCAGGCGATCGTGCTGCTCACGGCTCAGGCAGGCGGTGGAAGGCATCATTTCGCAATCACCCGAAACAGGTGCTCGTCCCCGCGAAGGAGCAGACCATTGTTCACCGGAACTGGGGTGGCCACAATCCGTTCTCCCATCGGGTTTTCCCCGAGCAGTTCGAATCGATCCTCCACCCGGGCCGAAAACACCATTCCGTCTTCCCTGGCCGCGTAGAGAA
This sequence comes from Verrucomicrobiota bacterium, assembly GCA_022709905.1. Lineage (GTDB taxonomy): Bacteria > Verrucomicrobiota > Verrucomicrobiia > Limisphaerales > UBA1319 > JAKLHY01. Next base: position 42,665 of record JAKLHY010000031.1, on the reverse strand, counting down.
TCCCGTTGGCAATGACTGGCGAAGAGTAGTATGGAGCCGCGGCCTTCGGGAACGCGCCGGACCATAACGTCTGGCCGGTGGCCGGATCCAGACAGACCAGTTCGCCACGATGACGCAGCACATAGATCCAGCCTTTGTATTCAGCAGGAGACGAAACGAACACGCCCACGTCATCCCTTTTCCACGCACGATGGGTTTCAGTGACGTCACCGCTGCCGCCCAACCGAATGCCGCACAGTGAGGATTGACCGGGGCGATCGTCGCGTCCGACGGGTGTAATGACCACATTACCGCCGATAACCGGCGTCGCAATGGCCGGCCAGTATCCGGTGCCTTTGGGATTGAACCCACTGGCGGACCAAAGCAGGCGGCCGTCCGTCGCGTCGTGAGCGGTGAGATGCTCGGCCCCCCAGGCCAAGAGGGCTTTTCGGCTCGCGTGTTCGAACACCACGGGAGTTGAATACCCGTTGTCGTTCTCGATCGGGGTTGAGTAATTGCGCTTTTGCTGCCATCGCAAGGCGCCTGTGGCCTGGTCGAAACCCGCAATCCACGATTCTCCCTGGTGCATGCGGGTCAGAACGACCAAATCGCCCACAACAACAGGCGAAGTCCCAGAGTCCCAGAAGAGCCGTTCGGGTCCGAATTTCTCGACCAGATTCGTCTTCCAACGCACTGTGCCATCGAATTCCAGCGCGGCGAAACAGCCGCTCCTGAAGTAGACAAACAACCCCCGGCCGGCCGTTGCGGGCGATCCGTTACAGCTCGATCCCAGGGTGCGGTGTTTGGGGGGGCTTTCGGGGCCGAGCTTGGCCAGCCACAACTGTTTCCCATTGAAATCCAACGCCAGGACTGCGTCTTGCCCGTCCGCAGGGGTGGTCAGATAGATCCGATCGTCCCACACCATGGGCGTGGAGGTCCCTTTGCCGGGCAAGTCAATTTTCCAGGCGACATCTTCGGCGGTCCACCGGAAGGGAAAACGGCCGGCCAGGGTGCTGCTGTTGCCGTTCGGACCGCGCCATTGCGGCCAGTTTTCAGCAGCCACCATCGTGGCGAAAAACGACAACAGCCAAACGAGGTTCTTTGCTCGATTCATAACAATATGTCAGAAGGTAATCTGATAAAAGGCAATCATCATCGATTACTTGAGAACCGCCCGATAGAATTGCGTTCCGGCGCCCACAATGGAAACCGTCGCCTTGCCTGAAGGCCCGCTCACGGTGATCGCCGGAAGCTCCGTCCAGTTCTGGAAGTCTGTGCTGACCTGAATCCCGTAGGTCGCGCCCGCCTGTCCGTTGATGATGAACTCGAAATTGTCGCCATTGACCTTTGGATCACTCAGAGTGGGCGGAGTGGACGGTGAAGGTTTCTTCGATTGGAAGGCCAAGAGGCCGTTATTGGAATCCAAAGCAAAGAGCAGACCTTCCCCAACAGCCAGCGCGCCGGTTCCATTGAGGTTGTCGTTGTCCGCATCAAAGAGCTCCTGGTCAATCAGAATCGGAAGCTGGTCCGGGTCCGAGGCATCATAGAGCCGCAGGTTATCCGGATTTTCCACCGCGATGCCGGCGATCCAGTCGTTTTTGACATCGACGCCAATCGGGCCGAGGGTGGCCGGAAAATTGGTGGCTGCGTAGTTATGCAAGGTGACGCCAATCCCGGTGGCGAGATCGAACTGGACATGGCGCAGAGAGGCATTACCGGACTTACCCCAGAACGTATTTCCATCGCCAAAGGCAACCCCCAGTCCAAAGTTGCCGGCCGAAGCATCGGCGGTCGTGATAACCGTGGGTTCGAACAGGGTTCCATCGGCTGTGGTAAACACAGCCACGAGGTTGGTGTTGCGTGAGGCAACAAGGATCTGGGTATCGGTCCCGGCGCCCCGGACAGCGAGAGTATCGCCACAGCGCGTGATGCCCGGATTCGCCGGGCCATACGCGAGGGTGGGAACCGTGTTTGAGGCATCGTTTTCCCAGCGATAAATCGTGAAACCGTTGCCGTCCGTGGTCAGGTTCGCGGCAAAGACGGCCCCGTCGTCAGCGGCCCCAATCATGTTAAGCGCAAAGGTACCGCCGGAGATCAAGTTTAGTCCGTCGGCCCCCAGGTTGTTGAGGCGATGTTTGTCCGCGCCGGTCATGGCATCCAGGACGTAGATGTTCGTATTGCCCAGGGTTCGGCTTACGACCAGAACGCTCTGACTCATGGGGTTATAGGTCATTCCGCGATGGTTGTTATCGTTGGCAAGATAAGGGCGTGTTCCGGGTCCGAGACTCCAGATCTTCGTCAATGCCTCAGAAGAAACCAGGGGAATCACCGTCAAAGCGGCGGAAACAGACGTCGTCGAGCCGACGACATTGGTCACGACGGCGGTGTAATTTCCGGCGGCGGCGGCCGGCACAGCCGTCAATTGCAGGTTGAAATTCGTTGCGCCCGGCACAGGAATGTCATCGAGATACCACTGGACGTAGAGTGGTTTGGTGCCGCTGGCCCCGACAGAAAAGGAGGTTCGCCCCCCGGTCAGAACGCTTTGTGGGACAGGCTGGAGGGTAATCGTGGGCTCGACGGGCACCTCAGATTTCCGCACGCGATAGACCAACACGCCGTTCTGGGTGTCCAGGGCCGCCAATTTGCCGGCGCCGAAATCAACTGCCCCCACGCCGTTTCGATTGGCCGTGAAAGGTTCCGGGAAAAGGAACGACGCAATCTGCGTCATGGCGGAGAGATCCTCGATATCATAGATCAGCAATTCGTGGCTCGAGTAGTTGACGCCGGCCATCAGGTTGTGGGTGGCTTCGAATGAGACAGGTGAAATGTTGACATGAACATCAACGCTCCCGATCAAGGCCGACTTTCCGGTTGCCAGATCGAAGCTTGCATGTCGAACCGGCGTGCCGTTGATTTTGCCATAGACGGTATCGCCCGCGCCAAAGGCAATGCCTTTCTGCATTTGACCCGCCGCCACAGTGGCCGGCGAGAATAATACCGGGGTGAAGCTCGAACCGTCCACCGTCGTAAAGATCGCAAATCTCACCGCGTTGGCAGCGTTGCCTGAGCCCGCCGCAATCTGGGTCTGGATTCCGGCCCCTCGCACATCGAGGCAATCACCAAACCGCATGCCATCGCTGACATTGCCTTCATACGCCACCGAAGGAATGGCCGATTCATCCGCCCAACGATAGATTTTAAACGGACGCGAGTCCGCCGAAGGCGAGACGAGGTTCGCGGCATAAATCACGCCATCGTCCGCCACGCCCAGGGCGCTGATGGGAAAGGTGCCTCCGGCGACATCTGTCATGTCCAAAAAACCCATTTCAGCGCCGGTATCCCCGTCGAGGATGGCAATCTGGTTTCCGGTGGAACGGCTGACGATCAGGACATGGCCGGTTATGGGGTTGATGGCAATTCCCCGCTCGTTGGCGGTCGAAGTAATATAATCGCGCTCACCCGCGGGAATGCTCCAGGCCTTTTCAAAGATGAATTGAGCCAGGGCTTGAGACGTTGTGAGGACCAGCATGCAGGTTGCCGTCAGGATTCGAATGGATTTGTTCATAAGCCAGATGGATGCGCTGTTTAGTGTGCTCTGAAGATGCCCGGCCTCGATGGCGCGGCCAGACCCGTAACAGAACACTCTCGCCGGATTATACGCTGAAAAGAACCTATATCGATCCGAGATGACGTCAAGCCCCCAATCGAGACGGCGCGCAGTCAAAAAATTCAACCGTCGGGGAAATCCTCGCCGAACACGTCACTCTGACCCTCGAATATCCGGATCGATCAGCGTTGCGCGCCCTGACGGTGAACCTTCTGGACGGCGGCCTGCGCCGCGCATTTGATGATCAATTCGTCGATGCAGACATGCGGGGGGCGATTGGCCACCCAAACGATGGTCTCGGCCACGTCTTCGGCCGTCAGAGGATGAACGCCTTCGTAGACTTTACGGGCTCGGGCCGAGTCGCCTTTGAATCGGACGATGGAAAACTCGGTCTCGGCCATGCCGGGATCGATTGTGCAGACCCGCAGACCGGTCCCGAGCAATTCAAGCCTCAATCCGCGCGTGATCTGGAGTTCGCCGGCTTTTGCGGCGCAATAGACCGTGCCCCCCTCGTAAACCTCGCGTCCCGCGATGGAGCCAATGTTGATAATCGCCCCCCCGGGCTGTCCCAGCATCAAGGGGAGCGCGGCGCGGGTCATCCGGAGGATTCCCAGAACATTGGTCTGGAGCATCGTCTCCCAATCGGCGTCCTTTCCCTGGGCAATTGGATCGAGCCCGAGGGCGCCTCCCGCGTTGTTCACAAGCACATGCAGGCGTCCGAGCCCTGGGCTATGAGCGTAAATCCTCTCTTTTGCCCAGGCAACGAACTCTTCGGCACTGTCGGTGGAGCTGACATCCAGGCTGTGGAACTGGGCATCGGCAGCGCCGGCCTGCCGCGCCTCGGCGGCCACCTCTTCCAGCCGCTCAACCCGGCGGGCGCCGAGCAGCAGTCTGGAACCTTCGGCCCCAAAAGCCCGTGCGGCGGCGGCGCCGAAACCGCTGGACGCTCCGGTGATCAAAACCCACTGGTCTTTCAAACGTGATTCCATGGCTTATGAATAACCGATGCGCCGCCAGGCTGACAACGGCGGATTTATCAGGAATCGGCCCAGAAATAAGCTCGGGATTGGGCGGGAGCGCCACCGGGCCACCTGTAGAGCGGCTCAGGGAAAGCTCCCCATGCCTTCGGGCCCTGTCCCACGCCCCTACCATTCAGTCCACAATCCGCAATCCGCCAAAGTGCTTCCCGGGAAACCCGGGCCAGATCGCGAACAGGATTGCTATTATTCGTGGATTTCGTACAGCGTGTCGTTCAGAACGAACTGCACGTTCTGCCCGAGCGAAAGAAAAGGCAGGGCCTTTGGATTTTTTGCCGCAAAGGCGAAGTATTCGGGCGAATTAAACTGGATCCGCTGCCGTTTCGCGTTCTGGAACTTCTGGACCGAGGCGTCAATCCACTGTTGATCATTCTGGAAGAAGTTACGGCCCGCGACAAACTGGCCTTGTTGGGCGAACTGGACGAGTCTGGCCCGGGAATCCGGCGCAGGCGCCGCTGAGGTGACGACCGTGCCGTTGAGGCCGAGGGCGCGATTCGCCTCGATGGCGCCGCTTGCAGAGGCGGGGGCTGGCGCATTGGCCATTTTCAGCGCCTGTCCGTAACGAGCGCCCGCCACCGCGCTTTGGCCATCTTTCATCGTGTTAAAAGACCGCCAGTTTTCGGCGGCCTCGCGTCGCACGGCCCTGTCGCTGTAAAGCCGTGGGAGTGATTGCGAGGCCAAAGGAACCTGCCGGCGATCCTCATCCTCGACAATCAGATAGGCCGTGTAAGGGGTGACAATCCCATATTTCCGCGCCAGTTCGGTCACTTCGTCCTTGAGTTCGGAGTTCTCGCCGTGGAGTCGAATTTCATCGAGCAGATAGCCGACGCGCCGGGTGGCCCAAAGGCGCGGGATGAACTCGTGATCCGCCGCGTCGCGGGGGAAACTGACCTCGTAAGAAAACTTGCGCCTGGCGCCGTTGACCATGCCCTCAAGCAGGACGACAGAATCCCCCTGCCCCTGGTAACGCCCCACCAGCACCAACTGGTCACCCCGGAACAAATCCGGCAAAGGCGAGGGATACATCTGCCTCACCCGAACGTCACCCGTGAACTGCAATGCCGGATTTGCCAGCACCGGTTCCTTGATCTTGGCGAAGAAGTTGGAGACTTTCACCTCGATGTCTTCCTCGGGCAGGACATATTGGCTGACGGCGCGCGTCTCCTCGGTGATTTTATCCAAGAGATGCGCATTCACATCGAGGCCAATGCCAAAACAAAACACTCGGGTCCGACCCGGGTTAGCCTGTTTCACGTTATCGACGATCCGGGTTTCCTCCGTTACTCCGATGGTCGGTTTTCCATCGGTCAGAAAGATAACGACGCGCACTCGTTGCGGATCGGAGGCGTCTGGGGACGCCAGGGCCAAGGCCTTTAGCAGGGCATCGTTGATTGCGGTTCCCCCGGTGGGCTTTAGTCCCTCGATGAACGCGGCTGCCTTGTTGCGGTTGGGCTTCGAGGTGTCAACAAACCGATCAAACAACGGTTCAGTCTCGGTTGAAAACCGGAGGATTTCAAACCGGTCTCCCTCGTTGAGATTCTCGACACAATAATGCAGGGCCTTCTTGGCTTGATCCAGCTTCTTCCCGGCCATCGAGCCGGATGTATCCAGAACAAACACCACATCCTTGGGAACGATCTTCCGGTCGTCGGCGTCGGTTCCGGGCGAGGCGAGCAGCAGGAAATAACCGTCTTCCCCGCTGATTTTATGGGCGATCAAGTTAATCCCAAGCTCGTCTTTTTCCTGGGCAAAATAGAGGCCGAAATCGATGTCGGGTTTTACATGAACGGCCTCAAATCCTGCTGTTGCGCGTCGGGGTCCATGTCGTCTGATTTCCACATCGTGACTGGGGGAGTAAATGGACTTCAGAGGACGATCGCTCTCCAACTCGATCTTGATGCTGACGTCCTGGATGGGTTTGGAGGAAAACTTTTCGGTGTTCAAGGGATACACATAACCGACCAGGCCGTCGTCCGCCTTCAAAACCTGAGTGTAAGAAATCGTGATCCGCTTTGGGCTCTTGGGTTCGATGGGGAAAACACGCACCTTGAACACGTCCCGGTCTGCATATTCGAGCAAGGCCGGATCTTTGGCCTTGCGGACAATGTCCTCGTAAATCCGGCGGGCTTTTTCCGCGGGAAGCAGTTCGGCCTCGACCTGCTTGCCCCCGATGTCCATTGTGAATTTGTCGATTTGCGCGCCTTTGGGGATGGGGAAGAGATAGGTGCCTTCGAGCCTCGACGGATTAGGATTGAAGAACTCCTGGTCAACAGATGTGGTGGCGATCTGACCGTGAATCTTGACGCTCACATGATGGTAAGTGACCTCCAGCGGGGCGAACAGGTATTCCCGCGGGGGCGGAATCGGCCGCGGTGGCCAGATGGGCGGCCCTGGATGCGGCGGCCGGGGCAACCAATACGCTTCATCCACGACAATAAAGCCATCCGCACGCAATGATATCCCGGGAGAACAGAGAGCGGCCAGCACCAGCAACACCCCAAAAGCGAAATAGCGTTTCATGCTCAGTTTGACGGAACCGCCGGGAAAACGTTCCCGGAATTTGGCGGATCCCAACTCGGAACTTGCATCAGATTGCACGTCTGGACAAAATAACCTATGATTTTAGACGTAGTTAAGAAGAAGTCCTGGATTCGTCCAGGCCCTTTGGCGTTGACTCTGACCCTTTCCACCAGCTGTATACTCACGGCGGCAGGTCCGCTCCCCGCCGAGCGCCTCCTGCAGATGTCCCGCCCTTTGGTTATTGCTCATCGCGGCTATAGCGCCTTCGCCCCCGAGAACACCCTGCCCGCATTCCAGCTGGCCAAAGCCGCTGGCGCGGATCTTGTGGAGCTCGATTACCACATCGCCCGCGATCGGGTGCCCATCGTGATTCATGACTCCGACCTTGATCGCACCACCGACGCGGCGGCCAAATGGGGAGGCAAGAAAATCGGCGTCAACAGCCGCTCGGCAGCCGAGCTGCAGACGCTTGACGCGGGCAAGTGGCTTGATCCGAAATTTACGGGCACCCGTCTCCTGCGGCTGAACGAGGCCCTCGATATCATCCAGACCAACGGCGGCGTCACCTTGATTGAACGAAAGGCCGGTGACGCGGCCTCTTGCGTCCAACTGCTCCGCGAACGCAATGAAATGAACCACGTGGTGGTCCAATCGTTTGACTGGGCCTTCCTGAAGGATTTCCACGATCAAATGCCCCAACAAATCCTGGGCGCCCTGGGACCCGCCGGCACACGGAACGGAAAAAAACTGACCGACGAGGAAAAAACCCTGAATCCGGAATGGATTGATGAAGCCAAGAAAGCCGGAGCAAGCGTGGTGGGCTGGAACAAACTCGTTACGCGAGAGTCCGTTGCCTATGCGCATGGCCAGAAGCTCAAGGTCTGGGTTTACACCATCGATGATCCCGCCGAAGCCGCCGCGCTCCTTGATCTGGGTGTGGACGGGATCATCACGAACAATCCCTCCCTGGTTTGGCGAGCCATGGCCTTGCGCGGAGTTGAAAAGGCGGCGCCCGCCAATCGTTAAGAGCCTGTTCTTATTCCGGCCTGCCTTCCATCAGCCATGGCAGGCGGAACCGGGTGAACACCAGGGCCTCATAGGGGCTCTTGCCCCCTGCTTCATAGAGGACAGCCATGGAATCCCCGGCGAGTTTGGCCAGACAGGAATACGCGCTGGGTCGGGGATCCAGCAGGCGTGAGACCGGCCAGGTCTCGCCTTCATCGAAGCTGGCTCGCACGGTCAGGCGCTCGCGCCGGGTGCTGGCGGGATTGCTGAATAGGAGGACGCTCTGGCGGATGTTGTCGGGCCATGAGAACCGACGTATGCTAGCCTGGCATATCGGTTCGACCAACTCAGGGACCTGTCGCTGGCGGATCCAGGTCAGGCCGCCATCGATGCTCAGCGCTTGTTGTCGGGCCCGACGGGCGGGATTGTAATTCCGCATGTTGAGCAGAAGCTTGTTGTCCAGGAGTTCAACGATTTCGCACTCGTTCACTTGCGGCTGCGGGGATGCCCCCCCGAGTTTCCAGCTCGAGCCATGATCGTCCGAAAAAATCACATGCGAGTAATAGGCTCGAGTGCCGGCCTCGATGTGATCGCAGGGAATCAGCAGGCGGCCTTTGTGCGGACCCCGTTCCACTTGGATTCCGGCGCCTGGCCCGGTGGCGTACCAAGTCCAATTTGTCTGTTTCACATCGCGCGTGATTTCGCGCGGTCTGGCCCAGGACAGGCCGCCATCGGCCGAGCTCGTGATAAATACGCGCCGGGTATCCTTGCTTTGTTGAGCGATGATTTGCGGTTCGGTGTCATCCCCTCGATTCCAAGTCATCAGCAGCCAGAGCGTGCCGGTGTCGCGATCGAGCACGGGACATGGATTGCCGCAGGTATGGGAGCCGTCGTCCCAGACGGTTTGTGTTGGCTGCCAGGTTCGACCCTGGTCCGTGCTGCGCCTCAGTAACAGATCAATATCCCCCGAGTCGCCGGTCCCCCGCTTTCGGCCTTCCGCAAAAGCGAGCACGTCTCCGTTTGCAGCCGCCACCAGCGATGGGATACGGTAAGTATGGTATCCGCCAGATCCGGCAACATAGACATTTGTGGTGAAAACGCTCCGGCTGTTTTCTTCGGAGACTTCATACCCGGGTTGGGGCTCCGCGGCCCTCGCAATCGGGCCGAAGAAAACCAGCGGAACCAGAAACAACCCAAAAGGAATCTTATTCATGCCGGGAAGGCTCGAAACCTCAGCGCGTGGCGTCCATGAGCCCCCGAAAATACCCGATGGACTCCGCGACGCCGAGGAGGGGATTGTCCATGTCCTTCTCATATTCGAGGCTGCACACACCGTTGTATTTCACTTTACGGAGAGCCCGCACAAAGGCCGGCAGATCAATCGCCCCTCGGGGCATTTCGATGGATCGACCGCCCTTGCCGGAGGACGTGACATTCTTGATGTGGATATCGTGAACACGGTCGGCGAAGTCCAACAGCGCCTTCACGGGGTCCTTGCCGTCCCGCAATTGATGACCAATGTCCAGGCAAAGTCCCACGCGCTTGTCCATGTCTCGGATGATCTCGATGCAGCTTTCCGCGCTTGGGAAAAGATCGGGCATGTCCGGTCCATGGTTGTGGATGGCATATTTGATGTTGGATTCCTGGACTTTACGTTCGATGTATTTGAGCAGCTCGGGTGAAGAAACGCGCTTCTGGCCGATCATTTTGAAAGGCACCCCCACGACAAGGTTCACACCCACACGTTTGGCGTAAGCAAAAGCGTCGTTTGCCTCCGCCTCACTGCCCATGTAGATCGGGCCCACGCCATATCCGGTGACCTCAAAACTCCTGCACTTCGCGTGAAAGGCGGCGATCTCGTCTGCCGTACTCTTCAATGGCAGATGAAAATCCTTGATGCAAAGGTAGTGGACATCGACCTTCTTAAGCATTTCGAGGGTCGGTTCCAGCTTGAACTTGTTGAAAGTGTAACCGGCCATCCCCAGACGAAATGTGTCTGGCTCACGAACCACCGCCGACGGCTGGGCAAAAGCGTTGTTCCGAGTCATGGTTTGACCTCCCACAGCGGCCGCCACCACCATCCCGGTACGTTTTAGAAAGGAACGACGTGCTATCATGATGTGAAAAGAATGAGTTGCTTGATCGCTTGTAAACCACGCCTCCGAGAATGTCAAATCCGCCGCCGCCCTGTGAATTCAGGATGAGCGCGACAACCGGCGCGTGGAATTTATTCCGCAGAGCATCGCCTCCTCGAATTCACAATGAACCCCCCGGCAATCGCGGGACTACGCCGGGCCCGGCAGATTTCCGGGCGTCAGTTCTGGGACGGCGCACCCTCACACCACGGGTGCGTATAAGGGCCAATTTCGCTCACTGGAATGGGTTCGAACAAGGCGTGGCGCAACTTGCGATCCCGCGCCATTCCCGCCGACAACAAGTCTGCGGGCGCTGGTTCCCTGCTGATCATCATCAGAGCGGTTTTTTCGACGCCGCCGTCCCTCAGAAAGACGTTTTTGCATCCAAAGAGAATGTTTCGAGTGATGAAGTTCACATTCGGCTCGGATTTCAGCCGGGCGAGGTCCGGATACCGGCTGGCAAAGGGCTCCTGGCCGGCCTGGGCGAGAAACGGCTCGATGCTTTTCATCCAGCGCGCTTCATCCCAGCGCGAGTAGCTCATCCCGGCATGGCAATCGACAAACAGGTTTCCGTCCACGACATTCTCCTTGCCGCCGTGGATTTGGACCCCGCCAAATTGAACCGCGCCGCAGCGTTCAAAGAGGTTTCCATGAACCACAATTCCTGAGATCATGTCATCCAGCCGAATCCCCGCCGCGCCGCATTCGGTTCCTCCCTTGATGTCGCTCCATCGGTTCCAACGGATAACCACGCCTCGATACAGTGGATTCCCGAACATGTCGATGCCCCCTTGATCATCGGATTCCTGGACCACATGGCGGACATGGTTCAGTTCGATCAGGTGGTCATTGCCCTCAATGCGCATGGCGGAAGAGGGAATTCGCTCGAAGAGATTATGAGCGATCCGGTTTCCGCATCCATCCAGGTGCACAGCGGGCGCGTAGGTGCGTTTGATCCGCGAGATATCGGACACGGCGCAGTTTTCGACGAAATGACGGCCGGCCCGCAGAAGCCGGCGGTCACCGCCATCAATCCGCATCCCGCCACAGCCCAGGGTGTGCATCGAGCAGCCGAAAACACCGTGGTTTTCGCCGCCCTGCACAATCACAGCGTCACCGCCCAAGCGACGAAAAACGCAGCCTGCCACCAGGCAGTTTGTTCCGCCTCCGATGTGAAGGCCGTCTCCCCTGCCCTCCTGAAAAACCAGTCCGAGCAAAACCAGATGATTGACATTTTCGAGGATCACGAACGGCTCCGAGTAGACGCTCAGGACCGTCTGCGCCTTTGACACTTCGGTCGTCTTGTCCGGCAACCAGTAGATTTTGCCGTGGCGCCTGTCCAGATACCACTCCTCTGGTTGGTCCAGTTCGCGGAACACATTGGCGGCGTAGTACCGTTGGCCCTTGCGATAGCCATAGGAAGCATACGGCTGGGCCAGGGTAAAACTGCCCGCCTGGGGATCAATGGATCGCACGGACTGGTATTCCTCATACCAATCCCAGAACCAATAACCATAAAGACGGACATCAGGCTCATCCAGCCACTGTTTGGGGCGGTCTTCTTCAAATCGAAATTTGCCATCCTTGCACCCGGATATGGAACCCCACACCTTGAAGGTCTCTGAGCCCAAAATATCGCCGGTTTTGACAAAACCCTTGTTGGGCCAGCGTGCGAGGATTTGAGGCGTTCCGTCGACAAACAGTTCCGGACGTTTTTTCAAAGCCGTGGCATCTCCCCACTCACTCACTCCATTGGCCTTCAGGTCCACTTCCAACACTTGATCCCGAATGGAGGCGTCCAATTTCCCACGAACAGATGGATCTGTGATCGGTTTCCAGCCCTGCAATAAAAGACCGCCGCCTAGGACGACTGAAGCGCCCGGTTCGGCCGCATAAACAATCGGCGCCTCAATCGTGCCCGAGTCCTCCCCCGTGAATCTCAGAGGTTGCTTCAGGACAAAGGAACCAGCACCGATGATCACCCGGACACCGCCAATCGGGAGCAATCCTGCCTTGGACTTCTTGAGGTCGCGAATCGCGTCACGGGCCTTGGCGAGGGACTTGAACGGGCGGTTCCTGGAGCCATCAGCGGCGTCGCTTCCATCCGGAGAAACGTGAAAAACGACGGCCGGATCAGGCAAAACCGGTAACGTTACGCGATACAAGGCCGGATCTCTTTCGGGGAGTCCTTTCGATCCGCGTTCGGTTTCAAGAGCCCGCCTCTGCGCGAGGTCGCGCAGCCAACCAGGCACGACCGGATTCTCCGCAAGTTGCCGCCAGGCCCGGATCGCCGCCGAAATGTCCCTTCGCGCGAGGGCCGTTTCCGCAATCCCAATCCCGGCCAGACCGCGAATAAAGGCCGGACTGTGCGAGTCCTTTGAGATCTCGTCGAAGCGCCGGGCGGCAACATCCAACTGTGAATTGGCAAGTGCCACAGCCGCCTCCTCCAAGGCTGGGGAACAGGACGGCGGCTCACTGTTCGCCCCGGGGCTGTTCGCGCAGGCGCATGCGAGAAATACCAGGCCTGCTAAAAGACGAAGAACAGAACGCGTGTTCGATGAACTCATAAAAACATCACCTCCCGCCACTGAATATTTTCCGTGACAGATCCTCGGCGGGGACTGGAGTGCTTGCGGCCTAAAGCACCTGGCTTTTTCCGGGCACGGCCACGGGATATTCACCCTTGGCATTCGGAACAACGGGCGGCTGGGAATTCATCGTGAACTGGTCCAGACCCGGCGCGAGCTCGATCTGGGAATTCAAGGCTTCCTCCCACGTGATCAGCTTTCCGCTTTCACAGGCCATGCGCCCCATGATCGCGGTCAGGCATGACTTCGCGCAGCGCTCGGTTTCATTGTAGGGTTTATCGTTCCGGATCGCGCTGAAGAACAGATCGTGTTCCCGCTGATACGCGTTTCCCGGAGACCCTTGATGTTGCCAGAGAATGTTTTCTTCCTTCTGCTGATGACCGCGGTAAAGGCGGGGATGACTGATGCCCTCTCCCAAGACCGCACAACCTTTGGCTCCCTGGATCACATCGCCAAAGAACTCCCAGCAATTGGCAATGTGCCTGCCCTGCGCCATCATTCGAGTTCCGTCCGGATAAGTGTATTCGGCCAGGTAATGATCAAAAAGCTGGTCGGCATCCCGGCGCACCTCGCGTCCCCCGCTCCCCTGGACCGCGACCGGCCACGCATTCTTCACCCAGCAACAGACATCGATGTTGTGAATCAGCCAATCGACGATGAAACTGCCGTTGAGCCAGGTGAAACAGCTATAGTTAGCGATCTGATAGGCCATCTCGTTCATGCTGGCCTGTCGGTCCCCAATCCCCACCGGCCCGTGCACTCGATAGGCCCAACAGGTGATAATATCCCCCAACGCGCCATCATGAATCCGTCGAATCGCCTCTTCCAGGGGTTCGCTGTGACGGCTCATCAATCCACCGGCGATCTTCAAATTCTGGCGTGCCGCCTCCTGGCCCGCCTTCATCACCTTGCGAATCCCGGGGCCGTCGACCGCAAAGGACTTTTCCATGAATACATTCAGCCCCTTTTGGACCGCATACTCGACGTGCATCGGACGAAAAGCCGGAGGGGTCGCCAGCAGGACAACATCGCCTTTGCTGAGCATGTCCATCGCCTTTTTAAAACCGTCCATTCCCACAAAGCGGCGATCCGGCGGAACGTCGAGCTGCGCGGAGTGCTTTTCTGTCAACGTCTTGTAGCTGTTTTCCAAGCGGTTCGGAAACACATCGGCCATGGCCCATAGTTTGGTGGGGCCTTCGGTCGACAGCGCGTTTTCCGCCGCGCCAGTCCCCCGGCTGCCACAACCGATCAGGGCAATTTTGATTGTATTACTCTCTGCCGCGTAACCGGGTCTGGCCATTGCGCCCGCCAAAGCCACCCCGGCTACCATTTGCCCCGATGTTTTCAAGAAATCACGCCGCGTTGCTTCCCGTAAATGATTCATCGATCTGTTCCTTTCGCTCCCGACAGCTCTCGGTTGTTTGGGTTGTGAGTATTCGCCGATATCTGTACCTTACCCGGACCGGTCCCGTAAAGCCGCAAGTTGGCTCCCCCGAACCGCGGGAAAAAATACCTACCCAATAAACGCCAATATGAGCAGGCAAAATTTGAAGGCCCTGAAGGATTGGGAAAACCGATGGAATGTAAGCGATCGGCCTGCAAATGCCATCATCGGACCGCATTCATCGGATCTGCCGTTTAATGCGTCAGCTTGAGTCGCACGGAATTGATTTGAATGTAATTGGTCTTGTTCGCGAATTGGAAATCCAGCCGGAGCATCACGGAGGATGCGTTGCTGGAGAGAATCCCAAGGTCCGTGCAGACGTAATTGGTGTAGTCGTTGCTCTTGTGTGGCGTCGAATCGTTCAATAAACCGGCGCTCCAACCATCCCAGGATTGGCGGGTCAGGCCGGTTCCCGAGATGTAGTTTTTCGCGCCATTCTCACAATAATAATCAATCCACAACTCATCGAGTTGAACCGGTTTTCCGTAGAGCACAGAGGGCAGCGATAGCGGCAACGTCAATGATTTTTCTCCGGTTGTATCTCCACTGTACAGTTGAGAACTTCCCCTGACGTTCGGCGCAACATCCATCTGATAAAAGTTGAGTGCGGCACCCAACTGAGCGCCGGGGATGAAAACCCAGGAAGCAGCGGTGTTCGTGACCATTCCAGGATGGGCATGCGAAGTGAAGGCAAAATCACTCGCGTGATGGCCGTCGAGCAGGTCCGCGTTGAGACTGCTGCCCGATCCGTCGTGGGCCAAGACCTCCGGCATGATGTTGCTGACGCGCGCAATGCTCGCGGGAACACGCGCTTCCGGGATCTGGCCGGTCGTCAATTGGGAGGCATCCAGATTGGTGAGGCTCGCGGGGGACACCCGGGCGGCCATCAGGGCATAGGCCGTCGAACCCATGGATTGATCGGGGCTGAGTTGAATAAACGGCCCCGATCCATCGCTGAACCAGATCCGAAGCCGCAGGTCGATCTTCTCAAATACCGACGCCTCCAAGCCAGCCATATTGGCGAGATTGGTGTCCCCCAATCCCACGGAGAACAGGCCCGCATCGACTGGCACCGACACCGCCGAGGTGGGTTCGTTTCCCGACACGCTAGTGCCGTCGTTGCTCCAAAAGGTTGTGGCCGACCACGCGGGTTTAGGCGCCTCGACTTGAATGATGGGCATTAGGGAGTAACTGCGGCCGCCGTCCGCAATCTTGATCGTCGTGACAGCGCCGTGGGAAATCGTTGCCGTCAATTGGGCGCCGGATCCCAGAGGGTCTCTCACGGTGACTTTTGGAACGTCAGTATAGTCAGAGCCTCCATCCACGACCGTAACAGCCGCAATCGCGCCACTCTTGACGGTGGCTGTCGCGATCGCTTGACGGGCCATGTTGGTGTAGTTGCCAACCAGCGCGAATTTGAAATGACCTTCGCCATTAAAATTGGTGCCCGAAGCCGTGATGCGGCCCTGGTAGTTAACGACGGGGGGGACCTGCGCCCAGGCCACCGCGAGGATTCCCCATTGAAACACGATCCAAAAAGGCAGTGGTTTTCGCATAAAGACTGGTTAAGCTTTTATTCACGTCACACGGAACACATCCTCGCCGTTCTGGTAATCCACCTCAAACTCACGGGCGCCAGCATCAAGGACGCGCGCAATAAGCGCAAACAGGATCTCTCGGGCTCAAATTTTTTCGCCATTCAAATTGGATTCGATGAAGATCGTAGCCGATGGTCACACGGGATTCAAGAGCACAATTCATGGATGCAGACCTGTAAAACACCCTGTGATCCGTTCCCCCTCAGATCACCGAGCTCGGTTCTGGGCTTCGATTTCAAACGGTAGATCCTGTTGCTGCAAATCGCCG
Organism: Verrucomicrobiota bacterium; assembly: GCA_022709905.1. GTDB lineage: Bacteria > Verrucomicrobiota > Verrucomicrobiia > Limisphaerales > UBA1319 > JAKLHY01. The sequence continues at coordinate 26,484 of JAKLHY010000031.1, read as the reverse complement.
GACGAAACGCGCAGAGGGCACTTGCCATCCGAGAAGCATGCTGGCCTAATAACGTGAATCCGATGGTGACGCAGGTTGCCTGCGCGCTTGAGCGAGAAATAAATCCGGCGGATTTCAAGGCCGACGGCGGGTGCCCGCGTCTCTGAGATCGTTGGTTTTCATTATGTTGGATGCCTTGTGGGTATTTCTGGGCAGTGGACTGGGAGGGATGGCCCGATGGGGCCTTTCCGGACTGGTCGCCCGGTATTTCGGCGAGACGTTTCCTTTGGGAACGCTGGTCGTCAATGTCACCGGATCGTTTGCGATTGGGTTATTTGCGGCTTTGACCGGTCCGGAAGGCCGATTCCTGGCTCCGGCTTCTTTCCGGCTGTTTTTTATGATGGGGATTTGCGGGGGGTATACCACCTTCTCGTCCTTCAGTCTTCAAACCCTCACCTTGGCCGGGAACGGCGAATGGTTCAAGGCCGGCACCAACGCGGTGCTTTCTTTGGTCTTGTGTCTGCTGGGGGTCTGGCTGGGCTACGTGCTGGCTCTGGCCCTCCAATCCACGAAAGGTTCCTAATATGCAACTGCCTCATGACGCGATGTTGTTGCGGATTTACATCGGCGAAAGCGACCGTTGGAAACACCAGGCGCTTTACGAGGCCCTGGTGCTGAAGGCGCGGGAAATGCATCTGGCGGGGGCCACCGTGTTACGCGGTCCGATGGGCTTCGGGAAATCGAGCCGGCTGCATACCGCCAAAATCCTCCGTCTCTCGATGGACTTGCCGCTCGTGATCGAAATCGTGGACACCGAGGAAAAACTGAGGAGCTTTCTGCCGGTCCTGGACGAAATGATAACCGGCGGGTTGGTGACCCTCGAGAAAGTGACCGTGATCGATTACCGCGCCGCGTCCGAAACGCCTCAACCTCCCGTGTCCTAAGGGTCGGTATCAGACCCTAAGCCAGACGGAGGAAAATCTCTGGATCCGCGGGTTGTCAGCGAGGTTCGACCCGCACCCAGAAACCGGCAAAGGCCTCGTGCGAGTATTCCTTGTCCTTGTCTCGGATCGATCCCAGATCGTCGGCATAAGCGCCCACCACCCACCAGCCCGGATCCGGAAGCGAGAGCACAAATTGTCCCTGGAGATCCGTTTGCGCCGCATAAGTAACCAAGGGTTCGGGAGGCATGGATGCGCTGACGGGCGCAACGTCGTTCAGGCGCTCCGCATAGACCTCGGCGTTCGCCACAGGTTCACGGCCTTTCATCAGGCGCCCGGAAAAAACCATTCCCGGGCGCAATCCATACGGCCGCGTCAAGGGGACAATCTCGAGAGGTTGTCCGGTGCGATTCGTCCAACCGCCCTGAGTCGAGCGGTGAATACAGACCTTGACGTATTCGCGGTAGAGGGTTTTCTGCGCCGCATCGATCTCCGCCGGCGAAGTCAGGGCCACGAGGGTATCTCCCCGAGCCGGATCGAACTGGAGTTGCCACGCCGTCACGTGGGTCTGCTGGCGAAACAGCGTCTTTACCAGGCGCCCGGTGTCATCCGTAAGACGGCCGCGCGGATCGATCAGGCGGAGTTGATCGGGGCGTTGCGCGGGCTCCATTTCCAATTCAAAGGGATGACCCACCGCGTAGGTAATCGTCACAGAGCCGTTGGTGGAGCCAAGATCCGCGTCATGAACGAGGATCGGAAAATGCGCTCGAGCGGCGACCAAGGACATCAGTCCGCTCATCGCGAGCATCCAGGACACACGTATCAATTTCATAAGTCTGATTGCTCCCATGGGTCTCATAGGCTTGTTAGCTTCATTGACGAGTGAGGATGCGAGTGCGGGTGATTAGGCGCGGGCTCGGGAATCGGCCCGGCGAGCGCGGCGTGCCGTCGTTCCTCGGCGGAAATACTCCCGGGCACTTCGAGCCCGTGATGGAGCATGAGGCTTTCGTCGGCCAGAATCCTCCGCACGGGGCCGTCCGCTCGCAATCGTCCCTCGTCCAGAACCAAAACCCGATCGCAAGTTTCGAGGACGAACTCGAGGTTGTGACTCGATACAATCCGAGTGATGGGCAGACGGGACAGGATCTGGACGAGTTCCCGCCGCCCTCGCGGATCCAGGTCGCTGGTCGGTTCATCCATCAGGATGATTTGGGGTTGCATGGCGACGACACCGGCAATGGCGACCCGTCGTTTCTCGCCCGAGGACAAATGAAACGGGATGCGTTGCCAGTAATCCTCGTTCAGGCCCACGCTTGCCAGCGCCTGGTTGACCCGTTGCCGGACTTCGATTTCAGGCAGGCCCAGATTCAACGGGCCAAAGGCGACATCTTCATAGACATTGGCATTGACAATTTGGTCGTCTGTATTTTGGAAGACCACACCGAGTTTTCGGTGAACACTGCGGCGGCCCGCCGCGGTGCTCAGATCGCAGCCGGCCACGGACACTTCGCCCTGAAAATCGTTCATCAAACCGGCCAGAACAAGCAGGAAGGTTGTCTTGCCGGCGCCATTGGGTCCGATGAGCCCGACGCGTTCGCCGTGATTCAGGTGAAGACTGACATCCACCAGGGCTTTGCGTCCCTGGGGATAAGCGTATTGCAGATTCTGGATTTCGACCAAACAGCTCATGGCCCATCACCACCGAATCCATCCCCGATCCCACGCCAGCAACGCTCCGGCGAATAAAACGCACGCGATGGACTTGGCGATATCGGAGCGCCGGCCGTCAAACCGATGCAGCGTGTGCAACTGACCGGTGTAACCGCGGCAATGCATGGCCTGCTGAATCCGCTCGGTGCGTTCGAAGCTTCGCAAAAGAGAAATCCCCACCACATTGGCCAGAATTCGGTGCCCGGCGCGCGCGCTCCGGTTGCCGAATCCCCGGGTGGCCAGCGCCCATCGCAATCGCATGAACTCCCACGACAAAGTGAACAGATACCGATAGGCAAGCAACGCGATGGAAACCAGAGTTTTTGGAACCAACAAGCATTGCAGCGCCCGCAGCAAAACCATCATGGGCGTCGAATAGACTACGGCCATGGCCACCGCGAGGATCGCCAGCGCGCGGAGATACATCATGGCCGCCACCCGCAAGCCCTCTCCGCTCAACGTCAACGGCCCCAGGGAAAACGGTTGGGACGAAAAGGTCAGAGGCAGCAGCACCAGGCAAGGCAATAAAAAGGCCTGGGCCACCCCCAAACGCGCCAGGAGAAACGGGACGGGCAATCGGCCGCTCCACAGCAATCCCAAGGCGCCCGCCACCCCGGCCAGGCCCGCAGCCGGACTTTGAAGCGATGAAAGCACCGCGATCCCCGTGGTCAGCGCGGCGATCTTCCAGCGCGCGTCCCAGTCATGAACCGGCGAAGAGCGATTGGCAAAAAGTTCAACCTCGGCTCGCATGTTGATCCAGGCGTTTCTCGATCGCCGACACCCGTCGGGAATTGCGATAGCTCATCCACGAGGCCGATAAAGCCAGGATGAAGGTCAACCCCACGACGGCCCGAACAACCTGCCCCGGCGCGCCATCACTGCTTCCCCCCACGCGAGGCCCGTTGGCCGGACCGGGATCCGACTGTGTCGTATCCGGCGCGGACCCCATTCCAGTCGCGGCGCGGGCGGGCTGAAGCTCTTCCTGCGTCAGTTGCAGGATGCGCCGATGACCCAAACCAGCATTCACGACGATCCTCACGCCGCCGGTGGGGCTCAAAGGACAACGCCATTGCCCCTGGGCATCCAGCAGGCCGGTGGCCAGGATCGCGTCATGGTCGGATCGGACTTCCACGTCGGCGCCTGCGGCAGGCGAGCTTTCAGTGTGGGCGGATATTACCAGGGTATCTTTCTCCACTCGCCAGTCTATCGAGAGCCGGTGAGCAAGACCGGTCGTGGCCATGCACAACCACGCCACCATGAACAGCCAGCGGATTCTCAAGGCAAACCTCCCGCCAATAAGGCCGGTTGAACCCGCCGGAGAAAGTCTACGGTAAAACCGGTCACCATGGATTCGATCGCCAAGACCGGCAGATGCGCCAGCAAGGCGTATTGGGCGACCAACCGGAATCCTTCCCCTGCCCACCAGAGCAGGCCCATGAGCATCACGGCCGACGCCACTACCGCCGAAGCCGCCGCCAGGGCGCCCCGCATAAAGGGACGCAGCCATACCGCTCGCCCGGATTGACGAAAGACCTGATGGGCCAAAAGCGCCGCCAAGCCGAACATCGACGCGTTCACCCCCAAGGTGCTGATGCCGCCATGTCCCAATAAGGCCGCCTGCAGAGCCAGCCCGATCGGAATGGCCAGCAAGGCCCTTCGTCCCAGCACCACGCCCAGCAGTCCATGGAACAGCAAATGAACGCTCGTCGGCGGCACCTTGAAATGCAGGAGAGACGCACAGAAGAAGGTGGCCGTAAAAACCGCAATCCGGGGAATCTCCTCATCCCGCAAACCCCTGGCACCCCAGGCGGTCAAGCCGCCTGCCATCACAAAGCCTGCCGCCAAAACCGGGGCCGGCAAGATGCCATCCGAAAGATGCATGACCCAGCCAGAGTAGCGGCGCGCGGAACGCACTGTAAAGGATGTACTCAACGACCTGAGCCATGGGCGAGAGTGTCATTGACTTGTTTCAGGACCTGAGACAGCATGCGGCGCATCCGGCAATCGTATGTAAAGGCTTGTGAAACAGGCGCCCGTTTTTTTCACGTTGACGTGTCTTTGGCCTCTCGCGGCCGCGATCGTTTTTCTGACATCGATCCCTTGGGGCCTGGCGTCAGTCGATCCCCCTCGGGAGGCTTCCCCGGAAACCCTGGAACAGGAGGCGCAGCCTTCATCCTGGGCCCAGCTTATTGCCGCGGAACGGATTAGGCTGTCGGCAGAAGCCAGGACAGAAAACGACCTTGCCAACGAGATCAACACCCGTCTGGACGCTCTCGCCCGCCAGTGTCCAATCCAATATGATTGGATGCTTCAAGATAGTCTCGGGGACGCGCGCCTCTGGCTGGTGAGTGAACGCCCGAAGGATCTTGAGTCCAAACTCATCCGGCGTGTGCTGGACGAACTCAATGACGAGGCCGGTTCTTTGAAGGCCGCATGGGAAACGCTGGAACGATCCCAGGTTCCGCCCGGGGACAAACGGTGGCTGGATCTTTACGAACGCGCCTGCGAACGACGCCGCGAGAGTCGGCTTCGAAATTTGAGGCAGCGCTGGAATCGATTTGTCTTCACGAAACATTACAACCTGGGGGGATCGCATTATGCCTACACGGAAGGCCAGTCCGATGCCCAGAACGAGCGACATTTCCATCCGGGATCGGCCCTGTGTGTCTGCGATCTCTCGAGGGGCTCGGGACAAATCACTGTTCTGCTGGAGGATCCTGAGGGGGTGATCCGCGATCCGGATGTTTCCTGGGACGGCCGTCGCATTTTGTTTTCCTGGAAGAAGTCCGATCTTGAGGATGATTACCACCTGTACGAATGGGATACCGTCAATGGACAATCGCGTCCATTGACAGCGGGATTGGGTTATGCCGATTACGAAGGCGCCTACCTGCCGGACGGAGGGATTGTGTTTAATTCCACGCGCTGTGTCCAAACCGTGGATTGTTGGTGGACGGAAGTGAGCAACCTTTACGTCTGCGACAACGACGGGCGTCACTTGCGGCGCCTGACCTTTGACCAGGTGCACGACAATTATCCCACCGTGATGAACGACGGGCGGATTCTTTACACCCGATGGGAATACAGCGACCGGGGGCAGATTTTTGTGCAGGGATTGTTTCAGATGAACGCGGACGGCACGAGTCAGACCGAGTTTTACGGCAACAACTCCTGGTTTCCCACCTCCCTGCTCCACGCGCGGGCGATCCCTGGAAGCCCAAAAGTCATGGCTGTCTTCTCCGGTCATCACACGCTTCAAGCGGGCAAACTGGGTGTCCTGGATCCAGGCCTGGGACGCCAGGAAAACTCCGGAGCTCGACTGATCGCGCCTGTGCGCGCCACCGAGGCGGTGCGCGTCGATGCCTACGGACAGGAGGGCGATCTATTTCAGTATCCGTATCCGCTCAGCGAGGCGGAGTGCCTGGTCTCCTACGCCCCCCAAGGCTGGTCTCGCGAGCCGGTGTGTTTCGGGATTTACTGGATGCATGCGGACGGACGGCGTGAGCTGCTGGTGTCGGATTCCCGGATCTCGTGCAGCCAGCCGGTGCCTCTGGCGCCCCGTGAAAAACCGCTGTCGCGTTTGAGCCCGGTGGACTACCGGAAAACAACGGCCTTATGTTACGTGCAGGACGTTTACGCCGGCCCGGGACTGGCGGGAATACCCAGAGGCACCGTCCAGAGGATGCGGGTGATTGCCCTGGATTACCGGGCCGCTGGCATGGGCCAAAACTATAACGAAGGTCCCGCCGGCTCCGCCTTGGTCTCCACGCCGGTTGCCATTGGCAATGGCGCCTGGGACGTTAAGCGCATTCTGGGCGATGCGATGGTGCATGCGGATGGATCGGCCTTTTTCAAGGTGCCGGCGCGCACGCCTGTCTATTTTCAGGCCATCGATTCCCAAGGACACGCGGTGCAAACCATGCGCAGCTGGACCACGCTTCAGCCCGGCGAAAACGCGTCCTGCGTGGGATGCCACGAGTCGAAGAACTCGTCCCCCCTGGCCGCTCGCCCCTCAACCCTGGCTCTCCGGGCCGGCGCGGAGGATCTCACACCCTTCTACGGACCGGCCCGCGGATTCAGCTTTCCGCAGGAAATCCAGCCGATTTTGAACCGGCATTGCGCCCGGTGTCATCCGGGGCCGGACAGCTCGCTGGACCTGAGCAACACGCCGGTGCCGGAAGCCCTCGCCAAAAGGCGCTGGACCCAAAGCTATCTCTCACTGGTGGATGCCCGCGAATCCGAACTGGAAGGGAACCGCACGCTGACGGGGAACTCGAATGAGTGGATCACCTGGATCTCGGCGCAATCGGAGCCATCCCTCATTCCCCCCTATTCGCCTGGCGCAGCCAAGAGCGCGCTGTTGACGCTCCTGACCCGCGGGCATCATGGCGTGCGGCTCAGTCGTGAAGAGTTGGATAAACTGGCCGCCTGGATCGATCTGCTTGTGCCCTACTGCGGTGATTACGAGGAGGCCAACACCTGGACTCCGGAGGAACTGGACCATTACCGCCATTTTCTGAACAAACGACGCACCATGGAAGCCGTCGAAACCGCCAACATCAAAGCCTTCCTTGAACATCTGGACTCCAAATCCCATCCGCCCCAACCATGAAGCGCATCCCCTCATCCACTCGCACGAACACCCTGGCCTTTCTCTTCTGTTGGAGAAATTCCGGAAAAAACTTGTCTCGGCTGTGCTGTTTGCTCCTGGCGGCAATCGGCGTTCTTGTACCCGGGATTTGTCACAGTGGCGATGCTCTCTCGCCCCTGGGTCTGGCGATTTCCCCCGATGCCCAAAGGCTTTATGTTGGCGCGTCTTCGGCCACAAACATCCTGGTCATTGATCCGAGCACCTTGCGGATCATCACGCGGTATTCGATCCCCGGGAATCCTCGCAGCCTGACGTTAAGCCCTGATGGTCAAACGCTCTATGCGACCTGCGGAAATGCCGACGGCCGCCTGCTGGCATTGAACACGGCCAACGGCAAGCTCCTGTTTGTCCTGGCCGCGGGCCATACCCCGTGCTCGCCCGTGGTCAGTTCAGATGGTGAGCGCCTGTATCTCTGCAACCGCTTCGAGAACAGCGTGGCCGCGTTCAATCTGGCCGATCGGCGGTTGATGACCCGGATCCCGGTGTCGCGAGAGCCTGTGGCCGCCATCCTGGGCGCGAATGGAAAACACCTTTTTGTGGCCAATCATCTCCCCGCAAGCCCGGCTGTGGGGGAAACCGTGGCGGCCGTGGTCAGTGTCATTGCCACAGAGAATCACACGGTGGTGCGGGAATTAACGTTGCCCAACGGGAGCACAGGCGTGCGGGGTTTGTGCGTCTCTCCCGACCAAGCCTTTGTCTATGTCACGCATATCCTGGCCAGATATCCCATGCCAACCACCCAACTCGAACGCGGCTGGATGAACACAGCGGCCTTGACCATCCTGGATGCGGGTTCTCCGGCGATCATCAACACGGTTCTGCTGGACGACGTGGATCTGGGAGCGGCCAATCCCTGGGGCGTAGCCTGCAACAGTGACGGGCGCTGGCTGGTGGTGGCGCACGCCGGCACGCATGAGTTGAGCCTGATTGATCGGCCCGCCCTGCACAACAAAATCACCCGGTTGAACCGCGGCGAAAAAATCTCGGATGCCATTACCTCTCCAGACGATCTGCCCAACGACCTCAGTTTTCTGGTGGGTCTGCGACATCGGGTAGGCCTCTCGGGGAAAGGCCCCCGTGAACTGGTCATTGCGGACAACCGTGTCTTCGCGGCGGCCTATTTTTCAGACAGCCTCCATCGAGTGGATCTGGACGCGACACCCTCGCGGGAAAAACAGGCTTTCGTTTTGAATCAGGCCCCAGCCAAGGATCCCGTCCGCCTAGGCGAACTCTATTTTAATGACGCGGCTTTATGTTTCCAGGGCTGGCAGAGCTGCGCGAGTTGCCACCCGGATGCGCGGGTGGATGGTCTCAACTGGGATTTGCTCAATGACGGCCTGGGCAATCCGAAAAACACCAAGAACATGCTGCTGTCCCATGCGACAGCGCCCGCCATGAGCCTCGGGATTCGGGAAACCGCCGAGACTGCGGTGCGGGCCGGGATTCGTAACATTCAATTCGCCATTCGGCCCGAGGAAGAAGCCCTGGCCATCGACGCCTATCTCAAATCCCTGAAACCGGTCCCGAGCCCGCGTTTAGTTCAAGGCCAGCTCAGCGAGGCCGCGCGTCGTGGCCGCGAGTTGTTTCAAAAGACCGGTTGCGCTGAATGCCATCCCGCCCCCTTGTTTACCGACTGCAAGCCGCACAACATCGGCACGGGCACCCGCGCGGAACAGGACACAGAATTCGATACGCCCACCCTGATCGAATGCTGGCGAACGGCGCCTTACCTCCACGATGGTCGATCGATGAGCATCCAGGACCTGTTCCGCAACCACAATCCCAACAACCGCCACGGCCATACCACAGCCCTAACCCCACAGGAACTCGATGATCTCGCCGAATATGTTCTTTCCCTGTAAGGATCCGAGGTTGTCTTTCAAACAGACCCGGGAGGCTGGCCTCTGACTTCGGCCTTGAGTTTCCGGGCGCACTCGGGGCAGATGCCATGGCTCAGATCGGCATGGGAGTGCTCGGACAAGTAAACCTCGAGTTGGCTCCAATAGCCCGAGTCATCCCGGATTTTGTGGCACCAGGAACAGATGGGAAGCAATCCGCGCAAGGTCTTGACGCTGGCAAGGGCGAGCTGGAGTTCTTCAATGAGTTTGCCTTTTTCAGCCTCAGCGGCCTTGCGGGCCGCAATTTCAGTCAGCAACGTGTCGTTGGCCTTGGCCAATTCCTGCGTTCGCTCCTGGACTCGTGTCTCCAGCTGGTCTTGAGATCGTTGGAGCTGTTGGATGGCCCGCCGCCGCTCGGTTATGATGCCGATCTGGTTTTCGGCGATGGCCAGACGCACCTGAAGTCTGTGGCGTTCGTACGGTTTGACCAGAAAATCATTGGTTCCTGCCAGCAGAGCCTGGTGCAGGTCTTCAGGATGATCCCGGCCTGTGCCAATGAGAATAAAGGGCGCGTCGCCTTCGGGCTGGCCGCGCACCCACCGGCAAAACTCGAGTCCATCCATCCCCGGAAGATTGAGATCCAAAACGATCATTGGGAAAAGATCGGTGGGAAAGATCGCCATGGCGTCCTCGGCGGAGGCGCAAGTCGTCACGCGGTGGCCGCGATCGCTCAAGGACAGTCGCAGCAGCAACTGAGTGGATGGATCGTCTTCAACGACCAGAACCTTCATGGGATTCCCGGTTGGGAGGGATTCATCATCCGGCAAATCTCAAGGATGCGTTCCTCGGCCTGTTCAAGCCTCACAGATTGAAGGCTTCCGTTTCTCGGCTTCAACTCGATCTCGCCTCGAGCCAGCGACTTGTCCCCCAGGCTGACCCTCAATGGAAAGCCCACCAGGTCCGCGTCCTTGAACTTGACCCCTGGTCGTTCGTTGCGATCATCCAGGATCACATCGACGCCTTGCCGGCCAAGGGCGGCATAGAGGTTCAGGGCATGATCGAAGACCGGCTGGCCGGGCGTCACGCTCAACGGCGTCAGGCAAACCTGATAAGGCGCGATCGCGGCTGGCCAGAGGATGCCATCCTTGTCATGCGATTGTTCCACCACGGCTTGCAGGGTCCTCGTGACACCAATGCCATAACAGCCCATCACTGCGGGCTGCTGCCGGCCGTCTTCGGCCAGGACCCAGGCCCCAAGCGCCTGGCTATATTTCGTGCCGAGCTTGAACACATGGCCCACTTCGATGGCGCGGCGAATCTCCAGGGGATGCCCGCAGACCGGGCACGGTTCGCCCGCTCGGAGTGTTCGCAGATCGGCCCACCGGACCTGGGGCAAATCCCGCGCCACCGAAACATGACGCACATGGTAACCATCGGCGTTGGCGCCGGTCGTCATCCCGACAGCCCCCTGCAGTTTTTCGTCGGCAATGACGGGGCATCGGGTGACTCCAATGGCGCCTAGACTGCCCGGATGAGCCCCTAATAAATCGAAGATTTCGTCCGCAGTCGCGGCCCGAAAGACCGGGGTGCCCAGCACGCCGGCGAGTTTGTTTTCATTGAGATAATCGTCGCCTCGCAGCAGCAACAACACCGGCCGGCTATCGGCCAGATAAACCAGGGTTTTAATCTGTCGTTCGGCGGGAACGCCATGGGGTTCTCGGCTCAATCCCTCGATCGTGGTCACTCCCGGGGTGGGAAACCGCTCCAGGTCTGCCGGCGATTCTTCGCTCGAAGATCGCCGGGGCTTGGCGCCGGCCGCCTTTTCCAGGTTGGCGGCATAGTCGCCCGCTGGACAAAAAGCCACCTGATTCTCTCCGGTCTCGGCAGGGACCATGAACTCATGGGATAACTTGCCGCCCATGACCCCCGTATCGGCTTCCACCGGCATCGTTTGAAGACCGCAACGCCGAAAGATCCGTTCATAAGCGTCGAACATGCGCTGGTAGCTGGCCTGGGCGGCGGCATCCGTTAAATCAAAACTGTAGGCGTCCTTCATGATGAACTCACGGGCGCGCATGAGCCCAAAACGAGGCCGGATTTCATCACGAAACTTGGTCTGGATTTGATAAAAAGTCCGGGGGAGTTGACGGTAGGAACTGATTTCACCGGCAACCAGAGAAGTGATGACCTCTTCATGCGTCGGTCCGAGAACCCACTCCTTTTGCGCATGATCCCGAACTCGAAACAGGACGTCCGCAGCGGTTTCCAGGCGTCCCGACTGCCGCCAAAGATCGGCCGGCTGCAAGGCTGGCATCAATACTTCCAAGGCACCCGCCCGGTCCATTTCCTGCCGAATAATCGCCTCGATCTTCCTCAAGATCCGAAGTCCCAAGGGAAGAAAGGTATAAAGCCCACCGCCCAACTTGCGAATCAAACCGGCCCGCAACAGCAGTTGGTGGGAGATGATTTCCGCCTCGGACGGCGTCTCCCGCAGGGTGGGAATCAGTGATTGAGTCCATCGCATAACCTGACATGAATGAGAATCAGACCAGCCCCGACAATTGTGTCTCAGCCATCCCTTCACCCCCTTCCAGGACCTGCTTCGCTCGGCGCAACGGCAGCGCCGCTTCGGCTTTTGCAATTCACTCCCCCCCTATGATGATGCCGAGGGAAGATCTCCGTTGCGCTCTCGCGAAACGCAACGCGGCCAAGGATCATTTGACGGTATTGACGAGCGGGGCCAAGCCCTGGATCCGGACTTCCAAACGGTCGCCCGACTCAATCGGGCCCACACCGCTGGGGGTGCCTGTGACGATGATGTCTCCAGGCAACAACGTCATGTTGGTCGAAATGAAGCTGACCAGGGCAAAACAATTGAAAATCATCTGGCTGGTGTTCGAGTTCTGCCGTAGTTGACCGTTTTGGAACAGTTGGATTGTAAGATCGTGCGGATCGATCTTCGTTTCAACGTAAGGTCCCAAGGGCGTGAAGGTGTCGAACGACTTGCACCGGGCCCATTGTGTCTCGGAGTTCTGAATCGTTCGATCACTGATATCCTGCGCCGAGGTATAGCCGAAAATATACCGCGCCGCAGCCGCCGGCGTGACATTCCGCACTCGCCGGCCAATGACGATGGCCAGTTCGGCCTCAAAATCGACGCGGTGCTGGGGAAATGGAATCTCGATCTTCCCGCCGTCCGGAATCAACGACGTGGGCGCCTTCAACCAGAACAAGGGTTCCTTCGGCAGGGGCTTGCCCGACTCCCGGGCGTGATCGGCGTAGTTCAACCCCACGGCGATCACCTTGGACGGCGTGACGGGCACCAGGGTTTTAACTCCCTTGGGCGGAATGGGTTTCTTCTCGTAGGATGGCGAGCCAAAGACATCTCCTTGCAGCCGAAACAGTTCGCCGTCCACGACTTTGGCATGAAAAATCTCGTCGCCCTTTTGAAATCGTCCAATTGCAGCCATATGCTAGTCTCTTATAACAAACTAACAAGCCCTGTCGCAAGCCGAAATAAGCCTCGGACGACTCGGCCATCAAAACTCAGTGCAGTTTGATCCGATGTTTGGTATAGAGAATCGGGTGTGGCGAGCTGGATTCTGAAGAATCTTGGACGCCGATCATCGCCACATGACAGCCAGTGCTGGGACAGGTTGAACATGGAATTTAAAGATTACTACAATACCTTGGGAGTGCCGCGAAACGCGTCAGAAGACGATATCCGAAAGGCATTTCGCAAGCTGGCCCGCGAGCATCATCCTGATGTGGCCCGGAACAAGGCGCAGGCCGAGGAGAAGTTCAAGGAGATCAACGAGGCCTATGAGGTTCTCGGCGATCCTAAAAAACGACGTCAATATGATGAACTCGGAGCCAACTGGAATACCTCGGGCGGGTTCCGGCCGCCGCCAGGCTGGCAACGATCCAGCCGGTTTCGGGCCTCTCCCGGGAGAGCGGAGCACTTCGAATTCAAGTTCGGCGATACGGGATTCAGCGAGTTCTTCGAGCGGTTCTTCGGCCGCCGGGCCTCGGGTCGGATGGCCAATGGCAATTGGGACGAATTCAATTCGACGGACGATGCCGAGGCTCCGCACTCGTCAAGAGGTCAGCGCGGACAAGATGTGGAAAGTGATATCCTGGTCACTTTAAACGAGGTGCTGAAAGGTGCTGTCCGAAGTGTATCTGTCCAAACTCGAGATCCGAACACCGGGCGGAGCAATATCCGCAAGTTCCGCGTGCGATTGCCCGCGGGGGTGAAGGAAGGCCAGTTGATCCGGGTGACGGGCCGGGGAGACTCGAATGGCGACAGCATGGGAGATCTCTACCTGCGCGTGCGACTGGCCCGACATCCGGATTTCCGCGTTCAAGGCGAGGACTTGTATCACGACCTGGACACCTCCCCCTGGGAGGCGGTGCTTGGCGCCGAAATCGAGGTTCCCACTCTAGACGGGGAGGTCACGGTGCGAATTCCTCCCGGCACGTGCCAAGGCCAGAAGCTCCGGCTGCGGGGCCAGGGATTGCCTTCGGCCAGCGGCATGCGAGGCGACCTTTTCGTGGTCGTTCAAATTCTGGTCCCGAAACGGCTCAATGCCGAAGAAAAACAGCTCTGGGAAAAACTGGCCCGCGTTTCGGACTTCCATCCCCGGCGGGCATCCTGAACTGCAACAGACCCTGGATCTTGAATCCCCATAAGCATCTCCGTTCCGCCGATTGGATCGTCGCAGATCCGGTTCTGAAGATTCTCTTGAATACCGGCAACGAATCACAGCATGATGAGCCCCATCTTGAATAGAACCTGATTGAGAATATGAAAGACAACACTGAGAATGGAAATTTCTTGAATCGCCGTCAATTCCTCAAGGTGACCGCCGCCACGGGAGCGGCTGGCGCCATCCTTCCGGCTTCCTCACTTCTGGCGGCGGACGGAGGCCAAAAGGTCACTCTGGGCTTTGTGGGTTGCGCTCACATTCACACGCCCGGATTCATCAACTTGCTGAAGGACCGCAAGGATGTCCGGGTCAAGACGGTTTGGGATCACGACCGGGAGCGTGCCAGCCGCCGGGCCAAGGAGCTGAATGCGGCCGTGGCGGAAAAGGCCGACGAAATCTATGCGGATCCGGAGATCCAGGCGGTGGTCATCTGTGCGGAAACGAATCGCCATCTCGACCTGGTCCTGGGAGCGGCGCGCGGCAAAAAGCACATGTTTGTGGAAAAACCGCTCGGGATTGGTTCCCAAGACAGCTACCGAATGCAGGCCGCCATCGAAAAAGCGGGGCTTTTGTTTACCACGGGGTATTTCATGCGCTGCAACCCGGCCCACATCTTCCTGAAGGAAGAAATCGCCAAGGGCAGCTTCGGCAAGATCACACGGATTGAAGGCTCGAACTGCCACAGCGGGTCACTGGGAAAATGGTTTGACACGGAGTGGCGCTGGATGGCGGATCCGAAGATTGCGGGTGTGGGCGCCTTCGGCGACCTCGGCACCCACTCGCTGGACATCATGATGTGGATGATGGGCGATGTCGAATCGGTCACAGCCCAGGTCAAGGTCGTGACCGGGCACTATGGCGACTGCGACGAAGCCGGCGCCGCCCTGATCCGGTTCAAGAACGGAGTGTATGGCACCCTGACCGCCGGATGGGTTGATGTGGCGAATCCGGTGACGCTTCAAATCAGCGGAACCGAGGGCTACGCCACGATCATCAATGGCCAGCTTTTCTTCACCAGCAAGAAGGTCGAAGGCGCTGACGGCAAGCAACCTTGGACCAAGCTGCCTCCGGCTCCGGCTGCGCCGATGCATCTATTTGTCGATTCTGTGGCGGGCAAATCCGGCCTGCCCTTGGTCACACCCAAGGAAGCCGCGGCGCGAGCCAGTGTCATGGAAGCCATGTACGCCGCCGCCCGAAGCAATCGCTGGGTCGAGCCCACGTAAATCGCGCCGAAAAACGACCGGCTTTTGTTCGAAGTCCGCCGGCCCGGAATCGGCGGACTTTGCCTCAGCCTGATGGAACCTCCTGATATTCACCATTTGCACGCCGCTGAAGGCTGGCTGGCCCTCGGAAATATCGAGGAAGCCCGGATCGAGTTCGACAAGATCCGGCCGGATTACCATCATCGCCCGGAAGCGCTGAATGTGTCGTGGCAGATCCAGGCCCAACAAAAAAATTGGGACGCCTGTGTTCACCTCGCCGAACTCCTCATCGAGGCAGCCCCGGATCAACCTGCCGGATGGATCCACCGATCCTACAGCCTGCACGAGATGAAACTCACCCAGGCCGCATGGGATAAGCTGCTGCCCGCCGTGAATCGATTTCCAAAGGAGTGCATCATCCCCTATAACCTCGCCTGCTACGCCTGCCAATTGGGACATCTTGATACCGCCCGCGAATGGCTCGAGAAAGCCATGAAACTCGGCGACGCCAAACGGATCACCGCGATGGCAATGACTGATCCCGACCTCAGACCGCTTTGGAGTGCCCAGTAGATTCGGCCCGCCCTGGGCACGAAAAATACCTGCCGGCCTTGAGAGACTAAAGATGAAAATGACCCGCGGCCTCCGGTTGATACAGCACTTCTTCAACGCGGAACCGCACGAAACCGTCAGGCACAGCCCATTCAAACTCGTCACCCACCCGGTGACCTAACATCGCCGTGCCGACAGGGGCGAGAACGGAGATTCGTCCCTGGTCGATGGCGGCGTGACTTGGAAACACGAGCGTATAGGTCATCTCCTCGCCGGTCTCGAGATCGCGAAGACGGGCTTTGGAGTTCATGGTGATGACATCGGGTGGCACCTCGGCGGGAGCCACGACGCGAGCGTTTTCGAGCTCGGACCTCAGGCTTCGCAGGTCGTCGCGAGGATTCTTCATGGCTTCGATCAACGGATGGAGCCGCTTGATGTCCGATTCGGTGATATAAATGACGCGAGGATTCATAAGGGCGTTCATGTCTATTGGATTTATTTGAGGTTGAGGTTTTGGGATCGGCAACGACTGGTCTCGGTCAAGTCGAGAGCCAAAAGGCCATTTCGTTGATTTGTTCCGGCATGCCGAGGACCAGCAGTTCATCGCCCGGCAGCAATCTCTCGGACCGCCCGGGGCTGAGGACGGCCCCCTGGCCGCGCTCGATGCCGACAATCTGAATGCCAAAGAGGGTTGGCAGGGAAAGTTGTTCCAGGGATTTGCCGAGATGACGCGAGCTCATCGGCACGGTCAGGTGTTCGAGGCTGAACTCCGTCAACGAGGATTCAACGTTTTGGTTCAGATCAGGATCGGGTTCGCCATTCAGCCATTGCTCGGCGCGGCGCAAGTTCTCCTCCTGGCCGAGCAGCAGCAGCTTGTCATTCGGATAGAGGACGGTGTCAGGGCTGGGATTCGGGATGGCCACACCCTGTCGTTCGACATTGACGATCGTGATTGAGAACAGGTGGCGCAGCGGCAGTTCGGAAATGGTTCGCGCCACAGGCCGGGTCTCCTCGCGGATGATGTGCTCGGCTAGGTTCATGTTCAAAGCGCCGTTGGATTCAGGGCAGACTGTCCAACTGTTTTTTCCGTTGACGAACGGCGAATCGGCCAGCTGTTTTCTCAGCTCGATCTCGAACCGGCTGTGCAACCGGATGAGACGCCGCCAGAATAGGACGCCCAGAGCGAGAGTTCCCGCTCCCACAGCGCAAAGACTCCAGAGAGGCAATACGGTATAGGGAACAAACGCCGCCAGCCATAACAGCAGACCGATGGAGGCAAATCCCTTGAGTAGATTCTCGAAAAGAGGCCGCAGAAGGGCTTGTTTGCTCCTTCCTCGAGTGCTGGACTCGGCGCACATCATCGACAGGGCCTCGAGGGTCCGCCAGAGCGCGATCAACGGAGCCAACAGCAGAACGCCAAAGGCAAGGCCGAAGGCCATGGGAAGCCCGGCCGCGATCTGCGAATCCATTCCCAGCCATTTCTCGATAATCGAATAGACAGGACGAGCGAAAACCAGCAGGCCCGAGATGAACAAGATCTGCATGGCAACTTGGACGAGCCGGGGAGCGGCGAGTTTCCACAACAAACTCGAGCGCTGGCGCTGTTTCAGGCTCGCCATCCATTCGTGGTAGAAAACAATCCATTGGGCCAGGAATCCAGGTTGTCTCCGCCCGACCCAGTCGCTCAGCACTTGGGAGTTGCGAATTAGAATCGGGGTGGTGATCGAGGTCAGCAGGCAGACGGCGATCCCGAGGGCGTAAAAAGAAGGAGGCACGATCCCCCCTTGCACACCCGTCAAGGCTATGATCAACGAGAACTCGCCAATCGGCGCCAGGCACATCGCGGCGCGCGCGGCGTCGCTCACCGGATGGCCGACCATCAGCAGCGCCAGTGTGGCCGAGATGATCCGCCAAGTCACCGCAAACAGGAATATCCCCAGCGCCAGCGGCCAGATTTCCAGCAGCGATCTGAAGTCAAACAGCATGCCCATGGCGACAAAAAACACGGGGGCAAAAACCTCGCTCAACCCTCCGAGCACCCGTTCCACCTGGGCGGTTTGCCGGGTGCTGGCGACGATGGTGCCCAGCAAAAAGGCCCCGAGGGCCGCGGAGAATCCGGCCTTCGCCGAGAGCAGCGCCATAGCGAGCAAGAGGCCGACAATGACCAGGGAACGAACCTCAGAGGACACCGAGGGCCCCAAACGATTCAGCAGTTGAGGCACGAACAGCAATGCCCCAATCACCAGGGTAATGATCACCGCCTTCAATCGGACGACCGAGCTCAGAACAACCAGTGAATCGGCCTGGCCGAACTGGATCATCGAGGCGATCAAAGTCAGGCTGACAATCGCCACCAGGTCGTCGAGCACTGTAATCGTCCGGGCCGTTTGGCCGAAACGATGGTGCGTGGCGCCGGCTTCGCGCAGGCTCTTGCCGAGGACGGCCGTGCTGGAGACCATGAGCATGGCGGCCAGCACCAGACTGTATCGACCGGGCCATCCAAGAGTGGCCCCCAGCAGACGGCATCCGGCGAGCACCATCGCCGCGATCAGCAGCGTCGCCAAAGCGAGTGGCAGGCCAGCCTTCCTCAGGCGTTGAATCCGGATCCCCTGGCCAATGCTGAAAATCAGGAAGACCAGGCCGATTTGCGCCAGCGACTGGATCCGATCCGCATCGAGAATCAGCCCGTGCGAATGCGTGTGCGGCCCGACCAGGATGCCGGCCAGGATGTAGCCGATGACCGCGGACAGGCCCAGGCGCTGGCATAACCAGGCCGCCGCCGCCGCAATCAGCATGACAAGCCCCAGATCCTGGATGAAATCAATTCCAGACATGAAATGAAGGGATTAAATGGGGGTTGGAGTTATTCCATGCACGAGTGGATCCGCTCGTGCACAGCGACAATCGGACAGGGCGCGTACCGGAGGATGCTGTCGGTGACACTGCGAAGATGCAGTCTTTTCGACCACACCTCGGTCCGCGTGGGCAGAACCATGGCGTCCACAGCCGATCGCTTGGCCTCCAGTAAAATGGCGTGCAGCGGTGGGATCCCGACCCAAACGGCGCTCGAATACTCGACGGGCCAATGCAACTCGGCTCGAATCCATTCCCCAAGCCGCTGTTCGCCTCGGAGGCGGGCGTCCCCGGTGAACGCGAGATCGCCTGCGACGACGTGCAGCATCCGCAGCCTGGCCTGATTCGCCATCGCCAGGGCGACCGCATGTCTTAACGCAACCCTGGCGGCGCGGGAAAAGTCCACCGGCAGAAGAATCGTTTTCCACGCCTGCGGTGGGAACTCGTCATAGGCAAGCCCCAATCGGCGGACCGTGTCTATGGGAATGACCAAAACGGGACAGGGGGCCTTTCGAGTCACCCGCTCCGTGGTGCTCCTGAGGAGAACCTGACCCAACCGGCTGTACACTTGTGTGCTCATCACAATCAAATCCGCCCCGATACGACCGGCGCACGAGAGGATCTCGTCTGGGGCCTCCCCCGTTCGGATGATGATTCGGGTCGAAATCCGACTCCGGACGATCTGCTTGATCCATTGTTTCATCATCGCTTCGCAGGCATCCCGAGACAGATCCTCGGGGCAAGGGATTTCTCCAGCTTCGTCGAGGCTATTGGGCGCGCTGGATTTCCTCACATGCAGGATATGGAGGGTGGCCCCCGTTCTTTCCGCCAGGTCAACCAGAGGACGCAAAAGGGCCATCGAGGCATCGGAAAAATCGAATGGTAAAAGAATGCTGCCGAAACGGAGATGGGGCAAGGCTGGCAGAGTCAATCCCTCTCCAGTCCCGGTTCCCTCGCCCAGGAGGCTGAAATCGATAGGCTGCCTTTTCGACCGTATCATCTTCTCTGGCATGTTCAGCGTGTTCATTTTCATGGATCCCGTGAGTTGAAGGTTTCTGGAGAGGCTTGTGCCTGGTTTCCCCTTCGACACATCCCCTTATTGCCGCTCCCACCATCGCGCGGGGTTCATTCGAGCATCAATTAGCGATTCCCGTGCCAGGATCTGAAACGCCGAAAAAGGCCTTTATTTGAGGCTTTTTGGTCTCCGAGTCAGAAGTCCACCAGGTATCGTCGAAACAATTTGTTCCACCAGCGGCTCGGATCGTGCCGACAATTGAATCGCATTCATGACGACTGGTTGTTTGGGGTGGATTTAACCGGGCTTGCGCAGGAGTTCCTGGAGGCTGTGTGACCGAGGGCCGCCGGCCATCTTCGAACCGGCATCGTGCTGGAATATGAAATCGCGAACGGGGTCGAATACCGCTCGTGCAGCATCCTCAGGAAAGATTCATTGTGACGAATTGCATCGTCGCAGGATTCTTTCACCGGCTGAGCGCGTTTCCGCTTTGCGCAGGATGGTTCGGCAAGCACACCGCGAATCCTGTCGAGGAAGAGGACGACATCAATGGGCTTTTCGATGAATCCCAGGATATCGTGGGCGGCAGCGGACTCCCGCTGTCCCCAGGCGCCAGTGACCAAGATGGCGGGCAGATTAGGCTTCAGGGGATTGGCTGCCTCGAGGAGTTTCCAGTCGTGGTCCGTGGCCAGGTTGAGGTCGAGAACGAACAATTGGACGTTGTTCGATTGCAGGATCTCGATGGCCTCGCTCACATCCTGAGCGGGATAGACGTCGTAGCCTTCCCTCTTCAAGAGCTTGTTCAGGGACTCTCGGACGGAACGATCATCCTCCAGCAGCAATATTTTCGGAGTCATAGTGTTCATAGGCATTTCGTATTGAAGTGTGTCAGAGCGCGGAAATATCCCGCGGCCTCGGGCCGGCGCAACAGGCGGCGCGTGAACCGGAGTCTGCCGCCCGGACGCGCGCATATTCTAAATCCTAACGGATTGAGCCGGCTTGCGGGATACAGGGAGAGGATTTCGGCTTCGGACAGGTCCGGCTTGGATGCATGCGCATCAGCCAACGTCCCTTCCATCCTCTGGGTCTCGGAAGGCGCAGCCAGGATATGGATTGTCCCGCTCTCCACGGAATCAACCTCGTTTTGCATGGAGCAGATGAAGTCGGTTTTCATAAGCATTCAGGCCTGGGGATCAGTCGAGTTTCAGCCTCGTCCCGATTCGACATGCGCCTCCGGTGCAAGGCGGGCGTGTGATGTCGAAGGGCCATGAGTCCGTCGCGCCGGGCGAATACAAAATGATCGACGTGCAATCCGTCGAAGACCATGTCCCGGTCGGGATAATGAACGCCCAGGCACAACGCCGCCTGAATGACCGTCGTATTGAAAAAGGCAGGCACGGTGTTCACCAGGAGATGGCAGCCGCGGGCAGCCCGGACAATTGAATCCACATTCCGCGCATTGGCAGGACGGCATTCAACCAGCCCCCGGGTGAAAAGCCGTGCGCGGTCGGCATCCGCGTCGCCGCACCAAACATCGTAATGACGTTGGCGCAACAGTTGTGCCAGCATCCCCCCCGTGGCCCCCGCTCCCATAATAAAAATCCGCATGTCAGTTCCCTCTGTTCCGGATTTGCCTTTGCATGAATCGGCTTTCATGTTCATAGGCACTTTCATCTCAACGGCCACACCTCATCTCCCCAGGTGTTCAGTCCCCAGACCTTATCCAGGCGACTGGGGCTCGGTGTCGACAGACGCGGAGATCTGGTCGAAAGCAAGATCGCGTGTCGCATCCTCGCACACCGACTTGTCTGTTTCTGCGGATAGCTGGTCTTGTGCCAATCTCTTTTTGCTCTCGGGTTCACCCGATTGCAGGAGGATTGATCCGGCAGACTGAAGTTTGCCGGTCTTTTTCATTCCAGGGGCGGTCTGATTTGTTCCGATTTGAGTAACCGCAATGCGGCATCCGGTGACATCTGTGGGAGCTCTATGGAACATCATAAGTCAGGCGCCCCCCGATCAGAAATCTCATTCAGCGGAAGCTTTCCCGGCCGCACGCCCTCGAACGGCCACCCCTGAGGCGTGGCGGCCCCGTGTTGGCATAGCGCTAGCTTGAGGTCTGTTCAAAACCGAACCACGATACGCTATGAATCCGAGTGAGATCATTCTATTGCTTTTGGCGGTGGCCGCGATCGGCGTCGATATCCTTGTCAGACTGGTGATCGCGCCGCATCGACGCGACCAACTGCTGACCGAGATGCTGGACAATCTTATCGAGCCGGATCTCGTCTCTGCCCCGGCGGTCCTTGGTCCTGAGGTGACTCATTCGCTGGATCAGCTGGGGGGGAATCTTCTTCGATACTTCGAACAGGCGGCGGTCTCGCGGAACATCCTTGAAACGCTGGCGGTTTGTGAAAATGGACTCAGCGAGAAAGCGGTTTTGGCGGCCGTCAACCATCAATTGGAGGAGAGGCGGAAGCGTGCCTTGCCGGAGTCGGTTGTGCGCAAGGTGGTGATGATTCTCATGGGGGCTGAGTTTGTGGTCCTCAAGGAGGGGAGTCTCCGAATCACCGAGGCGGGCAGAATGCTTCACACGGCCTTGCGGGCGCGCCGGAACGAGATTCGGCCATGATCGACTTTTCTTTTGCGTCGGGCCTATCCGCGTCGTTATGATAAGGGCCTTGTTCATGCTGACACGTTCCGAAATCCCGGTTCGCGCAGTGGAGTTGTTGGGTTTTATCGGAGTCATCGTCGTCGCTCTGATCTGGGCCGAGCGAATGGCCTGGAGGCAAATCAGTGATCTGCGAAGAAACTGGAGCGCCGAGCAGATCAGCCACCTGCGTTTTTCAGACGAGCTTCGCTCGGGCATCCTGGCCCTGCATGCGGAGTGGCGGCGGGAGATGACATCGACCAATGCCCAAGATCGATCCGGAATGGAAGCAGCCACTCGCCGAGTGCGGGCCCTGATTGCGGACCATAACGGCAAGACGAATGCCTTGTCCGAAAGAAGCCTGGTTCGGGAAATCGCCGCGAACCTTGAGCCCTTTCTTCAAAGAATTCAGGAGGCCTTGGCCCAACAACAACTCGAACCCGGAGCCGTCCCCTCCCCTGCCCCGCCGTCGGAGGTCGAATGGCGATTTGCGCGATTGCTCGATTTGACGGAAGCTCTGGCCGCCATCAAACGATCCTCGGCCGATTCGTTCATCGCCGACGCCAACGCCGCGTTGAGCCGGTTGCAGCGGTTCGTCTTTCTCTCGCTGGCGGGATTGTTGGGCTGCGGGATGGGGCTGATCCTGCTGATTTATCGCCGGACCATCGCGCCGCTCCAAAACACGCTGACACAGAGCCGCGCCGTGATCGATCGCCAGGAAAAGCTCGCCTCGCTGGGCGTTCTGGCCACGGGCATCGCGCACGAAATCCGAAATCCCCTCACCGCCATCAAAGTCCGGTTGTTCAGCCTGAAGGCCAGTCATCCCGCCGGGGCCTCCGAACAAGAAGACCTGGAAGTCATCGAGAATGAAATTGACCGGCTGGAAAGGATTGTCCGCGACTTTCTGCAGTTCGCGCGTCCCGCCGATCCGGAACTGCAGACGATGCCCGCGGGCAAACTCCTCCAGGACACTGCCCAGTTGCTGGCGTCCGAACTGGATCAGCGGGCCTTGGTCCTTCGACTCGACCTGCAATCGAATGATCCGATCCAGATCGATGCTGACAAAATGAAGCAGGTCCTGATCAATTTTGTTCACAACGCGGCCGACAGCATGAAGGGCGGCGGCACGATCCTCCTGCGCTCGCGCCAGGATCGGCAGGTCATCAAGGGAAAAGCCGTTGACGTCGTTGTCCTGGACATCGTGGACTCGGGAAAAGGCATGCCCCCCGAAGTCCAGAAACGGTTGTTTGATCCGTTCTTCACCACCAAAGAACAAGGGACCGGGCTCGGATTGCCGATTGCCGCTCGGATCGTCGAAAAACACGGCGGGATCATCCAATACCAGACAGAACCCAACCGCGGCACAACCTTCAGCATTGTGCTCCCCCTCGCGTCGACCGATGAAAACCAATCCTAGAATCCTGCTCATCGAGGATGACCTCAACATTGCCACAGGCCTGCAAAAGGTCATGCGAACCAACGGCTACGATGTGATCGCGCTGGGCCGGGGCGATCAGGGCCTGGAACGTGCCATCGCCGAATCCTTTGATGTCGTGGTCACCGACCTTAAGCTGCCGGGCCTCGACGGGCTGGAATTGGTCCGTCAACTGCACCAGACCAAGCCCAAGCTGCCGATCATCCTGATCACGGCGCATGGCACCACCGAGACCGCGATCGAAGCCACCAAATGGGGCGCCTTCGATTATGTCCCCAAGCCGTTCGAGGTGGACGAGCTACTCGATCTAACCGCCAAGGCCCTCGAGAGCAGCCGGTTGATGTCCGATCCTGTGGAAATCGGCGACGCCGCATCCGCGCGGACCGCGATCGTGGGTAACAGCCGGGTCATGCAGGGGGTCTATAAGGAGATAGGCCGGATTGCGGCCACAGCCGTCACCGTTCTCATTCGGGGCGATACCGGCACCGGAAAGGAACTCATTGCGCGCGCCATTTACCAGCACAGTGACCGCGCCAACGCCCCGTTCATCGCGATCAACTGCGCGGCAATTCCCGAAACCCTCCTCGAAAGCGAACTGTTCGGACACGAACGCGGGTCTTTCACCGGGGCCGATGCCCGCCGCGTGGGACGATTCGAGCAGGCCGATGGCGGGACGATTTTCCTTGATGAAATTGGCGACATGAATGCGGCGCTGCAAGCCAAGCTGCTGCGGGTGCTTCAGGAAAAGACCATTCAACGCGTGGGCGGGAAAGAAACCATCGCGGTCGATACTCGCATCATCGCCGCGACCCACCGCGACCTGGAGGCCGCCATCCGCGAGCGCCTCTTTCGGGAGGACCTCTACTATCGTCTCAGCGTGGTCACCATCCAACTGCCCCCCTTGGCCCAGCGATGCGAGGATATCCCCGATATGGTGAGGTATTTCCTGCGCCGGCACGGTCCGGAAGCCGGAGTGGCCTCCCCGTCCATCACGCCGGAGGCCATTGCCTACCTCCAAAACCAGAGCTGGCCCGGCAATGTTCGCGAACTGGAAAACGTGGTCCGAAAAGCCCTCCTGGTCGCGCGCGATTACACGATCAGCCTCGATCACATGAAGGACGTCCTGGCCCAGGCCCGCAATCCCATCGCCGTCGCTCACCAGTCCCATGCGACCTATATCACTGACCTGATGGATCAGGTTGAACGCGGGGAGGTCCGAAACGCGTTCGGAAAAATGCTGTCGGATCTCGAACCCGAGCTTTACTCCCAGGCCATTCGCCGAGCGCAAGGCAATCTAACCAAAGCCGCCCAATGGCTCGGGGTCACCCGACTCAAGATGCGAGAGAAACTCAAGGAGTACGGCCTCCATCCCCGACAGGAAAAGGACTGATCCCAAGATTCAGAACGAATACACCACTTTAGTCAGCAGGCTGAGGCCGTCTTCTGTGTCGTTCTTGACATCATTGACCACGAAGTAAAACCAGCTGTTTTTTCGGTATTCCCAACCATAGATCACGCTAAGGTTATGGATCTCGTCGTTGCGGTGCTGGAGGGAAGTCTTGATCCACATGTTCTTGCGGAGGTAGAGATCGAAGACCACGCGATTGAGCCAGGCGACCTCCTGGCTGCCGTCGGGATAGTCTTCGAAGCGCACGACGAAGTCCCAACTGATCGGCCAGCGTTCGAAGGGTTTGAAGTTTTTTCCGAGATCGATCTCGTGGTAGTGCATTTCCTCGAACTCGCCCAGGGCATAGCCGAGTTCGACCGATTTCCAGTAATCCGAGGTGAGGAAGCTGATGCCGCCCTCGGTGCGCCAGTTGTTGTAAGGGTCGTGGTAACTGATGTCCTGTCCCAGGCGGATGCCGAAGTCGTTGGGGAACACGAGCCGGCCAAACAGCTCGTTGTCTCGGAGGGTTGAGTCACCGGCTTCATTCCAGAAGTTCTGGTTTTCATAGAAGAGAGACACGTTCTTGTACCAGTCCTCGCGGCTCTGGCGGTTGTAGGAGGCATAGAACGTGGGGCCAAAGATGTCCTGGCGGGGAATGTAACCGAGGGCGGGATTGAACTGGTCGCTGATGGCATCGTAGCTGAGCCCGAATTCCCAGGGGTAGAGATCGTAGATGATCGTTGTGGCGCCGAGGTAATCCCACAGGTCCCGCGCGGACGTTCCAGGCGCGGGGACGTTTTGTTCGTTGGCGCCGGCGAACTGGAAACGGACGCGCCAGGCGTCCGACAGGTAGAAGTAACCATCCGTGCCCAAGACCCGGGAGTGGCCTTCCTCGAATTCGGAATCGCTCAGGTAATAGCCGAGGTTGGATCGCTCGCGGACGCTTTGCAGCACGCGGAAAACGGCGGAGTTGCCATAGCGCTCATCGCCATGGCTGACATCGCCTAGGACGTCGAGCATCGCGAATTTGTATCCGTTCCATTCGCCGCTAACCTTGGCGCCGCCGTCGATATCGGTGAATCGCCGGCTGTAATAGAGGAGGTGGCGCATTTGCATGAGTTCGTCGCCTTCGCGAAAGAACGGTCGTTTTTCGGGCAGGAACCTTTCGGTATCGCGCAACTCGATGGTATCGGCGTCGGCCTCGATCTGGCCGTAATCGGGATTGATCGTCCAGGCGGTGGTGATGGAGGGGGTGAGGCGCACGCTGACATCCAGGCCGGTTTTCAACTCCGTGCTGGTGTCCCCATCGAGGTTCAACTGAGCGCTGACGTAAGGGCTAGCCAAAGATATTTGAAATTTTGCGGTCGCCGACGAGAGCGTTTTGGAATTCATGAAGTTACGCGGTACGGTCGGCGACCGCAAAACTTCACTTATGGAGTTGGGAGCGGCGATTGTTCCACCCCCCCAGGCCACTTTTTAGGCTCCCCGTCTTCGCCCGTTTTATGAGAGCATCGGCGGTTGAACAATTAAACCAAACTTCAGGCTGCCCAGCCCGAAGAAACCGC
>JAKLHY010000309.1 GCA_022709905.1 Verrucomicrobiota bacterium | reverse complement strand
GCTCACCCTATCTGAAGCAATTGCTCGACGAGGAGTTGCGTGCCGCGGCGGAAACGAGCAAGACGGCGGTCACGACGCTGCGGCGCCAGCTGGAAAAGACCCTGACCGAAATCCGCGAGCATGGAATCTCCCGCGCCACGGGCAGCCTGACGCCGGGGATCAACGGCTTCAGCGCGCCGGTTTTCGATCACAGCGGCCATATGGTCGCGGCCATCACGTCGCTGGGCTCGGTCGGCGAATTCGACGTCGAGTGGGGCAGTCCGGTGGCCAAGGCGATGCTGGCCGCTGCCGAAAAATTGTCGCAGCGGCTCGGGCACAACGCCGCCAGCCTTTCAGATTAGGCGGCTAGCCGAGACGCGCGATCGCCGGCAGGAAGACTTCAGTGACCAGCACATGCTGGGCGCCAAGCCGATGCAACGAGCGGCGTGCCCACAGGGTTTCGCCCACCTCGGCGACAGCGGCAGCCCGCTGGTAGAGCGGGTGGTGCCGGTCGAGGCGCAAATATTCGATGGCCTCGCGCCGGAAACCCGG
>JAKLHY010000308.1 GCA_022709905.1 Verrucomicrobiota bacterium | reverse complement strand
CAACCACCCAGTCGTCATGGTTGAGCCGGGCGAGTTCCCGGCCGCTGGCGGCGTCCCACACCCGCGCGGTCTGGTCCCAACTGGCGGTGACCAAGCGCTGGCCGTCGGGACTGAAGGCTACCGTGGTTACCTCACCCTCATGGGACAGCCGGACCAGTTCCCGGCCGCTGGCGGCGTCCCACAGTCGCGCGGTTTTATCATCACTGGCGGTGGCCAGACGCTGGCCGTCGGGACTGAAGGCCACGCTCGACACCTCGCCCTCATGGGACAGCCGGACCAGTTCCCGGCCGCTGGCGGCGTCCCACACCCGCGCCGTGTTGTCCCCGCTGGTGGTGACCAAGCGCTGGCCGTCGGGACTGAAGGCTACCGTGGTTATCCCATCATCATGGGTCAACCGGACCAGTTCCCGGCCGCTGGCGGCGTCCCACACCCGCGCCGTGTTTTCCCCGCTGGCGGTGGCGAGACGCTGGCCGTCGGGACTGAAGGTCACGCTCGACACCCCACCCTCATGGGACAGCCGGATTGGTTGGTG
>JAKLHY010000307.1 GCA_022709905.1 Verrucomicrobiota bacterium | reverse complement strand
AGTGATGAACACCGGGAAGCGGATTCCCGCCTCGGCTGCGGTCTTGGTGACTTCGATCTGGAACCCGTCGGCGATGGCCTGCGAGCGGGTGTACTGGTAAACGACATCCCACTGGGGGCTGTCTGTGTGCTGTGTGTTATTGCTCATGCTCATGTAGGGGAAGCGGGCGCGACCCGCGAGGGGCCGCGCCCTGGGTGAACTAGGCGGCTTTGAGATCGGCGGCGAACCGGCTGCCGTACTTCTGGCGGGGGTCCTGGCCGCTGCCCTCGGTGGCGAACTGGCCGCACGGGTGCTGCCAGCACTTGCGGGTGTTGTTCCAGTGGAACCCGAACTGCGAGAGCTGGCCGCGAACCTGCTCGGCGGGCTGGTCGGGGAAGGTGACCCAAACCCACTTGCCGACAACCTCGGCCAGGTCGTAGGCGGCGGGCAACCACTGCCGGAGGAGGTCGAGAACCTTCTCGGTCGCGAGGGCGCGATTCTCCTCGCGCTGCTTGAAGTTCACATACGGAAGAATCCGCGTTTCCTTCTTGGC
>JAKLHY010000306.1 GCA_022709905.1 Verrucomicrobiota bacterium | reverse complement strand
AAGCCGGCTCCGGCAGGTAGCCGGCCCGGAGATACGTGGTGCCCACCGAGTTCGCCTCGGCGAGTACGACCCCGCGGCGCGCGTTGAAGCGATCGGAGGCCATCCCCATCGTAATCGCGAGGAGGAACGCCATCAGGGCCAGGAGCGAACCCACGATCATGGCCGTGGGACCCTCCTTCTCGTCGGACGTTCGCTCCTGCCACCAGCGCCCGAGGCGGTAACCGAACTCGGCCGTGATCAGCGCGAAGATCACGAACGCCACGAACAAGCCGACTATCGGCAGTGAATCGATCAACGGCTGGAAACGCATCATTTCTCCCTCACGTTTGGGTCATCGCCAGGCTCGCCCGATGTCGCGAGCAGTCGTCGGACTTCATATTGAACTTCATATTGAACGTCGCGATCCCCGGCTGCGCCGCTCATCCGTGCTCTCCGGCGACGGCCGCGGCGGGCGGAACTCCCTTGAACCAGGTGACGTAGAGTGTCGGCAGGAAGATCAGCGTGAGCAATGACGCCACCAGCAGGCCACCCAT
>JAKLHY010000305.1 GCA_022709905.1 Verrucomicrobiota bacterium | reverse complement strand
AACGTTAACGACTCCGTCACCAAGAGTAAATTCGACAACCTCTACGGTTGCCGCGAATCGCTCGCTGACGGCATAAAGAGGGCTACGGATGTGATGATTGCCGGCAAGGTGGTTGTTGTCTGCGGCTACGGAGACGTGGGAAAGGGTTCTGCAAGATCAATGAGGTCTTACGGAGCCAGGGTCATTGTGACCGAGATTGATCCGATATGTGCACTGCAGGCAGCAATGGAAGGCTTCGAGGTGAAAACCGTGGAGGAGACCCTCAGTGAAGGCAATATATTCGTGACTGCAACCGGCAACCGTGACATCATCACCGTTGAACACATGGAGAAGATGAAAGATCAGGCAATCGTCTGCAACATAGGCCACTTTGACAATGAGATACAGGTTGATGCACTTAACGCATACAAGGGTATAGAGAAGATCAACATCAAGCCGCAGGTTGACAAGTACATCTTCCCTGACGGTCATGCGATCTTCCTGCTTGCTGAAGGCCGCCTGGTAAACCTGGGCTGCGCCACAGGCCATCCTTCAT
>JAKLHY010000304.1 GCA_022709905.1 Verrucomicrobiota bacterium | reverse complement strand
TGAATACCGCGGGCAATGCGAAGCGGGGCAACGACGACAGCCGCATGTTGCAGGTAGGGGCGAACATCGGGAACTGTGCCGGTAACCACTATGCTCTCGCTGGCCAGCGCTTGGACCTCAGCGCTAGGACTGCGGCCGACGATGTAGAAGCGGGCTTGTGGCCGATTTTGCAGCAGTTTGGGTAGAACTTCTGCAGTGAACCATGTCACGGCATCGATATTCGGCCAGTAATCCATGGCGCCGGTGAACACGACAGGCAATTCAGCGGTGGCGTACGGAGAGGCGCGACGGGCATCGGACGAAAAATAGTCGGCGTCGACACCATTACCCATGGCCTCGACGCGCACAGCGCACTCCGGAGCCTGGCTGCAGAAGAGGCTCGCTTCTTTTTCGGTGACGAAGAAGGAACGGGCTGCCCGCGCCGCCATGCGCCGCTCGTATTCGAGGAGCAGCTTGCCCTCGCGTCGGTAAACCCAAGACAGTGGCCAGCGATGACGCGGGGCGTATTGGGTCCATTTGGCAGAATCAACGTCCA
>JAKLHY010000303.1 GCA_022709905.1 Verrucomicrobiota bacterium | reverse complement strand
CTGAATGTTCTTGGAGACCACTACGTTATGAGCCGCAGTCGCCGCAAAACACCCATCGTCGGGCACACGACCTGCGGCAGCGAGCGCGAGGACAAGAAGCTCTGGCATCAGCGCTGGCGCACCCGTGAGCGCACGGCGCTGACCAGCGCGTCGCCCGAAGCCCTGAGCGCCCATCTGCCCCTGCTGGAAAACCAGGCCAGCAGCGTCTGGTCGATGGGCAAGGATGGCCGCTCCTACTGGCCCGTCAAGCGCCAGGCCGCCACGGCGGATCGCATCGCCAATCACAAGGGACGCAACCCGCAAGAACGCGCCTCCCTGAAAAAGCGCCTGCTGCGCAAGTGGATGAGCAAATGAGTGTTTCCAGCATCGAGGCGCTGGCCAGCGCTTGGGCACAGATCGCCGAGGAAGCGGAATTCCCAGCCGACTACGAGGGCACGGCAACGCCTGCGGCCCACCGGGCCAGTGAGGCGATCCAGGAGCGGATTCGGGAGCACATCGTCGCCACCAACGACATGCGGCTGTTCGGCCTGTTGCACCT
>JAKLHY010000302.1 GCA_022709905.1 Verrucomicrobiota bacterium | reverse complement strand
CTGCCGGATTTGGGCGACAACATCAAGTGCGGCAACTCGCTCATCGGCCCGGATTTTTACCAGCAGGCGGAACTGCCGCTGCTCACGGACGAGGAACGCTACCGCATCAATGTCTTCGACTGGCGGGCGGAGTTCCCGGAGATTTTCCGTGGCAGCCGACGTGAGGAAAGTCGGAGCAGCGCAAAAGCGCTGCTGGATCGGGCCAAGGAACGGAGCGCGGCTGTGGTCGAAGACCCAGCCGCAGCACTTGCTCCGGCCCCTGCGGCTGGTCCTTTGGACACAGCCGCGCTCCGCACCATTTCCCTCGACGAGATCGTTCCTTGGCAGGCTCTCACTCCAAAGGAAGAAGGTAGAATGCAGAATGAAGAAAGTAGTCAGAGCCTCGTGACCCCGGCTGCCACGCCTCAACCGCCCTCCCTCTGGTCCCGCCAGCGCGACGAGTCCGCGGAGGATTACCAGATCTTTGCCGCCTGGCTGCAACTGCCCGTTCCTCGCCCTGCCCGCCGCATCGCTGCCACGACGCTGCGTTGCTCGCTGC
>JAKLHY010000301.1 GCA_022709905.1 Verrucomicrobiota bacterium | reverse complement strand
GCCTGGCACCGCTGCTCGGGCTGCGGCTGACGCAGTGGCTGACGGGCACGCAGTCGGGCGCGTCCTGGGTGCTGTCGGGTCCGGGCCTGTACACCGGCTTCATCGTGGTCGCGCTGCCGATGGGGCTGCTGGCCTGGTGGCGGCTGAAGGCGCTGGCCCGGCGCTACGAGGCCAAGCGCTTTTCTGATGCGCAACTGCTGGCCCGCACCTGGTGGCTGATGCTTGTCGTCACCATCGGCTTCGACATCCTGATCGCCCGCGGGCGCCCCGTCTTTGCCCTGCTGCTGGTGGCCGGCGGCCAGGTGCCGTGGCTGCGGGTCATCGTCATCGCCACCCTGAACAGCCTGCCGACGGTGCTGATGGACGGCCTGATCACCCGCCAGGAAATCACCGGCGGCAACGAGCCGGGCCAGAGCAAGCTGACCATCACCGGCGAGGATCTGACGGTGGCGATGGACAAGCAGGACATGAGCGGCCTGCCCTACCCGGCCATGCCGCCGGCCGCCCGCGTGGCGCTGATCGTCGCCCGCTACGGCCT
>JAKLHY010000300.1 GCA_022709905.1 Verrucomicrobiota bacterium | reverse complement strand
ACACCGACCTGTCATCCGCGGTGCTCGGCGCGATGATCGGCTATCTCTGCCTTTGGCTGGTCTTCTGGGCGTTCAAACTCGCCACCGGCAAGGAAGGTATGGGCTATGGCGATTTCAAGCTGCTCGCCGCCCTCGGCGCCTGGCTGGGGTGGCAAATGTTGCCGGCAATCATTCTGCTGTCTTCGGTTGTCGGCGCCGTGGTCGGCATCGGCCTGATCGTGATCGCACGACGTGGGCGTCACGTACCGATTCCCTTCGGCCCCTATCTGGCCGCCGCCGGAATCATCGCGCTGCTGTGGGGCGCACAGATTACCCGCGGCTACCTTGGACTGATGGCTTGAATTTGCGCTGCGCCTCCCCACATAATGGGGCGTCGCCGTCAGTTATAATTCAAGGTTTTGGAGGATCCCCATGCCAATTTACGAGTATCGTTGTGACTCCTGCGGGTTTCAGAAGGAACATCTGCAAAAGATGAGCGATGCACCGCTTTCCACCTGTCCTGAGTGCGGCGCGGATAGCTACGGCAAGCTCCTTAGTGCGG
>JAKLHY010000030.1 GCA_022709905.1 Verrucomicrobiota bacterium | reverse complement strand
CAGGCTCGCCCACCCGAACCAGAATGTGCAAGTGATTGGACAGGATACAGTAGGTAATCACCTCCATCCCGCAAAAGGCCGCCAGCCGCCCCATCAACCCCACCAGCTTTTCCTTGCCCAGATCGTCCAGCAAGGCCTGTCCCCCCACAATCCGCGAAATACAGTGATAAACCACCCGCCGCCCCTGAACCTTGATCCTGGCTAATCTCATAACACCCCCCAGCCTACCCGGAATACCGAGAGAAGGTCAATAATAATGAACCTGTCACCTTATTTGCTTTTTTATATCTTTAAGGGCAGTTTTGAGCGTGGATTGGCTTAAACGCGTTACTCGCCACAATAAACGCAGCGGGCGGTGCAGGTTTCTGCGACAACAATTTCCGTTAACATGGGCATGGACGGCTTAAGATGTTCCCAGAGCCATTTGGCGATGTTTTCACTGGTAGGATTCTCCAGGCCTTTTATTTCGTTCAGATAGTGATGATCCAGTTTTTCCCAGCAAGGTTTTACCATCCGGGAGATCTCAGCATAGTCCATCAACCATCCCAATTGTGGATCGCATTCTCCGGCAACGACGATTTCGGCCTGAAAGCTATGTCCATGCAGGCGTCGGCATTTATGATGAGGCGGCAGATGGGGGAGCAGATGTGCGGATTCAAATTGAATGGTTTTTCGCAGTTCGACTTTCATGGGACATTGAGAACTAGGTTTCAAGATCGGTCCAGGTAATCAAGTCACCCAGAGCAGGGCGGCCATCGTGGCGCCAAGTGAGAGGGGGTGTCTGCATCTGCCCCAAAGGGCAGACGCGAGTGGCGCCCCAGCGGGCAATTTCGGCGGCCAGAGTTCTGACTTCAGACTGGACGGCCGCCAAACCGACTGTGGAAGTATGGTGTCGGACGGCTTCTGCGGCCTGCAAGGCTTCAGACAGTTGGGGGACTCCTTTGACGTAGATAAAACGGTTGAGACATGAGATTTGGAAGAGAGGATCGGCTTCAAACACGACGCTCCACGCCGTGGAGTTTTTGCTGAACCAACAGAGGGTGGCAGGGGAGAAGGCAGCGCGGATTTCGTAAAAAGACCTTCGACTGGCAATGACGGCTGATGCTTCTGTTGAGAGAACGGCGCGGGGTTCACGTTCTTCCACGTTGGCCAAGGCATTAGCCAGTTGTTCGGCGAAGGCTTCAGCTGGGTTGGCGGGATTATTTTCCACGTAAATCACGTGGGGAGAAAGGCAGCCATGTTGGTCCCATGCGGCGATGTCGTCGGCAGCAGCCTTCGCGATGCACGAGGTGCCGTCTTGCGCCAAGGCCTTTGAAGTGACAAACGCGAAACTGACGCGATGTCCGTAGCCGAGGAAGCGTGTTTTAGGCTGAAGCCGAGCCTGGACGGCCTTGAGGGTTTGGTCTGATCCGGTGACTGTTACGCAATCGGCTTCGGAAAAAAGGACATTCTCCAAGTCATGGGTGCCACCGGGCCATGCGGCAATTTCGATACAGGAGGCGAGTTTCGGGGCGATTTCATAGAGCGAATGAGCCAGCATTAAGGGTAGATAGGAGGTATCCGAAGCGGGCTTCAGAAACTGGGCGGATCGAGTCAATAACCCCAAGATCAGGCTCATCCAAGCCGGACTCGGAAGGTTGCCGGCAGTCAGGTGCACGAGCAATTCGGGGCCTCGAACGAGGGCGAGGCGATTCTGTCTTTGTTCAATCTCACTGGCTGTCCATTGATCCAAACGGTGTTCGTGTCCCAGTTCCTGACGCATCAGAGCCTTGAGGTTTGCGACGGTTAAGCGCGAGAAGAAGAAATCGATGCCTCGTTCCAGAGTGGCTCGGGAGAAACCGGTTTTTTCCGGACAAGCTTGCAGGACGCGTTGACGGAAAGGAAAATCTGGCTGACACCACTGCTCTCCGAGGTTGGCCAGGATGCGGACGAGATTATCGGTTGATTGAGGCAGAAGGTATTGTTCCCGATTCCGTTTCAGGGTTTGGCAGGCTTCGGTGATGAGACCGGGCTGGAGGAGCGTTTCTGGGGACAGATCGGCGAGGAAGTATTCAGGCAGATGGTTCATGGGATGCCTCCTTTTGCATCAGAGAACAACCGCGCTGTTCGGCGCGGATGGCTCGACCGACGAGTTTAAAGCCCTGGCCGGTTTGGATGCCGAGGTCCTCGGTCTGGATGGCCAGCACGGACCAGGCATTGGCCAAGTCGAAGACCTGAATCAATCCTATCTCTCCTTCTTGTGGCTCGAGGCCTGTTTCTGGCGAGATAATCCGAAAGCGTGCCCAGGGAGGGAAGTAAAAGGATCGACTTGTTTCCAGAGAATTGCGCGATTCTTGAAATCTAGCGCCTGCTATATGGTCATAGGCTTGGGAACTGAGTTCGCACATTCCATACTCGCTTACGATATTCCTGGGCGGCACGCCGAGCAGTCGGGTGATGGATTCATGCAGATCCGACTTGGGGACCTGCCTGGATTTTCCTTTGTAACCCCCGGTTTCGAGAACACGCGAGCCTTCCGGTAATCTGAAGGTGCGGCCTGTTGCCGACAGGTGATCGAGGAGATGGACGAATGCAAAGGCGGTTCCCAGAACAAGGAAACGCCGGTTGGTGTTTTCAGTTTGGTTTAGAACTTTAACGGTCGCGTTCAGGTCGAGATCCCAGCCGCCTGATGAGTCCACCAGACCTGTGAAGCAGGCATTGGCTTTACCGATATGCCGATGAATGGTGTCCATCATGTGAACCAGCGAGGAGGATGGGGCCTGTATTTTGGAGGGAGTCAGAATGATCAGAAAAGGCTGGCAAGAGGGGCCTCCAGGTTTGGGTTGATGGGATACGGACTCGGGTGCTGGCAAGAGGTGCCTTAAGAAGGGAGGAAGGAGAGAGGATTCGTACAGCCCGAGTGATTCGTGATGATGAAAATGGCGGCTAGTATTCCTGTGGGTGGTTCCACTGGATTGGAAGCAGTGCAAACGCTCTGATTCCTCGATGCAGGTCACAGGTTTTTCTCTGAAACCGACAGCGGGCATGGCTGGGATTTCAGACCAATGGTGGATCCGATCGGGTTCCACGCCGCGGGTTTCACACCATTGCCGGTAAATGGGATTGTATTGGAATTGAAGGCGGAAAAGGCGCACTGCGAAACCGCTGAAACCTGAATCGGATGAGAGAGTCGATTCCTGCGCATAGGCCTGACTTGGGCCAAGAAGGGCGGTCAATTCCTGACTGAAAGAGCGAATGGAATCGTTTGTTTTCACGCGGTTTTTGCAGCTGGTTTTCCGCAACAGCCTGAGGGGGCTCCTGGCCGGCCCTCAGTTAAAAGTCGCGCCTTAGCGTGACTGGATTGGATTGAATCCAACTCATTTCTGCCGGGATCCCTCAGGGTGCCGGAGGGGGTTCACTCTCCTGCTTCTCCGGAATATTCGGAACCGAAGACAGTGTCTCTGAAGGCACCGAGGCCGTGCTGGATTCGGAAAGCTGAGAAAACTCGGTTGGCGAATCGGATGTTGTGGATTCCTCGGCAGGGCCTTCGCCGAGTTGAGCCGACGTCGGGGCGTTCTCAGGGGCCGCAATTTGAGGCGTTTCCTCCGTGACTTCGGCCACGGATCCATCGGTTGAAGCGGCTGTTTTCTGCGGAGTCGCGGCTTTGGGAGGTCTTGGGGCCGGTTTTTTGGCAGTTTCGAGGATGCCATTGGCAAACTCGATGACATGTCCTTCGTGCATCAGCCAATGAAGATCCCCCAACAGGGCGGCGACTTCCGGAGATGGTGGGGGAGGCGCGGCAGGAGCTTCAGGGGTCGGGGCCGCTGTTTGAGCTGTGTCCGCCGGTGGAGCTTGCTGGGGTTCTGTGTCCGCAACAGGTTTGGATTCTTGGACGGCTGGTGTCTGGCGGATCTCGGGAGCTGGGGCGACCGTTGTGGGGGCCAAGGCCTCGATCAGCTGACGGCGGTTTGTTCGGGGGTGGGCATCGATGAACTGCATGAGGGTTCTAACCCCTTCTGAAACTACGGTGCTGTTCAGATCGAGGTAGCGCGGGCGCGCGGCAGAGACGTGCGTGACGGATTTATTCACTTTGAAGAAGTGCAACCCCAAGGAGGCGAACTGATGGCTGAGGGCGTTGACGACTTTGAGAGGAAACCGTCGTTGCTCGTCCAGAGTGCGGCGCACAGCGGCTTGGAGCCGGCGACAGGGCAGGGAACGGGCGGCGATGGAAGAGATCGTGTAGGACTCAATGGATTGAATCACCACCGGCATGTGGACTTCTCTGAAGTGCCGTTCGACTTCTTCCCGGGTCTGGAACTTGATGGTCTCGGGGACGTTCAGGCAGATGTATTCGGTGCGGAAGCTCTGATCTTCGAGCCATTGTTTGACCACGGCTTCGTCCCGGACGATGCGGACCCTGGATTTGTAGACATCGAAGGGCATCCGGGAAAAACGCTCGGCATGGAGACGGAGGAGCTTGGTTTGGTAGTCGTGATAATTGGGGGGGCCGAGGATAATGCCGCTCATGCCGCACTGGGCCACGAAGGTGTAACGGCCTTTGGGCGGCTCGGTAGGAATTTTCTCGGTCTGATAAAACGTGGCGAAATGGCGCTGCAACACATGATCGATGGCCTCTTGTTCCGTCAGCCACAGGGTATCGTCCAGGTTGCAGAGGAACAGCGGTTGGGCGACTTGGCCGTCGGCCTTCTTGCGGACATTGAAGGTCAGGACGTAGCGTTCGGGTTTCTTAAGCACGAGATGGGCAATGTCGAACAAGGGATACGCCCGGCCGGTTTGTTTGATTTGACGAGCCAGGGCTTCAGCCCCTTTGGATTCGGGCTGGATGATGACATCAAGATCCGGAGGGGGCACTTCGGGCCGGGGAGCATGTCCGTGATCCCGGAATCGGCCTTGTCCTCCCCCTTCGTACCGCCCACGGAATCTGCCTTCCTGTTCTCCGCGCGGCGATCCGGGAGGGCGGCCGGCTCGTTCCGGACCTCCGCGGCGTCCTGGGGGACGATCCGGGCGATTTTGACGACGTCGACTTCCGGGCTCTTCTGTGACGCCGTCGAAGTTGGCATAGGGATTAACGGTGGCAGACTCTTGCGCCCAGGCAGGCAAGAAATGCAGATCCAGATCGAAACTGTTGTCAGCGTTGTTGCTCATTGCTTCGTGTTTTCTACACCCGGTTATCGCGGGCGATGGCAGACTTGGAGCGAGAATGAAGGGAGTTTTGTCGGATTGCAAGCATGCAAAATTCACTTGCGGGAAGCGGTGCGAGGCCCTCCCGGCCAGGGGGCCCGGATACCTTTTCTGCGATTCACACAGGCGGTTTGGAACGGGCGGTGCGGGGCGCTTTCGGTGCGTCAATTGGGCAGGCTGTAGAACTGATAGTCGATTTTCCAGTTCGCGGACTGGCCCGGGTCGACTTTGATGCGGATGTAGGGTTCGGGGCAGAGGGTGGTCCGGATGCTCCAGAA
The DNA here is from genome assembly GCA_022709905.1 of Verrucomicrobiota bacterium. Lineage (GTDB taxonomy): Bacteria > Verrucomicrobiota > Verrucomicrobiia > Limisphaerales > UBA1319 > JAKLHY01. The sequence goes on along the minus strand of JAKLHY010000030.1, from coordinate 83,834 downwards.
AAACAGGTTTACGATCGGCTGATCTCCTTTGATCCGAACGCCAGCTCCCGCCTGGCGATTTTCGATCCTGAAGTCATAGTCTTTGGGGCTGGAGCCGAATCCCCCCAGCTCTGTGAAAACACTTTTCCCCGGTTCCAGTTCCTTCAAAAACTCAAGCTTTCGGTCGGCGACCTTGGCCAGACCTTGAAGATCCCGTTGGGCGTGGACCTCGAAGGGAAATATGACAACGCAACCCGGGCCGACGGGCTGACGGTCGATCATGAAGAAGTTATGATTATACTGGTCGGTCTCGATGGATTTCTGTCCTGTATTTTGGAGCGTATGTTCGAGAACCAGCACGGGTTGGTTTTGAACCAGGCGAAGCGTTTTAGCGTAGACATAGGCGTAACCCGAAGGATCCTTCAGCTCGTGGACGAACTCGATCCAGTTGGTGCCTTTCCGAGTCGACCATTTCCCGTGGTCGACGATATCGTAAGTATGGAACCGTTGATAGGCTGGTTCGTGAGGTTTGCGCACGGTCCCGACCCCTATCCGGAGGAAAGTCCCGCCCGGTTTGGCTTCGGTGTAACCGAGACCGGAGCCGCGTGTAAGGAATTCCTCCACGGGACCGGTGATGGCGTCGTGGATTTTGGGATCATAACGTTCAAACCACTGACCAAAAAACTCATGCCCCTTGTATTGGAGACTGGACACGGCTCCTGACCAGTCAAAACGAGTTCCCTGGTAGAATCCCGTGCCGGGAACCGGCAGGTGGAGTCGGGCGCGAACGATTCCGTTGGAGATTTCGGCTTCAGGAAATCCGGCGGCCATTGCAGCCGCGGGAATGAATAACAGGAATAGACCGATTTTTAGCATCATAGTTCCTTTCGAAGCGGTCCCGGCGGGTTCTCAGCCAGAAAAACCGCGCTGGCAAGACTGTTCCAGGAGAGGATCGTAATCGAGCCAACTCCATTTAGCGGTTCCGCATTTGGACGTCATCCAGGTAAAACAGAGCGTGGTTGGATGAGGCGGAGATGAAACCGACCCAACGTGCTTCTTTCCAATTTGGGTCGCAGGCGAGATCGGGGAATCGCCGCTGGTTGCCGTCGGGCAGGGTGATGGTCAACTCCCAATGGCCGTTTGTTTTGCCCAGAGTGGCCTGCATTTCGATGCCAATCCAGGCATGATTGGGAACCTCGGTTAGTTTTCTTCCCCGCGCAAATATGGCGTGGTCATGAAACTGAACGCCGGGCCCGGTGTGATAGGGGCTGGAGTTGTCGCGCCATTCGCATTGCGCGTTTGCGCCCGGTTCAAGACGGATCTGATAGGCCAGGACAGCTTGGCCCTGCCGGTATTGGGGATCCCAGTAGAAGTGCGGATTATAGCCCGCCTTAAGGCCCGGCGAATCCTGGACTTTGAGACAACGTTTTCCGTTTGCGGCGAGGGAATCCGTCACCGTGATGAGGTCATTGCGGCCTTCCTGGTGGAGGGAAGCCAAACTCAGCAAAGGCAATGCGTTGGGAGACTCGAAATCGTCCTGGATATCGACTGGTTCGGCTGGAGGGACTTGATAGGGAGCGGGGCACACGAGGGAGCTTGCCAGTGTTTTCCATGCCGGATCACCGCGGACACCGGCCAAGGTATAATCGAACGGTTTGAATCCGATCTTTTCGGCTGGCGATCCCGGGAGGAGACGAAAGTCGTGGTGTTCAGGATCGGCAAACAAAGGATTGGCGACGATCGAGCCCTCGTCGTGGCCGGAGGCGCGCCACTCATCGAAGGTTTTGCCTCCGAAATCGAAGGGTTTGCCCCCGGCTCGCCAGTAGAGGTTATTTCGGAGCAGCACCTTGACGCCGTTTTGCCAGCCCCCATAACCGAGCAGATGTCCATCATCCCAGTAAACGAGATTGTGTTCGAAGGTAAACGAAAGATGCGGTTCCGCGCGGGTGACAGCGATCTGGCCCTCTTCGCTGAAGGCGAGGATGTTGTTCCGGAAGATGTTTTCCTTGCCGTAGTGCTGATGCATGCACCCATCACGGACGCGGTAAACGAGGTTGTTTTCAAAGAGAATCCCGGTGCTGCCTTCGTCGGGATACAATCCCCAACCGCCATAGCGGGTGGAATAGACGTCATGGATGACATTATTGCAGACGCGAGTTCCTTCGGACGGTCCCAGGGTATAGACGCCGCCCATGTCGCTCAGGATGCGGTAGCCGAGGTGGTGGAGATGATTATACTCGATGGAATTGCGTTTGGCGGCGCTTTCCGCGTACCCCCAGCGCCAGCCGACCGAGACTGCGGTGTAGAAGAAATCGCCAATGTCACAGTGAGTGACGGTGTTGTCCGCACTGTGGCCGATCCAGACGGCAACGGTGTGCGGCATGATGCGTCCGCCCCTTTGAATGATGCAGTTGTCGATCGTGATGTGACCGGTGCGGACCGGTTCGGGTGTGATCCGATCCTCTCCAATTCGCACGCCGCCGATGCCGAGGTCGAACATGCGAGTGTGTTCGACGCGGCAGTCGCGACAGGCATGGCGGAACCAGAATGCCGTTGTTCCGATGTGTTCGACGGCGCAATGGGTGAATTGGATATTGCGGGCGGCATCGACCTGGATGGCAGTGGCGTCGACGTTCATGGCGGCCTGGCGGGCTGGAAGGCCGGCCTGGGGAATTCTGAACTCGGCATGCTGGAAGCGGAGTCCATCGAATTGCAGGTGGCGCACCCAGGTGTCGGGATGTTCCGCCTGGCCTTGAATGGAAACGAATTGTTCGAGCGCCGGCGCCACGACTTCGGCTTGGGCCATGTCCTCACCAGGGCGAGGGCGGTAATAAAGCCAGCCATCGCAATCGAGAAACCATTCGCCCGGGGCGTCGAGGGCGGAGGCGGTGTTTTCGAGGTAAAACAAGCAGTCGCGGGACATCGGGTTCCAGCTCTGCATTCGGGCGCCGGTGGTGGTGAACGTGCCTTGATCGGGCGAGGCCGCGATCAGGGGTTCGCGGGTGGTGTCCCATTTGTGATAGACGACCACTTGGACATCGCGCAGAGAGGCATCATCCAAGCCGCGCAGAACAGCGAGGGTTTGGGGGCGGGCCGTGAAGATATGCCGGGTGAGGATGGCGCCATTATTGGTTTCGGTGGATTCGGCAACCCCAAGCAGCAGGTGAAACTCCCGGTCGTCAGGCGTACGGGCGCGGACGGCGCGTTGTCCGTTGACCCAGAGTTGCTGAAACCGCCAAGGATTGGGATCGCCAGCTTTGAGGGAAGCGACTTTGGATTTCCACAGGCCGGGACGTTGCGGATCGGGTTGCCACTGGGTCAAGCGCCGTCCTCCGCTGAGGATCACTTCGGCCCCCGCATCGGCCCGGTAACGAACGGGTTGATCCGCGGAAGCTCCCGAGTCGGCGGGGGTGAACACCAGGGGCTGATCGAGTTGATGGAAACCGCCGAGCAACGTGATCGTGACGCCTTGGTTGGGATGAGCGGCGCGTTGGGACCGCGCGGCTTGCTGAGCTCGGTGAACGCTGGCGAACGGCTGGGCGCGGGTGCCGGGATTCGCATCAGAGCCTGTGGGAACCACAAAAAACTCGGCGGCGAGGATTGTCGTCGCCGGCAGGAGTGCGAGCAACAACGCTCTCAACGTTAGGGGCCGGTTGAGATTCATGTTCGATTCGTTTTTTTCGGCGAGACGGGTTAAGGAGGTCAGGGTTGGACTACGGGATGCGTCTTGCCTGGACGGGTTTTTGGCCGTCCGGTTTGGGCATCCACATGTCTTTCCAGGTCAGGCCGCATTCCCGGATCATTTGGAGCGAGTATTCGAGCCGGCCGAGATCGCGGTCGGCGTTATTGGTGCCCAGGGTGAATTTGACGTTGGCGGCTTTGGCGCGTTTGATGAAGGCGGCGCTTGGGATTCTAAAGCGGCTGTTGATTTCGACGGCCACACCATTGCGGACCGCGGCCGCGATGACTCGGTCCATGCGTTCAGGGGTCCAAAGGGCGTGGTACTCGGCGGCGATGACTTCCGGCAGATAGGTTGGATTGACATAGATGTCGATCGGTTCTGTATCGAGAATCTGGACGATGTTCGACACGAGATGGTCCATGAATATCTGTTTGTCGGGAATGATAACTTCCTCCGGGATCCAGAGGCGGGTGCGTTGGCCCCGGTGATCGGAAATCGTCATGGCATCGGTAAACACGTAGTCGAACTTGGCGATGGCCTCGCGGGAGAAGAGGCTGGGCCATTCGCGGCCTTCGGCCTGCAAGGCGATGTAACAGGGCGCGCCCAGCATGGATTGGCGAAACGCCTCGATGCCCGCGTTGTTGGTGATGGGAAAGCCGACGCCGCCATTCACGGCGATGCCGTGATTGATGCCGGTGAGGCGCATATGGTCAAGGGTTTCTTCCAGGGTCAGGCCCCCTTTGACGTGTGTGTGAAAATCGATCAGGGGAAAGTTATCGCCGCCCAATTTGAGGAGGTCACGGGCGACGTCATCAAAAGGCGCTGGCTGAGCGGAATCGTCCAGGTCATCCGGCAGGCGTTTGACGCGGAGATTGCGGAACCGCACCTGGCTCTCGGGATCGTGTCCTTGGAGGGCGAAGGTGCCGGAGGAAAGGCGCTGGCTACGGCCTGCACCTTGCATTGGGGGTTCGACATAATCCACCAGCAGAGCGTTGTTGAGGCGGACTTGGATCCTTTGATTGCGGACTGAGATCTGGAGAGTGAACCATTGGTTGTCGGGCGCCATCGGTTTGTAGATGTTGCGGACGCCATACAGGCTACCGGTTTTTTTCATTTCCAGATAACCGTCATGTTCCGGCTGGGAATTGTTGATTTGGACCTCGAAGCCTTGTTCCGGCCAGCCCTTGTTCTGAAATGCGGTATGGAAGAAAATGCCCGAGTTTGCTCCCGGTTTGGACAGGACTTCGGCTTCGAACTCGAAGTTCTTGAAATCCGCCGAGTGATTTGGATCCCCGATGTAGAACAAGTGGGCCCGAGGACCGTGGGCGATGATGGCGCCATCAACCACTCGGAACGTTTGGGGATTCTCGCTGGCCTTCCAGTTCTGGAGGGATTGCCCGTCGAAGAGAGGTATCCACGGGGAATCCTCGGCGGCAATGGCCTGGTTCAAACAGGCCAGAACTCCGCACAAACCGACGAGCGAGAAGAACTTGTTGAGCTGAAGCATAAGCATATGCATTTACTGTGGCGCGCCTGCCAGCAACGTTCTGCGATCCCGCCGGCGCGGGCGCCTCGGCTGCTGCTGATCAGGAGATTCATCATAAGGTCCGGAGAGAAAACGTCCATCTGATTTTATGGTGGGACGCCGTTTAGATCAGCGCCAAGACGGGAGGGAGGGCGAGGGCGGGCGGTTCTGATGCTGTTTTGCCGGGCATCATAAGGCTCCAAATTTCAGGAATGGCCGGGTGGTCAAAAACCGCACATAGGATGCTCCGAAAAATCTAACCGCGAATGAACGCCAATAGACGCGAATGGCAGCGGAGGTCGCCTGTCGGCCGAATCGCTCTTCGGAATGAATTCCGCGCGCCGATCTTTCCCGGCTCCGGAGAGAGAGTCACTCGACGGGGTGGATCCCAAATTTATCCCATAGCGCTGGTTGTCGTGAGGTTCTAAGCATTCCATCGATTTTCCCAATCCTTCAGCTTCTTTGTATTTGGCCTGCCATGATTCGCGTTAATTGGTTTCGATTCGCGGTTAAGTCGTTTGATTTGAGGTTCAGAGGCGGCTGAAGCGGGTGGACAAATTGGGAGCGATGAGGCAGGATTCGGCCTCATGAAGAATACCCGATTTTGCTCCCGTCGATTTTTTTTAAGGACTGGATTGGGGGCGTTAGGAGCTTTGGCCCTGGGAAGACGGAAGGCATTTGGCGCAGGGGCGGGAGGGGGGGCGGAATCCCCGTTGGGGGGATTGACGGCGTATCAGGACGGCCCGCAGATCTGGGTGCGGTGGAACAACCGTCTTGTGGCGAGTTACCGGGCGCACGCGAGCCAGAAGTATCCTTACATGTATCCATTGGCTGGGCCGGTCACCGGTCGGTCTGTGACGGCCGAAACGGCGCTTCCGTGGCCCCATCATCGTTCCTTGTGGTTCGCCTGTGATCGGGTCAATGGGCACAATTTTTGGCAGGAGGGAATTGAGAAAGGCCAGATCCTTTCCACGAATCTCCAGCTGGTCAAGACCGAGGGAGATCTTGTCGAGATGACCGATCGATGCGAGTGGCGCCGGCCAGGGGGGCCGTTAGTCATGCAGGACCAGCGCTGGATACGGCTCAAGAGAGCGGGAGACGATGTCTGGTGTGTGGATTGGCATATCGAGTGGACGGCGGTGCAAGACGTGCGAATTGAGAAAACCAATCATTCATTGTTCGCCCTGCGATCGGCGCCAGACCTGGCTCCGGTGGAGGAGGGGCATCTGATGAATGCCGAGGGATTGAGTGGTGAGAAAGCGACCTTTGGCGTCCGCTCGCGATGGTGCGTATTGACGAGGGGACAATTGGCGTCGTCCCATGGTCCGGCGGAGTCGGTGGTCTTGATGGACCATGCGGATAATCCGTGGTCGCCCTGCCCCTGGTTCACGAGGGATTATGGTTTTGTATCGCCCACACCCTTCAATTTCATAGAGCGTCCGTGGGAGTTGGCTGGGGGCAGGTCCGTGAGCCTGCGATACCGGGTGCTCGCATGCGCGGGGGATACAGGGTTGCAGCGTTTGGAGGGTTTTTATCGGGACTGGCTCAAGGAAACTCGCACAACGAAGTGACATAATCGGCTGAGCCATCTCGGAGCCAGCCATCGAGTTGGGCCTGTTCCTTGAGTTGCTGACCGCGGTTTCTGGAAACAACCAGGAATCGCGATTTCACTTCCGGCAAGGCGGTCATATCACTCCAGAGTTTTTCGAACTGGGCCACGGGAAAGACGTCTTCCTGACCGTGTCCCCATCGTTTCTTGACCTCTTTGAGGGTGACGTAAGTGGGTAGACGGACTGCGAGGGCGCGCAAGGCGGTTGCGACGCGCTCCGGCTGCTGCAGATCGGAGCGGGTGAGGCCGAACACCTGGAGCAGATGGTCGATATGAATCCAGGTGGTCATTGTATTGTAGTAGGACAAGTGAAACTCGTCCTCTTCCCGGGGCATGGCAAGGCCTTCGACCAGACGGACTTGGCCATTGACTCTGGCGAGACCACCACCGCGGTCTTCGAGGCGGCGAGAAATCACCTCAAAGGACAGGCAGGCGTCCGCATGGATATGGGCGCCCAGCATCAAGGGGGCCGCGTCGGTGCCCACAGTGTCGATGTTATGGAGCAGCAGGTGCTTGAGTTGGGGGCGTTCTCTCAGGAGTCGAGCGAGGACGCCGTTTCGGAACAGGTTGGGCACTTCGTACCAATGTCCGACCGGATGCAGGCATTGGGTTGGCAGGTTGTCCCTGTAATCGGCGCCTTCACCGTGTTGCCGAGCCCAATCCATCAAGGCGGCTCTGAGGCTGTCGCGGACTTTCTGGGCTTGATCATCCAACAATTGCTGGGGCATTTCCTGCCAGGCAAATTGCAGATCGCGGAGAGTGGGGATCAATCGAAGTCCCACCGTGCGGCCCGGGGAGAGCAGCACAGGTTCCGGGTAGTTGTAATGGTTATGGCGGGCCAGGCATTCGGCCACGGGTTCATGGGTCAGGTAACTGGTGGTGACCAGATGGGGCAACCCCGTGCCGCACTGGCTGCCGATGCGACGGCTTTTGGCCAGGTGGACTTCAAGGAAGGTTCGATGTTTACCTGCCAGTTTGCAGAAGGGATGCAGGGCCTTGACGACGCCGGCGCCCTGGGTCCATCGGCTGCCCGCGCCCGCCGCCAAGCTGACCACTGCAACGCCGCCTGCCCGAAGTGCCTCAAGGCCCAACCGCTCGAATTCAAGCTGCATATCCGGAGCCAATCCGTGCTCCCGGAGATCGATGATATCGGTCGGATGGACGTCCTCGATCTGTGTCGTTGCGGGCAGGCGATTCTGGGCGAGGCCAATGCGCCCATGGATCAGGTCTGTCCGGATTTGCTCATGTTCGATCGGATCGAAGCCATGGGTTTGGAGCAGGTCCTCGAGGGTGTTGCCTTTTGTGGTTTCGACCTTAAAACGAGGCAGTAACCGGTCGAACAAGGCTTGGACCATTCCGCGCAAAGCGGGCTGGTTTCGACACGCCTCGGCAAAAACATCGAGCTCGGCTCGCCGGGCAGCTGGAAGCCGTTGCTGGTCCATGCGGATCAGAGAGGGGGCCAGCAGCGCATAATAACCAGGAGGCAGGAGGGCATCTGTTCCGGTGAGGCACTCGGCCGATGTGCCCCGTTCGTTGATTGCGAAATCGTAGACCACCGGTTCCATCGCAAACGGCAATGCGGATTCTCGTTCCCGTTTGGCTTGCGACAGGATCGCCTGGACCTTTTTTTGGGCTTCGGTTCTTCGGGACGGTTCAAAGATAAACCCCATCCCTCCCCCCGACATGCCCCCGAGCATCCAAAAACCCCAGAAATCAGGGCCGAACTCCTTTTCCACGCGCTCAATGACCGTTTCGGTGAATTCGTTGCTGGCCCAAGGGATGATCGCTTGAATCGGGCCCCGAAAGTTTCGGGTCGTCACTCTGCCCAACTGCCGGACGTCCTCCTGTTTGAGCGCGAAGAGGACATCATCCAGAATGCGCATGGCTTCGCGGCGACCGTGCCATTCCGCGGAGGAGCGCAGCAAATACTTTTCGGTGACCATTTCCAGGATGGGCCCGACATTCTGCGCCATGCCGCCATGGACAAGGACCAGGCTCTCCTGCAGTTTTTGGCGCATGCCGGGCGAGACATAATCCGAGTCGAGGATCTGGTGGCTGGGGAGCAGGCATCCCCGGCTGATTCCGAACTCAGGATCTCCCTCGTGGGCGGTGACGCCTTGAATGAGTTTAATGCCCGGCCACACTCCGCCAGAATCTTGCCATCCTCCACCGGAGCCTCCGAGCCATTCTCCAAGGATGGCTCGGGCCGCCACGATCCGTCGTTCTCCCTCATTCAGGCTGCCAGTGAGGGAACAGGTTTGTCCGGTGGCTCGCATGCATACGGAGATCAGGCAGGCCAAAAGGCTGGTGGAAACGGCGAGCCGCGATCCTTTGGGGATGTTGTTGACGTTGCTGACCACCTCCAGCCCCAAACCGGGGCCAACCAGTTGGGCAAGCAAGTCGGCCAGTTTCTGGCCCGATCCTTCCACGCCAGGAGGAATAATCCCTGCGGCGATCAGCGCTGCCTTAAGCAATCCGAGGTAGTCTCGCGCAAAGTCGAAGACCTCGTCCAATTTGATGATGTCAGCCGAGGCCCCCAAGTCCACGCTGGTCAACCGCAGAAGCGGTTCGTCAATCACACGGAAGAAGGCTTCCACGGGCGGTCCGGGGACCGTGTCGCGCCCGTGAATCCCCAGATCAATCGAGATGTTCAGGACTCGTGCGCCCTCAGGGAAATCCATGCCCAGGAAGAAAATGTCACTCCAGGCACTGTGCGTGAGATCCATCCGCACCGGGGTGCGTTCCCGGAGAACGGGATAGGTGAGATCGTTCGGGTTGCGATTCAGCAGTTCAGGTCGAAGGCGGAGGGGGTGATCGGCGGGATGCCCCATGCGAAACATCCACTGGTTTCCCCGGGCCGAGCGTACGCTGCGCCGCACCTGGTCGGCGAGGGTTTGGATGCCCAATCGATAGTAGGCAGCCGCGAGGGCGCTCGAGAGGGCATCGCTGGGACCCTCAGTTGACTGAAGCCTGAGGAAGACTCCGATGGCTTCGGTAAAGCGGCGTTGCAGCAGGTGGGTATAGCCTGAAAACGGGATTCGTCCCTGTTGGGAAAGGCCGGCTTTGCTGGACAAATGAAATCGATGAATGGCATAAAGGAAGAACAGTGCCCTGACCCGCTCGTACAGGTTTTCGCTTTGGTGCCGGAATTTCTCCAAGGCCTGGCACTCCTCCAGCAGCTGTTCCAGGGATGCTGCGGAGCAGTATGTGTCCAAACATTGGTTCCTGTGGTTCGGGTCGCTGGCGGTAATGATGGAAGTCAGGGCTGAACTCATGAGGAAGAGGAGAGACGTGGGAACGGATTATTCGCGGTGCCGCCAAGCGAGCAATTCAACCAATCCGGAGAGGACTTCATCCCGGTCCTGGCCTTCCATGGCGAGCGCCAGCTGTGCGGTCAGAAGTCCATACTTGGCGCCGATATCATAGCGTCGGCCCTCGAGTTCGACGGCCAGATAACGTTCCTTTTGAGCGAGGTGGTTCAGCGCGTGCGACAGACTGACGCTCTTGGGATTATCTGTGGTTGCCAGCAGTCTGCCCAGAATCTCCATGAGCAGGGGAGAAGCGGCGTGCATTCCAAAAAAGCAGAGGTAATAGCCATGTCGCAGTCCCGGGACGACCAATCGTTGTTCGGCTTCTGTGGGGGTGGGTTTTTCCACGACTTGTTCGACCCGGTAGACTCCTCTTCGGCCTGCAACCAATTGTCCGCCGACAGTCCCGAAATAGGGGAGTTTGCTTTCATGAGTGGCCTGGACCGCTGAAACGGTGGCGGTTTCTTGCCGGGCGGCCTCGACAAGTTGTTGGGCGCAATTGCGATTGCCGCGGCTGACATAAAGATGATCGCCCACAAGCAAAAGAAAGGGCGAAGCCCCGACAAAACTACGGCCGCAGGCCACGGCATGCCCAAATCCCAGTGATTCCTGTTGTTCGACGAAATGAAGCCGGCCGGCATGGATTCCGGCGGCTGCTGCAAAGGCGGTCTGGTCGCCGGAACAGACGACCGCGCAGATTTCCTCAATTCCGGCTGCCACGAGTTCCTCGATCAGGATGGTTAAGGCCGATTTGGCGACTCCATCGCGATCGACGAGGGTTTGCAGCGGAAGGGTCCGCTGGTTTTTGCCAGCAGCCGTAATAATGGCCTTTTTGATCTCCACAAAAGAAATGGGTTGTTTTAACACGCGGAACTGCTCGACCCGACCCGTGCGAACGGAATAATCCCCTTCAAGATTCGCCTTCCCAATAGCCACGAATATGATTCGAATTTGACGGAAAACCATGCTCAGGTCAAGCGAGGAACCCGAGGCCCAAAACCGCCTATAAGATGTTCCGAAAAAACCGAACCGCAAATGAACACCAAATCGTTTCATCAGCGGTTCAGGCAGAAATATAATTCCTTGACATAGTACTTAGTTAAAAATATACTCGGTTCTGACTCATGTTCAAGGCCGCGCCGCAGGCGAAGGTCGTGGTCCATCACACAGTGGGTGAAAAGAACTCCTGGAAGAGTTTCGCGCCGGTTGAGGATGTGATGGCGCCGGGCAGCAATGAACTAGTCTTCGCGTCCATTGGCGGGCGGTCGTCGGACGGCCACATGCCATTCTTCAACCTGGCCTGGGGTGACGGTGGGGTGGCGATGGCCATTGGCTGGTCCAGTCAATGGGAGGTGCGATTCCAGCGATCGGCTTGCGGGACGCTGACCGCCCAAGCCGGACAGCAGCATGTCCATTGCATGTTGCATCCGGGGGAGAGCATCTGCACGCCGCGAATCCTCCTCGGCTCCACCATTCTGGAAATTTATTATGGCAATCGGTCTAGCCCCATTTGCGCCAGCGTCAACTGGACCGCCCCGGACGGCACCTACAAGGAACCGCATCTCAGTGTCATGAGACCTCTGGCTCAGCGGGGAATCGAGGTGTTCTGGTCCGACATGGACCCCCAACAGTGGTACCCGAAGAGCTTTCCGGAGGGCACAGGCACCTGGGATCCGGACCCGGCCAAAAACCCCCGCGAGCGGGTCAGACAAACTTGCCTGGATTGAGGATTCCCCGAGGATCCAAAGCGCGTTTTATCGTCTGGTGGAGTTGGCGGACTTCTGCCGGCACCGCCTGGTTCCACCACGGTTTTTTGGCCAATCCAATGCCATGTTCGCCGGTCAGGACCCCGCCCCAGGCCAGAACCTGGGCAAACAGCTCATTGAGGGCGGCATCGCGCCGGGCGGCGAAGCCATCCTGCGATTCGTCGAGCATGACATTGACGTGGATATTGCCGTCGCCGGCATGTCCAAAACAGGCGATGGGCAGGCGATGGCGCTTTTGCAGACGAGCCGCGAAACGCAGCAGGTCTTCCAAACGCCCGCGGGGCACCGTGACATCCTCGTTCATCTTGGTCAGTCCGGTCGATTTGAGTGAGGTCGAAAAAACGCGCCGCAACTCCCAGATTTTTTCGCATTCGGCCGCCCCCAGAGCGCGGCGGACAAAGCGAGGGTTGAGCCGGCGCACGAGGGTCTCGACCGCTTTGGTTTCGGAGCGAACTGAGGACTGCTGGCCATCCATTTCCACGATCAGGTGGGCCTTGCACCCGGCCAGCATGGGATTGCCTGTATATTTTTGGGCGGCCTGGAGGGTGAACTCGTCCGCGATTTCCAACGCGCAGGGCAGAAAACCCGCCGCAAAAATGGACTCGATCGCCTGGGCTGCTGTGGAGGTCTGATCGTAGCCGACGGAGAGGGCGGCCCTTTGGGGGGGCAAGGGAATCAACTTGAGGGTGGCCTCGGTGATGATTCCGAGCAAGCCTTCGGATCCGACAAAGAGCCGGGCCAGATCGAAGCCCGTCTTGTTTTTATGGGTCCGGCTGCCCAGTCGCACCAAAGTGCCGTCCGCCAATGCGACCTGCAATCCCAGCACATAATCTCGTGTCACACCGTATTTGAGGCAGCGAGGACCTCCGGCATTGGTGGCGATATTGCCGCTGATCGAGGAGTCGGCGCGGCTGGCGGGATCTGGGGGGTAGAACAAACCTCGTTTCTCGACGGCAGATTGCAGTTTTTCGGTAATCACGCCGGCTTCCACGACGGCAACGAAATCTCGAGGGTGGATTTCGCGGATTCGCCGCATACGTTCCACCGAGATTACGATTCCACCGCGCACCGGGACGCAGCCTCCGACATAGCCGTGTCCGGCTCCCCGGGGGGTGACGGGGATATGGTGTTGGTGGGCCAGTCGTAGGATTGCACTGAGGGTGGTCGCCGACCGCGGCAGGGCCACCGCATCCGGCAGATGGGAGGCCATCCATTTGTCGGTCGCGTATTGGTTGCAGACCGCCGGATCTAGGAAAAACTCATTGGCGGGCAATTGTTGCTTGATGCGGGATAAAAGAGACTTGGATTGCGTCATGAAATAGAATCGTTGGTGGATCAGCCAAGCTGGGAGGATCCGGGCATAGTTTACGATCCGCAGTCCGAGGGGGCTGTAAGAAGTTCGCGTGCCGCGGACGCGCTTTCCTCCGGAACCTGAACTTCAATACCACCGACGGCCATTGCGTAACCATCGACGCTCAATGCTGACAACTCGTTGGCCACGTGAACGAGGAAACCCGCCGCCTCAAGCCGCGATCGGATCAGTTGAGCTTCCGCAGGACTAAAAGAACGCCAAACCGTGTGCCAAGACATGGGGCGAAGTTGCGTCAGGAGCCAGTTAAAGTCAAGCGGCGGCGCCGCCTTCCCGTGCCAGATCGGCGAAAACAATGATGCCCGCCCCGGTCTGAAGCAAACTGATGACCTGGATTTCCACCTGATTGCCCACCATATGGCTGGCTTGGTTGACAACGACCATGGTGCCATCAGGGAGGTAGCCCACACCCTGGCCTTTGTCTTTGCCTTCCCGGACGATGCGGAGGTTCAGCAACTCGCCGGGGAGGATGACCGGTTTCAGGGCCTGAGAAAGCTGGTTGATGTTGACGTAGGTGACCGAATGGAGCTCTGCGACCTTGCTGAGGTTGTAGTCGTTCGTATAGAGAGTTGCGCCCAGGCGCCGGGCCAGTCCCACCAGTTTGCCGTCCACCGTGTTTTCCTCCGGCACGTCGCCTTCGTGAATTTTGACCTCCACCCGTTTGCTGCGCTGCAACCGGGTGAGCATTTCGAGTCCGCGTCGCCCCCGGGCCCGGCGAATCGGATCGTTGGAATCGGCGATTGACTGAAGTTCGCGGAGGACAAACCTGGGGACCACCACGATGCCTTCGACAAAGCTGGATTCAAATAAATCGGCCACTCGGCCGTCAATGATGGCGCTGGTATCCAGGAGCAGGAGCTTATCAGGCTGGTTCTGCGGTGTGAAACGAACATAGGGAATGATGAGCCAGAAGTCTTCCTTGTTGCTTCGCATGGCCAGCAGCATGCCGATATAGCCAAAACCGAGAAACATGGCCAGTCGGATGATCCAGCGAATCCGTTCCTCCGCATAAATAAACAATTGCGATTGGTCGATCAACCAGGCCACCAGGCAGCCCAACATGAGCCCGAACGATGCCGCGGAAAATGCCCGCAATGAGAATCCCTTGAGCATTTCGTCAATGGCCACCAGGACTCCACCCAGCCCAAATCCGATCAGAACTCCTCGCCAGCCGCTTGAAATCAAATCGGGTTGCACCTGGCTGATCGCATAGCCGCCGGCGATGCACAGGCTCAGGAACAGGATGCGAATAAACCAGAGCGACATAATCTAGCGAAGCCGAGCTTCGGGCCGGTTTTCGAATTTCGAGCCTCCCGCGAAAACGCCGGTCCGAGGCTTAACCTCTCTCCACCAATCCGCTGTGCGATTTGGATTTAACAAACTTGATCTGTTCACGGGAAATTCATCAGTGCTGGATCCCTTGCCGCGGTTGTCAATTAACACCGTTTCCGCCTTCAAACCGAAGCCGTCCCCGAGAGGCATCCACTCATATGGATTGGTGATCCAGGCCATACTCGCCAAGCTGCCGAAAATCCTGGTTTCCTGAGCAATTGTGTTTTCGGCGGCCAGACCATATCATCCCAAGCCACTCACAGGCCAGTGAATTCAAGCGTCCGGAGATGAACATTCTCCGGAGCCAGGAGATCGAGGGATCTTTCGACGATCCGATGATGGGAGACGGAAGGATTCTAACCGGAGAGAGCGCCTGCGGGTTCGGTTTTCTGTGTGAACACCAGCTTGTCGTTTTCCAGGGAGACTTGGACCGCCTCATTCGGGTGCAAGGACCCTTTCAGCAAGGCTTCCGCAAGCGGATCTTCGAGATAACGTTCGACGGCCCGTCGCATGGGTCGCGCGCCATACGTGGGATCATAACCTTTTTCGACGAGGAAATCACGGGCTTTTTCGTCCAATACCAATGGCATATTCTTCGATTTCAGACGGGTCTCAAGCTTGGCCATTTCCAGATCAAGAATCTTGATCAAGTCGGGCTTGTTCAGCGACCGGAACACAATGACGTCGTCCAGACGATTCAGAAACTCCGGTTTGAAGGTCCGTTTGGCCTCCTCCATCAGTTTCTCTTTCATCTTTTCGTAATTGTGCTCTTCAGAGGCCGAAGCGAAGCCGATCGAGGTTTGGCGACGGATCGTCTCGGCCCCGACGTTGGATGTCAACAAGACGATGGTGTTGCGAAAATCAACCACTCGTCCCATGCTGTCCGTCAGCTTGCCTTCCTCGAGTATCTGAAGGAGAATATTCCAAACGTCAGGATGCGCTTTTTCGACTTCATCGAACAAGACCACGCAATAGGGTTTGCGCCGCACCTGTTCGGTGAGTTGACCCCCGTCTTCGAAACCCACATAGCCGGGAGGTGATCCAACGAGCCGCGAGACGGTAAATTTCTCCATATACTCGCTCATATCGAGCTGTACGAGCGACTTGGAATCGCCAAACATGGCTTCGGCGAGGGACTTGGCCAATAGGGTTTTGCCGACGCCGGTCGGACCCAGCAGCATAAATGTGCCGATAGGACGTTTCGGGTCCTTGAGGTCAGCTCGGGATCGCCTCAGGGCCTTCGATATTGCGGTGACTGCGACATCTTGTCCCACGACCTTCGAGGAGAGGTCCTTTTCCATTTTCAGGAGACGGGCGGCTTCATCCTGACCGATACGTTCCACGGGGATTCCGGTCCATTTGGCGACGACCAGCATGATGTCTTCTTCATCGACCTTGACCCGTTTTTCCTCACGGGAGGTGCGCCAGGCTTTGAGGACCGCTTCCAGTTTTTCCTTGGCCTGTTTTTCCTTATCCCGCATGGCTGCGGCCCCTTCAAAATCCTGTTCTTTGATGGCCCGTTCTTTTTGGGTTTTGATCGACTCGATTTCGACCTCGAGCTCTTTGACATCGGGCGGGCGAATCATCGCCTTGATGCGGCCCCGGGATCCGGCTTCATCCATGACGTCGATTGCCTTGTCGGGCAGATAGCGGCCGGTAATATATCGGTCGGATAATCGGACAGCGGCTTCGACCGCCTGGTCGGTGACCTCGGCTTTGTGGTGATCTTCGTATTTGGGCCGCAGGCCACGGAGAATCTGGATGGCTTCTTCGAGGGAGGGGGCTTCCACTTTAACGGTCTGGAACCGGCGTTCCAGAGCGGCATCCTTTTCGATGTACTTTCGATATTCATTCAAGGTGGTGGCGCCAATACACTGCATCTCGCCGCGACTCAACGCCGGCTTGATGATGTTGGAGGCATCCATGGTGCCTTCGGCGGAGCCTGCTCCGACGATGGTATGGAGTTCGTCGATGAACAGGATGACATTCTTGGACCGTCGGATCTCATCCATCACCGCCTTGATGCGTTCCTCAAACTGTCCGCGATATTTCGTGCCGGCGACCATTAGAGCCAGATCGAGAGTAATCACGCGCTTGTCTCGCAGCAGTTCCGGAACGTTGCCCTTGGAGATTTCCTGGGCCAAACCTTCCACAATAGCGGTTTTTCCCACGCCGGCCTCGCCCAGGAGAACCGGATTGTTCTTGGTGCGACGGCACAGAATCTGGATGACCCGTTCGATCTCATTTTGCCGGCCAATGACGGGATCCATCTCGCCTTTGCGCGCAATCTCGGTCAAATCCCGCCCAAAGGCCTTCAATGCCGGTGTCTTGACCTCTCCCTTTTTCTCCTTTTCCGGGGCATCCGCTGTCGGCTGTTCTTCGGGGGCGCTGTAATTGGGATCGAGCTCCTTCAGGACCTCCTGCCTTGCCTGCTCAATATCGATTTCCAAGTCTTTCAAAACCCGAGCGGCTACTCCGTCGCCCTCCACCAACAGTCCCAACAAAATGTGTTCGGTTCCGACGTAAGTATGCCCTAGCTTTTTGGCTTCTTTCTGGGCCAGGGCCAAAACCTTTTTCACTCGGGGTGTGTAGGGAATATTCCCAATAACCTTCGAGTCCGGGCCTGTTCCGACATTCTTTTCGACCTCCAATCGGACGGTTTCGAGGTCAAGCCCCATGCGAAGCAGGACATTGACTGCGACACCCTGTCCCAACTTGATGAGACCGAGCAATAAATGCTCAGTTCCCAGGAAATTATGGTTCAGTCGATCGGCCTCTTTTCGGGCCAAGGCAAGGACCTGTTGCGCGCGGGGCGTAAAATTATGTAAGGCGTCGTCGCTCATACCCAAACATTATATAACTACGAGGCCGATGGTTTGTCCAGTCCAGTGCCGTCCGGGTCCGGAAACCGGCATTGGGGGCGGCAAATTTGCTGGAGTCGGTCTCGCAGCAAGTCAGCACGCAGCAAGTCCCGTTCCTCGGCTGTGAGTTTTTCGGAGATTTGTCGTTGGAGATGGGCGGGCTGGGTAATGATGAACAGTTCATTGATCAGAGACTGATCCACGCCCGGGAAGAGTTTCATGTCCAAACCCAGTCGCATGAGAGAGAGAAGGTTCATGGTTTCTTTGGACGAGATGCTGTGGGCATTGGACAGGATGCCGTAGGATCGGCCGATATGGTTCAAAAGCATTTTGGGTTGTTTTTCGACCAGGGATAACCGGGCATTTTCCTCATGTTCGATGAGTTGGGCGACGACCTTGGTGAGTCGTTCGACAATATCGAGTTCGGATTCGCCCAGGGTCATCTGGTTGGAGACCTGGAAGACATTGCCCAGGGCTTCTGTGCCTTCGCCGTAGAAGCCGCGGACGGCAAGGCCAAGTTTGTTGACAGCCTGGATGATTTGGTTGACCTGTTCGGAGAGGACGAGGCCGGGCAGATGGAGCATGGCGCTGACGCGGATGCCGGTGCCGACATTGGTTGGGCAGGCGGTGAGGTATCCGAGTTCTGGGGAGAAGGCATAATCGAGTCTTTTCTCCAGGGCGGTATCGAGGGTGTCGATGGTGGTCCAGGCTTCCTGGATTTGGAGGCCGGCACGCAGGGCTTGCATGCGGAGATGATCTTCCTCGTTGATCATGACGCAAACCGATTCGTCGGAGTTAAGAGCCAAGCCGCTGCCTGTGCCTTTAGCCGCATGTTCACGGCTGATGAGGTGGCGTTCGACGAGGATTTGTTTGTCGACGGGGCCCAAATTTTCCATGGACTCGATAAAACCATCTTTCAGTTGGGGGAGGGTTTGGACGGCTTCCTGCAGGATATCGAAGGCCTTGACGCGTTCGGGTTTTTTGGCCCAGCCGGGGAAGGGGTGTCGTTTTAGATTTCTGGCCAGACGAACGCGGCTGGAGAGGACAATATGACCATGGGGCCCCGACCGCCGACTGGAGAGGGCGGGGCTGCTGAGGAACTCCGTTAAGGTCATGGACGTTTGGTCGAAGCGGGGCGGTTTTTGGCCGGTTCACCCGGCGGGGTGGAGGTAAGCTGGTTGAGTTCGGTGCGAGCCTGTTTGATTTGATCTCGAAGCAGGGCGGCTTCCTCGAAATTTTCGGCCGCGACGGCTTGATCGAGTTTCTTTTGCAACTGCTGAATCCTGTGGGTAATCTCCTGCGAGGTGATCATCTGTCGGGGGACTTTTCCAACGTGATGAGTATCCTTGTGCATGGACTTGAGGAGTCCGCGCAACGGTTCGGCGAAGGTCTCATAGCACTGAGCGCAGCCCAAGCGTCCCACCTTTTTGAAATCCGCCTGTGAAAACCCGCATGAGGGACAAACGACATTCTCCAGTTCGGACGGCGCTTCTGTCGTTTCAACGGGAGAGCCCAAGCTCAGAAGCAGGGAGGTCAGTGAAAAGCCTGAATTATCCACGCCTTTGGCTTTGGAGCAGGCTTCGCACAAATTTACGGTTTGCATCTTGTGCTCAATAATTTGAGAAAGATGCACCGTGGCTTCGTTCTTTTTGCACAGGCTGCACAGCATAATTCCTATTCGTATATCGGTTCGCCACTGGTCTTAGTCAAGGCATGATATCCTGAAATTAGGTCGTGGGTGAGGGGGCCTGGCTTTCCGGCGCCGATCACGCGGCCATCAATCTTAACCACGGGAATGAGTTCCGCACCTGTTCCGGTCAGGAAACACTCGTCGGCATTGAACAGATCGTAGCGTGTCAAATTGGGTTCGGCCACCAGTAATCCCTGATCGCGAGCCAGATCCATGACGATACCTCGGGTAATGCCGTACAAAGCGCCGGCCGAGAGCGGGGGAGTCAGCAACTGTCGTCCCTTGATGATGAACAGATTGTCTCCCGTGCATTCCGCAACAAAACCCTCGGCGTTCAGCATGATGGCTTCCTCGCATCCCGCGTTGTTGGCTTCGATTTTGGCCAGAATGTTGTTCAGGTAATTCAACGATTTGATGGCGGGATTCAGGGCGCTGTGCAGATTACGGATGGTGGGGACGGTGACAATCTCAAGGCCGCGCTCGTATAATTCATTGGGGTAGAGTTGGATTTTTCCGGCAATGATGATGACTTGGGGTTTATCGCACCGGTTGGGATTGAGTCCCAGGGTGCCGATCCCACGAGTTACAACGAGGCGGATGTAGCCATCGCGGATTTGGTTCTCGCGACAGGCCGCCACGATGGCGCGAGTCATTTGCTCGTGCGTCATGGGCAGTTGCAGCATAATGGCTTTGGCGGAAAAAAACAGCCGGTCGATGTGTTCCTTGAGTTTGAACACGCGACCGTTATAGGCACGGATGCCTTCAAACACTCCATCGCCGTAGAGTAATCCGTGATCGAAGACGGAAATCTTCGCGTTTTGCTCGTCGCAAAACTCGCCATTAATGTAGACTTTCATGTTGCGTCGTCTGGAGCCTACGTGAAAAACCCATATCAAGGCAACTGTTAACCATCGACCGATGCGGGAGGAAGCTTGGCTTTTCTTTTCTCTCAGCCTAGTGTGAAATTCGAAGATTTGGCGGGCTGGGATTTGAAGGGTTCAGATCAGTCCGTGAAACAGCGCAAACAGGAGCATGACTGGCTATGGATCCATTGGAGCAGTTAGGGATAATAGCGGGGAACCGTTCGTTGCCTCTGGCTCTGGCCCGTGAGGCCCGCAAGGCAGGGGTTCGTCGGTTGATTGCAGTCGCATTTGAGGGGGAAACCGATCCAGCTCTGGCCGGCCTGGTGGATGAAATTGAGTGGATTCGGGTCGGGCAGTTATCGCGGATGATCCGTGTGTTTACCAGCCGGGGGATTACTCGGTGTGTCATGGTCGGGCAAGTGGCACCGAAGAATCTGTTCCAATTGCGTCCAGATCTTCGAGCTATGTCGCTGCTGCTCAGGATCCGAGAAAAAAATGCTCATACCGTTTTTGGAGCGATTGCCGATGAGCTTAAGAAAGACGGGGTTGAGTTGATTGAAGCCACGCCTTGGCTCAAACCATTGATGCCGCAGGGCGGCTTTTCTCTGGGGCCACCTATTTCCGTGGAACAAAAGACCGACATCCAATTTGGGTATCGGATGGCTAAAGAGGTCTCGCGCCTGGAGATCGGGCAGACCGTGGTGGTCAAGGACGGGGTGGTTTTGGCGGTTGAGGCATTCGAGGGGACCGATCGTTGTTTGGCCAGGGCCGGTGAACTGGCGGGCAAGGGAGGGGGGGCAATCGCCGTCAAGGTTGCGCGGGAAAGACATGACCTGCGATTCGATATTCCTTGTGTGGGCGCGCGGACCTTGGAGACCTGTGCGGTTTCAGGCGTATCGGTGTTTGCCTTCGAAGCTGGAATGACGCTTCTCCTTGAGCCAGAATCGGTGAGCAGGATCGCCAGGACATCTCGGATTTCCTTATTTGCGATCCCACCGGAGGCTGGTGATTCGAGGCAATGCCAAAAGACCGCCGGAGCGATCTAAGGGCTGGCTAGTGTGGTGTTTGCGAAATACGATGCCTTCTGTTGCGCCCAAAATGGCCCGATGACGAGGCACGCGGAGGACGCATCCCCTTCGTGGGGCTGTAACCGACGCGTAACGAAGTCAGCGGGCCATTTTCGGCGCAACCCTCTGGGCGGCCGTTTTTTTGGCCAGGCACTTCGTTGCGCCTCCCTTACAGATCCATTCCGGATATGCGCGGTCGGCGCGCCTTGCTCCTGACCAAAACTCCTGGCCGCAGAATGCATCGTATTTCGCAAACACCACACTAGAGTTTCCACCAGCTTTTGGTGTTGGACGATCGGCTTTCGGATTGAGCCTGTTGTTTTAAGTGACTGACAAGCAATTGACTGCGAGCGGCTGTCAAGGCCATGATGAAATCATCATAGGACGGATAACGTCGGTGCGGATCTTTGGCCATGGCAGTGACCAAGGCCTCACTTGTGGGGGCTGTAATATCGGGGACAACCAGTTTAGGTGGGGTGAGGGGAAGATTGACATGGGCTGAAACGACCTCGTCGACCGAAGGGGCCTCAAAGGGGACATGTCCGGTCAAGGCATGGTAAAGGGTGCCTGCCAGGCTGTACATGTCGGATAGGAAAGTCTCGCCTTCCCTCTTAATTTTCTCGGGAGCGATATAGTAGGGAGTCCCCCAGACGGTGGCTTCGTCTTCGGTTTCCGCCTCGGCACTTCGAGCCAGCCCAAAATCGACCAATTTCGGTTCGTCTTCGTTGTTGAAGAGGATATTGGCAGGTTTGATATCGCGATGGAGCAGTTTATGTTTTAGAGCGCTGGCGAGAGCGGAAGCGATCTTGACGCCGATATCGAGGACATCGAGTTCCGGGATGCGTTTATCGCGTTCGATTCGGCTATCCAGGCTTCCGCAGTTGGCCAATTCCATGACCAGGAATCTGTGGCCCTCACATTCGTCGAAGGAGTAGATGTGGATAATGTTGGTGTGGTTCAAACCGGCAGCCGCTCGCGCCTCACGGCAAAAGCTTTCCAGTGCCTCGGGTTCCCGGCTGAGTTCGGCTTTCATCAGTTTGACAGCCACTTCTCGTTGCAGGATGGTATCGAACGCGCGATACACAGAACCCATCCCTCCTGAACCAATGGCCGATCGAAGCTCAAAGTGCTTGAGCTTCATGGGCATCATCAAGGGATGTCCACAACGGTTGCACGGAACCGTCCCTAGCGGGGGAGTGTCCGGGGAGATGAAATTCGTTACCCCACAAGCCTCGCAGGCGACCATCTGAAAAGCCTTTGAACTGGGCTGCAAGATCGAGCTCACTCTTTGATATTAGCATTTACTGTTCCCAGGACAAGCATCTGAATTATGAATCGGGGTTCTTCGAAGATCCGGTCGCCATGTTGATTCTCATGATCCTTGTTCCCAGTCAAAGAGATACTAACTGAAAGGCGATCCCCTTCCCGGTCTGGAATCATGATTCTATTTTCAGGATTCGAACGGCCCGCGAGATCTGAACGTGAAGCACCCGCCGGTCGTGCTGCGAAACCCGGCGGCTCACTTCAGATTGATGCAACCGGCCCCTCCAGCCCTTGAGGCTGTTGAAGGGATTGCTCTATCCTATCTCTATTCCTTCACGTTTTCGTGTGAGTCCACGATCCGGTAAAAACGATGGGTGAACTTTGCGGCATCCGGATCGTCAAATGCGCATTCTCCATCGTCGTCTGCTTGGACAGCGCTGACGGCCGCCCAGGTGTTCAGATCCGTGCTTGCCTCGACGACATACGTTTCTCGGGCCAATCCTTTCAGGCGCACAATGGGTTTTCCGTTCGGGTCTTGAGCCAGAGTGGCGCGGATTTCAGAATCGGAGGTCTTGGTTGCAGTTTTAATTGTGATCGTCACGGTTGCTGTCGCCAGGGTTCCATTGCCATCCGTAACCAGGTAAGTGAAGCTATCCTCAGCATTCAACCCCCGGGGTGGAGAATATTTAATGGCGTCTTTGGAAACGACTAGTCGAACTCCCAAGGCGGATGTGCTACTGACAGAATTCACCGTAAGCACGTCTGCATCCGGGTCCTTATCGTTGGCAAGCAATTCAGAGAAATAGATGGTTTTGGACGCATTTGCATTCCGGACAAAGGCGTCATTCTGTGGTTCCGGTGGATCGTTTACCGCAAGAACCGCGATCGTGACAGAGCCTGTGGCCGAAAGGGCGGCGGGATCTGCTGCGGTGAAGGTGAAGGCGTCAGCGCCTGAATAATTGGCGTCCGGGGTGTAAACGAGATTGGGGGCAGTTCCGGTGAGTTTCCCGTGTTGCGGCTGAGAGAGGATGCTAAACGTGAGTGTGTCGCCGTCGGGATCCGAGCCGGTTAGGGTGATTGGAGTGGCCGTATCCTCGGTGACTTCCCAGTTTGCCGAGAGGGCCGTGGGCGGATCGTTGACGGCTCGAACCGCGATCGAGATGGAACCGGTAGCGGAAAGAGCGGACGGATCTGCTGCGGCGAAGGTGAAGGCGTCAGCGCCTGAATAATTGGCATCCGGGGTGTAAATGAGATTGGGGGCGGTTCCGGTGAGTTTCCCGTGTTGCGGTTGGGAGAGGATGCTAAACGTGAGCGTGTCGCCGTCGGGATCCGAGCCGGTCAGGGAGATCGGAGTGGCCGTATCCACAGTGACTTCCCAGTTTGCCGAGAGGGCTGTGGGTGGATCGTTGACGGCTCGAACCGCGATCGAGATGGAACCGATAGCGGAAAGAGCGGACGGATCCGCTGCGCTGAAGGTGAAGGCGTCAGCGCCTGAATAATTGGCGTTCGGGGTATAAATGAGATTGGGGGCGGTTCCGGTGAGTTTGCCATGTTGCGGCTGAGAGAGGATGCTAAACGTGAGCGTGTCATCGTCGGGATCCGAGCCGGTCAGAGAGATCTGGGTGGCCGTATCCTCGGTGACTTCCCAGTTTGCCGAGAGGGCCGTGGGCGGATCGTTGACGGCTCGAACCGCGATCGAGATGGAACCGATAGCGGAAAGAGCGGACGGATCCGCTGCGGTGAAGGTGAAGGCGTCAGCGCCTGAATAATTGGCGTCCGGGGTGTAAACGAGATTGGGGGCGGTTCCGGTAAGTTTGCCGTGTTGCGGCTGAGAGAGGATGCTAAACGTGAGTGTGTCACCGTCGGGATCTGAGCCGGTCAGGGAGATCTGGGTGGCCGTATCCTCGGTGACTTCCCAGTTTGCCGAGAGGGCCGTGGGCGGATCGTTGACGGGCAGAACATTGAGAGTGACCGTGGCGGTGGCGGAAAGGCCGGCCTGGTCTGAGACGGTGTAAGAGAAGGAGTCAATTCCGGAGTAGTTCGGGACCGGAGTATAAATGAGGTTCGGAGCGGCTCCTGTGAGTTGACCCTGCTGCGGCTGAGAGAGGATGTTAAATGTGAGCGTGTCGCCTTCGAGATCCGAACCGGCCAAGGTGATAGAGGTGGCCGTATCTTCGGGAACATCCCAATTGCCCGAGAGGGCGTTCGGAGGTTGGTTATCCGCAACGTCTGAGGGAGTGAAGGTGACTTCGTTCGAAGGATCGCTTTCCAGACCGGCTGTGTTTTTCGCGGTCACAGCGAAGTAATAGGTCGCACCGGCGATCAATCCATGCACTGTGGCATTGGTGGCGGTGCCAACCGGAATGGAGTTCGTGTAGTGACGGCTGGCATCCCCATAATACAGGACATAACCAGCGATATCACTTTCCGGATTGGGATCCCAAGCCAAATCAACAGTTTCCTGTGCCCAGCTGACGCCAATGCCCAGCAAGACAAGGATAAGAATCATGGTGCATTTTTCCAGGGCTCTGACACGCGTAAGCCCACGAGTTATGGCATCCATCTTGGATTCTGAGATATTAACAATCATACTGTGCCGAGCTTTAGCAGGGCACATACCGGGATGAATATCTTCAGAAAAATATTCCTAAACTCCACAGGAAGAAACTATTAAGAAAAGGCATTCATGGGGGGTGATTTTTCTTGATGCTAAGAATGAGACATCGATTGCACCGAAGCATGACAGAGAGACGATTATTGCGAACGGGGGCAAAACTGGGAATCCGCGACAGTGGAATCCCTGCAATTTGAGTGGGGAAGAGTCGGGCTGGCTACCGACGGGAGAAACGAGATTTTGTTTTGTGGGACGGACCGTGAACGGGATGTCGTTTAGCCTGGGTGGTTTTACGTTTGGGTTCGATCGTTCGGGGGCGGGATTTGGCCACGAGGTTTAAGGGGCATCCTTCGTAACCAAAGGCACGGCGCAATTCATTGGCAAGATATCGCTCGTAGGGAGGGGTGAGGAGATCGGTGCGATTGACGAAGAGCCAGAAGGTCGGCGGGATTTGTTTGACTTGAGTTGCGTAAAAGAATTTGAGCCTATGACCCGCGCTGGAGACAGGTTGGCGGTTTTCTATGGCTTGGTGAAGGGTGCGATTGAGGATTGCGGTGGGAATTTTCTGCCGCAATTGGCTGAGCACGTAGCGGACCGCTTCGAGCAGGCGATCCAGATTGAAGCCTGAGTGGGCGGAGGTGAAGATTACGGGGGCGTAGTCCAGGAAGAACAGGTGTTGCTGCACCCACTTGCTGAACTCGGTCAGCGTGGTCATTGGGTGGTCTTCGGGGGAACCGAAAGGGGATTGTTCCTGTTGTCGGCGGGCTTTTTGGCGGGCTTTCCGAACCCGATCGGCAAAGAGATCCCACTTATTGACGACCAAGATGCAGGCCTTGCGTTCCTCAAGGATTTTATCGGCGACCTTTTTGTCCTGTTCGAGGATGCCGGATTCAGCGTCGAGAACGAAGATGGCAAGGTCGCAGCGTTGGATAGCCTTTTCGGCCCGGCACACGCTGTAGAATTCGACGTCATCATGAATCCTACGTTCCTTGCGGATGCCTGCCGTATCGATGAGGAGGTAGGATTCCCGCTGTCCGTCAGCCTCGATGACGAATGGGACATCAACGGAATCGCGGGTGGTGCCGGGTATTGGGGAGACAATGACACGCTCGGAGCGTGTCAAGGCGTTGATGATTGAGGACTTGCCGACATTCGGACGTCCAACTACCGCTATCTTCAACGGCGTTTGATCCTTTGCAGCCTTTTCGACGGTAGGAAGGGATGCTGAGGGGGAGCTCTCAGCGGCAATCAGACGGCTCACCACTTCCATGAGAGAATCAACTCCCTTTCCATGGATGGCACTGACTTCGTATATGGCTGGAAAACCGAGTTTAACAAAATCCGTGGCCTGGGTGGAGAGAGACTCGTTATCCACCTTATTGGCCACCAGGAGAATCTGTTTGCCGCATAGACGGAGACGGTTGGCGGCCTCCTGATCCAGGGGCATCAGGCCTTCCTGGGCATTAACCACCAGGAGGATAAGATGGGCCGATTCGATGGCTATGTCGACCTGCTTGAGGGCGGATTGAACGATAGGATCGGATGTTTTCTCCCCTCGAAGCAATCCGATGCCGCCGGTGTCAACCAGGGTGAAGGGATGGCCCTGCCATTCGCACTCGGCGGTGATACGGTCGCGGGTGACGCCGGGTTGATCGTGCACGATAGCAATTCGTCGTCCCGCAATGCGATTAAACAGGGCCGACTTACCGACATTCGGTCGACCGACAATGGCCACAATCTGAGACATGTCAATATTGGACTAAATGCCCCCGAAGCGCCGATGGCGGCGCGCGTATTCCTCAAGGGCGTCGAGGAATTGGGGCTTGCGAAAATCCGGCCAGAGGGTTGGGGTGACCACAAACTCGGCGTAAGAGGTCTGCCACAGCAGAAAGTTGCTGAGTCGTAACTCTCCACTGGTGCGAATCAAAAGGTCTGGATCCGGGACATTCCGGGTATAGAGATGTTGTGAGATCGTCTGTTCGGTAATCTCCGCAGGATCAATGCGACCTTCTTTTGCATCACTAGCCAGTTGTCTAACGGCTTCGACAATTTCGGAACGTCCTCCATAACTGAGGGCGAGAATCAAAGTCAGACCGTT
Source organism: Verrucomicrobiota bacterium (assembly GCA_022709905.1). Classification (GTDB taxonomy): domain Bacteria; phylum Verrucomicrobiota; class Verrucomicrobiia; order Limisphaerales; family UBA1319; genus JAKLHY01. The sequence continues at coordinate 56,808 of JAKLHY010000030.1, read as the reverse complement.
ATTGCGAGCGGTGGATTCGATGGTCTTCCGGAGCTGTTCCTGGGCAAATTCGGGCAGGCGATAGATTTGGCCAATCGCTTGCAGCCGCACATTGTGTTTGTTCAGTTCTGGCGATTCGGTTTTTAGGTAATGCGCCAGATACTTCATCAGGGTATCCACCTCGTCCTTGGGGCGATTCCAGTTTTCCACGGAAAAGGCATACAAAGAGAGGTACTTGATCCCCAACTCACCCGCCGCGCGCACAACGGCCTTCACGGAATCCGCTCCGACGCGGTGTCCTTCGACCCGAGGCAGGTGTCTCTGCTTGGCCCACCGGCCATTGCCATCCATAATGATGGCCACATGGGCGGGCAGGATGCTCTTGGCTTGGGCGCTGAGTTGGTGGGAGGCGGTGGTCACGACCTGTTTGGTATGTGCCGGACGTTGTTGTCTGCCGAGGAGGCGCTCAACCTGGCACGATCGTCTGCTCCCGGCCGGGACCAATGGACACGAGACTCAACTTGGCCTCGGTCAAGTCGGCGATTGCCTTGAGGTATTCGCGGGCTTTTGCCGGCAGTTGTTTCCATTCGCGGACTTCGGAGGTGGATTGACGCCACCCGGGAAACTCGCGATAGATGGGCTGGCATCGGGCGAGAAGATCGATGTCATTGGGAAGGTGGGTCCAGCGTTTGCCAGCGACGCGATAGGCGACGCAAACCTGGATTTTCTCCAAAGTGTCTAGCCCATCGAGGTTGGTGACGGCCAGATCATCGATGCCGTTGACCATGGTGGCTTGGTGGGTGGCAACCGAGTCGAACCATCCGCATCGCCGGGGCCGTCCCGTGGTTGCGCCAAACTCCCGGCCCATGCCGTGCAGCATATCAGCGATCTCCTTGTTTTCCGTTGGCAAGGGACCTTCGCCGACCCGTGTGGTATAAGCTTTGACAACTCCGACCACGCGGTCCATCCGGTGTGGCGGAACTCCGGATCCAGTGCAGGCCCCGCCAGCGGTGGTGTTTGAAGAAGTCACAAAAGGATAGGTGCCGTGATCGATGTCGAGAAAGGTTCCCTGGGCACCCTCAAACAGGATGCTGGCCCCTCGGCGACCGGCCTCGTGGAGATGAATCACCGTGTTGGCGACGAATGGTTTGAGGGATTTCGCCGCCGCCTGATAGCTTTTCAGCAAGCTCGAGAACGAGAGCGGTCGGGCGCCAAAGGCCCGCAAGACTTCATTATTCTCGCGCACTCGCAGTTTGAGAAGAGCTTCAAATCTCGCCGGATTAACCAGGTCAATCATGCGGAGGCCGGTTCGGGCCGCTTTATCGCCGTAGGCAGGGCCAATTCCCCTTTTGGTGGTCCCAATCTTGTGTCGGCCTTTGCGGACTTCCCGTTGCTCATCCAGCAGTCGGTGGTAGGGGAAGACCACATGCGCGGTCTCGCTAATCATAAGATTGGTGCTCTTGACCTTGACGCCCAAACGTCGGAGCCCCTCAATTTCCTCCACCAAACCCAGGGGATCGATCACGACGCCGTTGCCAATCACGCAAAGCTTGCCCGGCCGAAGAATTCCGGAAGGCACCAGATGCAATACGTATTTTTGACCACTGACAAATACGGTATGGCCGGCATTGTTGCCGCCCTGGGTCCTTACCACGATATCGGACTGTTCAGTCAAGACATCGATGATCTTTCCTTTGCCCTCATCGCCCCATTGGGCGCCAACTAAAATCGTGTTTGCCATAATATCCGATCGCTCTTGCGCCGACAGTAAAAAGCCCCGAAGGCAATTCGGGGCACACGGGCACAAGTAACGACTCGTGCAGACTACTCGAGGCATGGGAGAGTGTCAACGCTTCGATTCGGTTTTTCGCCGGATTTGGGGGTCTACCAAGTCCTTGACCGGAGCTGAATACCGTATTAGCTTTTTGCTCGCGCTCATGATGGGAAGCGTCCTATGAGTGGGGTATTTCATCGTAAACGACAATACAACGGCCTTGGGTTCACCTTGATCGAGTTGCTGGTGGTGATCGCGATCATTGGGGTGCTGGCCGGCATGCTGCTCCCGGCCTTGGCCAAAGCCAAACGCTCCGCTCAAGGCCTCCAGTGTTTGAACAACGCCCGCCAGCTTCAAGTGGCCTGGGTGCTGTATGCCGAGGATTATGACGACCGAATGCCCGGCACCCGGGCTCGGTTTGACATCCAAGGCCGGGATTCGCACCTGAAATCCTGGGTGGGAATGGTTTACGATCCGAGTCAGGATACAACCCCCGCTGTCAAAAATGGTTCCTTGTGGGCATACATCAACAACTTGAAGACCTATCAGTGTCCGGGGATCAAAAATGCGGCACGTTCCTATGCGGTCAACCAGTATATGGGAAACCTGGATTTTGCCGTCCCTCCAGCCCTGGGGAATGGGAGCGACTTCAACGGTTACCTGTTGTTTTTCAAGGTCACACAACTAAACTTGAAGCCGGGGGGTCCCGCAGGCACCCCCGTTTTTCTGGATGAGCAATCCCCCAAACACGGGACATTTGCGGTGGCCGCCGAGGCCAGCAGCGGACCCGACGCTTATTGGCTGGATCTTCCCGGAAAGGCCCACAACGATTCCGGCGTGATTTCCTATGCTGACGGCCATGTGGTCAAGCGTCGCTGGAAAAGCGATGCCATTCTCAGGTTTGATCCATGTAATGCGCCTTTTGGAGCGCCAATCCCGGGTCCCTCGGATCCCGACCTGCAATGGTTGGGGCAACAGGTAAGCCATCCAAACGATGGGACTTGCTGCACGGCATTGTCGGAATGAGCCCGCCGAAGACGAGAACCTCCGTCGAGGAATCGATCGGTGCCAAGGAGGGGAATTGGCTTTGGGCGGTGCGAATCCTTCTGCTGGCGGCAACGGCTGGGGCAGTTTTTCTGGCATGGGTTTCCCTGCAAAATGGACCTGTGGCGGGCTGCGGGGAGGGATCGGGTTGTAACAAGGTGCTGCAAAGCCGGTGGGCTTACTGGCTGGGCATCCCCGTCAGCATCCCGGCATCGTTGGCTTATCTCTCTCTCGTTGCGGTCACCTTTGGTTTTTCCTCGCGTTACGGCGTGTCGCACCAGCGATGGTTTTGGGGATACTCCTGGATTCTGTCGATTGTCATATCGCTGGCTGCCGTATGGTTTTTCGGTTTGCAGGCGATCGTGATTCACGCGTTCTGCAAGTTTTGCCTGGCTGTTCATGCCTGTGCCGTTCTCGCATCGGCAATTCTCCTGGCCAAAGCCCCTTTTGGGAGGCCCCGGCCTTCTTCAGGCTCCGAATCTGGAACGAATCCAGCTCGGGATGTTGTCCAGGGGATTAGCCGGGCCACAGTGTATGCGTGGACTTTGGCCGGTTTTGTGGGGGGAGGACTATTGATTTCGGGCCAATTCCTCGTTGAAAAGAGGAGTTACGTGGTTGTAGCGCCAAATCAGACGTTGTCCCCGGCCAGTGATGCTCGGTCCGACGGGATCCAGGGGGAGGCCGTCACTTCAAACGCGGCTTATGCCGCCGCGATGGCCGCGCGATACCAGCCAAGGATTTCGGTCTCTCAGGCCACCCAGGCGATCGGATCTGTGGTGCGGCGGATAACCCCTCTCGCGGTGGATGTCCACGGCGGGCAGTTCCGTTTTCATCTCGATGAATTGCCCATGATCGGCACGCCTCAGTCCTCGCACATTGTGCTGACGCTTTACGATTACGCATGTCATCATTGTCGTGATCTGCATCCCCGCCTTGCGGAAATTCAGAAACGCTTCAGCAACCAGGTGGCCTTTCTGCTGTTGCCGACGCCGCTGAACTCGAACTGCAATCCGGTGGTCAAGATTTCCCTGCCCGAGCATTTGAATTCGTGTGAATACGCCCGCTTGGCGCTGGGCGTATGGCGGGCGAGTCCGGGGGCTTTTCGGCAGTTTGACGATTGGCTTTTTGCTCCGGCCAAGCCCATGTCAGTGGCGGATGCAAGACAATACGCCGCCCAGTTGGTCGGACGCGAAAAGCTGGAAAAGGCCCTGACCGATGACTGGATCATGGGAGTGCTCCGCACCAACGGATTCCTCTACAAAACCAATTACCAGGTTTTCAAGCGGAGCACCCTCCCGGAACTCATGATCGGTTCGGTGACCACATTCGGATCGATTCCCCGGGAAAACGATCTGGTCGATCTTCTGTCGAAACACTTGGGGTTGCAGACGCAGTCCGATGACCGTTTTGAATCCTTTTCAGATTCGGGATCTCGATCGCGCTGACCGGGGCACATGGATTTGGATGGATTCATGCCCGTTCGTCCTTCAGAATAGATCAAATCCACCGTGACGCCCGGCAGTCGAGCCGTTAGACTAGGGCCATGGCGAACAGAGATCTAACGCTGGGACATTCTCCTGATCCGGATGATGCCTTCATGTTCTACGGTCTGGCCAAGGGACTGATTGACAGCCAGGGATATCAATTTGAGCATATTCTTCAGGACATTCAAACGCTGAACGATCGCGCCCGCCGCGGCGAGCTGGACGTGAGCGCGATCAGTATCCATGCGTATCCTTATGTTTGTCAGCACTACGCCCTTTTGCCGAGTGGCGCCAGCATGGGCGATGGCTATGGGCCGCTGCTGGTGGCCCAGCGCAAAATGACTCGGGAGGAGATCCGGCGGGGCCGCATCGCAGTCCCCGGCATCCTGACCAGCGCCTTTCTGGCTATGCAACTCTGGTTGGATCAGCCCGCAAGCCAGCTCAACTTTGTTGTCGTGCCGTTTGACCAGGTTTTTGCGGCGGTTGGAGCAGGACAGGCCGATGTGGGTTTGATCATTCACGAGGGACAATTAACCTATGCGGCTGAAGGATTGTCGGTTTGTGCGGACCTCGGGGTTTGGTGGGGGGAGACCAACGAAGGACTACCGCTACCATTGGGCGGCAATGTCATTCACAAGCGGATTCCTCTGGAGGATCGGCGCGTTATTGCCCGGCTGCTGACCGATACGATTCAGTTCAGCTTGGATCACCGTGCCGAGGCTGTGGCGCACGCCATGCAATACGCGCGCGACATGGGACATGATCTGGCCGATCGTTTTGTCGGCATGTATGTAAACCACTGGACGCTGGATTACGGTGACGCAGGCCGGGAATCCATTCGGCGTTTCCTGCGGCGCGGTTTCGAACGGGGTTTGATTGCGAGTGTTCCCGACCTGGAGTTTGTCTGCTGAGGCATTTCGGTGGAAGGACCCTTATTGAAGGGCGCGTCGGGCTGCGGCCAGTTCCCTGAGTTGTTCTTTGCCCAGGACCGGGTATGCCAGACTCAGCGAACTCAGGGTGTCGATGACGGCTGCCGCCACCACCAGGCGGGTGAACCACTTGTTGTCCGCCGGAACGACGTGCCACGGAGCATAGGGAGTCGCCGTGTTGCGAATCATGTCCGCGTAGGCGGATTGATATTCATCCCAGTATTCCCGTTCCTCCAGATCAGCTGAAGAAAACTTCCAGTTCTTTTCTGGCTTCTCCAACCGCTCGAGAAACCGGCGCTTCTGCTCCTTTTTCGAGACATGCAGAAAGAACTTGCAGATCGCGATCCCATTGTGAGTCAGGTACCGTTCAAACCCGCGAATGTCGCGAAAACGCCTTTTCCAGATGCCTTTGTCGATCAGTTTTTGGGGGAGTTTCTGTTTCTCCAGATATTCAGAATGCACGCGGACCACGAGAGTTTCCTCATAGTAGCTGCGATTGAAAATGCCGATGCGTCCGCGTTCCGGCAAGCACTTCATGCAACGCCACAAGTAGTCGTGATCGAGTTCTTCCGCCGAAGGGGACTTGAAGGAAAACACCTGGCAGCCCTGCGGATTGAGACCTGACATGACATGCTTGATGGCCCCATCCTTGCCCGCGGCATCCATGGCCTGAAAGATCAGCAACACGGCCCATCGATCCTGGGCGTAAAGCATGTCCTGGAGATCGGCGAGCGCTGCGATGCCGGTGGCCAGCGCCTCTTTGGCGCGAGTCTTATCGTCGCCCTTGAAGTCGAGGGTCTCCTGCGGATCGATGGTCTTGAGGTGGAATTTGCGGCCGTTCGTGATTCGAAACGGCGCCGCGAACTGGGCCGCCTTTTTTGCGATCTCTTTGTTTTTCATATCGAACTCGGATCGGATGAATCCTTTTTGGGCATTCCTCCTATTCGAGACCTCCACGGAGTGACAAGGGTCACCCCCTGAGAACAGCATACCAGGGATCCCTGGCACTTGGCCACTCCAAATGCGGCGACCCTGAATCCCAAATAAAGCGACTTACGCAGCAGACCGCCAGACGGGCTCCAGATGAATGGCCACAAAAAGCCACAATAGACTCAAAATAAAGCCATTTTTGAACCATCTTAGGTGCGGTTTTAGCGTGGGAGAAGAGGCGCAAATCCAGGTGCAGGGGCGGTATCCGATGAGCGGTCGTCCGGAATTCTATATATAAATTTGCATAATTATAATCATGAGTACATCTTTAATTCGTGAACTGATGGCGGGCCGTGGTTTTTGCCGGTGGCCGGCGAATCGGCTGGCAGCGCGAACCGCGGTCCGGGAATTGAAATTGGAACATGACAGTCTAACCAGAACAGGAACGATCATGAAACAGATACTGACGTGCGCAGCCTTGTTGTTGGTGGCCGTTGCCGTGCGTGCCGCCGAGTTTCCCGATATTTCGATTCACGACCTGAAGGCGGCTATTGCCGCGAAGAAGGTGACGTTGATTGATGTTAATGGGACCGACTCGTGGAAGAATGGACACATTCCAGGCGCGATTGACTTTCAATCCAGCAAGGAGAAGTTGGCGGGCTTGTTGCCGAAAGAGAAGAGCGCGTTGGTCGTGGCCTATTGTGGCGGTCCGAAATGCAACGCTTATCGTGCGGCGGCCAAAGTGGCCAAGGACTTGGGGTATACCAATGTGCGACATCTGAGCGCGGGGATTTCCGGGTGGAAGGACGCGAATCACGCTTTGGGAAAAGGAAGTTGATTTAGAATCGTGTAGTGGACGCGACTTTTTCTGGCGGCATGTGCCGTCGGGAAAAGTTGCGTTGGGAGGAAAAATCGATGTTCGGGGATTAATCCGTGCCCATTCGCTTTCGTGCTTCTTCTAGAATCCGGCGTTCCCTGGCGGTCAGGCTATGAATGCCGTGGGCGGAAATTTTGTCGAGAATGGGATCGACTTCGCGGCTGATGTAGTCACCGGAGGCGGGAGCCGAAGAGTGATGCTTGTTTTGCAGTTGTTGGCGCCAGAGGTTTTTAATGGGTGACGACTTTGTCACCAACTCCGGTTCTGGCTCGGAGTCATTCCTGATCCGCAACCCGAACAGGCCGTTGGCCGGTCGAATCCACCACGTGACATAGGCCATGCCCCAGATCAGGCCACCCAAGTGTGCCGCGTGGGCGATGGAATCGCGGGGCACGAGAATTCCATAGAGGGCGATTAGACCGCTGAAAAGGAGGAGGAATTTGGCCCGCATCGTGACCGGAATGAAAAAGGCAACGAGCGCCGTGAGCGGTTGTTCTGGATTCAAGGTGGCGAAGGCGGCGACAAGACCAAAAGCGCCTGCGGAGGCTCCGACAGTGACGCCGAAGTGTGAGGGAAAGAGCAGCCCGACCGTGATCTGGAGCAGGCCGCCTGCAACGCCGCTGAGGAAGTAAAGTTGAAGAAATCGCTTTAATCCCAAGGAATCCTCGAGGGATCGGCCGAACAGGTAGATGACCACGGAGTTGAGCAGGAGATGCCAAAGGTCGCTGTGGAGAAACTGGAAGGTGAGCAACTGCCAGATTTGGCCGTGGATGACATCGATGGGATTGAGGGCGAGGAAGGAGCCGATTCTGAGTCGGGTATAGTAGTCCAGGATGGAATGAACCAGAAAAACCACCGCGTTGACAATCAACAACCAGACGGTTGCGGACCGCAAGGGTGGATGCGAAGTCCCTCGCAAGTAGTAGCGATCAGCTAACATGACCGGGTCAAATTAGACCGAGGCTGAAGCTTTTTCAACGGGGTTTTTGCCTGGAAGACAGACGCCATCGATCGGGATTCAGCGGGTGGAGATCTTGAGGCACAAAAAGGCCGTTTTTCCGGATTAGTTCGCCGTCGAACCAGATTTCGCCCCCTCCCCAGTCCTCGCGTTGAATGAGCACCATATCCCAGTGAACAGCGGAGCGGTTGCCGTTGTCCGCATCCTCATAAGCTTGTCCCGGGGTGAGGTGGAGGGAGCCGGCGATTTTTTCATCGAACAGGATGTCGCACATCGGATTGAGAATGAAAGGATTCAGACCGAGGGAAAACTCGCCGGTGTAACGTGCGCCCGGGTCGGTATCGAGGATTTGATTCAGGCGTTGGGGATGGCTGCCGGTGGCTTTCGTGATTCGGCCGTTTTCGAACTCGAGTCGGATGTTTTCAAACTTGGTCCCGGAGTAGATCGTGGGGGTATTAAATTGGATGACACCTTGGACGGAGGTTTTAACGGGGCAGGAGAAGACCTCGCCATCGGGGATATTGCGCAGGCCGTGACAGGTTTTGGCGCCGATGCCTTTTATGCTGAAATTCAAGTCTGTGCCCGGGCCTTTGATGTGGACTTGGCGGGCGGCTTTCATTCTTTTTTCGAGTGGAACCATGGCTTGGGCCATGCGGGCGTAGTCGAGTGTGCAGACTTGGAAGAAGAAATCCTCGAAGGCCTCCGTGCTCATGCCGGCGGCCTGGGCCATGCTGGGGGTGGGCCAGCGGAGGACGACCCACCGGGTCTGATTGACGCGGTATGTCAGCACGGGACGCAGAGTCCGGGTATACAATTTCTGAGCGTCGGCGGGCACATCGGAATTTTCGCTGGCATTATCGCTGCCGCGCACGCCGATATAGGCCTGCATTTTCTTCATGCGATGAAGTTCCAGATCCCGGACGAGGCTGGCATGAACCGGATGAGTGCCGCGTTGGACTTCGCGCATCAGGCGGGAGTGTTTGGCTTCGACAACGGGAATGCCGCCACATTGGCGGACTGCCCGGATCAACTCGATGGTGAACTCATCGGGAACGTCAAAGGCCTCGATCAGGATGCGATCGTTTTTATTCAGCGCCACCGAGTATTCGACGAGGAGCCGGGCCAGGGAGGTAAAACGGGGATCATTCATGGTTTATGGATGGGGTTTAGGGTTATCGATTCAGGACTTGGATTCAGGAAGATTCTGGGGGGAGTAGCGGGAAAGGAGGTGCCAGGCGATTCCGCCGGCGGCCAGCGCGATGGCGCCGCAAGCGACGTAAGGCAGAGCGGGTTGCAGGTCGAAAAGGGCGGCAGAAAAGATCGGGCCGAAGATTCGAGCCAAGCTGCCAGCGCTTTGGGCGACCCCCAAAGTCACTCCCTGTTCGGCCGGGACGGTGAGATTGGAGATCAGGCCGAAGGTGGGGGGGCGGTTAATGCTGGATCCAAAGGCCAATACAGCCAGGCTCAGAAGCAGGCTGGCATTGTTACGGCAATAGGGGAGAGCCGCCAGACTCAATCCCAGCATAAAAAAACTGCCGCAGATGAGAGCCGGTTCGCCCCATCGATTGACCAACCTGCGGATCAGGCCGCCTTGGACCACCGCGGAGATCAGGCCGCCGAAAGCGAACAGGTAACCGACATGGGTTTGGTTGTAATCGAAGGCGTGATAAACGAGCAAGGCCAGCGTGGTTTCGTAACAGGCAAAACAAAACGTGGCCACGAAAAACAGGAAAATCAGAAGGCCCACTTGGGTTTCCCGCAAGGTCCGCATCCCCTGGGCAAGGCTGGGTCGGGAGGGGACATGCTCCGAGGAGGGTTTCCAGCTCTCGGGCAGAATGATGCAGGCCAGCACGAAGTTGGACCCGCACAGACCGGCGGCGAGCCAGCCCGGGGCGGAAATGCCCCAGCCGGTGCTGAGCGCCCCGATGGCGGGTCCCAAGATGAAACCCAATCCAAAGGCCAGCCCCACCAATCCCATGCGGGCGGAACGCAGGTTGGGCGGGGTAATATCGGCGATATAGGCTTGCGCCACAGTGATGTTGCCGCCGCAGATGCCCGCGAAGGTGCGGGAGGCGAGAATGAGCCACAGTCCCCAGGGACCGGCCAGCATGGAGGCCCAGCCGAACAAGGCGTAGGATATTGCACCCCCGGCCAGGCTGATCAGGAGAATGGGGCGCCGTCCATATCGATCCGAGAGCCGGCCCCAGATCGGCGAGAAAATAAATTGCATCACGGAAAAAGAGGCAATGATGAACCCGATCATCAATCCATTAGCCCCGAACCGCTCGCTGTAGAGGGGAAGGATAGGCATCACAATGCCAAAGCCGATCAAGTCAATGAATACAGTCAGGAAGATGACGATGAGGGATGGCTTCCGCATGAGTATGAAACAGGACGAGGGCGGGGAGTTTAAGGGGTTGGGGCGGGGGGTGGAGCCGCCGAAAAGAGGCCCTCGCCGATGGCGCGTTCCAGCCGGGCTCGGGCCACCGAGTAGTCGCGCAAGGCCATGACTTGGGTGGTGCGGGCTTCCGTGAGGGAGGTTTGGGCGCTGAGCACATCCAGTTGTGTGCCGGTTCCGGCGTCACTTCGGGCGATCGCCAACCGCAGGGCTTCCTCGGCTTGTTCCTGGACCTTTTTCTGGGATTCGAGGACTTCTCTGGCTTCGATAAAATTGGAATAGGCGGTTCGCACTTCGAGCTCGATTTGGCGGGTGGTGCTATCGAGATTGACGTCCGCCTGCCGTCGCCGGGCTCGAGCTTCATCGATTTTGCCTTTGGTTGAAAGGCCGTCAAACAAGTTCCAGCTCATTTGCGCGCCGGCGAACCAGCCATCGAGGATGTAGGTCAGATCTTTGTCGAAACTCGAATTACGGGTTCCATACCCCCCGAAAACCTGGACGCTGGGCCGATAGCCGGCCTGGGCATTCTTGACGGCTTCGTCGCCGAGGGCCTGGGCTTTTCGCAATGCCTGGAGTTCGGTTCTCTGTTCCAGGGCCCGGGCGATGGCGGATGGCAGTTCGACGGCATAAGGTTCGGCGCCGAGTTTCCCGGAGAGTTGGAGGGGGAGATCCTCCCAGATTTCCTGGGGGACGCGGAAGCCCAGCAGGTCAGCCAGTTTGTTCTTGGAGATCCGGTATGCGTTGCGGGCCCGGATGAGGCGGGGCCGGGCGTTGGCGAGTTCCACCTCAGCTCGGAGCACGTTAAAACGCGGTACTGTCCCGGCTTCGAAACGGCGGGTGGTATTTTCCAACTCCTGATCAAGCAGTTTAACCGAGGCTTCTTGGACATTGATTTGGTCTTCTGCGAGCAGAACATCATCGTAGGCGATACGAACGGCGAGCATGGTATCGGCCACGATCGCGTGATGGCTTGCGAGGGCTTGGTCTTTGGAGAGGCGGGCGGTCCGAAGGGCGGATGCCATGCGGCCTCCCTCGTAGAGGGATTGGACGACCTGGATTTTGGCGCTCCAGTTTTGATAGGCATAATCGAAGGAGAACGAAGGCATGCCGTTCAATCCGGCCCCGAGATCGCTCACCTTGAGCTTATCGATTGAGGCCTCATCGACTGCCTGGTAATTGCCGACAATCTGAACCTTGGGCAAGACGATGGCTTTGGTCTGAATAGCCAAGCCATAGGTGGCATCGAGCTCCGTTTGGGAACGGAGGACGGCACTGTTTTGGGTAAAGGCAAGATTGAGGCAATCAGCCAAGGACAGCGTGTTGGTGGGCCAGTTGACAGGAGGGCCTTGGCTTGCGGCGGCGGAGACTGGCGCGGTTCCGGCCAATCCTAGCAGACCCGCCAGATAAATGACCCGAATGGAACGTGTTTGTCCAAAAAACATTTGTCCATTTTAGTGCAGGATCTTTGAAATGGCTACCAATTTGCGGGGGCGGACTGTTTGAACAAGGGAGCGCTCTTGGCGAGCGAGCCATTGTGTTTGGCGATCCATTGTTCCACGACTTGCAGGCATCGCTCAGTCTCGACCGAATCCTCAGGCGACAGTCGTTTGCCCCCGAACCGGATGGCATAGTATTGATGTGTGAGCCACGACAGTTCGCGGTCGGGCCATTGTCCCGCGAGCCTTTGAACGAATTCGAGGCCGGTGTCGGAGGGGGATTTGCGGCAACCCGTCTTGGCCAGGAGCCAGAGGAGGTCATCGTAGAATTCGACATGGGTTGAGAATCGTCTTCGGCTGAAAAAGCGGCGGATTCTGCGTTGTTTCATGGGTGGGAGGCGGGGGATCAGGAATCGCCAGATCAAGGCGCAGCCCAGGAGCATCGCCCACAGAAACGGGGTTGTGAAAATCCAGAGGGCCGCACGAACAGGCAGCAGGAGCAAAGACTTCAGAAAATCGGCCTGGAGGCTGGTGTCGAATTCAGACAGGTAATCATTGAATCGCATGAACCACGACAGGAGCAAGCCGAGGCCCTGAGTTTCTTCGAACCCGGTGAAGGGAGGCATGCAGGCAGGCGGGGTGGCGTCGAAAACGATCCAGCCGTGGTTTTGGAAAAAGATCTCGGTCCAGGCATGGGCATGATGGTCGCGGACGATGAACACGCCATCCGATTCGGGCGGGCCCGAGTAGCAGAATCCCGTGACCACTCGGGCGGGCAGGCCGTTCATGCGGGCCAGAAGGGCCATGGCAGACGCGAAGTGGGTGCAATAACCGGTCTTTTTTCGAAGGAGAAAGAATTCCAGGGGATCCATTTCCTCGGGAGGCATGAATGGGGCCAAGCTGTAGCTCAACTCATTCACGAGGTGCAGGCGGATCTGTTCGGCTCGAGCCCAGGGCGTTTGACCTGCTGCAGGTCTAGGTCCCCAGTTGCCGAGCTTCTTGGCCATCGAGGTGGGAACTCGGAGATAACGTTCCAGCCGCGGGATGCGATCAACCTCAGGCGCAGTAGCGAGGGCGGGGTGATCGGAGGGAGGCGAAAGTTCGGAATCGACCTCGTATTCGCGGTCCATGTGGTTGACGTAAGGAAACAGGAGAACATCGCCATCAAACACTCTGACTTTGGACAGGTTGACTCTCAGGGGTTGGGCGAGGCAGAAGCACAAATCGCCCAGGGGCTTGGTTCGGATTTGCTGGCGGATGAGGAGGCGTTCCGGCTGAAAGGCTGGCAAAGCGATCCGAGTGCGGTTGTCGGTTCGGCCGTCGTCGCTATCCCAGAGGACGGCGGGTTCGATCTCGGTGGTCCAGGCGCCATTCCGATAAGTGTCATAGAGGGCCGATCGCAGGTAAAGAGGACGTTGTGGTTTGAAGGCCGCCCGGGAGCGCACATCACTGAGGCGCATCTGCAGGACTTCGCCGGAAGTGCGCGATAATTCGTGGATATTGGTTAACCGCAATTGATCGTGTCGGGGATCAACGCCCAGTTCGCTGAGGGGCCTTGAGTAACTCGAGGAGGCTTGGGCTCGGACTCGAATCAGGAACTTCAGGGAGGAGACGCTATCGGAGAACAAGGTTCTCGGGAACAGCAGGAACAACACAGCGACGAGGCCGAGTGTGAAAACGAGATGGGCGGCTGCCAGCTTGGCGTTTTGGCGGAGAAGCCGGCGAGGAGCGGAGGCGGAGTTTTCCCGGTTAGCGTAGAAAGCCAGCATCAAGGCCCAGGACGCAGCGATCAGGTTGGGGAAAAAGAAGTCGGAACGGAGAAAAGCTCCCGAAAAGAAGAACAGACAAAATGTCAGCAGGGAGAATCCGACGAGGTCTTTTTCGCGTCGGCATCGTGAGAAAGGGGCCAGGAAGGTGCTCACGGCGACTGCTTGATGAATATGCCGGAGCGATTCCGTTTCGGGTCCGGGAGCCGGGTTGACTGTTAAGCGGAAGAAAATGGGCAAGGTGAGGCAGAGGACCAACCCGCGAACAATCCGGGCAGGCCAACCCCATCGATTTGGCGCCATGTTTACCGCACAGACCAGGGCAAACAGAAGCAGTTGCGACACCTTTTCAGGCGTGGGCGCGAGAATGTCCGCCAGGCCAATCGCCAGCGCGCAGCATGCGGCGATCCGGCTGGCGACCGGTTCTTCTGGTCTGGAGCCATAGGTTGGGCCAGGTCGGTCAAGCATAGGACGGAGGGGAGTCCGCGTTGGACACGGGCGACAGGAATGATTTCACCTCGTTTGCGGTCAAAAACAGGTGGTGGATGGAAGGGGCGGGGATTGCCGTGTTTTGCGGGGATAACAGCAGCGTCAGGCAGGTTGTTTGTGGAGTGGCACTGATGAGGGAGACAAGTTCCCGGACCGAATGTTCCGGGCTGGGGGCCAGAAGGGCCAAGGTGCGTTTGAGCTCGTTGAAGCTTTGCGGAGAGCCGCCGCGCACATCGAGACGGGTCATTTGCGGTGTGAATGCCCCAAACGTGACGGCCTGCCCCTGGGTGATCAGGGCTTCGATCAAGGCCAGGGCAAAGCAGATATTGTCTTCCAACATTTCCGATAGGGCCTCCGACAGGGGCACCGCCGCACAGGTATCCAGCAACACCACCGTTCTTCGCTCATGCCCTCGCTCGTATTGTTTCAGCAAGAGCTGATCGGGAAGACGGGAGGAGGATTTCCAATGAATCAGCCGCGGATTGTCCCCATCACGAAACTCCCGCAAGCCGGCAAAATCCTCGCATTCGGGCCCCGCAGTCAGGGCATGGGCCTGTAAGCCCGTCTCCCGGGCCACGGCCGAGTCAAAAAATTGCCGTGTAAGACGTCGCCTTTGTGGAAAGACGAGCACTTGATCGTGAGAGCCCAGACTCCGGGTCATTTCCAGCAGTCCAAAGGGCAGCCGACAGCGGAGTTGCAGGGGGGCAAACCGGTTCCATCCCCGCCTGTCCGGTCGGAAAAAACGATCCAGTTCCACCTGCTCGCCTTGACGCAGAGGGGGGAGGGGAGTAAACGGAGTCCTCTGCCGTCTAGAGGATTCGAGCCGTGTAGTCTGCGCCTTTCCAGGGAGCAAGGATCGGATCCTGGCGAAAACCCGAAGGACAGTTGTTGGGCAGGGCCCGGTATGTTGACCTCTTTTCCTGGCAGTTTGATTGGGGGTTGTTTGATCGTAGAGCTCGAGAAAACAATGATCCAACCGCCCGTGATTGCATCGGACCTGAATCCGATAATCGCCTTCTTCACAGGCATGGAGGGCTGGTGGGAGCCATCGCTGACTGATGATCCCTCGCAGCATGGTTCGCGCGATGAAGATGACCGTCCCAAACCCACCAGCCAGGAGCACGGCCATCATAAAGAGTGGATTGTTGTTCGAAAGGACCGCATTGACTCCGATGATCAGGGTCAACAACAGATAGAGCCATCCTCGGCGGGTGATCCGGAATCGTCGCAGCCCATTTTGTTCTGGCGGCTTCTGTTCTGAGGTCGATGTGCTCACAGCCACGCGGGTTTCCTCTGGTATTCAGTCTGAAGACCTACTTCGAGTTCCGGTTGATCTCGACGTGGGCGATTTTGGGATTTCAAAGCACACGATGCCTGAATCACTCGCTCTGTCAGGGAGCAGGGACTTTACGTAACAACTGATTGATGATCTCCAGGCCTGCCGTTCCTCCCGGATGACCATCATTCCGAACCACGATTCGATGAGCCAGAACAAACGGGGCGACCGTTTTGACATCATCCGGGACGACGTAGTCTCGTCCCTCGACAAAGGCCAAGCCTTGGGCGGAAGCGGCCAGGTGCAGTGTGCCGCGCGGACTGACCCCTGTGGAGACCGACGCATAGGATCGGCTTCGTTGGGCCAGCTCCACAATGTATCGGGTGACCGAGTCCTCGATTCGGATGTCCGGCGTCAAGCCAATCAAATGCACGACTTCGCTCATTCCAATCACAGGCTTCAGGGATTCCACCGGATCTCCGTGCCGTCGAGAGAGCAAAATATTGTATTCTTCTTGGGAATTTGGAAATCCAAGTTTCAGCCGCATCAGAAACCGGTCCAACTGCGATTCTGGAAGGGGGTAGGTTCCAATGAACTCGGTGGGATTCTGTGTGGCGATGACCATGAAGGGTTCAGGCAAAGGATGGGTTTTGCCATCGTAGGAAACCTGTCGCTCGTTCATGGCTTCGAGCAAAGCGGACTGGATCCGAGGGGTGGACCGGTTGATTTCATCGGCCAGAACAATGCTCGAGAATACCGGGCCCGGTTTGAAGAGAAACTCCTGGCTGGCCTGGTCAAAGATCGTCATGCCTGTAATGTCAGAGGGCAGGAGATCGGGAGTGAACTGGATTCTGCGAAACGGACAGTCGATCAACCGGGCCAGGGAACGAGCCAGCGCGGTTTTCCCGAGGCCCGGGCTGTCTTCGATCAGGACATGGCCGCGGGCCAGGAGGGCTGCCACGAGCAACCTGACGGCGTTGGATTTGCCGATGATTACCCCTTCAATGCTCTCTCGAAGACGGCCGACGAGTTCGAATTCATGTGAGGATATTGGCATAAGCCACTTTTTAACAATCTATTAGGCACAAAAAATCGCCCGCGCCTATTTGGCGCTGATGGATTTTGGTTTTCTTATTTATCCATCTCGCACTGGGGCGTGTTTCTATTGCAGCATAACTGGGGGAACGGGGCGACTCAAGGTCTGTTCCTGGAAACAAAAGGGCCGGGTTTGCACCCGGCCACTCCACGGAAACAAATTCTTCTGACTTCTGGCTGCGTGGTGTGGCTGTTGACCACACCGTGAAAATCGGCAACCGACGCGGCGCTGCAGACTGACGCCATTTATCATCACACACGGATCAAGGCCCTGCACTTGTGCCCCGGTTGTTGATGAAGGAAGACTACGCTTTTTCCTCAATCCTGCCAGTCCCCAATACTGGGGACAGGAGTCAGTTGTCGGTTCGGAGGAATTTTGCGACCGCTTCGGTGCGGGTGCGCACCTGGAGTTTTTCGTAGATCCGCCGGATATAGGTGTGAACGGTTTCGTAGCTGATGCCGAGTTTGTCGGCGATTTCCTTGTAAAGAAATCCTTTGGCGAGGAAATCCAACACCTCCTGTTCTCGGGGCGAGAGGTTTTCGGTCGATTGAGAGGAGGGCCCGGAACGTTGGAAGGACTGCACGACCTTCCTGGCGATATGGGTGGTCATAGGGGATCCACCCTGTTTGACGTCACGGATGGCGGCCAGCAGTTCTTCGCGGGAGGTGCGTTTGAGGAGGTATCCGGTGGCTCCCGCGGCGAGGGCATTGAAGATGTTCTCCGTGTCTTCATAGACCGTGAGCATCACGACCTGGATGGCGGGATCCACCTGTTTGAGGCGTCGGACGCATTCGACCCCATTCATGCCGGGCAGGTTAATATCCATGAGCACGACATCGGGATGTTCCTGGGGAAGCGCCTCGAGGGCGGCTTCGGCATTGGCGTGCTGGCCGAGACAGCGAAAGCCTTCGGCACGATTGAGCAGCCGGGCCAGGGTGTTGCGCACCTGCTCGTTATCTTCAACAATGGAAACGGTGATCACCACGGATCGTGTTCAATATGCCCGATCTTGTGGAAAGTCTCCAGCAGTTTATCACGACGAAATCCCTGTCGCGCTCTATGGATGAATGGAAGAGGAAGAGAACGTTGATGGACTCAGCTGTGGATGGGGGTGGTGATCTCGACTCGGGTGCCCCGGGGCGAGCCGGGACCGATGACCAGGCGTCCGCCCAGGCTTTCAATCCGCTTGCGCATTCCCCTCAATCCATTCCGTGCCAGAGCCGTCTTTTCATCCATGGGGGCAATCCCCCGGCCATCATCCTCGATCTCCAACGTGAACGTGCCGGATCCGAGTTGCAGGCGGACGAGGACGGATTGGGCGTTGGCGTGGCGCACGACATTAGTGATGGCTTCCTTGAAGGTGAGGTAGAGATGATGACGGAACTCGGGGGGGATGGTGAGTGAAGGCAGGTCGGACGGGACATCGAGGCGGTACCGCAGGCCTGCGACGGCGAGGTAGTCCTGGGCGTGCTTGCAGAGGTAATTGATCAGGCTGTCCAGGGTGTCGTTGGAGGGATTGACCGCCCAGACAATTTCGTCCAAGGTGCGGGTGGTTTCGCGGGCGGTCAGCGTAATCTGGCGGGCGTGGTTTTCGACTTCTCCAGGATCGTTCTTGTCCCCCTCAATCAATTCGCCCAGCAGGGCGACTTGGGTGAGGCTGGCTCCGAGTTGATCATGGATGTCTTGGGCAATGCGGGCGCGTTCTTTCTCGAGGGCTTCCTGGTGACGGAGACGTTCCAACTGGCGTTGGAGTCTCTGGGTTGAAACGAAATGCACTCCGGCGATGATTGAGCCCAGGACCACGGTGACGGTCAGACCGAGGAACCATCCTTTGCGCCAGAGCGGAGGCTGGACGATGAGGGCAAGGCTGGAACCTTCTTCGTTCCACACCCCGTCCTCATTGCCTGCCTTGACGTGAAATCGATAACGTCCTGGCGGCAGACGGGAATATCGTGCAATCCGGCTGTTTCCGGCTTCCGTCCATTTCGTTTCGTATCCTTCGAGGCAGTATTGGTAACGGCTCTTGTTGGGCGCCGAAAGGCTGAGGCTGTTGTAGTGGATTTCCACTCGTTCACGGCCGGCTGGCACAGTGAGAAGCGCCGGCAAAATCACCTTGAGCGTATTCGTATTCTGGGCTTGTCCATCGATAAAGACAGATTCGATCGTTACGGGTGGCGCATGCGGATTTCGGCTGAGATGCAGGGGATTGAGGGATGCCAAGCCTTTGGCGGTGGGGAACCAGAGGGTTCCGTCCCGAGTCCGGCAGCCGCCGGGTTGGGAGCCCGAGGTGCAGGCCCGCGTGGGCAAACCGTCCGGTTTGCCAAAGACACGGCAGGAGACAAAGGTGGTTTTTCGGGCGGCAAAGTCTTCCAGTTCCTGTTTTCGAATCCGCACCAAACCCGTATTCGAGCCTATCCAGAGGTTTCCCAGTTCGTCCTCCACCATGTAGCCGATGTGATTGCTCGGAAGCCCGACTTGGGTGGTGTAATGGGTCCACTGATTTCCATCGAACCGGTTCAGCCCGCCGGTGAGTGTTCCGATCCACAGGGTCCCCTCCCGATCGAGATGAAGGGAGGTAATGTCATCGCTGGACAATCCCTGGGAATCCTGTTTACGCCAGGCTGTGAATTGTTCGTGGCGCCAGCGATTCAGTCCGCCTCCCATGGTGCCGATCCAGAGGCTGCCTGCCTCATCATCGGTGATGGCGCGCACGTCGTTTGCAGATAAGCCGTCTGCTGTGGTATAGGTTCGCCACTGATCTCCCTCCCGCCGGGCCAAGCCGCCTTGAGTCCCCGCCCAAAGCTGTCCTTGTCTGTCCTGATAAAGAGCATGCACAGTGTGGAACAGGAGGTCAAAGCCCGGAGCCGGAACGAATATTCCCTGCTGAAGTTTGAGCAATCCTGCTCCGCCGGTTCCCGCCCAGATGTCCTGATGGCGATCAACGAACACACACCAAATATCGGCCATCAGCAAACCCTCGGTGGGGCCGAACACCTGTTGCATGCCATCCCTGATGTAAGTGATTTCACCATTTCGCGAACCGATCCAGAGTCCTCCCTGGTCATCTTCAGACACGGATTGGACCAGTGGATCGCTTGATTTTAGCGAAAGATCCAACACGGAAAAAACCGGTTGTCGAACCCGATTTAATCCTCCAGCATCGGTGCCGATCCAAAGGGCTCCTTCCTGGTCCACGCATAACGAGAGAATATTGTCCGACGTTAAGCCCTCCTGTCGGGACAGACGCCGCATCTTGCCGTCGTCTGTAAGCCAAAATATTCCTTCGCTTCGAGTTCCTATGAGCAATCCGCCTTGCAGATCTTCACAGATTGCGGTGACAGGTCCCGATCTCCAGGGATACACTCCCCAATCCCTTTCGATTCGGCTGGCAAGGCATTTTTGGATATGCCCATCGGCCAGCCGCCAGTAGCCGCCTCGCTTGCTGGCCAGCAGCCCGTCGAGCTTGGTCACGGGGAAATCCCGATCTATTTTCAATTCGAGAGGCAGAAGATCCGGGCTGGAACTTATGGCCGATTGGCGCCAGTCGGTTCCAATCCAGACTGGGCCCGAGGGTTCGGTCATGATAAACCGATTGGCGCTGGGGCGGAAAAGCTCAAAACGAAAGGGGGTGAGCTTGCTTCGGGACGACGCCGAGTAACGCCACAACTCTCCGTTGGCCGTATAGAGCCAAACGTTGCCATTGGCTTCCTCGCTGATCGACGCGAGGCGTTTTTCCGGGCCGCCCACGCCGATGCTCAAGGTGCTGATCTGGCCCCCCTGAATGAGGGCGACGCCCGCGGTTTCTGTTCCCACCCAGAGGTTGGTTTGACTGTCCTCGAACAGCAGGGTGATCCGGCTGCTATTCAGGCGGGGGGTGTTCTGTTCATCGAACACGGCAAAACCCAAGCCATCAAACCGGACCAAACCGTTGGGAGTGCCAAGCCAGAGGTAGCCGTCCCGCGTCTGAAGGAGGGTGGTGACCGAATTATGAGGGAGACCGTCGTCTGTATCCCAACGGTCCACAAGCCAGGTTCTGTTTTCGGACAAGGGCGATCGCTGGGTTGCGGTCAGTTGGGATCCTCCCAGGTCGGTCATCAATCCGGCGATTGCCAGGCACCAGCATAATCTTGCCATGCCCTATTGTTTGGATGCGGGGTGCGGCCTGTAAAGCCATTTTATGGCCTGGCAGCCTCCGGAACCTCTGTTGTTCGCGGTCTTCGAGTCGGACCCCCTTCAGGGTTAGACGGATCGGGTGTTCTGGAAAACTTGACACTCACTAGAATGCCATTAGCCTGTTTTCCTATCAAGCGCCCCGAGAAACGTCGGTCTCCCGGAACACGGGTGCACGTTCGTCTTATTGAGTGATATCCGAAGGTATTATGAAACGCATCGTTTGCCTCCTCGTTTGCGGAATTTGTGTTTTCCTGGCTTTTTCTGCAACCTCGCTTTCGGGCGCGGCCCCAGATCAGGGACGGGTCCTCGTCGGGCGGCAAGGAAACGCTCGATCGATTCTGCCGGTGAACCAGGAAGTCACCCCTTGGGGACGCCAGATCGAACTGGCTGGATTGCGTCCGCAAGCCCTGGCTTTGTCGCCTGACGGCCGGGTGCTGGTCGTTTCGGGAAAGACAAGCGAGCTGATCGTTTTGGATCCTGAGAATGCGGAGATCAAACAACGGGTGCTCCTGCCTGCGGAAAAGCAGAACGAACCCCCGCCGCCGACGGCGTCCGCAAACATCTTGAGTCCCGACAAGGAAGGGCAGGTGAGTTACACGGGGCTGGTGTTTTCTCCTGACGGAAGGTGGTTGTTTCTTAGCAACGTCAACGGCAGCGTCAAAGTGTTCCAAGTGGCTCCCGATGGCACGGTGACCGCATCGCATTCGATCCCCCTGCCTCCAGCCTCGGCCCCGCGCCGCAAACAGGAAATCCCGACCGGTTTGGCGGTGAGTTCGGACGGCCGATTGCTCTATGTCTGCGGCAATTTGTCGAATCAACTGCTGGAAATCGACATCCAGAATGGCCGAGTGCTGCGTGTGTTTCCCGTGGGTGTGGCCCCTTACGATGTCGTGTTGGTGGGAGATCGGGCCTATGTCAGCAATTGGGGAGGGCGCCGCCCCAACCCAGGGGATCTGGTTGGACCGGCCGGCCGAGGCACCGAAGTGAAGGTGGATCCGATCCGACACATCGCCAGTGAAGGATCGGTGACAGTGGTGCCCTTGGGCGCGAGAGGATCGGCTGCCGAAACGACGGCGGAAACCTTGGAAATCCTGGCCGGTTTGCATGCCTCCGCGCTGACAGTTTCTCCGGATCGCCGGTACGTTGTTTGCGCCAATGCTGCGGCCGATCATCTGAGCGTGATTGACACACGCTCTCGGACGGTGGTGGAAACCATCTGGGTTAAACCCAGCCCGGCTGATCTCCTGGGAGCAAGTCCCAACGCGCTGACGTTCGACAGGTCCGGGCGGCGGCTGTATGTCGCCAATGGAACCCAGAACGCCGTCGCCGTCGTGCGTTTTTCACCCGCCCGAAAACGGTCCCGCTTGATGGGGCTGATTCCATCGGGTTGGTATCCTGGCGCGCTGCTTTTCGACGGCCGCCGCAATCAGCTTGTTGTGGCCAACATCAAAGGTCTGCCAATTCAACCCAAGCGCAACAAAGAACTACAGGCGGAGGGATACAACTCGCACCATTACCACGGTTCGGTGTCCTTGATGCCCTTGCCCAAGGATCAGGAGTTGGCTTCCTTGACCGCTCAGGTGGAATTCAATTACCGGCGGGAGCGCATCGCCCACGCGATGCAACCGCCCCGGCCGAACCAGGCTCCGCGTCCGGTTCCCGAACGGATTGGCGAACCTTCAACCATCCGCAACGTGGTTTATGTGATTAAAGAGAACCGTACCTATGATCAGGTCCTTGGCGATGTCCCTGAAGGCAATGGTGACGCCAGGCTCTGCATTTTCGGGGAGGACATCACCCCGAATCAGCATAAGATGATTCGCGAGTTTGTGTTGCTTGATAACACCTATTGCGCGGGGATTTTAAGTGCCGATGGGCATCAATGGAGCACCACGGCTTTTGGAACGGATTATCTGGAAAAGTCCTTTGCCGGTTGGCCGCGCAGCTACCCGGATGGCATGGGGGAAGATGAAAACGACGCTTTGGCTTACGCTCCCAGCGGATTTATTTGGGACAACGCGGTGAAACACGGCCTGTCGATCTGGAACTTCGGCGAGTTTGCCATGCCGATGTGTCGTTGGGCTGATGCCAGCCGCAAAGGCGAACCTGCCTGGAAGGATTACTGGCAGGAGTTCCTTCAGGGGCGGGGAGAGGTGGTCATTGCCAGCCAGCCCAGCGTGGAGAGCATCCGCCCTTATACCCCCACCAATTATGTCGGGTGGATTATGGCGGTCCCCGACGTCTGGCGCGCACGATACATCACAAACCAGTTGGCCGCCTGGGAGCAGGACGGCAACATGCCCCGGTTAGTCCTGATTTGTTTGCCCAGCGACCATACCAGCGGCACAAGCCGAGGATCCCCCACGCCCGCGGCGTGTGTCGCAGACAACGACTTGGCATTTGGCCAGATCGTCCAAGCCTTCAGTCATTCCCGGTTTTGGAGCAACCTGGTGATTTTTGGGATCGAAGACGACCCGCAAAATGGCTGGGATCACGTCAGCGGCTACCGGACCACGGCGTATGTGGCAAGCCCATGGGCCAAGAGAAAGACCGTGGTCAGCACTCAATTCAGCACGATCAGCATTCTCCGGACTATTGAGCAAATCCTCGGAATGCCTCCTATGAACCAATTCGATGCCTCGGCGGATCCCATGTTCGAGTGTTTTACAGAAACTCCGGATTATACTCCTTTTATGGCGGTGGCCAATCGGGTCCCTTTGGACCAGATGAATCCCGATCCTCAAGCTCTGCGCGATCCTGTTTTGCGCAAAGACGCCCAGATGTCCAGCCGGATCAATTTTAGACAGGTGGATCGCGCTCCCGAGGACCTGTTAAATCGGATCTTGTGGAGGGCTATGCGAGGTTCTCGGGATCCGTACCCAGAATGGGCGGTCAGTCTGATTGAGGATGAGGATGAGGATTGAAGGGCCAAGCGCGCAAAAACGATCCAGGCCCATCCGAACGATGCGTCAAATCCATCTCTTCGACGCTCCAGGGGGCGTCCTCATCGAGGATCTCTTTAACCGCAGACCGGGGTTTGGGGGGCAGTTTCGTTAGAATTGCTCCAAAAAACGAAGATCGTTTTGATAGAACTGCCGGATATCACCAATGGCGTATCGGATCATGGCGATCCGCTCAATCCCGAAACCGAAGGCCCATCCGGTCCAGATCTCGGGATCGTAACCCACATTTTCAAAAACTTGCGGATGCACCATGCCGCACCCGGCGATTTCCAGCCATTCCTTGCCCATCTTGCGGACAAGAGCGCTCGAAAAATCGATTTCGTAACTGGGTTCGGTGTAGGAAAAGTAATGAGGACGAAAGCGGACCCGGACATCCGCCCCGAGCAATTCGCGAAAGACGAATTCCACCGTCCCCTTGAGATCTCCGACTGTCACGGATCGGTCGACGTAAAGTCCCTCAATCTGATGAAAGGTGGGATTATGGGTGGCATCCGCGTTGTCCCGGCGGTAGACCCGACCGGGAACAATAATCCTGACCGGGGGCGGTTGCCGTTTCATCACCCGTATTTGAACCGATGAGGTATGGGTGCGGAGCAACCAACGTTTGCCCGCTGTCGCCCCTGGATTCTCACTGTCGGCCAGATAGAATGTATCCTGGGTGTCTCGAGCCGGATGATCCGCGGGTGTATTCAACGCGTCAAAACAATGGTATTCGTCCTCGATTTCCGGTCCATCCGCCACGACAAACCCGAGCCGTCGAAAGATGCGAACAATATCCTCGGTCGCCTGGGTGAGGGGATGCAGTCGGCCGAGGGAACGGTGGCGGCCTGGCAAGGTGAAGTCTGTCGGTTCCTGGGGGAGAGTGGCGCGGATTTCAAGAGAGGCGCGTTGTTCTGCCAGCACCCGTTCCAGTTCGGCTTTGGCCTCGTTAAGGGCCTTGCCTGCGGCGGGTTTGGCTTCCTTGGGCAGGGCGCCCAACTGCTTGAGCAAGGCGGTAAAACGGCCGTTGGCTCCCAGGAACGTCACCCGGACTTGGTCTAAAGCGGCCAAGTCAGAGGCAGCGCGCATCTCGGCAACAGCCGCCTGTTTGATCGGTTCGATCTGAGCCAGGAATTCGGACATGGGAAATAGGGAACTAAGGTTTGAGCATTCGAGAAGCGGCAGAAAAAACGGGCGACTTCAAAGCCGCCCGTATAGAATTCAGGATCCGCTTCGAATCAGGCTTTCGCGGCCTTCGTCTTTAGGGCGGATTGGGCGATGCGAACTAATTCCTCGAAGGCCGCCGTATCAGTCGCCGCCAAATCGGCCAGGATCTTGCGATCCAGTGCGACCTGGGCCGCCTTGAGGCCCTCCATAAGGCGGCTGTAGGTCAATCCGGCCGCTCGGGCGGCCGCATTGATGCGCACTTGCCACAGGGCGCGAAAGTCGCGCTTGCGATTCCTGCGGTCCCGGTACGCATACTGCAATCCGTGATCGATCGCATCAGACGCATATCGGTATAGTTTGGATCGGCGCATTCGAAAGCCCTTGGCGGCTTTCAATACGCGTTTTCTTCGCTTGCGGGAGGCGGGAGCATTCGTGACTCGCATAAACTCAGGAATTCAATGGTGTGGAGATATTCTTAGTGGCTGTAAGGCAGATTTCCCAGGACCCGATGGGCATCCGTCGGCCCGACCACTTGGGCGGTGCCCAAGGACCGTCGGCGTTTGGGACTCTTGCCCGCCTGAAGATGGCGTTTGCCGGCCCGCGGCCTCAAAACCTTGCCTTTTGCCGTTACTTTAAAGCGCTTGGCTACCGCCTTGCGCGTTTTTATCGCTCGTGGACGTCGCATAAAGTCAGTCTCTTAAAAAGATCGCAAACTATACGGAGGCGATTTGGGGGAAGCAAGAGAGAATTTTGCCCGATTTATCAATGCGGCGTCGGCCAAACAACCATTGCCGGGACATTCCCCAACGGATCCTATTCCCGGACACGCACCCGTCCGAGGCCGTTGGAGGAGAGCCGATTGAGTTACGGAGAAAGGCTTGGCTGCGCCGGACACTGACGAGTTCTGCAGAAGAAAAAGATCGCCAAAACCAGAATGATCGAAAGGAACAACCCCGGAAAAACCAACGACATTACACTGGCGCCCACCGCGCCTGTCGCTTCAGCCGTGGCCAGCAATGGATTGCCCAGGCCACCAGTTATGGCACTCGAAAAACCGCGCGCGGCAACGGTTAATCCCTGGACGGTGCCTGAAATGCCTCCGCCCGCAATCAAGGCGACTGTCCACCTCAGAAACGGACTCATATCCTGGATCATGGCGGCCGTGAGGATCGTGCCAGCCACCACCGCCGATGGCGTGGCCATCGTATCAAGAATATGATCGACCCATGGCACAAAATAGGCCGTAACCTCCAAAACAGTCGCTGTCCCGAAAGCAATGACGGCAGGCAGCGTCCCAATCCACTCGAATCCCTGCGCCAGTTCAAGATGCCCGGTCAGCGCCGCCAGACTGACAACGAATAACGGCACAAAAACCCGAAAACCACAGGCGGCGCTAAGCCCTAATCCAGCTAAGACACTTAAAAAAGTCTCCATAATACCTCAATATATCCTTTAGACCCGTAATGTCTGGATGAAGTTGCAGAGTCTTTTCAAGGATGACCGGGAGTTCCTCTTCGTTCTGCCAGTGTCGTGTTGTGTCATTAAGACCAGCGTTTGCAGAGAGGTGTTGTAGGAAATCAGGCCTATGGTATTCTAAGAATGGCAGACTGAAGTCGGCCGATGAAAATACTCATCATTCGCTAAAAGCACATCGAGAATGGATGCCTTGGAACAACTGAAAGAAGCCGCGAAAAATAACCATGCGGCATCGCAATTCCAATTGGCAGTCAAGTATTTGGAAGGTGTTGAACTGCAGAGGGATTTTGATGAGGCTGCGCTGTGGTTAAGGCGTTCCGCCGAACAAGGTCACGCCCAGGCACAAATCGAATTGGGCAAACTCTACGTTGCGGGCAAGGGCGTTGAGCAGGATTACGTTGAAGCCTACAAATGGGTTGAGATGGCCTCGATCCAGCGTCTCATGGAAATCGAGTCCCTGCGGAAACTTAAAGATGCGGATTCCTGTTGCGAAGCATCACGCAATGAATTGACTTTGAATAATTTATCTGAGTTCAAACGCTGGATGGCTTTGCGGATGACTGTGGATCAAATCACCGAGGGACAACAGCGCGCGATTCAGTTTCTTACGATGATGCGGAGCCAGCATGGTCCTGATAATCCCGGCGAAAGCCAACAGCCATAACACATCGAGGATCATTTCCCCACGAGGGTGCGGACGACCTTCAGGAGGTGGTCTATTTCCTGTTCTGATCCGATGGAAATCCGAAGGAAATCTCGTGTGCGAGGATAATTGAACCAACGGACAAGGATTTTGCTATCACGGAGTTTGGTCAGCCATTGTTCGGCTGGGAAGAGTGGGGGTTTGGCGAAAATGAAGTTGGTTTGGCTTCGAGCAACCTCGAAATCGAGTTCGGTAAGTTTTTGGCTGAGTTTTTCGCGGGAGGCGATAACACGGCGGATTGTTTTCTGGTAATAGGACAAATCGCCGAGGGTGGCCAGGGCGGCAACTTGGCCGAGTCCATTGACATTGTAGCTGTCCCGAATTTTTTGCAGACCTTGAATCAGGGTGTGGTGGCCGACCGCGTAACCGATCCGCTGAAAGCAGAGCGAGTAGGCCTTGGAGAAGGTGCGTGCCACAAGCACATTCGGCAATTGAAAGGCGAGGCTCATGGCATTATCGCCAGAAAAATCGACGTAAGCCTCGTCGAGGAGGACGATCCCTTTTTGGGCGAGGCAGATTTCTCGAAGGGAGCTGACGGGGCTGGCGACTCCGCTCGGCGCGTTGGGTGTGGTGATGTAACTCAGGGCGGCCTTAAAATCCCAGAGACGCTTTTTCTTGAGGTGAGCGACTGACGGCAGGCAGAAGTCATCGGGAAGCTCAACGGGACGCGCGTAGGCGCCATGGATGGCGGCGAGAACCGGATAAAGCGAGTAACTGGGATCGAAATACTGAATCGTGCATCGAGACATTCGGGAGTCTCTGGCTGGAGCCGTGAGGATGCCGGGGGAATCGGGAGCGGGTTCGACGAACGCTCGGGAGGCGACGGCAAGCACCTCGTCGGCCCCGTTGCCCACGAAGATCTGCTCCGGATCGCACTGATGGTATTTCGCCAGGGCTTCACGCAATGGCTGGCAGCTGGGGTTGGGGTATCGGCGAAGCCGATCGTCCACGGCCGCTTTCACAGCCGAGAGAACTTTTGGCGAAGGTGGATAGGGATTCTCGTTGGTATTGAGCTTGATTAAGCCTTTAATCCGGGGTTGTTCGCCAGGGGTATAGGGCTGCAACTGGCGAACGATAGAGCGCAAGTAGTTCATGATCTTTTCAGTCGGATTGCAGCCGAGTTTGCGTGGGCTTCCAATCCTTCCCGAGTGGCCAGGATTCTGAGTGAGGGAAAGGCCAGGCGCACGCCTGCCTGGGAGTATTGGACCAGGCTGGTGCGTCTCTGAAACTGGTCTACAGTCAGGCCCGCAAAACAACGGCCCGCTCCGCCAGTGGGCAATTCATGGCTGGGCCCCGCCAGATAGTCTCCCAGGACTGTGGGCGAATAGGGTCCCAGGAAAATGGCCCCAGCGGTTTTGATCTCAGCCGCAACGGCGTCCGGTTGGCGGGTCATGATTTCGCAGTGTTCGGGCGCCAGAAGATTCGTCACGCGCGTGGCTTCATCCATGTTTTTGACCAGAATCAGCCAGCAATTGTGATGAAGCACCCGTTCGATATACGTCCGGCGTTTGAGTGGAGGCAACTGACGGCGAAGCTCACCGGGGATGGTTCGAAGCAACTTGGGGTCGTTAGTGACGACCCAGATGCGTTCATGCCCGGATCCGTGTTCGGCTTGGGCCAGGAGGTCGGCGGCGATAAACCCG
The DNA here is from genome assembly GCA_022709905.1 of Verrucomicrobiota bacterium. Classification (GTDB taxonomy): domain Bacteria; phylum Verrucomicrobiota; class Verrucomicrobiia; order Limisphaerales; family UBA1319; genus JAKLHY01. The sequence continues at coordinate 28,268 of JAKLHY010000030.1, read as the reverse complement.
GCCTTAGCGGTCTTATCAGCCAGGATCAAAACCTCGCTGGGGCCAGGAAGCAGGTCAATGGCCACACGGCCAAAGAGGAGTCTTTTGGCGGCCACGACGTAGGCATTACCGGGCCCAAAGATCTTTTGGACCGGACGGAGGGTTGCGGTGCCTAAGGCCATGGCGGCAATGGCTTGAGCTCCTCCTACGCGATAGATCTCGGTCGCGCCGGAGTGTGCCAGGGCATACAGAAGGGCCGGATTGACTTCTCCCGTCTTGTCGCAGGGCGTGCACACGACAATTTCCGGGCAGCCCGCAACCCTCGCCAAAACGATGGTCATCAAGGCAGTGGAAATCAGAGGCGCTGTCCCAGCCGGAATATAGATGCCCACTCGGTCGAAGGGATCGAACTTTTCTCCGACCCGAGCTCCATGTTCATTGCGGCGCATCCAGCCTTTTCGGAGGGAATGTCGGCAGAAAGTCTCGATGTTGCGTGTGGCTTCATCCACAGCTTTACGCAATGGTTCATCGGTTCGGATCGATGCCGACACCAGCTCCGCCGTGGAAATCCGCAGACGGTTCAGGGTGAGGCGGGCTCCATCGAACTTTTGCGTGAGCTTTAGCAATGCAGCGTCTCCCCGGGCCGCCACCTGGCCAATAATTGGGCGGACCTTTCGCTCGATTTCTGGATCAAACAGGCTGGACGCCGCTGCCATGGCTTGCAGCCGCTCCGCATAATCGCCGTCAGTTTGTCGCAAGACGCGCATAGGGAGTAAAATAGGAAAAGCCTCCCAAAAAGTCAAAACGAGCTGGTGGATATCTTCAAGGTGGGAATCAGCACTGCGGGGAGCCGGATGATTTCCTGCATGCCGCCGATTCGGAAGGAATCGGCGCCGCTCCATTGACCTACTCAATGCAGCCGACGGATCGGACAGTCTCAAAAAGGGCTTCCAGACGGACTGCGATGCGCGCCGAATCGGAGGGCGCGTAATCGGTTTCGATCTTGAGATACGGAAGGCGCAGTTCGTTTTCAGCGAGACGCTTCACATGGACGGCTTCAACATTGTAAGTATGACACGCATGCCAGACTAACTCTATGACGCATTGGGCCTGGTATTCAGCGGCCAACCGCCGAATCAAACTCAATCTGGACTGGTTGGGCGTCTTGACTGAGCACGGCAGCGCGTAATATTTCGTTGCCAGAGCCAATAGAGGATCATCGGCCGTTTCATCGACTTCGTCTAAGATAGGCTTTAAGCCGGTGCAGTTCTCCATGCAGACCACACAACCCCCATGCGATTCGATCAACTCCAGAACGCGTTCCGCGCCATGAACCAGGGGCACTCCGGTGAGCAAGATACGCACAGGCGGTCGCCCTGAGGGGAGCGGGGGGGGCTGGGCTCGATAATACTCCAGGGCCTTTTCGTATTGGCTCAAGTCCGATGGCAGGGTTGAAATCAGGCTCTTAAAATCGAGAAGTTGCCTTCCGGTAAACGGCGGATGGTTGGCTTTCATGAGTTCGGCCAGAGAGCGGCGCAACCGGCGCTCGCGGTTCATCAGATGGCTGGCTGCTCGGATTTTTGCGTCGGTGATGTCCACGCCAAACCGCGAAGCCAGGGCTGTTCGGAATCCGCGGAGTTCTCGAACCCAATGATCAAAGGCGTCGGGGTCATTCTCTTTTTGCGGCAATTCCAGAAGCAGAGTGGGGCGTTCTTTCCCCATGAGCTCGAACATTTTCTTTTTGCCGTCACACGTGGTTTCGGCGACCAGCAGATCGGCCATTTCGAGGAAGGGATTGGTCCTTTCGACGTGATATCCGAACGTCGACTTGATCAGGGGACACAGATTGGCTGGCAACACCGATTCCGCGGCTGGAATCGTGTCCGGATCGCCGCCGCAGAGGCAGACTGGCACGCCACCCGCGGCCAGGATTAACTCCCGTGGCGCATATTCGCACAGGAGGCCAACGATGGGATGGCCTGCCTGTTTTTGGGCGATGGCGTACGCTTTGCATCGGGGCACCATTTGGCTGAACCAGTTCTCCAGACTTGCTGAGGTGACAGCGGTGATATCGTCAGGACTCAATCCGGGCGGCCTTGGGCATGAGGAAGCCGCCTCAGCCTGGGACGATATTTCTGAACGGCTTGAACCGGTCTCATGCATAATCCTGCCTTTGTGCCTGAAAACCGTCCGTATGACGATCGAAAAAGCGAGGCTGTTTTCTCGAGGGTGATCTGATGGTCCTTTTTCAGGAGCGCGATCAGAGTGCTGGACATCCACGCGGATGAACTGCCCCAGATGCTTGCCTCTTTGGATCAAAAACTTGAGAAAGCCAACAGCCTCTTGGCTGTCCAGGATTGAATCCCGGCTCCATAAAGGCCATCGGCTTTGCCGCTCACTTTCCAGGACGGCCAATGCGGCTGAGCACCGCCCGGAGCGAGACCAATTCGGAACGCAGAGTTTCCACCAGGGTAATCGTCTCATGATGGGAAGTGATCCCCAGCACAATGCCATAGACACCTTTGCGATCGCGAAGGGCCAGAAGCAACAGGCAGTTTCCGCGAACGATGGCAAGCAGCCAGGGAGGCAAATGCCCCCGCAGCTTTGAATCCTCCGGGTTTTGCAGCAGAATGTCCTCGCCCCGTTCCAGGCAGAGCCCGAAAATATCTTTGTTTTCGCGATGAATCACGGTCTGGCCTTGTATGGCCTGGAATGCCTCGCCTCGACCGAAACGGGCAGAGCACCCCGTCTTTGCGGGATCGAGCAGGAAAATAATCGATTGTTCGAGGTTCAACTGGCTATGGAGGATATCCAGAAAAATCTGGAACACAGCCTCGATGTTGCGAGGGTCCTTCTGGATGAGGTCAGCCATTTGTTGACAGCATTGCATGAGAACATCGGAGGCGGACTGAACATCGGAGGCGGACTGAACATCGGAGGCGGGTGGAGGAGGCGCAATGGTCGGATGGGCATGAATCCGGCGCGAGAGGATTGACACGGGGGGTAAGGGGCGATTCTCCGCCATGGCCTCGACTCGGCGAAATAAGGGGGGGGCAAATCCACGAGATCCGGTGCTCTTGACCAGTTCCTCGCAACGCAGACTGACTTCCTGCAGGTGTTTGAGAATTGTCTTGGGTCCGAGTTTGAAGCCGGGAACATATTGTTCCGCCAGTTGCATCGCTCGTCCCGGGAAATTATCATGGTCAAGCTTGGGTTCCTCGAAAAGCTCGAAAAGACGCACGGTAAACTCCGAGGTGGCGGCCAATTGCTCCAGTGGCGAGAGCGCCTGTTTTCGGATCTCCTGCAAGGGAACCTGGCGCATGGAATTCACAATGATCTCGGGAAGCTGCTCGCTCTCGAGCAATTCGCGGCCCAGTTCCAGGGGAGTCAGCCCGAAAACCTCGCGGAAGGCACTGTCCGCACCGAGTTGGGGAGTGAGCGCGCGGGCGCGTTCGTAGTCTTCCAGGAGAAAAGTCGTCAACATGAGCCGGCCGTAGTTGCGCAACGCCGCGCAAACGAAGGCCACCTCGGGATCGATGAAACCATGGTCCGAAAGAAGCTCTCGAGCGAGAAACCCACTCGCCAGAGCAAGCCCCGCCACCTCCCGATTTTCCTCCGCCGATAGGGCGGATTCCACATTTTCGGCTAACATCACAGACACGGCCAGGTTTCGAATTCTCTCGAAACCCACCACACTGATGGCTTGGTGGATGGTGGCGATTTCGACGCCGGCGGGATTGTAGGCCAGTTTGTTGGCAATGGCGATGACACGCGCCATAATCCCTGGATCCTGCCCGATGATGTCCGCCAGTTCCTGGATTGAGATGGAGTCGACCTTTGCGGAGATGGCGCGGATCAATTCCATGATTTGAGGCACCACCGGAAGTTTGCCGCACGCGATGCCGTCCCGGATCCTGGTGACCGTTTGGTGGGCCAGGATTTCCCTCCGTTCGGAGCCTGGATTTTGGGGATCGCTCATTGGATTGTGATATCAACCGAAACGTAATCAAGGCATATCGGGGCGGTCAAGGTCATTTGGGGCCTCCGGATGCGGAGGTGAAGACCCGCACGGGAGTGCCTGTATTGACCAGTGAAACCAGGAACTCGACGTTCCAGTTCGCCAATCGAAAACATCCATGCGACTCGGTGCGGCCTACATCTTCCGGTCGCGGGGTCCCGTGGATTCCATAGCCCGGTTTGTCCAGACCCAGCCAGACGGAGCCGACCGGATTATTCGGGCCTGGCGGCAAGACCAGCTTGCGCCCCAGGATCCTTCCCTCCTCCGATTCTGGAAAAATCGCCGGATCGAAGACATAATGCGGATTGGGCAGGATCGACCGAATCCGGAGAAGGCCGAGCGGGCGTTTCTCGGTTTGCCGGGCGATGCTGCAAGGAAAATGCGCCAAAATATTGCTCCGCGCGTCCAAGGCTTGCAGGCATCGTTCTTCAAGATAAATGCGAAGTTCGGCGGCTTTCTCCGTGACCCGGGGAAACTTTACACAGGGAATTTTCAGGCGCATTCCGATTTCCGGGGTAACCGAGATGAGGTTGGGATTCAGTCGCTGGATCAACTGGGGATGCGTCCAGGATTGCTCGGCGATGCACTCCAGGAGGGTTTCATAGTCCAACCTTTTTTGTTCCGACTTTTCGAGCCAGGTTTCGGGCAGGGGCATGAGTCGTTTGAGATCCCACGCCTCGACCCGGTACTCGGAGAATACCGGCTCGTGGATCTGGAGCAGGGCTCGGGTGCGATCGTCCCACTGGCCGGTGGCCGGGATGCCGGCGTTCCGCTGGAATACACGCAAGGCCGCCCGTGTCTGGCTGCCGAGCCGGCCATCGATCGATCCCGACGAAATCCCGATGCGCGCGAGGGCGATTTGAGCTTCGAGCAAGTTCTGGGTTGGTCGCGACGCGGAAATGAGCGGATCAAAGGTGTTCGTGGGAATCGCAAAGGGATAATTGGTCAGCGATTCCCGTTTTCGTTCGGAAGGCTTGGGATCTGGCTTCTGGCGATCCTCTGGCAGGGTCCAGCCGATCAGCCCGTTGGAGCCCCAAAGCGTGAGGGTACGCGGATCATTCGAGAGCACGATCGTCTGTGGGGAAGCTTGCTTTGGGAGGGGGACGGATGAGGGCTGCCGACCGTACCAGATGGCCGCGCCGATCGCCGCGGCGATGATCGCGGGCCACAGCCAGCCTTCACGCGAAGCTTTGACTCGCTCGCGCGGGCGTCTCGTCTTTTTTCGGCGGGGCGGCATTCGGATGTTTTGGCTCGACTCCAAGCCGTGATGGCCACGGGGATCATTTGTGTGCGGCGCAATCCGCAAGCTTGACTATGCCAGCCTCGCCCGGGTTTTGTGAAGCAGAGAATCCAGAGCTGGAGTTGCCCGCGACCCGTCACTCCGGGCATGGATCAAGGCCAGGGTCACGGGGAGGCGGATGTCTCAGGGTCTTTCCTGCGTCGCAGCGCGGTCTTCGAGCAGCCGGGCCAGATTCAGGAGCAAGGACTCAAGATGGCTGTAATACTCGGTTTCCGAAAGCTCCGGTTTTTTCTCGCGCCACTGGACAATGGCCAACTCCAGGGCGTCCCTTTGGCGGCGCTGTTCGGGGGTCAGTTGAAGGTCTTCACCGCCGGGAAGCAGGTGAATCTGATGGGCGCGCCAACCATCAACCGAAGCGCCCTTGGCGGCGGATTTGGTGGCGCGCACACCTCGAAACCAATCTGCCGGAGTACCCAGTCCATCCCCGTTATCATCAATCAGGGCATGTTCTGTGGCCAGACGGCCCGCCGATTCATAGAATTCCTTGACCTGATCCGCGGCGCTGAGGAAGGCCTCGAGGAGGGATATCCGGCCGTCCTGGTCGAGGTCCGATCCGAGTTGGCCGAAGGCCTGGGCCAGATATGTTCCAAAACGGGTGTAGTTTTGTTCGTAACCGTCGCGGGTGGCGGTGATCACGATTCGATTGCTGGCGGACAAGCGGTTGAGAAATGGGGCGCTCGAGGATGCGGTATTGATCAAGAGGAGAGGGCGACGAATCGGCTGAAGCCAGACAGCCAGTTCAGTGGCGGAAACATCCGGGCCGCGCAGGTTAAATCGGGCCTCGTTCCCATCGTAGGTGCCGTGTCCGATCATCACCAGCCACAGGGGATTCAAGTCTGTGGCGGGCGCCAATTCCAGGAGTTGCTGAAATTGAACGCGGTCAACGACGCTATTCGTTGCAGCTCTCCCGACGGAGTGAAGGGAGAGTCCGGCGTGCAGAGCCAGTTGCCGCCACTGATCAGCCTGTTGGTCAAAGTCGGCGCCGAATTCGGATTCTCCTTCGGCCCCGAGGACGAGAATCATGGCGGGACCGCCGGATCGAATGTCTGTTTTTGGATAGGGGCTGCCGTTGGCAAGACCTGGCGGAGACAGTCCGAAAACCACGAATCCTGCCGCGGTCCAGGCCAGGATTTCACGCCGTGAACTGGACCAGAACAACCCTCCAAATCCTGACAGTGAAAGAAAGCCTGAAAGACAGCGTATCATGGCCAGCCTTTCCATCGGCGCAATCCCCATTCGGCCGCCAGGCAGAACAAAGCGAGGGCAAAAAGGGCGGGGGTGTGCCACAGGGGATAGGTCCAGTTCTCCTGGATCGGGGCCTGGCGCGTTGGGAGGTTCCGGACAAAATCATTCAGTCGATTGACTGGAATCACCTCGCCGCCCGTTTGTTTCGCAAGCGACTCCAAAAGGGCGAGATTCGGTGTGACCGCGCGGAATTCATCGGCGGCCGAGTCGAAGGTCCAGCCCGTCTCGGCCCGACCGATTTCAACACCGGAGGCGTTGGTGGCGCGGGCGTATGCCTGGAAGGCTCCGCTGGATTGCGACGCATAGGCGGCTTGAAAAAGTCCGGATTCTTCGAGGGACGATTCGAAGGGAATCCGGAGCGCGTTGGAGGCATTCGGGGGTGCTGAGACCGATGTTATCTGTTGGATTTCGAGGGAGACCGTCGCGTCGTCGATGGGCTGGAACTTCGAGTCCCGAACGCGGGCGAGCAGATGCCGGGTGCCGGGATTCTCGTCGTTGGGCGTTTCGACGGTGAGTTCCACGGAACGGGGCACGTCGGTTACCAGCCAGCGCATGAGTTGTCGCCAGGTTTGATCGAGGTCACGCCGGGATTCCTCATTTCGCAATCCCCAGCGCCAGAGGTCACCGACCAGCAGGGCGGCGGAGCGGCCCTGTCCATAACGCTGGACGACCAGCGCTGGATGGGAACGGCCGGTTTCATCGGTGGCCGTGGCCACCAAGCTTGCGCCTGGTTTGATTTCCCGCACGGGATTGAGCACCTGAAAGGCGGGCAGACGGTCGCGCAGTCTTTTTTCGTCGGATTCCTCCTGCCGGAGTCGAGCCCAGGAGAGGAGAGAACCCTCCCGGGTGAGGTTCAGGCGGATGGGTCCCGGGGTTTTGGACGGTTCGTGGAGATAAACCGGGAGGAGATCCCCAATGGGAGTTCGCCGGTATTGACCCTCACAAAAAGATTCCACGCCGCCCAGCATCAACAAACCCCCGCCGCGTTCGGAGACGAACTTGCCCAGCAATTGAGCCTGGTCAGGCGTGAAGAAACCAGCCTCGACGTCGTCGAGAACCACGGCATGATAAACGTAAAGATCCTCGGGAGTAACAGGAAATCCCTGGCGCAATTCTTGTTCATCTCGGGTGTTGAGGCGGATCAGAACGGGTTGATCATAACGTTCGACCTCCTCGCGGGTCTGAGTGTCGAAACCGCGAAAGAGCGGATTGCCGGTTTCTCCGACGCGCCCCCGAAATTCGAATTTGGGTTCCCGCTGGGCCACGCGGATCAAGGCGGTCAACTGCATTTCAGGATCGGCCTGTAAAGCGCGATTGAGGAATTTGAATTCCCAGTTGGGCCGGCCGGCAACGTAGAGGATTCGATAGGGGCCCTGTTCTCGCTGGACGATCGCCAAACGGGTGTTGTTGAGCAACGTGGCCTCCTTGGATGGGGCGGGCGATGGGGCGGGTGGCTCGGTTTCCCGGGCGGAGACTTCGACTTGGTAGAGGTGCAGTCCGCCTTTGGCCGGGCGCGTTTGAAAATGGAACGGCATCACCTCGCTATCGCGTCGGGGTCGTCCGGTTTGTTCTGCAACGAGCTTGCCGGATGAATCCAGGAGCCGGACGTGGAGGGTTTCCCCGGCAAAGCCCGAGGCGAGAACATCGGCCTGCAGGGAGACGGGGGCTTCTTCGAAAGCGGATTGGCTGACATGGACCTGTTGGATGGCGAGGTCCCGGACGGGTTCTTGCCGGCCGACGACGACCGGATAGAGGGGAGGGAGTCCGGAGGTGTCAAGGCGACCCTCGGGCAGGTCGGTGGCGTTGCCGTCTGTAAAGATCAGAATGCCGGCCAGGGGCTGGCCGCGGTAGCGGTCAGCCAAGGTTCTCAGGGCCTTGCCCAGGGCGGTCGCCTGACCGTCGAATTGGAGTTCCTGGTAATCCCGGGTGCTTTGAAGCCGGGTGTCGAATAAATATCGGCGCGTGTCAAAGTTCTGATTCAGTTCAGTTTGCCAGGGGGTTGCCGGTGAAGTGAGCCATTCCCGGAGTTGTTCTCCACGGCTGCGGTGCTGGTTGTGATCCTTGATTTGCAGACCCTGGCTGTTGTCAGCCAGGATAGCGAAGAGATTCGCTCCGGGGCGTGCGCGTTGACCGGCCCAGTGGGGATCCAACAGAAAGAAAATCAGCGCCATGAGCGCGCCTGTTTTCCAGGCAATCGCCATCCAGGCCGCAAGGTGCCGGGTCAATGGCCGGTAACCCCAGCCCAGGATAACCGCAAAAAGCAGAAGGGTTGCCCCACCCGCCCACAGCCAGGCGTCATGGTTAAAAACCACAATGGCAACAGGGGGGGTCATCGGGCCAATTCTTCGTAATAACGCCGGACCATTTCCGAGTAGCGCCGGGGGACAGGATCACGATCGATCGGCATCAAGGCGTCCTTGGACTCGCGACGGGCGAGTTCCTCCGCGATGAGATCTCGTACCTCAACCAGGGGTTTGACGATGTTAAGTCGGACGACAGCCCAATCGGGTTTTTTCTGCTGTCGTTTGAGGTCGATCCGGATTTGGCGGGCGCGTTCCCTGGCCGACGCGAGTTGATTGCGCCATTCCGGATCGTCCAGGAGTTCTTCCACATCCCGGAGACGATCCGACCAGGGGGCAAAATCCTCCCCGGTAATGGGTCCCGGATTGACGAGGTCGGTTTCATTCAGCCATTGATCGAGGGCCGACAGGCGATGGGGATCAGAGCGCTCGGGGGCGGTGTCGGTCAGACGTGAAGCCCGGCGTTGGTCTCGGCTCCGGGCATTGGAATCGATGGTTGACTGACCATTTGGTTGGGCACCTTCCCGCCCGGGTTGTTGATTGGACTGGCGATCGGATCGGCCGGGCGTTTGAGCGGTGGCAATTTCAGAAGTGCGGTTGGTGTCGCTGATCTCTTCCGGGCGCCGGTCCGATGGCTCAGTTGCCACGGCGGTGCGGTTGGTGGCTCCATCGGAGTCACGGCCGACATTTTCACGGTTTAGCAATGCGGCGGTTCGATTTGTCCCTGAGGCATCGGCGCTGGCGCGGGCCAGTTCGCGCTGCAACTGATCCGTCAGTTGATCGAGTTCCTGGCGGGCAAGGCGCAAGGCTTCGGTTTCGTCGCCCAGCACGCTTTCGGCGGCGGTTTCGATTTCCTTTTTCAGGTCGTTGAGGGTGGATCGGGCTTGTTGCTCGGCCTGATCGGCCTGGGCCGAGTATCCTTGACGGACAAGTTCGGCGGTGATGGCGAGGGTTTTGGCGCGTTCCCGCTCCTGAGTGGTCTGGAAGCGTTCGTAGAGGCTGCGGGTCAGGAGACCGCGATTCAGGAGATCCTCCTGGATTGGCTTCAGGGGGGCCGCATCATTCTGGGTGAATTGCCGCACGGCGTCATAAAGCTGGCGGGAGAGCAGGTTTTCGATGTTTTCAGCCTGTTGAGACACCTGGGTGGCCTGATCCACGAGTTGCCCCAACCGATTCTTTTGGGTGTCCAATCGATCCAGAAGTTCCTGTCGTTGCTTAGAATCGTTCAGTGACCGGTGTTTGGGATCGTCGAGTGAGCCGAGACGTTGGGAGATATCCTCCTGATGCCGGGCCAGGTCGCGGACATCAGAGCGCATCTGTCGCATTTCCTCGGCGAACTGGCTGGCGCTTTCTTTGCGCAAGCCGTCGCGCAGTTCCTGGAGTTGCTGTTGGGCGCGGGTGCCTGAGGCGAGGGCCTGAGGCACTGATCCCTGAGCAGCCGCCTCGGCGGCTTGCCGCAGCTCCTGGCGAGTCTGATCCAATTGCTGGCGTTCGCGATCCATCCGCGATTGGTTTTCGGGACGGTTCAGGCGCTGCCGCAGTTCATCCACGTCGGCCAGCATTTGTTGTTCTTCGTCCTGGAGGCGTTTGAGTTGGCGGCGGATTTCAGCCCGTTCCTGTTCGGATCGAGCTTCGGCCAGGGCCGATTGGAGTTCCTTGAACCGTTCGTTCAAGTCCTGCTGGCGCCGGGCCAGTTCCTGCAAACGTTGCAGGACTTGAAGTTGCTCTCGTCGTTCATTCGTCTGCTGGGGGCGCGCCTGGCGCTGGGTTTCGTAGCGTTGCTCGGACTGTCTCAGGTCCAGCTGATCGATCTGTCGTTGTTGCCGGGCTTCGCTGTTGCCTTGGCCGCGGCTGCGATTTCGAGCTCGGGCGACCTCGTGTTCGCGCGTCGCCAGGGCCAACAGGGCTTGATAGGCCGCCTGTTCCTCGACAAGGGCCTCTGGCAGGGGGGTGGGGGAATTGGTGGCGGCATTCAGGCGGCCCAGGGCTCGGTTCATGGATTGGATGGCGGTAAACCAATGAGTTTGAGCGCGCAAATCGGAGGCTCTTTCCTGCTGGGTGCGCGCCTGTTCGATGACTTGCGCCTGGCCATCCCGGACCACCAAAATATCACGGCGGTATGATTCGGACTCGCGCAGGTGCTGGCGTTGAAGGTTCCAGGTGGCGCTGATCACCTGTTTTTGCAGTTCCAGCAGCCGAGTGGCGCCCTGGCCGGATGATTCGGGCTGTTCGCCGGAGTTATCCTCGCTCGATCCTTCGCCGCTGGAAGCCTCCCGGAAGATCTCCTCGAAAGGCCTAATCTCGGCGAAGAACAGATCGCTCAGGGTGCGTCGAACTTGACCGTCAGGCCCGATGTCATCGGACCACACATACCACGAGATCAGTTGATCAGGAAGAATCCCGAATTCCTCCAGCCGGAGAAGATGCTGGAACGGATGATGCGCCTGACCCGGCAGCTCGCGGCCGAGTTCGATGAAGCGGGTTTTCTGATCGGCAGCCGTGCAGGCCAAGCCGTAAGCCTGAACGCCGAAGTCATCCCAGATGGCGCCTTCAAATCGGACTTCCTCCAAGGCCGAGGGTCGCAGATCGCCCCGAGGAGCAGTGAGTTTCAATTCAGGCACACGGTTCTTGAGCACCTCCAGGACAAACTGAGCAGGAACTTTGTTGGTTCTGCGATCGTAATCAACAAGTCGGAGATCATATACGCCGCCGGTCATCAGGATGTAATTCTGCAGTGTAGCGGTGGGGCGATCCGGAGTCACTGACAAGTCAAGGGTGGCGCCGTTGGTTTGCCGGGCCACCCATTGAGCGGTCTGAACCGGTTTGTTGAACTGGAGCTGCAAATCCATGGAGGCGCCTTCCACGGCGCTGATGCGACGCGTATCCTCGATGCGCTTTGCCGGTGCGCGGGTATAAGATGGAAACTTGAGCTCGACATCGACTCGTTCTAAGCGAGGGTGTTCGTAGACCTTCACCTGGAAATCCCGGGTGCGTTGATCTCCGAATTCCACATGATACACCAGGTCATGGGTGACCTCGCTCAAGGTTCCTCCGAACACGGGGTCGGACAGGTTTTTCACCAGGGGCAACCGTTGGAGGTTGGTGTTCGCCTGCGCAATGACCAAATCGACCCGGGCGGGTGTGGCGCGAGGGAATCGAGCCAGGATCACGAGGCTGCCGCCACGTTCCACGGTGGCATCTCCCGGCGTGACTTCCACCTGGCCACTGCCCCATCCGCTGGCGACTGAAGGCGATCCCGGCGCCGGAAAACGCCCCAGCAAAACCAGGAAAGCCAGGAGGGCCAAAAGGTGCAGGATGCGGGCGGTGTTGAGTCGTCTGGAGTTGACCGCTTCGCTCCAGCGATGTTCCCGGCTGTGTTCGATCGCCTCCTGGATGAGGCGGTATTGCAGGTAACTGAAGTCTTGGATCGAGGCGGTTTGCTGGACGGCGGTCAACAACAAACCTTGCAGTTCCGGATGGTGTTGTTCAACGATTTGGGCGGCCAGGCGCGGATCTTTCCTCCAGCGAATATGGTTGGCAAAGATCCCGATTGCGGCCGCGGCAGCGAGTGTTCCTAGGACGAGTCGCGCCTGATGCGGACTGTGGCCGGTCTGGCGCTGCCACAGCAGCAAACCGATTCCCACCACCAAGGCCAATCCCCAACACATGGCTAGGCGACTCCAGAGCCGCAGTCCCCGATAGCGACGTGAGACAGGCTCCAAGCGGGAGAGTAGCAGGCGTATCATAGACGAACTCCCTCCAGATGAGAGGTTTGATGACGAAGTGTCCAGCCGGCGAGACACGATTCCACCAGCAACAGGAAAAGGGCGGAGGCAATCAGCCAGCGCCAGAGTTTCTGGCGATTCTCAAGTTCGATACGTTGTTGCAAGGCCTGCTGCCGGACGAGTTGAACGGGATCGGATTTCGCGCGTGCTCGAGGCAGTCCCAGCTTTTCCAAATCTTCGATTGCCATGGGGCGGGTGCGGCTTTCCGATGGGGCGAGGTTCACCGCAAAACGCCGGGTCATCGAACCGTCGGACCATCGGTAAACACCCGGTTGCTGAGTTCCGGTAAAACGCGGGTTCTCCGCGGTCAGGGGCACAGTTTTGTTCGCTGGTGTTAACAGGGTCCCTGTGACGTGAGGACGAAAGTCTTGGAGTGCGATGGTGTCTCCGACGAAAAACTGGCCTGCGGAACGGCTGGTTCCCTGGGCCAAATCCAGGAATGATTGAAGCAAGGGGACGAATCTCGAAGATAAGGCCAGTTGGCTGTCCTCGGGATGCCAACCCGCGGCAAGGATAAATAGACTTCCCTGCCCGGCGGGGATCTCGATCAAGGCAGGGGCGCCGGTGTCGAAGCGGACCAGCGCTCGAGCCGAGGGGAGGGTGTTTTCAGGGATATGGCGGTAACGCCAGAAGTGGATCTTGGTGAAATCACTGAATCGGGCTTCGGCAAGCGGGGCCAGCAGGGCGTGCCGCAAATCCAATTCGGTCCAGAGAAAAAAGTCCTTTGCCTGCCGTTCCTCGAGGACAACCGATGGTTGATGGATCAAGCCCGCCAGCGTGGGTCCGCAGCTTGCGTTCAACGGAATAAAGAGCACTGTTTTCCCAGCCAGGAGTTCTTCTCGCAGCATCCGCACTGATTCGGCGGGTAAAAGACCGGAGACGATCACCAGAGCGCTGGCTTTGATCAAATCGCGAGCCAGCGGTTTTTCGGAATGCCAAGCCTGAAATCCGATCCAGTTGTTGGACGACGCCGGCCAGGCGCGCTGCAGAAAAAAGGACGGAGTGCGGGGTTTCTGGGGATCATCCGAACCGAGATAGAGGACTTGGCTTTGCTTCGACTCGCTCCGAGCCAGGTAGAGAGTGTTATCGAAGTCCTCGGAATCGCCTTGCAGAACCAAGCGGTCAACGCGGGCATCGGCGGGGGCAGCCAGAGTGATGACGCGGCTTTGACCGGCGGGAAGGTATATCTCCGTGGGTTTCGGCGATGGACGGCTGTTGTCGCCGGGTTCCCAACTCAAGGTGAACTTGTCCTGAATGGAATCGGGTGAATTACTGATCCGAACCCGGAGTTCCTGGGGAGCGGACGGGCTGGTGGCCTGGGAGCCAAGCATCCATTGAAGAGAGGCGTTGCCCACTTGCTTGGGGGCGACGGGCAGGACGGAGACGGAGATTCCCTTGGGCCAGGAGAATGTCTGAAGGGCTTCCAGCCGGCTGCCCTCTTGCAGGTCTGTGATCACCACAATCTCGCGGGACAGGGCCGTATCCGATTCTTCGGATTCAAACAGGGATTCCGCGGCACTAGTCAAAGCAAGTCCGAGGTCGGTTCCGGCCCAGCCCGGTGTGGCCGCCTGGATGCGGCCGATGGCCCAGCTGATGCGGTCCGCCGGACCCGCGGCTTCCCACTCGGCCAACGAAACCATCGTCGTCAACTGCCGGTCGAAGGTGGCTACCGTCACACGATCGCCCGGCCGGCAGAGGCGGAGTTGGTCGATCGCCAGGTTTTGGGCTGCGGTCCATGCGCCCGCCCGGCGCATACTGGCGCTGGTGTCGAGTAGGATGGCCATCCGCTTGGCCGAGATTGTCGGGGGGGGGGCGGGCAGGAGCCGATTGAGAAATGGACGCGCAAATCCCAGCGCGAGCACGACGATGACAGCGCAGCGCAGGAGCAGGAGGAGCCAGTGTTCGAATCGACGACGCTGGCTGAAGCGTGGCGGGGATGGGCGCAAAAACATCAGGGAACTGAAAAGAACCCGGTCCTGGGTGGATCGCCGCAGGAGATGAAACAGGATCGGAAGCGCCACCGTCAACGCGCCCAGCAGGAACATGGGAGCCAGAAAGCTCATGAGGGAGCCCGGGTGTTGCGGGTGTTTTTGGATTTTCTTCCTCTCAGGCTTCTTTCCTGGAGGAAACCGAACAGGGCCCATTCCAGGGGCTGGTCTGTCGTGAGGGGCCGCACGCCAACGCCCAGGCGCTGGCAGTTTTCCTGAATGAACTGCGCATGGGACTGCAACTGATGTTGGTAAGCCGCGCGCGCCAACAAGGGATCAACATACATTTTCTGCCCGGATTCGAGATCGGAAAATAGCGAGGCCTGGTCAAAGGAGAATTTTGTTTCGGCAGGATCCAGGATTAAGAAGACCATGACCTCATGTCCGCCGGCCGTCAGGGGGACCAGGGATCGTGTCAAGTGTTCGACCGGGGCCAGAAAATCTGAAATGACCACCATCAATCCGCGTTTGCGGACCATTTCAGCGGCGCGCTGCAAGGGGGCCGCCAGATCGGTCGATTGTCCCCCGGTGGCTTTCTCCAGGGCTAGAAGCAAACGTCGCAAATGCCCCGGCCGGTGGCGTGCCGGGAGGAAATCACGGACCTTTTCATCGAAGGTCAGGAGTCCCACCGCGTCGCCTTGCAGCTGAAGGAAATAGGCCAGTGTAGCCGCGAGGGTGGCGGCGTATTGTATTTTCGAGTAGCCCGTGGTGCCAAAGCTCATCGAATGACTAAGATCGACCAGCAGATGACAGCGCAAATTGGTTTCATCCTCGTATTTTCGGATAAAATAACGATCGCTGCGTCCCAGCACGCGCCAATCCAGGAAGCGGGGATCATCCCCCGGCATGTAGGGACGATACTCGGTGAACTCGACCGAGAATCCATGGTAAGGACTTCGATGCAGGCCGGTCCAGAAGCCTTCGACGACCACCCGGGCGCGCAATTCCAGGTTGCGAATGCGCATCAAGACCTGGGGATCCACGAAGGGCCCCTTTGAGGAGTGGGGGGGGCAGGTTTCGACTTTCATGGATTCAGGGGAATCGGCACGTGTTTCAGCAACCGTTCAATGATGTCCTCGACTCGGATGTTTTCCGCCTCGGCCCGATAGTTCAACAGGATCCGATGGCGAAGAACGGGACGGGCCAGGGATTGGATATCGTCGACCGCGACATGGGCCCGTCCCTTGAACAAGGCGCGGACTTTGGCGCCCAGCACCAGGAACTGTCCGGCACGGGTGCCCGCGCCCCAGTTCACCCATTGGTTGACGAAATCCGGGGTTTGAGGATGGTTCGGTCTCGATGCGGCCGCCAGTCGGACCGCGTAGCGGACCATTTCTTCGGCGACCGGCACCTTGCGCACCAGATCATGAAACTTCAGAACGTCTTCACCGGTGAACAGCGCCTCCAAGTCCGCGGGCGGAGAGGCTGTGGTGCGGGTGACCACGGCGATTTCGTCCTCCTCAGGCAGGTAATCCATGATCACATTGAACATGAAACGATCCAATTGGGCCTCGGGCAAAGGATACGTCCCTTCCATCTCAATCGGATTCTGAGTCGCGAGAACAAAAAAGGGCGGGTGAAGCGGATAACGAACCCCGGCGGCGGTGACCTGGATCTCCTGCATGGCTTCGAGGAGGGCGGCCTGCGTTTTGGGCGGGGTGCGATTGATTTCGTCGGCGAGAATCAGATTGGCAAACAGGGGGCCTGGAACAAAAACCAGGCGGCGGCCGGCATCGGTGTCCTGAAGAATCTCAGTGCCGGTGATATCGGCTGGCATCAAGTCCGGCGTGAACTGAATGCGCTGATACTTGAGATGAAAAATGCTGGCAATCGACTTGACGAGCAGGGTTTTTGCCAGGCCCGGAGCGCCGGTAATCAGGCAATGCCCGCCGCAACACAGGGCAATCAAGATTTGTTCGATCACCTCCTTTTGGCCCACAATGACCTTGGACAATTCGGCTTCCATGCGTTCGCGTCCGCTGGTTAGGCGCAGGACGGCCTGCATTTCATCCCGGAAAGACGCGGGAGTGATCGGGGGCTCGGAGGATTTGGATTCGGGGGTTTTGAAGGTCATGTTGGGTTGGGGTGGGTTAATGGGTCATGGCGTAAAAAATGATGTTGATCCCGAGCGGGTAGGCGATTTTCTCGGAAAAATTGTGGAAGTAATAATCATTTTCCCCTTCGCGTTCCCAGCCATCGCCGTTGTCGGTGTTGTGGGTGGCAATCACCATGATCCGCTGTTGATCGTCCAGGATGACGCGGTGATGCACCTCTCGAGCGTCGGGGCGTTCCCAGGTGACGCCCGACCACTGGCTGTCCACCCCAAGGTCCACGGCCGGCACCTGATGTTTTGCGGTGATGGGGAACACGCACCGGTAAAGCGGATGATCGAGCGATAGATCCGAGAAACTCCGATCAGGAAAAACCCGTTTCATCTCGGTCTCACAATTGTTCCATTCCCGTTCGCCCCAGAAATCGTCAATCATCAGGAATCCGCCGTTCAAGAGATATTTTCGCAAGGCCGTGGCTTCTTCGTCGGTAAAGCCCAGGCCGCCGGGTTCCACGATGTAGATGAAGGGAAAATTCGTCAGCTCCCGATCTGTCAATTCGAGGATGCGCCCATCGGGATCGACCTTGATGGACGTCATTTGTTGGAGCCGAAAGGAGAGGTTGAGGTCGCTGTCGGGCAGGTCGGTGGTCCAATTCCCGGCGCTGCCCCACCCCAAACGTCCCTGGTTGTAACGAATCCGCACAAAAGTGAAAACATCCTGCTCGAATCCCGGCGAATTCGTCCAGGAAGGGGTGCCGGTGCTGTGGGAGGGAATTTCGCGGGCCGTTCGGAAACCGTCCGCGTTGATGAAGCGTCCGCGTCCCCAACGCCGTTGGGCCAGAGCCAGGGCCATGGAAAAGACGAGCAGCACGACCAGGATCCCGATGACCGAGCCCCAGCGAGATTTGATTTGGCTGTGTTGGATCATGGGATTGGGACGGAAGGATTGGAGGAGGCCGGGGGAGGATTGGGGCTGGCGCGCTCAATGTCCAAGAGGAGTTTCAGCGCCTCGCGGTGACGTGGGGTTTCTTCCAGGGCGAGCACGACATGGCGGCGGGCGGCGGGTTCACGGTTTTGGTGGAGGGCCTTGGCGAGGCGGAAGTGGACCTCGGCGGGATTTGCGGGATCGAGAAGGAGCCAAGTGCGGCAGGCGGATTGGACGCCAGCCCAGTCCTGTCGGGCCTCACAGGCTTGGGCAAGGTAGCGATACGGCGTGGCGACCAGGGGATTCACCGCCAGAAAGCGTTGGGCGTTGAGGGCGACGGCGGCCCAGTCTGATTCGGCTGCGCCCAACTCAAACAGGCGCTGGTAGGCATCGAGCGCATCGTTTTCCAGTTCGGCCAGTCGTGAGAGGGCTTGCCGTTCCTCGGACAACTCACCGAGTTCTCGATGAGCGCGGGCCAACAGACGATAGGCATGGTCCCCGCCGGTCTGGTTGGGATAGAGTTCGGTCAGTTTCAGGAGGGGCGTTTTGGCTTCCTCCCATTTCTTTTGGTCAATCAAGTGACGTGCGGTCAGGGTGAGGGCCCAGAAATTGGTCGGTCGTTGCTCCGCCCATTCGAGCAGATCGGTGGTAGGGGCGGAATCGGCCGGTTCCTTCGCGGGTTCGGTCCAATCCAGTCTGGGCGCGAGGTTGCGGGCCAGACGCCGGGCATGGGCGGCAAAATCGGCATCGATTCTGTTTAGGGGAGCCAGGTGGTTTTCGAGTGCCTTGTTGATTTCCATGCCCTCTCCCAGAGCCCGCAAAACGGCCTTCATGGAATCCAGTCCGTATTGATCGATCAGGTATTCGACCACAAGCGAGGAATGAAAATATGCGAACTGCAGGTGCAGATTCGAACGCGGGGCCAGGAACGCAGCGCTGAGCCCCGATACGGGAGGCAGATCGTCGGCGAGGAGCATCTCCCGGTAGCGCGGATTGAGATGCTGCCCCCAGATGGGATTGGCTTGGCGTTCTTCGTAGACGGAGAGGCCTTCGCTGAGCCACCGGGGCATTTTCTGCCGGCTCAAGTGCAGGGTGACCACATGGCAGAATTCATGCCAAAGCACCGCTTCCCAATTCACAGGATGCCCCGCATTGGCGGCCGGGCTGTTGGCGGTGATCACCGAGCCGAAACACACTCCCAGGTAGCCGGGATTATCCGGCATCCCAAAGGTGCGCACGCCAAAATCCTTATACTCGGGAAAGATCTCAACAGTGATCGGATGATCCAGAGCCAGGCCGTATTTGGGGGCGAGTTGTCGTTTGGCGCGATCCAGCAGGGCCAGCACCCGTTCTCCATAGATGGCCGCTTCTTTGGCGCTCATTCGGACGATGAAATCGCGATTGGTCAACACCTGAAACCGGCCCATGGTATCATGGAGAGTCGCCAGATTGAACGCGGTGACGTCGTAGGCATCCGCGTCATGAACCTCCTGGGCCAGGCGCCAGCCTTCGGCCGTATCTCCCAGGCGCAGCAGATCCTGGGCAAGCTGAGCTTTGGCGGGAAGAAAACCGGGTTCAAACTTCAGGGCTTGGCGCTGATGATCCGCTCCCTCGGCAAAGCGGTATTTCTGGGATAGTTTGCGTCCAATCAGATGATCCACATGGGGATTGGCGGCCCAATACCGCAACGCATTCCGATATGCTGTCCGTCGGAGGTCCGGTTGGTGTCGCAGATTGGCCAGGACAGCCCGATAGCTCCAGGCCTCGGCCTGCCAGGGATTGACAGCCAGGGCGCGGTCCAGGAACGTGTCCGCTTGAGCATAATCCTCGGCGTCAATCGCGTGATCGACGATCAACAGCAGGGCGGGCACGTGCCGGGCGTTCTTCTGCAGAACCGATTGCAGAAGTTTCAACATTTGGGATCGGTCGCTCGGGGCGTAAGCCCGGGCCAATCCAAACTGCAACTCCGGATCGTCGGGGATGTTTTTCAGTCCTTCCTGAAAAGTCTGGGCGGCCAGCGCGTAATCGCTTTTGTCCAGGGCCAACTCCCCCGAGGCCAGATAAATGTCGCGCAAATAAGGATCCGCCTGTTTGGCGGTTCCATAAAGCTTCTCCAGAACGCGCTTGGGATCGGCGCCCTTACAGAGCGCGGCCCGTCCAAACGCGATCAGGCTCGGTGAATCGCGATAGGCCCAGGGGCGCTGGGCCATGGCCTCCACGATATAGTCGAGCATCTCATGGGCTTGAGGAACACGGCCGTTTTTTAAAAAGACCTCGCGCGCCAGCCAGCGGACGGGCAGATTCCGGCTTTCTTTGGCCACGATATTGGTGACCCGGCTTAGTGCCTGTTCATACTGTCCCACCGCCAGCAAGGCGGGCAGCAGGATTTGATTCCAGTCCTGTTCGTGGGTTTCCTCAGCCAGCCCCACCTCGCATTGTCGAATGCAGCCCGCATAATCCCCCCTCAAAAGACTTCGACGGGCTTCCTCCAACTCATCGCCCCGCATCCCCGCTGCCGATGCCAAAACCATGCCGGCCAGGACAAAGAGGCGAATCAAACGATCCTTCATTCGCGGATTTATCCCAGTCTCGGCCAAGACTCTCATGAACTCGAGCCCAGGGCTGAATCCGTATTGATCTTGCATCTTCAAATCGGTGTTTTCCATCCCAATGGGATTGAATGCTCTTTGTACCAGACCGAGGTTTCGATCCTTTGGTTAACCAAATTTCTCCCGGTCTAATAGGTTCTGACAGACATTCCGGCAAAACCTGACTCAAGATAGTCCGCATGATCCTGAGGGCAAATGAAGATTTTGTCGGGACGCTCACGCACGCCGCGGTCAATGAGCTCCAGAAGGGCGTTTGGACCGAATACTAATAATCCCCCAAGTCCTCAGAGGGTGTGGAAATCATCCTCTCCTGGCAAATCCCTGAAGACAAGTTGAGGGGGGCGCAGCGGCTCCCCATTCATTGAGTCCTCGTTCATTGGTGTGGAGTTCGGGGGACAGGTGAAGTGTTTCCATGGCTTCGCCGATCAGATACAAGGAGCCGGTGATAATAACCATCCGATCCATGGCGGTGGCCTGCAAGGCGGCTGTCAGGGAGGAGGTCGTCTCGATGTGGGCGTCAGGATGCGCTTTCTGGCAAACCCCGATCAGTTCCTGAGGTGAGACGGATCTTTCGCTGGCAACCGGCACCAGAAAAATGCGGCTGGACAAGGGTGAAAGCAATTCGCACATGGTATGCCAGTCTTTGTCGCGCAGCATGCCAAGGATGAGGACGGGTTTGGCCGAAGGAAAGTAGTATCGAATGGCCGCTCGCAAGGTTCCTGCTCCCGCGGGATTGTGAGCGCCATCGAGGACCAGGATTTGGCCGTGGGTGGTGGTTTCGACTTGCAGACGGCCTGCCCACTCGACCTGGAGCAAACCATCGCACAAGGCCTCGTGCGATACAGGGAGTTGGGGGCGTAGACATTCCACAGTGGCAATCGCCAGGGCAGCGTTCATCCGCTGGTGCTCGCCTCTCAACGGAAGTTCCAATGAATCCAACGGGGCGCGGGAAGTGTGTTCCCGGCCAACGATTCTCAGAGGCGACGCCTGGATTCGAGCGGTTTTCTGAATGACTGCCAGGGCGCCGGGAATTTCGGTTGCAGTGATCGCCGGAACTCCGGGCTTGATAATGCCGGCCTTTTCCGTCGCAATCTGCTCGAGGGTATCCCCCAACCACGACTGATGATCCAGTTGAACGTTGGTGATCACGCTGGCCAGGGGGGTGACGATATTGGTGGCGTCCAGGCGACCTCCCAGACCGGTCTCCCAGATGACCAGATCGCACTGCTGGTCGGCAAAATAGATCAAGGCCATCACGGTGATCACCTCAAAAAACGTCGGGTGATTGTCCGCCGGGAAGCTCCGCAGGCGCTTTTGCAGACGTTGGACCAGGCGCACGACTTCGGTTTCAGAGATTGGCCTCCGATTGACCTGAATCCGCTCGCAGAAAGAGATTAAATGCGGGGAAGTAAACAATCCGACGCGCAAGCCTGCGCGCCGGTAAATGCTTTCCAACATGGCGCACGTGGATCCCTTCCCGTTGGTGCCGGCCACATGGATGAACCGGAGCCGGTCTTGAGGTAGACCAACGGAGTCCGCCAGTGTTCGCGTGTGGTCCAAGCCCAGCTTGGTTCCAAACCAGCGGAGTCCATACAGGAATTGCACAGCATCGGTATAGGTCATCGTGTCTGGCCCTGGGGAGTGACCTTAGCCGAGGGCAGCCGGACTGAATAGTGAAAAGCGCATATTTGCTGACACCCGGCCCCTGAGCCTCTAATCTGGAGCCGCTCGGGATGAAAACCTTGCAGCTCTATTTGCTCCGGCAAGTCTTGTTGACCTTGGTGATGACCGTCGTGGTTTTCGCCTTCGTCCTGCTATTAGGGAACCTGTTGAAGGAGATTCTGGGACTGCTGGTCAGCCGTCAGGCCACCCTGGGACTGATTGCGGAAGCCATCGCGCTCTTGTTGCCTTATGTGCTGATATACGCCCTTCCCATGGGATTACTCACCGCCACGTTGCTGGTATTCGGCCGATTCAGCGCCGATCAGGAATTGACGGCCGCTCGAGCCAATGGGATCAGTTTGATCAGCCTGATCCTCCCCATCCTGCTTGTGGGGATCCTGCTGACCGTCTTCTGCGCCTGGCTCAACCTCGAGGTGGCGCCACGCTGCCGGCAAAACTACAAGAAAATTCTCTACACCATGGGAGTCAAGAGTGTGGCCGGCATGTTTGTCGAAGGCCGTTTTGTGGTGGTCGGAGATTATGTCCTGTATGTCGGCAAAATCCATGGAGATGATCTGGAGGAGATTATCGTCTCCCAGCTGAACAAAGAGGGCCACCGCGAGCTCTATGTCCACGCCCCCCGAGGCCGCAAAAAGATAGATGCCCAGTCCCGCCAGGTCTCTCTTCAGCTGTTTGATTACTGGGGGGCCTTTCTGAACAGCGGTCAATGGATTCCATCGCCCGGCGAGCTTTACGAGTTTTCAGTCGATTTGAACACCCTGACGTCGCGTTCCAGAACCAGAGTGGATTTGGATGAAATGACATTTCAGCAATTGCTGGCCGAAATCGATGAATTGAAAAAGATCACCCAGGACACCACCCCCTTGCCCGTGCCTGTTCCAGCCGGAGATCGCGCCCTGGAAAAAAAGACCCGCGCTCCTGATCCGCTCCGATCGCTGCTCGGAAAAGCCCAGGTTTACCTCAATCGCCAGATGTCCTTTTCCTTCGCCTGTTTTTCCTTCACCTTAATAGGAATTCCCCTCGCCGTTCGAGCCCATCGCCGTGAAACTAGCGTGGGCATCGCGATGGCGTTGATTCTCGTGCTCCTCTACTACGGATTTGTGATCACCGGCAAAATGCTGGATGATCGTCCCGAATTAGCGCCGCATTTGATTATCTGGTTTCCCAATTTCCTGTTTCAGGGCGTTGGGGGATACTTGCTGTGGCGTGTGAACCGCTAATCCAGCTTGAGATCGAACCAGTGGTAGTCGCGATGAAATGCTCCTTTGAGGGCCGTGTGGACTCCCGGGAAAGCATTCTGGAAAAAGCAACTCACTGCCGCGGTTTGCTTATGCCCGCCTGAGACTCCGGCGATGGAGAAACGGAAGAAACAACAGCCCCCCCTACAGCGACCATGAGATACTCGCCCGGCTCGGGGGCGGGACGTGCGGTCACGTCCAAAGGCGGAAGATAAACGGCGGCGAGTTTATACCTGATTGACTTTTTTGGCTTGCCGTCGATTAAAAATCCCATATCCCAAAAGCCCGGTCACGGCGATCAGGCCGTATTCGTAAGGTTCGGGGACAGGAGTGACGGATCCTCCGGCTGTGATTTGATCATACCTGAGGCTGCCTTCCGCAGCTGAAGCGTTCCATCCGTAAAAACGGAACTCAGCCGATGTCGCATCCTGAATATCAATGAAATCCCAAGAAAACGCAGGAAGAGGAATGGACGCATCCAGCGTTGGAGAGTAGGCATAACTGGCTGATGCTGTCGATGAACCATTGATGAATAAACTGACTTGCGCGTTATCCGGCCCAGCAACGATGCCTTGCGAAGACTGAAAATTAAGCTGAGTCAAATTGAGCAGGAAACCCGATTCAGCCGAGATCCTAAAATACGCGTATTCAGTCGAATCGATGGATGATCCCTGGTTCCAGTTTTGAACCACCCAGTTATTATCCGTTGTATTGTTAATGTTCTTGGTCGCAAGATTCACCAAGTCAAAAGAAGTCGAATCAGCTCCGGCAGCAACGGAAGTCGGTGTATTTCGTGTTGTGTTTTGGAAGGAACCAGTGAATTCAAAAGTGGCCAATTGGCTTCGCCCTGAGGTTAGAGAAACCATCGCCACCATTATCGTCAAAACCCATTTCATATCATTTCCCCATTACTTCATTCTGCCACCAAGACATGGTCTTAGTATGCTAAGATACTCTGCTGGCATCGCTGCATTTTTTCGTCCGGGAAACCCAATCCTTTAAATCCTTCGGCCTCTTGTCTCAAATCGGTCTCGAGCTGACAAGCAAATAATGAACAACATTTTCAGAACCATTGCCTCCCTAGAGGTTTACCGGTTCTTCGGGGGGGGAGGCTTCTGACGATGGATCGACTTCAGGCTTTTTTCAGTTGGCGGCGATTGAAGGCCGCATAACATAGAAGGCCGGTCACGGCGATCAGGCCGTACTCGTAAGGTTCGGGGACAGGCGTGATTGAGCCCAAGGATCCTGATACGCTGATGTTGTCGAGAAATAAAGCGCGACGGTTGTTTCCGTTAGTATCCCAAACGTAAAAACGGAACTCAGCCTGGGTGACATTATTCAGATCCTCAAAATTCCAGGCCTGAAGCACAGGCGAAGTATCCCTGGGTAAGATAAAGTCGCTTGAAAAAAACTGGGCGGATGTATGGTCGTTGAATTCAATGAACAAGCCCACCTTCACATATCTCGGCGAAAGGTTTTTGTTGTCCAGGCGGGATTCAAAGTTCAAATCGCTCAATCTAAGGGCATAGTCCGCAGAGGTCGTCGAAATAGTGAAGGACGTGTATCGATTCGGGTTGAATGCATTCCCCTCTGGCCAGCCTGTTAAGCGTAACGTTCCGCTGTTGGCATCGATTGTCAGACCCTGCGAACTGAAGGCAGTTGCGGATACATTGTCAGGCAGAGGCGTCGCCGCTCCATAGCCGCTGCTGAAATTATAACTAGTCACCACCTGTCCCGGGACAGATGCGGTCACGAGCCATGCAGCTACCAACAAGAGCGTCTTTTGCGCGTGTTTATTCACCATAGGACATGGTCCATTTAACGACTCGCCTCGCAGGCAGAAACCAGAGCGAACCATTGTGTTATGCCAGATAAGAATCCGCTCCGACGGCTCATTTGTCAAGTCGCCCGGGCGGCCCTTGAACCGCAAATAAAACGACTTAACCGCGAATAGACGCCAATCGACGCCAATAATGGCGGGCCGAACCCTTCAGGTCCTCTATGTCCAGCCTGCCGTTATTAGTGTTGATTAGTGTGAATGAGCGGTGGATTCGTTTTATCTGCTGTTTTCGGGCGAGGAAGCGAGTGCGTTAACCCCGCAACTGTCCTGTGCCGAAACCGAGCCATTTGTAGCTGGTGAGTTCCTCGAGACCCATGGGACCGCGGGCGCCGATTTTGTCGGTGCTGATTCCGATTTCAGCGCCCAGGCCGAACTCGCCTCCATCGGTGAATCGAGTGGAGGCATTCCAGTAAACCGCAGCGGAATCCACCCCTTGGAGGAACTGGCGGGCGAGGGCTTCATCCCGGGTAATGATCGCGTCCGAGTGGGCTGATCCGTAAGTATTTATGTGATCAATTGCCGCCTGGACCCCATCGACAATTCGGACGGCGAGGACTAAATCCAGATATTCGGCGTACCAATCTTCTTCGGTCGCGGGCTTTAGATCAGGAACGACACATTCGAGCTGGCGTTTGGACTCGTTATCGACGCGGAGTTCGACCTGTTTCTCGTGGAGCCGTCGGGCCACGGAAGGCAGGAAACTTGGGGCGATGGCTCGATCGACAAGGAGCGTTTCCATGGCATTGCAGACCCCGGGGCGCTGGACTTTGGCATTCAGGACGATGGCTTCGGCCATGGCGAGGTCGGCCATCGCATCTACGTAAACATGGCAGACGCCCTTGTAATGTTTGATGACGGGGACCTTGGAGCACTCAGCCACGGCTCGAATGAGGCCTTCGCCGCCGCGCGGCATGCAAAGGTCGATGTATTGGGTGAGGGCGAGCAGGTTTCCGATGGCATGGCGGTCGGGAGTGGTCACCATCTGGATGGCGTGTTCTGGGAAGTTTGGCAGGGCTTTGCGGGCGGCGTCGAGCAGGGTGGAGGCAATGGCTTGGTTGGAATGCAGGGCCTCCTTGCCGCCTCGCAAGATCGTGGCATTGCCGGATTTGAAACAGAGGCCCGCGGCATCAGCGGTGACGTTGGGCCGGGATTCAAAGATGATGACGATAACCCCGATGGGCACCGAGACCTTCTGCAGTTTGAGACCATTGGGACGCACGCGCTCGTCCAGGAGTCGGCCTACGGGATCGGGCAGGGCGGCGACCTCGCGCAGTCCTTTGGCCATGGATCCGATGCGTTTGGAGTCGAGCTTGAGACGATCGATCAAGGCAGGGGAAAGTCCGTTTTGATGTGCTGCGGTGACATCCAGGTCGTTGGCTGCCAGGAGGGCGGGCGTGTTGTTCTCGATGGCGTTAGCCATGGCGGCCAGGCACGCGTTTTTTTCGGCTGCGGTCAGTCTGGCCAGCGGCCGGGAAGCGGTTTTGGCCTGGCGCGCCAGTTGTTCCATCTGTTCCTTTAATGTCATGGGCGAAAGATACTGCCTGCTTGAACGCTGGAAAGCTTGAAGTTCACAGGCGGCCTTTGGCATCCGAACGAAAGGCGGCGGGAACCAGCAACTTAGGGGTGATTTTGGCTTTGCCAAAAACCGACGAATCGGGTCTTAATGCCCCGGGTTGTGCTCGAACTTGAGCTGTTGAACAGGCCAAACGCAGGGGGTATATGGAAATGAAGCCGCGCTTGAGCAGGGATGGGGAGCATGAAATGAAGGACTCTCTTGCGGGGATCGAGATTCCCGGAGGCTCCAGGAATCCCGCCGAAGGCAGCGATCCGCCTGTGGGCCTCGCCGGGGATGATCGCCATCGAGACCTCGTTGCGGCCTTCAAGACCGCGCTGATTTACATCGGGTTGGGGGGATCTTGGATCCTGTTCTCCGATCGGCTCCTGCCGGTGGCTTTTCCGGATTCCACCCCGCAAGTTCTCAGCTGGCTGCAGACCTTTAAGGGCTGGTTTTATGTTGGGGCCACAGGGGCTTTGGCGTTTTTTCTGGTGCGACACAATCAACGGCGCATTCGTCGATCCGAGGATCAGGTTCGCCGGCATAACGAAGAACTGCTAGCGATTAACCGGTTGGTATCCGTATGCGCAGGACAGCGAGAGTCGAGGTTTCTGCCGAATGAAATCCTGGAGGAAATCCTTGCGTTGGTTCAAGTGAACGGTGGTTTCCTGTTTCGAGGAGAGTCTCTCGAGTCGATGGTGGTTGTGGCCGGTCTTGATCCTGCCAGGAGTTCCAAGGAAATCGAGGCATCATCTTTCCCCTTGATCGCAAGACCGTTATGCGCGCGATGCATCGAGCGGAGGGAGATTCTCGTCTATGACTTGGCGGACGGCGGGGTGGATCCGGAGATTACCCCGGTGATGGCGGCCGAGCGCCTGAGCTATATCGCCATTTTTCCATTGGAGTCTCAGGGCCAGATACTGGGGGGTGTTGTCTTATTCAGCCGGAATCACGACCGGCCTGAACCACGCAGACTGCAGGTATTGGAGACAGTCAGCGCGCAGGTTGCCCTGGCGATGGAGAACGCCCGGTTGCTCGAGGAAATCCGCCATCAGGCTAGAACCCTGGAAACCCGAGTGGATCTTCGAACGCGGGAACTCCAGGCCATCAACCAGGAATTGGAGGCCTTTAGTTATTCGGTGTCCCACGATCTTCGGGCTCCGTTGCGGGCAATTCAGGGGTTCTCCAGCATTCTTAAAGAAGACCATGCCCCGCATCTCAATCCCGAGGCCTGCCAGCTGATCGACACCGTCCAGCGCAACGCCCAGCGCATGAGCCAGCTCATCAACGATCTCCTGGCCTTCTCCCGCCTCACCCGACAACGGTTTGAATGCCAGGAAATCAACATGAACAATCTGGTCAAACAGGCCTTGGACGAGCTGTCCCCCCTCCTGAAGGGACGATCCATCGACCTTCGAGTCAGTGACTTGCCGGCCGTCAAGGGAGATCGGTCCTTGTTATTGCAGGTTTGGCTGAATCTGCTGGGCAATGCCATCAAGTTCACGACGAAACGGGATCCGGCCTGGATTGCCATCGAGGCGCAGTCTCGGGAAGACGAGGTGGTTTTTCGAGTTCGCGATAATGGGGCGGGATTCGACATGAAATATGCGGACCGTCTATTTAAGGTCTTTCAGCGCCTGCATTCTTACGAGGAGTTCGAGGGGACAGGCGCAGGCCTAGCCTGGATTTCCACGGAAAAGAATTAACCTAAGTCTTGGGCTTATTTGCCGGTCCGTTGTAGGTCGTGAGGCGC
>JAKLHY010000003.1 GCA_022709905.1 Verrucomicrobiota bacterium | reverse complement strand
TGTTGCTACAGAACCCCTCTCGCCAACATGCTGTCATCAATGCCCCGGTGGACCCGAACAGCGTTTGGTTCGCTCGCATACTGTCCGATGGCAGCCTTCCCCATGTTTGAGCTGGGTCGGCATCCACATTAGATGGTTTCGGGACTTGCTCGATGTTCATTCGCATTACGGCCTGCTGGCTCGCTGACCCGCTATCGGGCCTTTTACACCAAGGGCTTCGAACATTTCATTGCTTCCATATTCGCCTCGGCTGCTACCGGCTGGAGCTTAAGTTGCCGGGTGGGTTTCGTTTACTCTCCCACTGGAGTTCTGCGCCTTTGTCACGGCGCACTCAAACAGGCTCTTAGCCTTTGCGCTGGAACGGCGGGCTGGGTCCCCGCGTGAGACTGGTCCGCACTCGCGGGATTCAATGAGCGGGTTTCAGACTGGCCGGCTTGATTTTCGGCGGGCCTCCCTTATTTTCATCCCGAATGAAGTTCAGCCAGGATGAAATCGCGCGGTACGCCAGACACCTCATTCTCCCGGAGGTAGGCCTTGCCGGTCAGACGAAGCTTCGCCAAAGCAGCGTCCTTTGCATCGGCGTCGGCGGGCTGGGCTCATCCGCTTGCCTGTATCTGGCCGCCGCCGGAATTGGCCGGCTGGGGGTGGTGGACGGTGATCCGGTGGAACTATCTAACCTGCAGCGTCAGATCCTGCATGGAACCCGCGATGTGGGCCGGCCCAAAACCGAATCCGCCCGGCGGACCCTGCTTCATCTGAATCCTCATGTTCAATTAGAGACCTTCCCGGCCCATTTGACCAGCGCCAACGCCGTGGACATCATTAGCGGCTATGATGCCGTCCTGGATTGCACCGACAATTTTCCAGCCCGCTATCTGATCAACGATGCTTGTGTGTTGCTGCGCAAACCGAACGCCTACGGCGCCGTCTACCGGATGGAAGGGCAGGCCAGCCTTTTCGCCCCCCATCTCGATGGGCCCTGTTATCGCTGCCTTTTTCCCACGCCCCCACCCCCCGGAACCATCCCGAGCTGTGTCGAGGCGGGCGTGCTGGGAATCGTGCCCGGCATCATCGGATGCATCCAGGCCATGGAAATCCTCAAGGTCTTGCTCCAACTCGGCGATCCCCTCCTCCGGCGGCTGCTCTTGTTCGACGCTTCGAGCATGCGGTTCCGCGAGCTGAAGATCCGGCGGGATCCCGAGTGCCCCATATGCGGACAACATCCCCAAATCCAAACGCTAACGGACTGCCCGCGCGCCTGTTCACACTCTACAACGCCAACGGCCGAGGGTAATCATCCCGACGAAGTGTCGGTTGTGGAGATGAAGAAGGCCCTCGATGATTCGAGCCTGGGCATCCAGGTTTTAGATATCCGCGAGGCGGGCGAAAGAGCCGTGGCCGCGGTCGAGGGAACCGCCTTTCTGCCGTTGAGCCAATTGCTGAAGGATCCCTCCTCGCTAGACCCCGACAAAACCTACTACCTGTATTGCCATTCAGGCGGACGATCCTTGGGAGCGGTCGATTTTTTGAAAAAGCACGGCTTTATGCGAGTCAAGAGCGTCCGGGGCGGTATTCAGGCCTGGTCCGTCGAGATCGATCCTCGGGTGCCGGTTTATTGAGATCGGTTGCCAAGGACTCGAGGCTGGCTGAAACGAGGTTTACTTTTTTCTTTAACACCCGGTTGTTCTAGATCATTTTCTTGGAACTATGGGTTCGCGACGTTTGGCGCGGGAACGCGCCGTTCAATTCTTGTTTCAGTGTGATCTGAATCCTCCGGAGAATCTGGAGGACGCGCTGGATCGTTTCTGGGATTCGCAGCGGGCATCGGTGATTGCGGAAGACAAGGGACCCGCCACCTGGGGACAGAAGACCGAGACCGCCCCCCTGACCGCCGAGGAAGCCTCCCTGCGCGCCTTTACCGACGGTCTGATCCGTGGAACATTGTCCCATCGGGCTCAACTCGATGCCGAAATTGAAAAACATGCGAAAAACTGGGGCCTACACCGGATGGCAGTCGTGGACCGCAATGTCCTGCGGCTCGCTGTCTTTGAGATGTACCATCGCGACGACATCCCCCCCGTGGTCAGCATCAATGAGGCGGTGGACATTGCGAAGAAATACTCGACCGAAGACAGCGGACGATTTGTCAACGGTGTGCTCGACAAAGTCCGGAGCGAGCTGATGCGACCCTCGCGAATCGTGAAATGAAGTTTGCGGATCTCCATCTCCACACGTTCTACTCGGATGGCACCTACAGCCCCGAAGAGCTTGCCGCTCGGGCTTCGCGGGCGGGGTTTGCAGCCATTTCGCTCACCGATCACGATACTCTCGAAGGATGCCCGGCCACGGCGGAAGCCTGCAAGACAGCGGGGATCGAGTTCATTCCGGGAACCGAATTGACCGCGGAAATCGACGATCACGAGATTCATCTGCTGGGGTATGGCATCGACGCCTCCCATACCGAGCTGTCGCGGCAGATGGCCAAGTTCCAGCATGTCCGCCAGGACCGAATCCGGGAAATGGTCGCCCGGCTCAACCGGTTGAATATTCCGCTTCAGGCGGAGGACGTTTTTACCCTGGCCAACTGCCGTTCACCCGGGCGCCCGCATGTGGGTCGCGCCCTGGTGGCCGCGGGATTCTGCTCGGGCATCGACGAGGCCTTCGAACGATTCCTCAAGAAACATCGGCCCGCCTGGGTGCCCAAATACAAGATGTCCGTCTCCCAAGCCATTCAGCTGATCCATGATGCCGGGGGATTGGCCGTTCTGGCGCATCCCGGGCTCAGCCGGATCGATGATTATCTACCCCTCCTGGCCGGGGGGGGGCTGGACGGCTTGGAGTGTTTTCACTCCCAACACAGCGCCACCCAAACCGAGCGTTACCAACTCCTGGCCCGCCAATATCATCTGTTGATCACAGGCGGCTCGGATTGCCATGGACGCAGTCGAGGCAAACCCACCCTCGGCAGTGTGCGCCTGCCCATGGAATTCGTGGATCTGCTAAAGGACCGATGGGAACTCCTGAAAGGATCGCCGGAGCGGACGCAATCCATCGAGGTTTCACCGCCAGCCTGAGGATCTTTCGCTTTTTTACTATGGGATTGTTTCAAAAATTCAAGGAAGGCCTTAAAAAAACTCAGGCCCGCATCGTTCACGAGCTGAAGCGGATCATCACCCGTTCCCCCAAACTCACCGCGACCACCATGGAGGAACTGGAAACGGCCCTGATCAGCGCCGACTTCGGCATGACCACCACCAGCCAGATCGTGGCCGCTGTGAAGAAAGCTTATGAAACCCAGGGGAGCAACGGGCTCGATGTCGTCGGAATTGCCCGACGGGAGATCGAACGTAACTTGAGCCAGAGCGACTCCCGGCTTCAGGTTCAATCCGGCCAACTCACCGTCGTCTCCCTGGTGGGAGTGAATGGCACCGGCAAAACCACCTCCTGCGCCAAGCTCGCCCATTGGGCGCAGAAGAACGGACAAACCGCCCTGCTGGCCGCGTGCGACACCTTCCGGGCGGCGGCCATCGAACAAATCAAATTATGGGGGCACCGGCTGAAGGTCGATGTGGTTGCGGGCGCTTACGGCGCCGATCCGGCCTCGGTCGCCCACGATGCCGTCACGGCTGCCTTGGCGCGAAAAGCGGATTTTCTCTTTATCGACACGGCCGGCCGGCTGCACACCAAACACAACCTCATGCAGGAACTGGACAAGGTGCATCGAGTCATTCGCAAACTTGCTCCGAACGCCCCGCACGATACCCTCCTGGTCCTGGATGCCCCCACCGGCATGAACGCCCTCAATCAAGCCCGCGAGTTCCACAAGGCCGTCAAGCTGACCGGCCTCATCATCACCAAACTCGATGGAACCAGCAAAGGCGGAATGGCGGTGGCCATCCAACGCGAACTCGGCCTGCCCATCAAATTTGTCGGCCTGGGCGAACAACCCGACGACCTGCAACCTTTCGATGCCGCCCAGTTCGCCTCCGCCCTCTTCGATGCCGAAACCGAAGAAAATGCGGTCTCGGCTCCATAGGGGTCATGAACACTGACGGGTTATGATCCCCTAGGATGCACACGCTTTCGGATTGTTCATCGCCATGCCAAAGGTCCCGAGTCATGTGGCCATCATGCGATCAGCCTTGCGCCTGGCCCGTCGCGCCTGGGGATTGACCTCCCCCAATCCACTTGTCGGCGCCGTTCTGGTCAAGTCCGGCCGGATTATTGGACGCGGATGGCATCATCGGGCCGGAGGACCTCATGCCGAGGTGGAAGCCATCGAGGATGCTCGCCGGCGCGGTTTTTCCTGCCGCGGAGCCACCCTGGTGGTGACGCTCGAACCTTGTTGTACCCAGGGCCGCACTCCTCCCTGCACTGAAACGATCGTGGCGGCGGGAATCCGCCGGGTGATCGCCGCCACCCAGGATCCAAATCCCCGGCACGCCGGCCGCGGTTTTGAACTCCTGCGCCGGGCCGGCGTCTCCGTGGTCGAAGGCGTTCTGGCTGGGTCCGCTCAAGATCTCAACGCTCCCTTTAACCATTGGATCACGACCCAAACCCCTTTCGTAACCGTCAAGGCGGCGATGACGCTCGATGGCAAGATTGCCACCGCGACCGGAGAATCCAAGTGGATCACCGGGCCGAAAGCTCGTTCCTGCGCCATGCGCCTGCGATTGGCCGCCGACGCCGTTCTGGTGGGGGTTAACACCGTTCTCGCCGATAACCCGCGCCTGACCATCCGCTGGGAAGATCTTCCCCTTTCGCTGCGTCAGGGAATGACTTCCGCGCCGCCCCATAAACACCTCCGGCGAATCGTCCTCGATTCCCGGGCACGAACGCCGCCCAGCGCCCGGATTGCCGCATCGCAACCCGGGTGCGACACCGTCATCGTCGTCGGCCCCAACGCCCCAATAGCTCGTGTGCGCCGGCTCGAAAAACATCTCACTGTGTGGCGAGCCCCCCTTCTCGAGGGTCAAATCGATCTTACCTGGCTCCTGCATGAACTCGGCCGGGCAAAGGTCACTCATCTCCTGGTCGAAGGCGGAGGAAAGGTCAATGCCTCTTTCCTTCTCGAACAACACGCCCATCGGATCGCGTTTTTCTACGCCCCCAAAATCCTCGGAGGCCGGACCGCCCTCAAGGCCGTCGAAGGCCTGGGCGCCCGAACCGCCGCGGATGTCCTCCAACTCTCCCGCCTGCGATGGAAGCGACTGGATCAGGACCTGCTGTTGACAGCCGATCTCGCCCGAAAAACGGATGCTCCATTCACACCCGCTTGAGCCCGAGACGCCGCGTCAGGTAACCCGGCCAGACAAGCCTCGGGCCCTTTCCATGCATTCTCGATGGAGTTTTCCTTGTCGCCAGGATGCCGCGCGGAGTAAAAGAAACCGCATGATCATTTTCGAGAGAGTCACCAAGGTCTACGCCCAGCGGCAGGTGGCCTTGGCCGACATCTCCTTCAACTTGCCTGCCGGCTCCACCATAGGCCTCCTCGGCGCCAATGGATCCGGCAAATCAACGCTTCTGCGAATTGCCCTGGGTTTGATCAGCGCAACGGCCGGGGAAGTCTCGATCTTCGGCCAGCGCATGCATCCGGGCGCCAGGGCTATTCGTCAACGAATCGGGTTTCTGTCGGATTCCCCGGCCTTTCCCAAAGACCTGACGGCGATCGGCTATTTGAATTTTGTCGGGAGATGCTTTGGCCTCGAGCACCGCGAACACCAGGCGCGCATGGGGACGCTGTTGCGCGCTGTCGGATTAACCGAGGACGCCGGACGCAAGATCGGGACCTACTCCACAGGCATGCGGACTCGTCTCGGCATCGCCGCGTCCCTCATGAACGATCCCGACCTCCTCATCTGGGATGAGCCCACCGCCGGCCTGGATCCCATCAGCCGACGGCAGACGCTCGATTTGCTCGAAGAGTTTCGGCAACGCAAAACCGTGGTTCTCAGCTCCCATATCCTGGGCGATATCGATCGGGTTTGCGACCGGCTGTTGGTCCTCAACCAGGGCCAATTGCTGTTTGACGGATCCCGGGCCGATCTCGAAAATGTGCTGCCGAAAAATATCCTCGAATTGCGCGTGACTGGCGCAGTCGACCGGTTTCTCTCGGCTATCAGGGAGTCGCTTCATCGCGAACCGATTGTTCCGGATCCCGGTCGGATCCGGCTTGAACTCGATGTCCAAGAAGCCGCCGGCGAGATCGTGGAGCGCCTGCTGAAGCTCGCCCGTGAAAACGGCGCCACGGTGGTCGCCGTCAATTCCACCGCCCGCCAATTGGAAGACGCCTATCTCAAACTCATCACCGAAGACGAATTTTGTGGATTCCTCCGCGCCAAAGTCTCCTGAAACAGCTCCGGCGGCTGGACAGTCCGCCATCCCAGGCGAGCTGTCCACCCCTGCCCGCGCGGGCACGAGTATGCCCACCCGTCGTCTGCCTTCCCGGTGGGCGTCGGTCCTGGTTCTATGCCGGGCGGACCTTGCCGTGGTGGCCGGCTCCTGGTTGTGCCGGGGTTTCCTGATCGCCAGCGCGGTGCTGAGCCTGCTCACCCTCAAAGGCATGCAGGCCGAACAGAAGGTCGCCAGCCAGATGTTGGAAGCGATCTACTCCAGCTACGTGGTCCTGTGGATGCATGCCGTTGTCTTTGTTGCTGGAGCGGCCTTGGCCCGTGAACAGGACTGTCTGAATGACGCCATCCTCAGCCGCGGCATCACCCGCGCTGAATACCTCATCGCCAAACTCCTGTCCCGTTCCCTCGCGGTGCTCGGCATGATCGGCCTTGTCCTGATCCCGGCCAGCTTCTGGGCCATCCGCCAGGATCAACTCGTCCGCAACGAAGGAGGTTACGTCACTTCCAACGCCCGAAACACCATCGTCGAAGCCTGGGAACCCCGCAAAGTGTTTGCCGGAACCGACGGCAACCTGCTCGAAATGACTCTCGAAGTTGGCGATCAGGTCAATACCGGCGATGTGCTGGCCCAAATCGACGATCGCTTCCTGTTTGATCAGCTCGAGACGGAACGCCGCGCCGAGGAAACCGCCCTCAGCGAGGTCGCCAACACCCAGCGCCGCCTTGAAGACGCCCAACGCGCCGTCGCCCAAGCCGAGGATGCCGTCACCCGGGCTGAACGCGCCCTCATCGGCAAGGATCTGCTCAGTAAAATTGAACAGGCAGACCGCGAAACCGAGCTGCGTTCGCGCAAACGCGACCTCAAGAACGCCGAAAACCAATACCTGATCGCCCAAGCCGCCGTGCCCACCGCAAAACGACAGGTCGAAAACGCTCAAGCCCGTGTCCGCGATGCCCGGCAACGGCTCGGTCGCACCACGCTTACGGCCCCTATCTCCGGTTACGTCACCGAGGTCCTCGTCCAAGCCGCTCAACACGTCGCCCTTGGCGCCCATCTGGTTACCATCGCTCCCCTGGATGAATTCCAGGTGACCGTCCCGATCTATCGCTTCGAAGAATTCAAACGGCTCCGAAAAGGTCTCGCCGCCACCATCAAAATCGAAGATACCGAATACACCGGAACCATCGATCGCCTGGGCGCCACCGCCAAGGAAGATCGATGGGGCCGCAAAAGCAACTACGTGATCGTCCGATTCAAAGGAAATGGCACTCTCGGCCTCCTCGGACAAAACGCCGATGTCCGTCTGGTTCTGCCTCCGCTGGAGGCGAAACCCAATCGCATCACCGCCCTCTATAACGCCCTCACCGGCCACGGCACCGACGATCTCGAATCACGCTCTGCTTCGGTAACCACGGGCTGGATGCTCATCAGCCTGGGCAAAGTCTTGGGCAACGCCCTGATGCTCGTCACCCTCACCCTCCTCCTGCTCACCTTGCTCCGCAGCCAATTAATGGCCATTCTCGCCACGATCGGCCTCTGGCATGTCTCCAATCTCCTATTCGATTTTGCCGGACTCCCGGACCTTTCCTATCTCGAGATCGTCCGCACCATGGATAAGGTCCTCGCCGGAGTAGCCCAACCCGCGCATGAACTCGCCCTCCTCGCATGGCTCGCCGGCTTTAGCCTCGCCTTCGCCGGGCTCGCCCTTGCCCTTTTTGTGTTTCGGGATCCCTCCAAGTAGCCGGCTATGAATTCGCATCCGCGAAATGATCGACAGTCTCCGATGGGTCACTCGAAAGAGGCGAATCGAGCCTGTGCTCTCGACGCCTCTCCTCGGCTGCCGCCTGCGTCGATCCGCTTTGTCATGATGCTCATTCTCGTTTTCGGCGCAATCGGCTTGTGCTGGAGCCAAGTCCAGTCCGCAACACTCCCCATTTCCTTGCCATCATCAAGCCCGGAGCCCGACGAGCTCTGGTTTCATCAAGGCGAATCCCAATTCGGACAACTTGAAACGGAAATCCTGCATCTCCAAACCCCCTACGGGCTTTTGGGCTTGCCCGCAGGCGCCATACGCCATGTCCAACTCTCCCAAGGCCCGCATCTTCTCGACAGCATCCTCACCGCTAACAGCAATCGTTTCTCGGGATTCCTCACCGATCGCACCTTCGAGTTTCGATCTGCCGCCCAAACAAACCTGGTCTTGCCACGGGAACAGATCCGTCGAATAACCCTCAACAGACTAAGTTCCAACGGGACCAACTCCCCCAAAAGCTGCTGGATCCATCTCAGAAATGGCGATCTCTGTTCGGGAATACTGCCGGGAGATAGCGTCCAATTACCTGGACCACAGGAGACTCAGACCATCCAAATTTCAGAGATCGAGTCGATCTCTTTTTCAGAAGGTCCATCGCGCCGAATCGAAGTCCGCTTGCTCGAGGGCGAATCCAGGCAAGGCACTTGGCCGGATCGAAACCTCGAGATCGCTCTGGACATCGGCCTCACGCTGAGCCTGCATCCCACTCGAATCGCTCGCATCAGCCGCCAGCTACTGACGAATGCCCCGGTTGTTGGCGGTCACCGATTTGCGACTAATGACCTGGCCCCTAGTCATTTTCCGGGAATGGTCTGGATTCGGGCCGGCACCTTCACGATGGGGAGCCCCGTCGAGGAAGCCGACCGGGATCTGGACGAAGGCCCTCTCACCCAAGTCACCCTGACGCGCGGATTCTGGATGGGCGTTCGCGAGGTCACCCAGGCGGAATATCAGGCCATCATGAACACGAATCCCAGCTTGTTCGTGGGCGACCCCCAGCGACCGGTTGAAAAGGTCCGTCACCGAGATGCGCGGGAATATTGCGCGCGGCTCACGCAACAGCATCAAGCCGAAGGCCGGTTGCCCGAACACCATGCCTATCGCCTGCCCACGGAAGCCGAATGGGAATATGCCTGCCGGGCCGGCACTTCGACTCGCTTCAGTCACGGCAATGATCCGGAACTCCGTCAACTCGAGGAATACGCCTGGTTCAACGGCAACAGCAATTCCTCGACTCACCCGGTGGGCACGCGAAAGCCCAATCCCTGGGGGCTTTATGATACGCAAGGAAACGTGCTCGAATGGTGTCTGGACGGTTCAACCAGTGAGTTGCCGGGAAACACGGTCGTGGACTACCAGGCCCCCGCGGAGGGGATCCTCCGGATTGCCCGGGGCGGCTCATGGCTTTACGATGCCAAGGCCTGCCGGTCTGCCAACCGCGACAGCTACAGCGAGTCCACCCGTAGCAGCGATCTCGGCTTTCGGATTGTCCTTGCCCCTGTGGAACCATGAACCCCCATCGATCGCTTAACCTCCATTGGTCCGGATGGCTTTTCCTGTGGTTGATCCTCGGCGGGCCTATGAAGGCCAGCGAAGAGCCGACGGTGCAGCTGAGCCTGGCGGATTGCCTCGGGATGGCTCTTCAACGGAACCTCGATATTCAAATCCAGAAGGAATCGCCGACGATTGCCCGTTATCACCTCAAAATCGCCTATGCCCGATACGAACCGACATTCAGCGCCGGAGTGCAGCGCGACGGCTCGCAGGAACCGGGGGGGGTCGATGACGTCAATCGTCCCATCCCGGGATCCGAATCCGATACGGACTCCTGGCGCGCGAACCTGGGCGGGCTCCTGCCCTGGGGTCTGAGTTACTCGGTGGGCGCCAACATGTTTAATCGATCCGGTCTTGCGCCCGGCGGTTCGAGTGGCCTGATCCAATTGATGCCTTTTGAGTTCTCGACGGGACAGGCCGGTTTCTTTGAACTCCGTCAGCCGCTGCTGCGCAATGCCTGGATCGACGAGGCGCGCCTGAACATCCGACTGAACCGCGCCAGCCTGAAGAGCTCCGAGCTGGCCCTTCGCCAGCAGATCATGCGCACGGCCCACCAGGTGGAAATCACCTACTACAATCTGATTTCCGCTCTCGATAATGTGCGGGTATCGGAAAAGGCCCTGGAACTGGCCGATCGCCTTCTGGCGATGAACCGCAAACGCGTTGAGGTGGGCTCGATGGCGCCCATGGGCGAAAAAGAGGCCGAATCGGAGGTCGCCACGCGCCGAGCCGATCTGCTGGCCAACCAGCGACGCCTCGAGGACCAGCAGAATCTTCTGAAAGGCTTGTTGACCGACGATTACGCGGGCTGGACGCAGGGGATCATCCGCCCGGCCTCCGGACTGAACACAGCGCCGATAGCGCTTCAATTGTCCGATAGCTGGATGAAGGCCATGACCCAACGCCCCGACCTCCTCGAATCCAAAATCAACCTCGAGAAACAGGACATCACCATCCGATATCAGAAGAACCAGCTCTTTCCCCAGTTCGATCTCGTGGGCAGCTACGGTTGGGCCGGCGGAGGCGATGCGCGCGATTACGGCGATGTCGCCAGCCAATGGGCCGGCGCCGATAATCCCTTTTACTCGGTCGGCGCCCAGTTCACCATCCCCCTCGGCAATAGCGCCGCCCGCAATCATCTGCGCGCCTCCCTCGGCACCCGCAAACAATTGCTCCTCGGCCTAAAAAAACTCGAACAAAGCATCTTGTTGGAGGTCGACAATGCGGTCGGCCAGGTTCGAACCGCTTTGGAACGTGTCAAAGCCACCCAGGAAGCCCGACGGTTTTCCGAAGCCGCCCTGGAAGTTGAACAAAAGAAACTCGAAGACGGCAAAAGCACCAGCTTCGAGGTGCTGCGGGTCCAGCGCGATCTCGTCAGCACCGCTTACAACGAGATCCGAGCCCTGGCCGACTACAACATTGCCCTGGCCAATCTCGCCTTGTCCGAGGGATCCACCCTCGACCGTTTGAACCTCTCGGTTGAACTTCGCTGATCGAGGATTCTTGGAGTCTGTGACACCCGAGTTATAGGAGGCCCTGGAATCCAATTTTTTGGACACGTGGCGCCCGTCCCTCCCAAGTTCATGGGCAGAATCGCTGGACGCAACAAACAGCTTGAGTCTTCAGCTGAAATTCCCACAATGTCCGCGTGCTAAACCGGTCGCAGAAAATGTCGCGCGCGCAAAAACGCCGCGGGCTGCTTCTCGATCTGGATTTCTGGCGACTCGGGTTCCAAGGGGGCTGGCTCGCCCTCGGGTTGGTGCTAGCGGGTTGCAGGACCGCGCGAATAGAGGAACCTTTGCCATCCTTGCCGCCTCCCACCCCTGTCGCCGCCCCGGCAATCGCGCAATGCCCGGTCGTTCCCGAGCCCCCTGCGGAAACCAATCGGATCACGCTGGCCCCCACCAACGAATGGCTGCTGCCCATGTGGGTTCCCTGGGAGGACTGGTGTCTGACCAACGGATTGAAAGATCTCAAGCGCGTGTCCAACGGCAACGGGACCTCTGTCGAGTTGACCACGCCCCGGACTCGTTTGATTCTCAGCCCGGGCAACCGGCTGGCCGCCTGGAATGGCGTTGGCATCAACCTGGGCTATTCCCCCTGCGTCCAGCGGGGTCAACTGTGCGTACACACCGTTGACCTTCACAAAAGCCTGCTGCCCCTGGTCGCCGAACTCTCACCCGTGCTCCCGGAGCAACCGGTGATCGTCATCGATCCGGGGCATGGCGGGAAAGATCCGGGTTGCTTCAGTGTGTTGAGCGGGCGTCCAGAGAAAGATTTTACGCTGGATTGGGCGCGGCGAATTCAGCGACGCCTGGCCGCTCAAGGCCTGCAGGTGCATCTCACGCGCACCAATGATATCGATCTGAGTCTGCCTCAACGCGCCGAGATCGCCCATCAGCTCAACGCCGATCTGTTCATCAGTCTGCACTTCAACTCGGTCTATCCCACCTATGAACCGGCCGGGATCGAAACCTACTGTCTGACCCCCAAAGGCATGCCCTCGAGCCTGACTCGCGATTTCGAGGATGATCTCACCCAGTCTTATCCCAACAATGCCTTTGATCCCGCCAATCTCCACTATGCCGTCCTGTTGCATCGTTCCCTCCTCAACACCACAGGCGCCCGGGACCGGACGGTCAAACGCGCGCGATTTCTCTCGGTGCTGCGTCCCCAACAACGACCCGCCATCCTGTTGGAGGGCGGTTTCCTCTCGAATCCCACCGAAGCCAGACGTATCGCCGATCCCAATTATCGCGAATTACTGGCCCGCGGCGTCGCCAACGCATTATGGCCGGCAAAACCCGCCATCGCACAATCCTCACGTCTCCCGGACAAAACCTCAGCCATGACCCCGGCACTGCCGCCCCAGCCGGCGCCTGAAACGCCAGCGACCTCTCCCAACGTCATGAGTTCTCCTCGATGAATCCATCGCACACTATCGTCACCGGCGGCGCCGGCTTCATTGGATCCCACCTGGTCGAACGATTGTTGGATCAAAGTAAACAGGTGGTCGTCATCGATAACCTTTCCACCGGAACTCTCGAGAATCTCAACCGATGCCGCAACCACCCCAACCTGAAGATCCTGCCCCATGCCGTTTCGACTTGTCCAGGCTTGGAGGATCTCGTCAAAAGAGCCGAGTGCATCTATCACCTGGCTGCCGCTGTTGGTGTCGAGTTGGTTGTGAAATCTCCCATCCGCACCATCCGCACCAATCTTGAAGAAACCGAGGCGATCCTCGAGGCGGCAGGCCGGTACGGCGTGAGAACCTTAATCACCTCCAGTTCCGAGGTCTACGGCAAAAGCACCAAGAATCTGTTCTCGGAAAACGATGATCTCTTAATCGGCCCCCCTCACCTGGGACGCTGGAGCTATGCATGCTCGAAACTGATGGACGAATTCCTGGCCCTGGCCTTTGCCCGCGAACGCGCGTTGCCGGTCGTCCTGGTCCGTCTCTTCAACATTGTCGGTCCTCGCCAAACCGGCCAATACGGCATGGTGCTTCCCCGGTTTATTGGGGCGGCCAAAAAAAATGCCCCCATCCAGGTCTTCGGCAACGGCCGCCAGACACGATGCTTCTGCCTCGTTCACGATGCCGTCGAGGCCCTGATGCGTCTCCAAGCCTGCCCGGCCGCCTGCGGCCAGGTCTTCAACGTCGGAAGTGACCATGAAATCAGCATCCTTGACCTCGCCCGATTGGTCATCGAACGGCTGAATTCACTCTCGACCATCGAATTCCTTCCTTACCAAGTCGCTTACGCCCCGGGATTTGAAGATATGCTGCGCCGCAAACCTAACCTCGCCAAACTCATTCAAACCACCGGATTCAAACCCTCCACCCCGTTGCAGGACATCATCGATATGACGCTCCGACAACAGTAATCCATTCTCCAATCCGCAATCCGCAAACCCCAATCCGCAATCCGCAATTTTCACGCTCTTTTCCGTTGTCATAAAAAAAGGCACCCCAAACGGGGTGCCTGATTCAGCTAAACCAAAGGTTTGCCGCAAGACTTAGTTCTGGGTGTCTCCCGGAATACCAACGTTGTTTTGGCCCAGAGGATCGTTGCTGTTGCGAAGCTGCTCGCGCAAGCGCGGAGTGGTAGTCTGCTGCACGCTGCCGTCACCCAAGCAGACGTTGCCGGCGGTCTGGTGAATCGTGGCCGAGTAACCAGCGCCCGTCTGGGTCGCGCCCGCCAGATGATTGGTGCCCAGGCGAGCCAGGATGCTCTTGGTCGACAAGATGGTCGTCGTCACAGGGGTCCCACCCACGGCGTTGTTAGTGATATTGCGGTCACCCGTCAGGACCATCTGCG
This sequence comes from Verrucomicrobiota bacterium, assembly GCA_022709905.1. Lineage (GTDB taxonomy): Bacteria > Verrucomicrobiota > Verrucomicrobiia > Limisphaerales > UBA1319 > JAKLHY01. The sequence continues at coordinate 234,448 of JAKLHY010000003.1, read as the reverse complement.
GCTGGGTTTCCTCGGCATCCTTGCCCACGAAATAGCTGATGGCCTTGTTGCGGGCGGTAGCCTGAAGGACAATCTGCTGGAAGTTGGTGGCGAGCGTGCGTCCGCTGTCGCTCGGGCAGGTCACAACCTTGGGAGTTCCGAGTTCGTTCGACAGACAGGTGAAGTTCCAGTAAAGCAGCGGAATGGCTTGTCCCACGGTGACGGACCACGCTTCGGATGCGCCGCCCTGGTTGGTGGAGACTGACATCGGGAATGTGTCCTGGTTATCCGTGGCGAACAACCGGAAGGAAAGTCCGACCTGCTTCAGATTGTTAACGCAGGCAATACGTTGGGCTTTGGCTTTGGCTTTGGCCAGCGCCGGCAACAACATGCCAGCCAGAATGGCGATGATCGCAATCACCACCAGCAGCTCAATGAGCGTGAATGCTCCGATCTTGTAGATTCGACGTTTGTTCATATGGTTTTGTTTGGGTTAATGATTCGCAAACTTTAAATCATGCACTTTTGGTGTCAAATGATTTTCACCTGGAAAGTACTTAGCAGCCGCCGTGCCATTATGGATCCTCCTGCTCATACATCAAAAGGCCGCCATTCAGGCTGTTCCAGACAAAAATCTCACGCATTTTGCGTGAATTTCACGCGCCCCCCTGTCCTGCCCCAAGCTGAGCCGGATCGCTCCTAAATCACTCTGATACTTCCCCTTCATGGCGCACCTGGGCAAAGGCCTACTCAATCCGGCATTCGTTGTCGCATCCCTCATCCTGTGAGAGAGCGTACGAATCCCTGTAAGCCCCACGGGGAATCCAACTTGCGTGTCCGTCACAAAATCCCACATTGCCTCCGGCCGCCCCGTGGTTGTCCCGATCATCGGGAAAATGTTCCTTGAGTCCGGCATCCTGATCCATGTGGAGCCAGACCTGGGAAGGGCCTGCGACAACATCCAGGGGCGCCGTCTTTCGCACGTAGCCCGCCAGGCTGTTTTGCGTCTTCCGAACCTCGAAATTCATCACCCCAAGCGTCTCGTAACTCATCCCCCGCTTCCCATCCGTGTTGGCCGCGCAATAAATCAGATTCTCCAATCGCCGGTCCTCCTGGTGGGTGACCACCTTGGCGGGATCAATGACATTCCGGGTGCTGGGACAGATGAACAGGCGCCAATTGCTGATGTAGGAAGGATACAGATAGTTGATGTCGTCGTCCCAAGCCGACCGCTCCCCCGGCCGGCCTAACGTGTCGCCCGTGTAACTCCCGCTGGCCGCATCGTCGGCGTAAAGCATCGATCCGGTCACCATTTGTTTGAGGTTGTTCAGGCACTGCAACCGCCGGGCGGAATTCTTGGCCCGGGATAATGCCGGTAATAACAGGCCCGCCAGCACGGCAATGATGGCGATGACCACCAAAAGCTCGATCAGCGTAAAGCCAGAACGTCCGCGCGCCCTTGAGCGGCGGGCATCCGAATCGGCTGAGGATTCAGCGGAGGCGGAAGAGAAATCCGGGCGCGTCCAGAGGCCATCGAGGTTGCGCGCATTGCGGAAAGCGCGGGGCAAACCGGGCGTATCGGAACACAATCCAGGCCGAACAAGATTCCATATGCACATATGTGTTTGTGGTTATATGTGAACACAGACCCTACCGGATTTCGGGAGGGAATCAAGCTTTGTACACGGCATCTAATTGGCGCGGCATGTGGCAGTATTGACGGCGTCGTGCAAAAGAAGCGCCTTTTGCCAATGCATCAGGGCGTCGTGGTTCTGATCGCGGACCAACGCCACCAGAAGCGATCGGCTGGCGATGAAGGAAGGTTCCAGCCCGAGTTGGTGGGCGGCCTGGTCGCGGCGGCGTTTCAGTTCGTTGAGACGTTGGTTTTCGGCATCGGTGAATCGCCGGGGCCGGCACTGGAGGGTGCGGGGGTAGTGAGAGGGGGTTTGGGCTTGGGCATTCGTGACGACCTTAAGCAGCGCCTCCCGGCGATGATCCGGCCAGCCTCGGGGCAGGCAGGGAGGCAAGGGGGCGCCTTCGGCGGCTCGGGAAGCCAACGCCACGAGGACATCGTGGCTCAGAACGAAGAACGGGGGTTTGTTTCTGAGGACAGCTTCTTCTTCGCGCCATTGCCAAAGGGCTCGCAGGATGGCGAGGGCGGCGGGGGTAAGCCGGTCGCTGCCAGGGAGGCGCCAAACCAGGTCTGGATCGCGGAATCGGGGTTGGGCGCATTCACGGATCAACCGGTCGCACGCCTCGCGGTGCCATTCGAGGCGACCCAAGGCGGTCAGTTTTTCGCGGAGCAGTTCGGCCAGCGGATGGAGGTATCGGGCGTCGTTGAGGGCGTATTCGAGCATGGCCGGGGTTAGGGGACGCCGGGCCCAGTTGGCTTTCTGCGGGCCTTTCACCAGTCGAACTCCCAGGAACCGGGCGACAAGATCGGTCAGGCCGAACTCCCTGAGGCCGAGAAAACGGGCCGCCAGCATGGTATCGAAGACCTGCCCGGGGATAAAACCGAAGGTGCGGCGGAGGAGTCGCAGATCATAATCCGCCCCGTGGAGGATCAACTGGCGGCGGGCCAGGACTCGGAGGAGGGCATCCAATTCCAGGTCCGCCAAAGGATCCACCAAGGCATCACCGCCCGGGTAGCTGAGTTGGATCAGACAGAGCTTTTCCGGATAGCAATGAATGCTATCGGCCTCGGTATCCATGGCGATCCATCGAGCCTTCCGCAGGGACGACAAGAGGCCAGCCAGATGTTCCGGCAGCTCAACCATGCTTCTAATAAGCAAAATCCCTTCCGAGAAAAAAGCCAAAAAATGCAAGCACCAAGGCCAACAGGCTCTAAGACGCGCGCAAGCTGCCGCATAAAACCGCAGATAAGAGGCTCCCCAAAAAACCAACCGCGAACTAACACCAATAGACGCGAATGAAAGCGGAGGCATCCGATCGGTTGAATCACGGACAGTCCATCGATTTTCCCAATACTCCAGCCTCCTTTGAATTTGCCTTTTTTAATTCGCGTTGATTGGCGTCCATTAGCGGTTTAAACCTTTGATTTGCGGTTCAGGGTCGTGACGCTGGCATTGACAAGAAGGCGGGGGCTAAGAAATAGTCTTTGATTGAAAGGCCGAAGACGATAAAGACACGCCCTCCGGCGGAGTTCAGCGGGAAGCCGGGAGCTGAAGGGTTCAAAACCGGAAATACAATCTGCATGCGATGGCTGGCTGGCACACATCAATTTAATTTTCCGCGCCCGGTCCTCCTGATGGGGATTCTGAATGTCACGCCCGATTCCTTTTCCGACGGCGGACGGTATCTCGACCTCGAAGCGGCCGTCCGGCACGGCTGCGAGTTGGTCGAACAGGGGGCCGACCTGATTGACATTGGAGGCGAATCGTCCCGTCCTTTTGCCACGCCGGTCCCGGCGGACGAAGAAAAGCGCCGCGTCCTGCCTGTGATCCGGCAGCTGACCGAAAGGATCGCCGTTCCCCTATCGATTGACACACAGAAAACCGAGGTGGCCGAGCCGGCGCTGGCTGCGGGCGCGAGCATCATCAACAATATCGCCGCCAATCGGATGGATCCGGCGATGGGCCGATTGGTGTCGGAAAGCGGCGCTGGGTACGTTGCGATGCACATGCAAGGAACGCCTCAGACCATGCAGATCAACCCTCATTACACCGATATCGTCGACGAAGTAGACCGGTTCTTTGAGCGGCAGATGGACTGGTGCGAAGGGTGCGGCGTGCGATCCGAACAGGTGGTGCTGGACGTCGGAATTGGGTTTGGCAAGAACCTGGAACATAATTTGGAGTTGCTGGCTGGATTAAAGCGTTTTAATAGATACCAGCGTCCCCTGCTGTTGGGAGTATCGCGGAAATCTTTCATCAGCGGGTTATTGGGTGTGGACCCGGATCATCGTCTGGCCGGTTGCCTGGGAGCCACCCTGTGGTCGGTGATGGCGGGCATTCATCTGATCCGCACGCATGACGTGGCGGAAACAAGCCAGGCCGTGCGCATGATGGAAGCCATCCTGGCGCGGCAAAAAACATGATTGGGAATATTCTGAGCGAAGGCTGGCGTCCGGTGGTCGAGGTTTTGATTCTCGCGATCGGTTTCTACTACGCCTTCATCTTTCTACGGGGAACTCGGGGGGCGGCGGTCGTCACAGGATTTCTGATGCTGCTGTTGGTTCTGGTATCAATCAGCATCTTTCTGAACCTGAGGGTATTAACTTGGTTGCTACAAAATTTCTCGGCCATTTTTATCGTGGCGGTTCTGATTATCTTCCAGCCGGAGTTACGCCGTATCCTGGCTGAGCTGGGCAAACAACCCATGTTTGCGACGATGCATCAGCAACGGGCCAATATTGAAACGATCATCCAGGCGGCCGCGCGTCTTTCGGAGATGCGGATTGGCGCCCTGATCGCGATCGAGCAGTCGCTGAACCTCCAGCAGGCGGTCGAATCCGGCATCGTCGTGGACTGCCAGTCCACCCCGGAGATGATGGAGGCCATCTTCTTTCCCAACAACGCCATTCATGATGGCGGTGTGATCATCCGTCAGGATCGCATTGCATTCGCCGCCTGCATTTTTCCTCTGACCCGCCGGCAGGATCTCCCGACCTCGCTGGGCACACGCCATCGGGCCGCCATCGGATTAAGCGAGGAAACCGATGCGGTCGTGGTGGTGGTCTCCGAGGAAACCGGGGCGGTCTCCTATGCTTATCAAGGCCATCTCACGCGGGGCGTGACTGAGGAACAGCTTCGGGCATTTCTCTGCTCCACCTGCATTCATGGAGGCAAACCCCAGGGGATTCTGGATTGGATTTGGTCTTTGGGACGGCTGCTGCCGGCGAAATCGACTTCGCCCCTGAAACCTTCCGAGCGAGGCTGATCATGTGGCGGAAGCTGATTGTTCACAATTACCCTTGGAAACTGTGCGCCCTTGCCTTGGCGATTATCACCTGGCTGGTCATTCATCAACGGGTCATTCCCGACATGGAGTTCATGAGCGTCCACGAGTATGCTTCTTTGCCGGTCCGGGTGCTTCGCCTCCCGAACGACAACCGGTCCTATGAGGTCACTCCCTCGACAGTGACTGTCGCCCTTCGCGGACCTTCCTTCGCCGTAAAGAAACTGCACGAAACCAATCTCGAGGTGTTCATCAACCTGACCTCGGAGGAAAACGCCGATCTAGTCAGCAAGCGCGTGGAGGTGGTGGTTCCGAGCAGTGTCGAGGTCGTGCGCATTGTTCCCTCGCGGGTCACGATTCGTCTGACTCCGTCTCCCGCCCCCGAGAAACCCTCCGGCAAATTCACCCGATGATTGTCTATGAATGCTCCCCATAAGATCTTTGGAACTGACGGCGTCCGCGGCAAGGCCAACCTCAAGCCTGTCGACGCCGAAACCGCGCTGAAACTCGGGCGGGCCGCCGGACACGTTTTCAAAAATGCCCACCCGGAATCGCGCGGCCACGGCCGTCACAAGATCGTGATCGGCAAGGACACTCGCCTCTCGGGATACATGCTCGAGAACGCCATTTCCTCCGGAATCCTCTCGATCGGAGTGGATGTCCTCTTTATTGGACCGCTGCCCACACCGGGAGTGGCGTATGTGACGCGCAGTCTTCGGGCGGATGCCGGACTCGTCATCACGGCCTCGCACAATCCGTACGACGACAATGGCATCAAATTCTTCCGGGACGATGGCTACAAACTGGACGAGGCGATTGAGGATCAGATCGAGGAACTGGTTTTTACCGGTGAAATTGAGAAAATCCGTCCGACGGCGGAGGCCATTGGCAAGGCCGTGCGCATTGATGACGCCCTCGGGCGGTATATTGAGCACGCCAAGGCGTCGTTCCCGCGGGGACTGACCCTCGAAGGCATGCGGATTGTGGTCGATTGCGGCCACGGCGCCGCCTACAAGTCAACGCCCTGCGTTCTGAGGGAACTGGGCGCCGAAGTGCTCGTCTTTAACAACGAACCGGATGGACTCAACATCAACCGCGATTGCGGTTCGATGCATCCCGAGGTCCTCTGCCGGATGGTCCGACAGTATCGGGCCGATGCGGGAATCGCCCACGACGGAGACGCCGACCGGGTTCTACTCTGCGATCAAAACGGAAACCTCGTTGATGGCGACGATATCCTCGCCATCGCGGGGCTCGAGATGCTGGCCGAAGGCGCGCTCCGGCACAAAACGGTCGTCGCAACCGTCATGAGCAACGCCGGTCTGGATGCGGCCATTACGGCGGCGGGGGGACGGATCGTTCGCACCGCAGTCGGCGACAAGTGCGTCATCGACGAAATGTTGCAGCATGATTACACCCTCGGCGGCGAGCAGAGCGGCCACATGATTTTCCGCGATTTCAGCACCACTGGCGATGGCCTGGTATCCGCCTTGCAGATCCTGCGGATCATGAAAGTCCGCCAGACCAGCCTGAGCCAGCTCGCCTCTTGCTGGACGCGATTTCCCCAACTCGTCACGAACGTGCGGATCCGGGAAAAACGGCCATGGGATCAGCTGGATGGCATCCTGGCCCTGGTGTCCCAGGCCGAGGCCGAAATCAAACCCTCGGGCGGACGCGTGTTGCTGCGTTACTCGGGGACCGAGCCCAAAGCCCGCCTTCTCCTCGAGGGCCGCGAGATGCCCGTCCTAAAAAAATGGAACCAGCTCATTTGCGACGCCATCCGCCGGCAAATTGGGGAAGTCGCCGCCTGACAATCCCCACCAGTCCATGCTCCGAAACCAGCGGCAAAGACAGGTCCCAGTGCGATGCAAAATCCAAGCGAACTCAACAAAAACATGCTGGAGGGCGACCTCCAGGATCAGGTGCTAAAGGATTATCACTCGGACCTCGGAATCACTCAGACCCATGGGGTCAAGCTCGCCGGCATTCGCACGCAATCCGGTTACGACCTGAAAGAGCTCGAGGTCTGCTACCAAACGCTCGGCGTCCTCTCTCCCCGTAAAGACAACGCCATCCTGATCTGTCACGCCCTTTCGGGCAACGCGCATGTGGCCGGACTCGATCCCCAGAACCGCCGCCCCGGCTGGTGGGATTTTCATGTCGGCCCCGGCAAGAGCATCGATACCGACAAGTTCTTCGTCATCTGCTCCAACATTCTGGGCGGCTGCAACGGATCCACCGGTCCGACCTCGATCAATCCCATCACCGGCCGGCCTTACGCCACCGATTTTCCCCCCGTCACCATCCGGGATATGGTTGCGGCCCAGGTCCGCCTTGTCGATTTCCTGGGCATCCCGAAGCTTTTCGCGGCTGTCGGAGGCTCGATGGGGGGCATGCAAGCCCTGGTCTGGGCCCTGGATTATCCCGACCGCCTGCACGCCTGCATCCCCATCGCCACGTGCATGGCCCACTCCCCCATGCAGATCGCCTTCAACGAAGTCGGCCGGCAAGCCATCATGACCGATCCCAACTGGCGCGGAGGACACTACGACGATCACCATCGGCCTGAACACGGCCTTGCCGTCGCCCGGATGGTCGGGCATGTCACTTACCTGAGCGAATACTCGATGCATCAGAAATTCGGACGCAAACTCCAGCGCCCTCCCCGTCCGGAAGATCTTTTCCCGGATTTCTTTTCTGTGGAAAGTTATCTCAAATATCAGGGGGAAAGTTTTGTCAAAAGATTCGATCCAAATTCTTATCTCTACATCACCAAGGCCCTCGATCGATTTGATCTGCTGGAAGGCCGCCATGGACGCGACGCCGTGCGCCACGTCCAGGCCAGGTTTCTGATCATTTCGTTCGAGTCCGACTGGCTCTACCCCCCCAGCCAGTCGCGGGAACTGGTCAAAACTCTCAAACGCTCCAATGTCGCCGTGACCTACCTGAACCTCGAGACTCCCTACGGCCATGATTCCTTTCTCATCCGCAACCCGGATTTCTCCCGGGCAGTGAGCCACTTTCTGAACAGCGAGTATCGAAGTCTGGGCGCGTAAGCCCCTGCCTAACGTCTTATTCCTCCATGTATCGCCTGCTCTACGATCAAGTCATCAAATGGATCCCCGAGAAGTCCCGCGTCCTGGACCTGGGCACCGGGGATGGCGCTTTTTTGAAACGGCTCATCGAAACGCGCCAGGTCAGAGGCGAAGGAGTCGAAAAGAATGGCGATCTGGCCGCCCGATGCATCGAACGGGGACTGGTTGTCCATCAAGGAGACATCCTCGAGGGGCTTGACCAATACGGCCTCAATGCCTTCGATTACGTGCTCTTGCTCGGGACCTTCCAGGAACTCGGCGATCCGGAGCAAATCCTTCGGGAAGCCTTCCGGGTTGGACAACGGGTGGTCATTTCCTACAGCAACTTCGCCCATTGGCGAATTCGTCTCCAACTGCTCTTTACCGGCCACTCCCCGGTCACCCGTTCGCTCCCTTCCCCGTGGTATCGCACCCCCAACCTCCACTTTTTCTCGATCCTCGATTTCCAGGAGTTCTGCCAGACCATCGGAATCCGTGAGATCGAGCATGCTTACTTCAATCAAAGGGGCTGCGTCCGATGGCGTCCCAACCTGCGGGGAGAACTGGGCCTGAGCCTTCTGGAAGCCAACGACCTGGAACCTAGCCGGGAGGATTGATTGACTTCTTTTCGCTCATTCAAGGTCGTCCCATTCAGCGGCGCAAATTGGACGGAGTGAATTTCGGAATTCTATGAAACATGCATTATTGAAAATGATCCTACTTGGCATCACGGGATGGGATTGCTTTGGCGGCGCCGCAATCTTGGCAAACAACTATGACGCGAACAATCCCGTGTATACCTACCCTGGGATCATTGCCCCCGTGGAGGACACATGGCTGCAATTCTGCACGGCAACCGGCGCGCCCATTGGGGCTGCTTTTGGCCTTGTAGAACCAGGATTCTTTGATCATGGATTCTTTGAGGTTCCTGGCGCTGTTGATAACGCGGACGTCATTTTTGTGTTGCGCGGCTGGCATGGAACGACGAGTCCGTACTCAATGGATTCTCCCAGACTCCGTTCTGAGGCACTGATTAGCCAAAAAGCCGGTTCCAATCCTGGGGCGCCCACCCCTCCATCTCCAACTCCATTGGCGATGCCTAGCGACTTTGTACTCTGGGTTCCCGAACCCTCTACCACTACACTGGCCGTCCTCGGGGCTGGAGTGCTCCTTTGGATTGGCCGCCGGAAATAGTCAAGAAAGTCCACCCTGGGACTTGGATGGCGATTAGGTTTGGGATCAGGATTCGCCGCAGCCCGATCAGACGGAGGTTGATTGAGTTCATTAGACCAGGGGTCCGTTCGGCGAACCGACAATCGTATGGGCGTGAGGATGACCTCCTTATTATCAGCCGCAGGGCCGCGTGGCTGCAGCCAATTGACTGTCTGGATCGGCGCACTGGCCCGCCAACACGGTTTATCCATCCTGAGTCAAGACGCCCACTTTGATGCCATCCCCGGCCTTCGGCGCGTCTCGTGGCGGGAATGAGCCCGGTCGATTGGACTGCGATGGATTGGGAACTATCCCCTCAGCCGACGCGAAAAGAGATTCGGTCGATGAGATCGCGTCCAAAACAGTTCTGGAGGCGATTGAGGATTTCCCGTTGCCGATAGCGCACGATCTCGTGCAGCCAGACGCTGTTGTCGACCGTTACGAAGAGAGTTCCGCGACGCCAGCCGGTCGGACGGGCGTGGGCGGTGATGTTGGGATCGAGGAGGTGATTCCAGGCTTTGAGGATTTCGGTTTCACTGCGGCGCAAATCGAGATTAAGGCGGGCGAGCACCTGGGGCATGACAACCGCACTTGACCTGGCAGCAGGCTTGAGGGCCTTTTCCAAGGGATACAAATCCATCCCGCGCCACTCGGCCAGCACGCGTTGCCGCGCGTTGGGCGGAGGAGCTCCCTTTTTCGGTTCAAACTTTCGCCACTTGTTCATCCAGGACCAGCACCCCGTGCGGGGGCAGGTCATAATTACCGGAAAAGACTTCGCCCGTCAAAAAATCATGCATGGGCTTGAAAAACTGGACGCGAACCGGGGCGCCCTGATGGTTGAGGAGAAAGTAGATCTTGTTGTTATCCTTCTGGCGCATGCTGACTTCAACGGTGTCGGGGACTTTGAGCAAGGGGAAAAGGTTGCAGGTCTGCCGCAGCCAGGCAATGAGGTCGTAGTAGAAGGCCTGATGGCTTTGGGTGCCGACGTAGATCGCCTTGCCCAGGCCGAAGGTATTGAGGGTGATCGCCGGCCGACCGGCGTAGAAGTCCTTGGCGTAAACCGCCAGAACCTGGCAATCCTTCGGCTCGATGATATCGCACCAAAGTCGTGCTGGATGAAGATGACTGGTCGCGAAGATCCCCTTGAAGGTCAGGTGATTCTCTTCGCCCGGCGGAAGCGGATCGAACTCGAGGACTTCCATGCCGAAAACATCGGTCAGATCATGCGGATACCCGGTGTCGGGCGAGATCGAATATTCATCAACCAGACCGGTATTAAAAGTCCCGACGAGGGTGCCGCCGTTTTGAACATAGAGCTTCAACAGATCGGCCTCGCCTCCGGCCAGCAAATGGAGGGAAGGCGCGATGACCAGTTTGTATTGCGAGAGGTCTTCGGTTGGGCGGGCGAAGTCGACGGGAATATTCCGGTCATGAAACGCGTTGTAGAACAGTTGGATATGATCGCGGAGATTGAAGAATCGGTTGGGCTGTTTGGGATGCTGGCAGGCCCATTCGTTGTCGTGGGTGTAGAGGATGGCGGCCTCCGGCACAACCCTTGTGCCTTTTAAAACCGGACTCAGCAGTTTAAGTTCCTCGCCGATCTGCTTGATCTCGCGGTAGGTCCGGTTATCTCCCCGGCCATCGTGGGTAAGCACGCCGCCATAGAACTGTTCGGACCCGATCCGGGGTTGTCGCCAGAGAAAATAGAGGACACCGCAAGCCCCCCGAGAGATCAACTGGTAGGTAAACAGCCGGACGACCCCGGGCCGAACCGAGGAATTCACCTCCTGCCAGTCGACGTTTCCGGCCTTTTGTTCCACGACCCAGAAGCCCGTGTCGCCGTCCGGGGTTCGCATCTCTTGCTTTTTCAGGGAACGCATCATATCGATGCCGCAGGCGATTTCGGACGACTTGCTCCTAATGGTGGCATTGCTATCGACCCCGACGAAGTCCAGAACTTCGGCGACATCGAAATGATCGAACGGCCTGCTTAGGGCGCGCAGGTTGCTGGTGGTGGGACATTGCGGGGTGAGTTCATGGAGGAGATCAACCTGCATTCGAACGAAGGCGACAATTGTATCGCTCGAAAACCGCATGAAATCCAGCTCCAGGGCGGGATTATGGACGGTGGGCGCGTGCCAGGGCATGGGCACCTGGCTCCAATCGGTTACGGTCTGGGTCCAGAAACGGGTGCCCATTCGGTTGTTGAGTCGTTGGATCGTTTCGTATTTGGCCTGGAGCCAGGCATGCCAGTCGCGCTGAGTTTCCTGGTTGAATGTCAGGGCAACCTGGTGACCTCCCAGTCCGTTGTCGATTTGCCATGCAATTAACTGGGGGTGAGAGCCCAGGGCTTTGGCCATCTCCCGCACGATGATGCCGCACTTTTCCCAATAAACATTGCTATTCAGACAGCAGGCGCGGCGGGTCCCGGAGCGGCAAATTCGGCCATACTTGTCGATGGGCAGGATCTCCGGATACTTCTGCCCCATCCAGACAGGAGGCGCGGCCGTGGGCGTCCCCAGCACGATCTTGATGCCGGCCTTGCCCATGACATCCATCGCCCGGCGCATCCAGTCAAAATCAAACCGGTTTTCCTCGGGTTCGAACAATCCCCAGGCGAATTCGCCCATCCGCACGACGTTGATGCCGGCGCCGACCATCAGTTCGGCATCGTGTTCCCATCGGGATTCGGGTTGCTCGGGAGTGCCTGCATAGGGGTAAACCCAGTGCTCTGGATAGTAATCGGTGCCAAAATGCATAAGTGGAAGGGAGGTTTTGCCCTAATGTAATCCTCAGGCGAAAACCCGCAATGGCAAAGTCGCTGGAAGTTTGACGGCACGGCAATCCTCGAACATGTTGTCCGGTTATGGGGCAACAATCGATAGAACACTCCACAGGCTGCGGCTGCTCCTCGGAGCAGAGGCCAACGGCTTCGATCAGCGCATTTCAGGTTCGAGGGATGACCTGCGGCAACTGCGCCCGCCACGTGCGCGAAGCTGTCCAGGAGCTTGCATGCGTTCAAAGCGTTGGGGTCGATCTGGATCCAGGGGAAGCCCGGGTTGCCTGGCGGGATCCAGCGCGGGCGGATGCGACTGCGGTCATTCGAGCGATTGAAAAGGCCGGTTTTTCAGCGGCGGCGAAGGAGGACAAGTCAACATCCCCACCGGCCGGCTGGTCTCCGTTGCGCGGCTGGAGATTCAATGTGTATTGCGGTCTCATCGCGTTGGCGCCGTTGCTGTGGGGCGAGTGGATTGCGGGTTGGTCGGAAGCGTCCTGGTTCCGATGGCTCGGTTTTGTCCTGGCCACGCCGGTCCAGATTCTCTGCGGAGCTCGATTCTATGTGGGGGCCTGGAACCGGCTGAAAAGCGGCGGATCGAACATGGACACCCTGGTTGTTCTGGGTTCCACAACCGCCTATCTCTTCAGCGCCTGGGTGATGTTCAGCGGTTTCTCGGGTCATCTGTTCTTTTTGGAGTCTGTGGCCATCATCACTCTGATCAGCATTGGCCACTGGCTCGAGTCGCTCGCCACATCCAAAGCCGCCCGGGCCATCGGCTCCCTGCTGGATCTCGCCCCGCCGAAGGCCCGCCGCCTGGATCTTAACCATCAGGAAATCGAGGTCGATGTCCGGCAACTGGTTCCGGGGGATCGGGTGGTGCTTCGACCCGGCGATCGAATCCCAGTCGATGGAAAGGTGATCCAGGGTGGCTCAGCGGTCGATGAATCCATGCTGACAGGCGAATCCATGCCTGTGGACAAAGAGACAGGATCGATCCTTTATGCCGGGACCCTCAATCAATCAGGCCGCCTGATCATGGAAACCATGGCCACAGGATCAGACACTGCGCTGGCCCGGATCGTGGAGGCCGTGCGACACTGCCAGAACAGCCGGGCCCGGATTCAGCGACTGGGAGATCAGGTCAGCAATGTGTTTGTGCCAGCAGTCATCCTGATTGCTGTGCTGGCAGGCTTGTGGTGGGGATGGTTTCCCGAAACAGCAAGACAGGCAACCTCGGCCCTGGAACCCTGGCTCTGGCGATCGCACCTGCCAGCCGATCCGTTGTCCGCGGCCATCATGGTCAGTGCCGGCGTCCTGATCGTGGCCTGTCCGTGTGCCATGGGATTGGCAACGCCGGCCGCCTTGATGGTGGGAGCCCAAACATCGGCACGCCGGGGCATCCTGATCCGCGACGGGATCGCTCTCGAGAAATGCGGGAATATCCAAGAGCTGATTTTTGACAAAACGGGAACCTTGACCGCCGGCCGCATGGAAGTGGTGGAACACCGATGTTTCATCCCGGAGGAACAGATCCCGGCGCGGTTTTTGGATCTGGCGTCTTCGATGGCCGAGCCTTCCTCGCATCCGATCAGCAAAGCCATCGCCCGGCTATCGCGGAATCGGCTACCGCTCGGGGAGTGGCAGGAACATCGAGGGTTGGGATTGTCCGCGCGAATCCTGGAAGCTCTAGCCGGCATACCGGCAGGAACCCATCTGCGGTTTGGATCCTTGTCCTGGCTAGGGGCGGCAGGGGTGGATCTCGGGCTGGCAAAATCCTGGGCAAGCGGATGGCAATCTCAAGGGGCAACGGTCGTAGGACTGGCCTCGGAGAAGAGGCTGGTGTCGGTCTACGCGCTTCAAGACCCGCCAAAACCCCAGGCCGCCTCGGTGGTGGCCCTGCTGAAATCGTCGGGCTTGGAGGTCGGTCTGCTTACCGGCGATCAGGAGGTCACGGCCGCTGTCATTGGAAAGCGCGTCGGAATCGTCGAGACCAAAATCCATGCGGCGGTTCACCCGGACAAAAAGGCCGAAATGATTCGAAGCCTTCAGGAACAAGGGCGACGGGTCGCCTTTGTAGGCGATGGTATCAATGATGCTCCGGCCCTTGAACAGGCGGATCTGGGAATCGCCGTGGGTCAGGCCAGTGACATCGCCCGCGAGTCCGCCGACGTGATCCTTTTGAATTCCGACATCCAAGCCGTGCCCGAAGCCCTGGCTCTCGCCCGTCGCGTTCTGCGCACGATCCGGCAAAATCTCTTCTGGGCCTTTTTCTACAACGCCGCCGCAATTCCCCTGACCGCCTTAGGCTTCCTGAGCCCCGTCATTTGCGCGGCTGCCATGGGAATGTCGGACCTCATTGTCATCGGCAATTCCCTGCGACTGGGACGATGGCGCCCGCCGGAAAAACCGGGCCAAATCCGCTCCGTCAGTGTCCAGTCTCCGAAGCGGCCAGATTGAATGAAACCTCGGAGGAAGAGGTATCCGGTGACGCGGAAGATGCGGCCGATGCCAGCACGGGAATCGGAGCGGGCCGTTGCGACTTGAAACCAGCGACGACCTTGACTCCAGAAGCCTCGCGATGTCCGCGCGCCGAAATCATGCAACCCATCCGAACCGCCCCGTCCGCCTGGCTGTAGACTCCCACCGTCAACCACCGGGAACGAAACGATTGGGCCACCTTTTCCCCGATATCTTCCAGCGATCCGTTTGTCTTCACCGTCCTCTGGAAATATCCGCGATTGTTGAAATCCAAGTAACAACCCGCCTCGACCACATGGCACACCACGTGGATTTCCTCGGGCATGCGCACAACCACCAATTGAGTGTGATACCCTTTCTCTCGGAAAACCATGTCCGCCAAGGTGGCGAAATCATCGCAATCGCCCGCGCGGCGGGACAGGAATAATTCCGGTGTTTGCAGGGCATCGCAACGCTGAAATCGGAACCGCGAGAAATAGCCGGCGAATTTCTGCGGGGTCAACTCGGGATCCTGCCGCAGTTCAGCCAGTGTGATTGCTTCCGCCGAACTGTATGGAATCTGAGCAACCAGGAGACCGACCCAAACCAATAACCTAAGGAAACGTCCGTGTTTTTTCACGGCCGGTTAGCAACCGGGATGCCAGCCGCTTTTCAGCCATAAAACCAGGAGCCCACGCCGGACTTTGTCCGTTTCTTAGGACGAACTGTCTGCTTTCGGAACATGTCCAGTTAATAGGCAGGCTGGACACAGGACTTGCGGACAGGACTGTGAATCAAGGGCATGGCCTGACGGAAATCCATGAGGGGCAAGCACTCCCGTTGCAGCAGGATTTACTTTAGCTTTTTCTCGACGTCCGGATTCGGTTCGATCTTGAGGGATTCCCGCCAGCACTCCCGAGCTTTATCCAACTGACCGAGCGCCTGGTAAACATCACCGAGGTGGTCTTGGATCGTGGCGTCGGGTTCTTCGAGGAGTTGAATGGCTTTCTGGAGGTATTTGAGAGCGGCACGGGGTTTGTTTTGCCGGAACAGGACCCAGCCCAGGCTGTCGAGATAAGCCGGGTTATTGGGTTCGAGCTTGAGGGCGCGCTCGATCCAGCCGCGGGCCTCCTCGAGCTTGATGCCCTTGTCGGCCCACATGTAACCCAGGTAATTCATGGCTTCGGCGTTTTCGGGATCGAGTTCCAGGCATTTGTGGAAACAACGCTCGGCTTGTTCCAAATCCCCGCGTCTCTCGTGGGTGGCGCCGAGTTGAAAATAAAAGATCTCGTTTAGCCGTTTGGGATCGTTTGCCTTGGCCAAGCCTTCGGCGGCGGTGAGATACTTCAGGGCTTCGTCGTACTGTTTGAGGCGGTTGTAGGCAAGGGCGGTATAAAGCTCCATGACAAAATTGGTCTGGAACTTTTTTCTGGCAGTCTCCAGCAATTCGAGGGCGGCCTGAGGTTTGTTCAACGTGATTTGAAGCCCGGCCAGTTCATAGTGCACGGCCTCGAGGGCGGGATTCAGGTCGAGGGCCTTCTCGAAATGATCGGCGGCGGTTGGATACTCCTTGGCGGCTACGGCCAGTGATCCCAAGGCAAGATAGACTTGGGCGTTGGTGGGCGCCTCCTTCAGCACAGACTCCAGGAGTTCGCGGGCCGCCTGCCGGTTGCCGCTCTTGACGTAGACATCGATCAGTTTCTCCCGCAGCAGATCTCGAAAAGCGGGCATGCCGGCAAATCGATCGGCCAGATCGCGATAGATGCCGGCCGCCTTATCAAAGGCCCCCAGTTGGCGGTAGATATCCCCGATTTTCTGCAACACCAACGGTGAACCGGGCTTCAAACCCACCGCACGATCCAGAGCCGCTGTCAGGACAGGTCTGAGCTGCGCGCCACGATCCCCCATTTGGGCGCTCAAAGCGGCCCCTGTTTCGCTCAGTTCCATGAAAAATTCGGCGGTTCCCTCCGACTGCTCACACCCTTGTTCGAAGGTCCGAATGACCTCTTTGGGCTTGGCGGCCTGGAAAAAAATCTGGGCCATCGTCTGGTAAGGCAGGGCCAAGCCGGGTGATATTCTTCTGGCCGTTCGGCAAGCTTTCAACGCTTTCTCGGGTTGATCCGCCTGAGCCAGGGCAAAACCGTACCAGGCATAAACCTCGCCGCTAGCCTCCGGCACCGCAACAGCCCGCTCCAGCAAGGTCAGAGCCTGCGCATACTCTTTATTCTGCAACAACCGCCGCGTGATCTCGACAACCAGCGCGCCATTCGCCGGATCAGCCATTGCCGATTCGTAGTAGGTCCGCAGGGCGCGTTCGCTATCGTGGTTCAACTCCTGCACAATCCCCACAGCAAAACTGGTCAGGGCCCGAATGCGCTGCTCCTCCTCCAACGACTCCGACCGATGCACGGTTTCCATGTCGGACAGCGCCGGTGCCGCTGTCCCAATCGCCGAGGAAGCCGATCGCACGGGGCGCTGGCAGCCCGCAAGGATAACAACGGACGCCAGTAACAAAATCCTCATCCCCCACCGAATTGGATTCCGCCCAAATCCGACCCGGGCGGGCAATGGCGCGAGGCCGCTGAAAAATCGCGATCGCCGCGCCGATGAGTACATGATTGTGTTTCGATTCAAGCGGATACCGGGAAAGACACCGGCACGAACGGACGTTTCAATACCTATCGCGCCCGGGCATCGGACAACAGGTTTCCTTCCCGTTCTCACGACGACCGGTCCGAGATCACGAGCGTTAACCGGACTCAACCGGATGACTACTTCTGCCAGGTGCGTTTCTTGTGACGATTGGCGCGCATTTTCTTGCGCCGCTTGTGATTATTAATCTTTGCCTTCCGACGTTTCTTAAGTGAACCCATATGTTTTTCTCTCTGCTAAAATACCACTTTGTTGAGCGGATACTCGATAATTCCTTCCGCGCCGCACGCTTTTAACTTCGGGATCAATTCCCGCACCACGTGCTCGTCTATCACCGTCTCAATCGCCACCCAGCCTCGCTGGCTCAACTGCGAAATAGTTGGATTACGCAAAGCGGGCAAAGAATGCAACAACTTTGGAAGGTTTTTCCGCGCGACATTCATTTTCACTCCCACTTTCGCTTCAGCGGCCAGCGCGCCTTTCAACAACATGGCCAACGTTTCAATCTTACCCCGTTTCCAGCGATCTTTCCAGGCCGCGGGATTGGCGATCAACCTCGGTGTCGATACCAAGAGGGTGTCAACTATTCGCAACTTATTGGCCCGCAATGAAGAACCAGTCTCCGTCAGTTCCACAATCGCATCCACAAGCTCATGAGCCTTAAACTCGGTGGCTCCCCATGAAAACTCGATCTGGGCTTTGACGCCGTGTCGATCCAGGTAACGGCGGGTCAAGTTAACGACCTCAGTCGCGATGCGTCGGCCTTCCAAATCCTTGACGGTCTTTATGGAAGAGGCTTCGGGGACCGCGAGCACCCATCGGGCAGGCTGGCGGGTAACCTTGCTAAACAGGAATTCGCCAACCTCATGGACCTTGGAATCGTTTTCAAGGATCCAATCGTAGCCTGTGATTCCGCAATCCAGGTAGCCATGGTCCACGTAGCGGCTGATTTCCTGGGCGCGGACGAGCCGGATTTCGAGTTCGTCGTCATCGACGTACGGAATGTAGGACCGACTGCTGACCTGGATATTAAATCCGGCTTTTGCCATTTTTTCCAGGGTGGCCTCCTGGAGGCTTCCCTTGGGCAATCCCAACCGCAACACTTTCTTGACGTTCATAAGGCGATAGTTCCCCGGTTATGCTCTTTGGGTGGGATCAAAGGTCCGTCGGCCTTCGCAGGCGATTGTCCCGAAGGCAATCCGCGCGACCACAGCCGGATAGAGCTCGCGCTCAGCCACCTGAATACGTTCGTGGAGGCTTTCCGGGGTATCTCCGGACATCACGGGCACCACGCGCTGGCCGATGATGGGACCGGTATCCATGCCTTCATCCACGAAGTGAACGGTGCATCCGGTGAACTTGACGCCATGTTCCCAGGCCTGACGCCAGGCCTGCAAACCGGGAAATGCGGGCAGGAGGGACGGATGGATGTTGAGGATCCTCCGGGGAAAGGCCCGGAGAAAAGCGCCTTTGATGATGCGCATGAATCCGGCCAGGACCACGAGCTCCACCCCAGCCTGCCGCAAGGCCTGGATATAGAGTTCCTCGGAGGCTTCATCCAGGCGGGTCCGAAATTTGCCAGGTGGTATGTACCGGGCCTCGATTCCGCGCTTGCGCGCATGGTTCAGAATTCCGGCGTCCGGCACATCGCTCAGGACCAATACCACATCAGCCGGAATTTCGTTGCGCGACGCCGCCTCGGCAATCGCGACGAAATTCGAACCTTTTCCCGACCCTACCACCCCGACTTTTATCGACTGACGATCCGTCATGAAGCTCCTTTGTATGGGTCAAGATCATGAGGAAAACAAGAACAAACGGCACACTAACCTTTTAGCCGGGCATAAGCCTCGAGGGCAACCTCGCGGGCAATGGCGTGGGAAACCACAGGACGAGGATAAGTTCTGTCGAGGCACACGCCCGCTTGAGCCAGGATTTCCGGCGGGGCAAGCCAGGGCTGATGAATCCAGGCCGCAGGCAGCCGGTTGAGCTCGGGAATCCACCGGCGCACATAAGCACCCGCGGCATCGAATTTTTCTCCCTGGCTGACTGGATTGAAGATGCGGAAGAAGGGCGCCGCATCAGCGCCGCAGCCGGAGATCCACTGCCAACCCAGGGTGTTGTTAGCCAGATCAGCATCCACGAGCGTGTCCCAAAACCACCGGACCCCTTCCCGCCAATTGATCAGTAGATGCTTGACCAGGAAGGATCCGACCACCATTCGCACCCGATTGTGCATCCATCCGGTTTTCCAAAGCTCCCGCATCCCGGCATCGACCAACGGATATCCTGTCAAACCCCGCTGCCAGGCCTGAAGCCAGGACGCTTCCTGGCGCCATGGAAACCGGTTAAACTTCGGCCGCAAAGGTTCCTCGGGGGTGTGAGGGTAGTGGAGCAACAGATGATGAGCAAACTCGCGCCAACCGAGCTCGGTCAGAAACCGGCTCCGCCGCCATGCATCCGGCGGGCTTCCCAGCGAACAAGAATGCTCGCGCGCCGCGTGCCAAATTTGCCGGGGACTGATTTCGCCGAAATGCAGGTGCGGCGAGAGCCGCGACGTGCCCTGGAGATCGGGCCGGTCTCGGTCGGCGTCGTATTGGGCATAGCCCTCCCGCAGGAAAAGCCTAAGCGCGGCTTGAGCGCCTGCTTCGCCGGGAGTCCATGTTTGCCGGATACCCTCAGCCCATCCGAGGCGAGGCTCCAGATTGAGATCCGCCAATTTCAGGGAACTTGGCCATTGACGAGGCCCAGGCAGACGTTCCGGACAGGGCAGAGAGGGAGCCGGATCGGGTTGAGCCAGACAGGTCCTCCAGAACGGCGTAAACACCTGAAACGGATCGCCGGACTTGTTTAATATCGCCCGGGGTTCGTGCAAAAGGGCGCTGTTAAAATCCTCAACATGGACGTTGTCCCGGACGAGAATTTCGCGGATCTCCCGGTCCCGAGTCGCCAGGGCAGGTTCAGATCGGCGGTTCCAGAAAACGGCCCGCACTCGATCGCGCTCAACCAGTTCGCGTAAAACCGCCGGGCTGGATCCCTGGCGTATCACAAGACGACCGCCAAGCAAACGCAGGCTTTGGTCGAGTCGATTCAGGGATTGATGCAACCACCATCGCGAGGCCGCCCCCGGCGCCCAGGGCGATTCCTCCGCCGGACTCCAGATAAACACCGGAAGGATGGGAAGCCCGCAACGCAACGCTGCGTGCAAGGCCGGATTGTCGTCCAGCCGCAAATCCAAACGAAACCACACCATGCACGCCGCTGTGCTCATCTCGCACCCAAACCAGCGCCTCTCTCGCCCAGCCGGCGCGCCCTCACCCCGCCGGAAAATTCCTGTGATCAGGACTTATTCCGTGCCGTGGCAGGTGTTACAGTTGGCGCCTGTGCCATCATCGGAAGGATCCGGATGGCTGAAGGTCAAACCTTGCGGATCAAACGCCGATGCTTCCTTGCCGGCGGCCTGGGCGAGAATGACGTGGCAATCGTTGCAGTTGCTGGCCTCGATCTTCTGTTTGCCATCGGCGGTTTTGTGCCGGCCATCATGGCATCGGAAACATCCCGGCCATTCCTTGTGGCCAATGTTGTCGGGATAGGCCTTCCAACTGGCTTTCATCTCGGGGAAAATATTCTGGGCATAAATCTGCTGAACCTCGGCCACCATCGATGACAGCTTGGCCTCCTGCGGGTACTTCGACTTAAGGAACTCGGCGATCTTGTCCCGAGCTTCAGCCTGGGTCGTATACTCCGCCGATAAGGCCTCCACCGCGTTCATCTTGATCCCAGCCAGGTTCGGATCGAGCCGGCCGGTTCTCAAAGACAAGTCCACGGCGTTTCCCGGCGACGAGTATTGGTGCGCGGGACGGTTGTGGCAGTCGATGCAGTCCATCACCCGCACCTGGGCCGTGTTGACCTCGTTGGTGAATCCCGCCGCACGGTATTCGGTCACCTCGCCTTTGGCATTGGTCAGACGAACCCAGGGAATCTCCTGGCGACGGTCATCGGTGGCCAGATACTCGACCTTGTTGTTGAGGTTCATGTGCCAGTGAATGCCCCCCACCGGACCATGGGCCGGATCGCCGCCGCCCACTTTCAACAGCATCCGCGTCGCCACAACCGTGTTCGTCTCGTCACTCAGGTACCGCACATAGGTCTTCTCCTTGTTCCCAATGTATTTCTGGGGCCAGTGACAGTTCTCGCAGGTATACTTTGCCTCACGCATCGCATGCAGCGGCGTCTTGATGGGACGATCAAAAGAATCGGTCAGAGTCGCATAGAGCTGGTGCACGCCGTTGAGCTTGGCCTTCACAAACGACGCCGCTCCCGGTCCCACATGACATTCCGTGCAGGAGACTCTCGCGTGCGGCGATTTGATGTAGGTCGTATACTCGGGATGCATCGGCTTGTGGCACAACTGACCGCAAAAAGCGACCGATTCCACATAATGATACGAATGATAACTTCCAACAGCCGCAACCAAGAGAAAGATCACCGCGGAAAACGCGAACCAAAAGAGACACCGGCGATCCTGCGGACGCGACAGGTCAATAGACAGAAACGGCGGCGGCGCGCCCGCCGCGTGCTTGATCTGATACCGCCTCTGGAAAAACCATCCCAGCAGCATCAGCCCGCAACCCGCGACAAAAAAGCCCGGCGCGACAACAAAAGTCAGCAACCCCTGATAGGGACTCGGTTCCTTCGCCATCGAATCGATGACGAACAACAGGACAAAAGAAAAAAGACTGGCCGCTGCCAAGACCAAACCCGCCAGGCTGATCCAATTCCGGAAAGGGGACCATCGACCGTTCATATCATCGGTATCCAATATTATAAATTCTCCGCCCTGATTGACGCTTTCCGCGTGAACCATCGCCAGGCGGAATGGTTGATCCCTTTACCTTAAAAGACCTTTCCTTTGGCGCACTCCACCAATATTGCCAAGGAATTAACCTTTTTTGCCGACAAACCCGCTTGCTCCCCCGGGAAGGGTGCGATAATTTCCGGCTGATATGGACAATCCACTGCCTCCGGAAAACCTGAATCCGCCGGTGCCGCCGCCGCCTTCGCCTCCTCCTCCTCCACCGCCGCCGATTCCTCCATTGATCCGTCCGCCATCCGTTGAGCGTCCGAAGAGTGTCGGCCGCATCTGGAGGCTGCTGGGCATTCTTTTTCTGGTTTGGATCGGTTTTTCTCTGATCAGGATTTTCTGGTCTGGAGCGGAGCAACTGCCGAGTCTCGGGCGTAGCGCGTCGAGAGCGGACTATCCTCGACTCGAGGAAGTGGTCGTCGAAGAACACGATTCGGAAAACAAAATCGCGATCATCGAGGTGGAAGGATTGATCACGGGTGTTTTGGTCGACGGCTATGGCCGAAGCATGGTGTCGTTAATCGAAGAGCAATTGAAGGCGGCGGGGAAGGATCGCGCCGTAAAAGCGGTTTTGGTCAAGGTCGATTCCCCCGGCGGCGAAATCCTGGCGGCCGACGCGATTTATCGAGCCTTCCGGGACTTCCAGACGGAATTCGGCAAGCCGCTGGTGGCCAGCATGGGGGGAGTGGCGGCCTCGGGCGGGTATTATGTCAGCGCCCCATGCCAATGGATTGTCGCCCACGAACTGACCATCACCGGCAGCATCGGCGTCATTATGCACACCTACAACTACCGGGCGTTGATGGATAAGGTGGGCATCCGCCCCGTGGTTTATAAAAGCGGCCGGTTTAAGGATATGTTGAGTGGCGACAAGAGCGAGGCCGAGATTTCGCCCCAGGAAGGCGAGATGATTCAGGCTTTGATCCAGCAATCCTTCGATCAGTTCAAGCGGATCATTGCCGAGGGACGGGCTCTGGCTCGGGAGAAGAACGACAACAAGGGTAAAACGTTGGCATCAGATTGGGAGATATTCGCCGATGGCCGTGTTCTGTCGGGCAAGGAAGCGTTCCAAAAGGGGTTTGTGGATGAACTGGGTGACTTCAAGCAGGCGGTGAAAAGCACACTCGCGCTGGCGGGGATCCGAAAGGCCAATCTGATTCGTTATCAGGCCACCGTGGACCTCAGCACCTTGTTGCGATGGTTTGTGAAGTCCGAAGGCTCGACGGTCCGGATCAACTGGGGATTGGAGTTACCCCCTCTGCGACGGGGTTGCCTTTATTATGTAGCCCCATCGTTGATCCCTTGAGAAAACAGCCCGCCGCCGCCGGTTTGAGTTCTCGGAACCAAGCCTCCCTGGCTGACGAGCCAGCGATGGGCTCTGCGGCCAAGCTCCCGCGGCCAATTCTCCTCGGTGCACGTCATAAAAACCTGGCTGCGGGCGTGATAGACCTCTTCCAGCAAGGGAATCATGCCGCCCCGCCGGCGCGCGTCCAGTTCTCCCATAACATCATCAATCAACAAGATGGGTGCGGTCCCGTGCATCCGGGTCAAGAAATCCGCCTGGGCCATTTTGAGGGCAATGGCCAGAGTTCGTTTTTGGCCTTCGCTTCCATAGTCGGCGGCCTTGTGCTGGTCAAAGAATAAACCGAGTTCATCCCGGTGCGGCCCGATCAGCGTGCTTCGATAAATCCGCTCCCGAGGCGCGGATTGGGCCAGTTCGACCGCCATGTCCTCACGGACCGATGGCTGATAAACCAACCGGGGGACCTCCAGACCCGGGGCCATGCGATGACAAGCTTGCTGGACGAGGGGCTGCAAGACCGGTTCCAGGTTCCGACGCTGGTTCATCAGCCAGGTGCCGAGCCGGATGAGTTCGCGCGTAAAGCTCTCCAGGAGAGTCGATTCAGTTTCTCCTTTTTTGAGGAGGGCGTTGCGGGCGCGCAAAGCTCGGGCATAACGCTGCAAACAAGGAAGGTAATCCGCCTGGGTCTGTGCCAGCAGCAGATCGAGGTACCGTCGGCGCACCCTCGAGGGTCCCTTGATCAGTTGAAGATCTTCCGTGCAAAAAATGACGGTTCGCAGCGCTCCCAAATACTCGGTGAGGCGACGGACCGGTTGGCCGTCCAGGGTCAGCCGGCGTTCTCTCGCCGACCAATACATCCGAATCTCCCGCTCGCCGGGTCCCACGACCGATGCGCCCACGAAATACCCGGTCTGGCCGATCCTGACCAGTTGCGCGCTTCCCACCCCCCGAAACGAGCGCAAAGTCGACAACAGATAGATGGCCTCCAGCAGGTTCGTCTTTCCCTGGGCGTTGTCACCCGCCAACACATGAAATCCTGGCGCGAATTCCGCCTCCAACCGGACGTAATTGCGAAAGTCTCGCAGACGTAATCGGGCTAAATGCACGCGGCGTATTCGGTCAAACCCAGAGGCCGGCCGGTCCTGGACTTCCGCCGGCCGCGCGCCTCTCTCAGCTTCTCAATCACCTTCCTGGCTTCGAAGAGCGGCCTCTCCGATGATTTCGGCGGCCTGTTCAATTGAGATTGCATCCATGTTGAGAACCAGATGGTAGAGCAAAGGATCCTCGATGTTCTTGCCAAATTGTTTCTTCAGATACCACCGTCGTCCACGATCCGTCCGCTGGAGGTATTCGCGGGCCTTCCGGGGTGAGAACTGGTAATACTCCTGCAAATTTTCCAGGCGCTTTTCGACGGATCCAACCAGCCGGACATGATAGGCGCCCGGTCTGAAGCCAATGATGACATTCGCTCCCCGGCCAACAATGATGGCGTGTCCCGCCTCCGCCAGGTGCAGGATGGTTTCCGACGTCTTTTCCACTAAAGTCCACGACGAGGGATGCAGCCCCAGCAATTCCTCGACCGCATCCTGGATCGCGGAACGCTGGCGTTCCGGCATGAAGCCGGCAATCCGTTCCGAATAATGATGATCCCGAAGGACGGTCTCGACCAGGTTGCGATCAAAGACAGCCCATCGACAGCCGGCCTGAGGCTCCCGCCGTTGGAGATGTTCCGCCAGTTTCTCCCCCAGCGTCACCCCGCCAGCGCCCGCTTGACGCGAAATGGTCACCACCAACGGCTGGCGGTCGACCGTTTTCCTGCGCCCGGGCGATTCCAATCGCTTCAGTTGGCAATCGATATAACTCTTACAGTTCTCTAATGAAATGGCGAAGTTCATAGGCGATAAGGATCATCGATTTGTTGCACTATAGGCCGCTTCCCGGCGGGCAGCCAGCAGGAATTTTCATCCGCCTGATGGGCCGGCTTTTCCTTTGAATCTTCGCGGGCGGCTCGCGTCTAAACCGAAAAACAACGCGCGAGGGAGCTTTACACGACGTCATAATGCTGCATCATTTGCGACGCCGTGTATAAAACCCTGGAGCGGGGGCCCTGGCGTCGCAGCGCACAAAGCCTTGTCACCGGTTGTGGAAATCACGTAAGATCCGCCCATGCCATACTTGGTCCGAACTCTCAAGTCTGTCACCCTGATTCTGGTCATGGTGGCCTTCGTGGCATGCCATAGCACCTCGAATCCCTCGACCAAATCCGCTGGTTCCCAGAAAAAACAAGCCCCAACCCCAAAGCCCACTGCTTCGTCCCCGGCCAAGAACACCCCAGCGGTCTCCTCCCGGACCTCGAAACCGCCGTCTTCGTCTCACGCCAGGACCTCGCGGTCCAGCGGGACCCTGTCGACCGACGAAGAGATCAAGAAAATCATGGACTTGGCCAGCCGAAACCAGTGGGAAGAGGCTGAAACACGGGCCTCGGCCCTGTATGCCTTGGATCCCAAAGATGTCTCTGTCCAGCGCATCTACAACTGGGTGAAGGCCGAAGGGCCCAAGCGCCTGAATAAAAAACTCGAAGACCAGATCCGTGATGTCAACGCCAAGGACAATCCGTTCTATCCCACCGTCAAGAGTATTGTGACCGACAAGAAGACCCGCGGCCTGGAGCTGCGCCCTGAACTTCGAGAAACGATCGAACAAATGAAGTCGGCGCCCGTCATTCCGGATAACTATGGGAAGATTGTGGAAAGCCGGGGCGTTCTGGACGACCTGGATTCCGGCAAAGGCAGGATGTCCACCATCCTGGACAAGGAAATCTCGGTCCACCTCGATAACGTCACGTTGGAAGCCATCCTCTTCAATGTCGGCCAGGCCGAGGGCCTGAATTTCATCGCCGATAAATCGATCCCGGCGTTTCAGCAGAAGCTCAGCATCAACATGAAAAATGTCAAAATGACCGAGTTTCTGCAGTACCTGACGCGCAATTACAATCTGCAGTTCCAGGTCGGGTCGGACTTGATCTGGATCTTGGACGCCAAGGATCCCAAGAAGATGGTCGAGGAAACCCGGTTCTATCGGTTGCGCCGCGGCTTCATCCTGCCCGCCCAGTTCGGCGCCGCGGAAATCACGAAAACCCAAGTCACCGCCAACAACGTCACGACCGTCACGGAAACCCAGAAGATGGACAGCTTCGTGCGGGATGGCGTGCCCCGAATCCCCTCGATCGAAAACGTCATCAAGTCATTTTTTGATGGTTCGAAGTATTATATCGATTACGAGCGCAACATCATCGTCGCCCGCGGCACCCATGAACAACTGCTGGTGCTGGACAAGATCATCGAGGAATTCGACAAGCCCGTCCAACAGGTCCTCATCGAGGCGCGATTCATCACGGTCACCGAATCCGCGTTTCTCAAGCTGGGCATCAACTGGGAAACCGGCCGTGACCCGCTCACCATCCAGCAGAGCGCCACGGACTTTACCGACATGTCCAAGAGCGGGGTCGGCTTCGGACTGCAGCACACCTGGACAGGGATCCTGGGCGCCGACAATCTGAGCGCGACGCTGACGGCCATCGACCAGAGCGGGGAAAGCGAAACCCTGAGCGCTCCCCGTCTGACGGTGATGAACAACCTCCCGGCGACCATTCAGGACGGCAAAACGCAGTATTATTATGACGAATACCAGGTCACGCAGACGATCCTGGAACGGACCTCGAGTTCCACGCTCGCGCCCAAGGGCAAGCCGGTCAAACTCCAATCGGGGGTGGTTCTGGACGTCATGGCCAGCATCGGCGGAGATGGCCAAACCATCCTGCTGGCTCTGAATCCTCAAGTCACGTCCGAGGCCAAGCTCGTCACCTTCGCCACCATCAACGATCGGAACGAAGCCGGGCAACTGGTCAGTTCCTTTGAAATCCGGCTGCCCGAGACCAGCTCTCAGGAGCTTTCGACGCGCGTCGTGGTTCGGTCCGGACAAACGGTGGCCATGGGCGGGGTGATGGAACGGGAGCAAAGCACCTTTGTCGAGGCCGTTCCGGTGTTGGGCAACCTGCCGATTATCGGGGCCGCTTTTCGGAAACGGGAGGAGTACGACCGCCCGCGATACCTCCTAGTCTTCGTGACCGCCACGATTATTTCCGAAAGCGGGGAATTCATCGTGGCTCCGGAGGCCCAGTAAATCCCAGGCTTGTGGAACTTGATCTCGCCAACCGACTCGCGAGTCTGATCCCCCGGCGTTGCATTGCCATCGATCTGGGACGCAGTCATATTAAAACCATCCTGGCCGAAAAATCCTCCAAAGGCATCCGGATCCTGAATCACCAGATCGTGTCCTTGCAGGAAGAAGGCCTGCTCTCCTCGGACGAGATCAACCAGCACCTTCAGCTGTCGATTGCGGCCTGCGGCAATTACCCGGTCATTCTTGCCATTCCCCAGTATCAGGCCATTTCGCAGGTCGTGGAGGCCCCAGAAAGCGATCGGGCGCACCTCCGGGAATTCCTGGAGGAGGAATCCGCCCGGCTGAGCGGTCTGAGCGAAAGCGCGGTCATCTACGACCACCAGCCGCTGCGGCCCTTTGGAAAGTCAAGAAATCCCATCTGGGTGACCGTGGCTCGGGAGAGCGAGGTTCAGCTTCTGGTGGAAAAACTGGCGGCCGGGGGCGTGACGGTGGCCGCCGTGACGACCTCAGCCAGCGCCTTGATCTCCTCGTATCTCACGACAGGGCTCCCCGCGGACCGTGTGGTCCTGGCTGATCTGGGGGCCACGTCCACCACGGTGGCGATCTTGATTCAAGGCCAAGGCGTGCTGGTCAGCAGCATTCCGGTCGGCAGCGAGTCGTTCACCGAATCCATCGCCAATCTCAAACGCTGTTCCTTTGAGGAAGCCGAATCGGTCAAACAAGGCCAGAACCTGTTTCAGGGCGACGCCCTCCTGCCGGGATTTGTGGAGGTGGTGGATCTCTGGCTGCGCGAACTGGAAAAACTGTTACGGGAATGGATCGACGACAACACCGAACTGGAGGGCAAGCTGCAGCCGCTGCGGGTTGTCCTGTCCGGAGGCGGCGCCTCGCAATTGGGGCTGCTGCACTACCTGCACGCTCGTTCCGTGTTCGAGTTTCAGCCGTGGCCCGATCACGTCAGCCGCGATTTTGGCATTTCCCCCGACCGCTATGCGATCGCTTATGGGGCCGTGATCGAGGCCTTTCTTCCGGCAGGCCGTCGTTGCTCTCTGCTGCCCCAGGAACAGCGTCGCCAACGAAAGCGCCATGACCAGATGATCCTCGTCAACAGCGCCTGTCTTTTGCTGCTGACGTTGCTGTCGGCGGCCCTCCTCGGGGGCACGATTCAAAAGCTCTTTCTCAGCCAGACGAAGACGGCCATGCTGGCGGATGCAAAAGCCGCCTTGAAAAAGTTGCAGGGCATCGATGCCCTGAACCATCAGCGCGATGTGGAATACACCAAGATCCTGCCCGTCCTGCGTCGCCAAAAGTCCACATCCGATTTCTTCCAGATGTTCGAGGTCATGCAGCAGTTGCGCCAGAAACGAGATCTCTGGTTTGTCATCCTGGCCGATCAGGCCAGCTACTTCGCAGGCGGAACCGCGGCCTCCTTCGATCTCAGCCCGACCAATTTCTCCGAACGTTCACTCTCCTCGACCAACGGTTCCAACCCCACCAATGGTTATGTCCTCGAATTATGCCTCAACGAGAAAGCCGAGGATCGGCTCAAACCCCTCAACGAGCTGGTAGCGGAGATGAACAAGTCGGGGCAATTTCAAAAAGTGGACTATCTGCCCGCCAAAATGGGAACGAACATTGTGCATCCCAAAATGATCCTGGCAGACCGCCATTTTGCCCTGTCGGTGGAACTGGCGGGAAACCGGCTCTACGAACCGCCGTCCGAGCCGCAGATCCCGTCCAACGCCACCAATCAACTGACCACACCGGCCCCGTTCTCCGGCCGAACCGCGTATGTTCCGGCTGAATAATCTCTATCGCTTTCAATACGCCCTGGCGGCCGCCTGTCTGGTGGTTCTGCTCCTGTTCGTGTTTGTTTACCGGCCGCTTCACCGCAGGACCGTCCGCCTCGATCGCGAATTAGGCGAAACCTGGACCCGCCTCACCGACCTGAACCTCAAAAACAAAATCCGGCTGGGCCTGGATCTGGAAACAGTCAATCAGAACCTGACCGTCGCCGAAAAATCGGTGGCCTCCCTGCAACGCACCTGCCGTCGCGTATTCAGCCAGCTTGAGTTTGACGAAGAGACTCGGGCCCGCATGAACCAGCCGTTCCAGCTATTGGACTACGAACGGAACCGTTTTCAGACGATCGACCGCCTCACCCGCCTCGCGGTTTCCAATCGGGTGGCCCTTGAACTGGCCGCTGTGGATGGGCTCCCTCAATTCGGCGCCCTCGCCGATCCCCCCAACAGGCTCTGGGCCAGGTTGTCGCTTTCGACTCGCCTCCTCACTGCGCTGATCACCAACCGCGTCAGCGCAGTCCAAACCCTCCAAATGTTGCCCACCCGGCATCATCTCGCCCCAGGCACCGACCAGCCGTTGTATGACGAACTGCCCATGCACCTGCAACTCACCGGTTCCATGGAATCGGTGCTCAAGGTCCTTCAGACTTTGCCCAGCCGAAGTTCATTCTCCGATACCATCGGACCGCCGCTTCCCCCCAGCCAGGCCCTGTTTCTGGATCGCCTGATACTGAAAAGCGCCACCAACAATCCCAGTGCCGTCATTCTGGACGCCATCCTCAGCGGCTTTCTTGTCCACCCGGAACTGCCATGACTCGAATGGAAAGACATCTCCTGCTTGCCCTGGCCTGCCTGGTCTGTGTGAGCGTGCTGCTATTCCTGCTCTTGTCCCAACTTGGCGGAAAGATCCCCGAACGCCCTGCCCTGCCCTCCTTTGCCTTTCGCTCGTTCAAATCGGTCAAGACCGCCCCCATCACCGAACTGTTATCGTCGAGGATTTACGACCGGCTCCAGCCTGCCACCAACCAGGCCAATCCGTTCTATTCCATCCAGCTGTTTCCTCCCACGCCGCCCCCCCCAAAAACCCGAAAGGTCGAGGTCGTTTATCAGGGATTCTTCTCGACCAGCCACGGGGAGAAATTCGCCTATGTCCTGACAAACAATGCCCTCCTCATCGGCCAGGTCGGCGCCAGTGTGGTCACCAATCTGAACATCGCCGACATGAACATGGCCGGTTTAATCCTGAAAGATCCCGCGGGCAAAGAGGTCTTTCTTCCGTTTAATACCAAACAAAACCTGGAAGTGCCCGTTCAATAATTCGTCCGATTGGAGGTCCTCATGGATGTTGGCGATGTCTTGCTGCAAAAGGGAACCCTGACCGATAAACACCTGGAATCGGCCCGGCGGCGTCAGGCGCGCCTGAACATCCCCTTGCACCAGGCCATCGTCGATCTGAATTACGCTTCCGAGGAAGAAACCTATCGCGCCCTGGCCTCGGTCAATCACCTCGATTTCACGGATCCCGTCACGCTGGAACTGGACAAGGCCGTTTTGCAGTCGGTGCCGGTCAAGGTCGTTTTGCATTACCGCCTGATTCCCCTCCATAACGAACCGGGCGTTGTCACGGTGGCCTGCAGCGAAATTCCGCCCCTCAACGAACAGGGCAACTTGCGCCTCCTGCTGGCCAAACGAATCAAGTTCGTCATCGCGACTCCCAGCAGTGTCCATGCGGTCATTAAAAAACACTACGGCCTGGGCGCCGACACCATCCAGCAGCTCCGGCAAGACCGAACCCTCCGCCAATCCCAGCAGGAGGTCGTGTTCGATCTCAAGGCCGCGGATCCAGGATCCAACGTCGAGGCGTCCATCACCGATTTCGTCGATCAAATCCTGCTCGAAGCGCTCCGCTTGGACGCCACAGACATCCATTTCGAACCGTATCCCCAGACCGTCCGGCTCCGCTATCGGGTCGACGGCATCCTCCAGGAAATCCCGGTGCCATCGGATCTCCGTCAGGTCTACGACTACATCGTGAGTCGCGTCAAAGTCATGGCGGGCCTGAATATCGCCGAACGCCGCCTGCCGCATGACGGCCGGATCGCCACCAAGACGGGGACCGAGGAGTATGCCCTGCGGGTCTCGATCATCCCCACCAAGCATGGCGAGGCCATCTGCCTGCGGATTCTTGGGCGCCAAAGCCTGTTCCTGGACCTGTCCCAGTTGGGCATGGACTCCGAACAGCAAACCGCCATCGAGAAGCTCACGAAGCTCTCCCAAGGCATGGTCCTGCTCACCGGCCCGACCGGCAGCGGAAAAACCACCACGCTCTACGCGGCCTTGGCCCACGCCAACGACGTCGGACGCAAGATCATTACCATCGAAAATCCCGTCGAATACCAACTCGAAGGGGTGATGCAGATCCAAACTCACGAGGAAATTGGCCTGACCTTTTCCAGCGGATTGCGGTCGGTGCTGCGCCACGATCCCGACGTGGTGCTTATCGGCGAAATCCGGGATTCCGAGACCGCCGAAATCGCCATTCGCGCCGCGCAAACCGGCCACCTGGTTTTCTCGACGCTGCATACCAACGACAGCATCAGCGCCATCACCCGCCTGATTGAAATGGGGATTGAACCGTTCTTGATCGGTTCCTCGCTGGTCTGCAGCATCGCGCAGCGGCTGGCCCGCCGCGTTTGCCGGCATTGCCGGCAGCCGGACACCGAGATTGATTCGGTGGTCCGCGAGGAAATGGCGCAGACCATCGGAATTGCCCCCGGCGAAGTGCGAGCCTGGCATGGCGCCGGCTGCGTCGAATGCGGCCACAACGGTTACCGAGGGCGCATCGCCCTCTACGAACTGTTTCTGATGAACGACACCATCTGCGATCTCCTCAATAAAGAGGTCACCACCAGCCAACTCCGCAAAACCGCCATGCAGTTTGGCTGGCATCCCTTGCGCGCCTTCGGCTGGTCCAAAATCCAAAACGGCTTCATCTCCATTGCCGAACATCAGCGCCTGACCTTGCGGGTCAGCGATTTTGCCCAAACCCCTCAGCCCCGTTGACGGTCAAGGCTGACTGATCGCCCGGTAGAAGCGGGTCTTGGACTCGTCGCGACCGACGTCGGTCCATCGAATCGGCGACGAAGTCAGGACCAGATTGGTCAAGGTCTGCCAGGATGTTGCCGTTGAGAGCCGCATTGTGGTTTGGAGGGTGACCGTCGATCCCACCCGGCCCTGAATTTCGAGATCCAGGCTGGGCGCGATGATCCGCAAACGGACAGGTTCCACGTGTTGCACCGGTCCCAACTGCGCCACAAAGGAGTCCTTGGTTCCGTCCATGCTCGGGTAGGTCGCCCCATCAAAACTCGATGGCCCGTAAAACTCGCCCGCCAGGTGCAGTTGTCCCTGGCTGTCCAAGGCCATGCCATTTGCCAGTTCGGCCCGCCGTCCCCCGGCTTGCTTGGCCCATAAAACATCCCCTTGCCCGTTCAACTGGGCGACCAAGAGATCGCGGGTGGTGCTGCCCAGGAGGATGCCGTCAAAATCAGCCGTCTGATCGAAATAACCACACAGGTAATAAGTGCCTGCCGGCCCGGTCAACAAACGTCGCGGCATCTCGTTTCCCGCTCCGCCATAGCTGCGCGCCCACATCGGTTCGCCCCGGGAATTGTACTTGGCCAATAAAAGGTCCTGGCCGCCGCGGCATAAGACGAACTGGCCGTCCGGCCAAAAGGATTGGTCAAAATATCCCGCCACCAAAACGTCCCCCTCGGGATTGACCGCCAACGCCGTTCCCGCCACCACGCTATAGCTGGTCAACTGCCGCGCCCACTCGAAGCCGCCATCCGGATTATACTTGGCCAAAAACAAATCATGATCATAGTGGCTGTCAAACTCGTTGGTCCCAAACCGAATCCGGCCCCAGAGCTTGCCCGTGAAATAAACCTGTCCCAGGTCATCCACGGCAACAGCCCGCCCTTCATGCAAGCCGCTGTATCCGTCGTTCCGCGCCCAAACCAGCTCGCCATCGGATCGGAACTTGGCCAGCCAAAGATCGGTGCCGCCTTTGTTGGTCAACACCGTCCCGCCAATAGCCAGCCCGCTGGAACTGAAATGGCCTCCCAGGTAAAGAGCCCCGTCCCGGTCCATCGCAAGGCCGTGGACCTCGTCGTCGCGGGTTCCCCCGAATGCTATGGCCCATTGAACGCCGCCCCCGGGGGTAAACTTGACCAAAAAACCGTCAGTGTCACCCGCCGACCGATTGGTCATGGTAATCCCGCCGAACCGGATCTCGGCGGACTCGAAATACCCGGCGACCACGGGGTAACCCTGAGGATCCACCACCAAACCGGTGCTGGTGTCGTTGCGGGATCCGAACGATTGGCCGGCCCATACGGGCAATCCTTGACGGTCAAACTTCGCCACAAAAACATTGGCCGCATTCTGCGAAGCCACGAGGATATCGTCTCCGATCACGTTGGTTTTCTGAAAAGTGCCGGCCACGTAAACCGATCCATCCGAACTAACGGCCACCGCATTCGCCCCGTCGGAATTCAGTCCTCCCATCGAACGCACCCAATTCCAGGAAGGCCGGGACGCGGCGCCGTCGGACCGGACAGTCAACCGCGCCACCGCGCTGGTGACCATCCCAAAAGGATTACGAATCACCACCGTGTAATTGCCGGCGTCATTGGTCAGAACAGAATTCACCAACAGCAAGGGCTTGGACGTCCCGGAAATCCGTCCGTCATCATAAAGATCCACCCCCTCCCGGCGCCAGCGATAGGTCAGGGCGCCGGATCCCGAGGCCTCGACAAAAAAGCTGGCCAAACCGCCGGATTCCAGGTCCGCGTCGGCGGGCGCCCGAACGATGGCGGGACGCTGATCGACAACAGGCGCGACCCTCGGCGACAAGCGTCCAAAAAACCAGTCGCTGTTGCCCAAAGCAAACCGATTTGTAACGCCCCAAAATCCGAGGTCGCGATACGAACCGGCCACAAACAGATTCGGTACGGCGGCTAGATCCGCTGCCAAAGCGGATTCCTGCCCCCCGGACTGCGCCAACCACTGAACCCGGCCCTCGATATCCCATAGACCGTAGAATTGGGCCCCACTCAAATTGCTCTGATTTGTCAATGTGACAGATCCTGCCTTCAGCACAGAAGTAAACAGGCCGCTGCAAAACAGGTTGGTATAGTATTTCTGGCCATCGGTCGTCACATTGGCATAAACATCACCGGGCATCTCCGACAAGGTATCCCCGATCGTATTCACCCAGCGCACCATCCCGTCGGGTCCTAACCTTAACAGGAACAGATCGCCGGTGTATCCTTCGACACCCACGGTAACGTCCCCAAAGGTGCCTACACCGGCATAGGACCCGGTCACAATCACTCCCCCCTCGGGATCGTAGGTCGCGCCACTGCAAAATTCTCTCAGCTTGCCTCCCCCGTGGAACACCCATTCCACAGCTCCCTCAGGACTGTACTTCGTCACAAAAACGTCGTCCAAACCATAACTCGTCACCTTGCGATCGTCGAAAGGGGCCTCCTTTTCAAACGTGCCCACTGCATACACGTACCCCCCCGGGCTCACCGCAATCCGGTATCCATAGTCATACCCGCCATAACTGCCCCCGTATCGGGCCCAGGCCAATCCTCCTTCCCGATCATATTTGGCCACGATCATGTCCTCGTATAAACTGAGAAAATTCGTCTCGCCGAAGCGGGCAAAACGCTGGGCATTGGCGACGATAAACACGTTGCCGGCCCCATCGGCGCCGATCCCATTGGACTCGGACCAGGCCCCGTTCACCTGGCGCAGCCAAACCGCCCGGCCGCTCAGATCGAGCTTGGCGACAAAAATACTCCTGTGGTCCCGGGCATACTCATTGGTCAAGGTCAGCCCCCCCAAGGTAAAGGTCTCCGATCGAAAAGTGCCGAGCACCGCCATATGCTCCGATCCGCAGGCCGCAACGCCGCTCGCCCGGTCTTCCCCCGCCCCGCCCGCCGATTGAACCCACATCAATTGGCCGTCCGGCGTGTACCGGGCCAACAGCGCGTCCCGATGCCCGCGCACCGTCAACGATTCCCCCCCGACTTGAGTGGTTCCTTCAAAGGATCCGGCCGTCAGGAGATTCCCCTCCGCATCCCGGGCAATCGCCTTGTACAGGTCGTTTCCCAATCCGCCCCCCGTCTGGATCCATGTCCACTCTTGCGCGCACAATTGAATCCAGCCGGCCAAAAAAAGGCCGAACACCGCTGGAATCCAGTAATACCGTCGATCGCATCGCCCCGCGCCACTCGCTCTCGTGTTCATCATAACGCGACTATTCAAAATATCCCCGGCCATGACAAGATCATCCATCGGAAAACGTTTGATTCGCAACGTTTCAGCAGGATGACCGACCTGCGCGTCCCTCTTCTGCTCAGACGAGGAGAATGTCTCGGCAAATCCATACCAGCGGGTTTTCGGCGGCACGGAGCAAGCGCGGAGGAGTAGCATTCGTCATTGAACCTTTTCTGGTCTCGCGCATTCCACTCGGTATAAATGCTGGCAGTGATTGAACGCGAAAAACTACCGGTGGCCGACGCCCGAGCCGGTTCTTCGGAGGCCTGGGACGTTCTCTTCCAGCGCTATCAGTTGCCCCTCTATGCCTACGTCTTTGAACTGGTTCACGCCGAACAACCAAGCCTCGATATCGTCCAGGAGACCTTCATTGCCGCCACCCGCCATATCCAGAGTCTCCGCGATGAGGATCGATTTGGCAGCTGGCTCTTCGGCATTGCTCACCAAAAATGCATCCAGCATTGGCGCAGAAACGGCCGCGAAGAACCCTTGGACGCCGACTTCGCCGAGACTTGGCACTCGACAGACGAGGACCCGAGCGAACTGCTTGTCCGCGAAGAACAGGAGGCGGAGTTTATGAAAATCCTGCATCACCTCCCGCCGGCGCAACGAGAAGCTTTGCTGCTCCATTTTGTCGAGGATTTCTCCCTCGACGAAATCGCCCGCATCACCAACACCAGTCCCGGGACGGTGAAATCCCGGCTGCATTACGCCAAGAAAACACTCCGCAAGTTATTGCAGGACCCAACCTCATGAAAACACCCCGTGAAATCCTCCTGGCCCGGCATCGGAATGCCGAACCCAGGTTGAACCAGATCCGCCGCGAGGTGGTTGACCAACTGTCGTCCCAGCCGATCCCGTCTCCCAGCATGCCCGCCAGGATCGGGCTCACGCTCTGGCGCGAGTTGATCTGGCCGTGTCGGCGGACTTGGGCAATGCTGGCGGCGGCATGGATGGTTCTGCTGGCGGTTCACTTCAGTCAAACGCAACCGGCGCGGATGATCACCGCCAACAACACCTCATCTCCCGCCCGAATAAGGCAGGCATTCCAGGAACAACAACGCCTGCTCACTGAACTCATCGACACGCCGGTTTTGACGTCTCCAGCCGAACCGCCACCTCCTCGAAATCCAGCCCCTCGAAGCGAGAGGCGTTACTTGATCAAGTCCATTCGCCACGCCACCTGCTAAGTATGAACTCACGCTCAATTTTCAATCCAGCGCCACGCACCGGCTTGCATCGCAGGCTCATGCGGTTTCTGTTCAGTTGGCGCACAGCCCGCCGCCTCTTCTTAGGCGCGGCCATCCTGATTACGGTCCTCGCGGCCGTTTATCTGGCAGAAAACTGGCGCGGCAGACGCGCTTGGGCGGAATGCAGAGGCCAGCTCCAGGCCCAAGGAGAAATCCTGGATTGGACAGCCCATATTCCGCCCCCGGTTCCCGATGATCACAACATCCTGAAGGCCCCGAACATGGCCGAATGGTTCGTCAAACCCAACGCAACGAATCGCTATACAAACGAGTTGACTGAGAAATTGAATACGGGCGCCCTCGGTGAGGAGTCAAAACGCAATACAAACCGCGAACCCCTCCTGCTTGCTCTGATCACTTTCCTCCCGGCTCAGGGTGTCCTTCAATCGAATGCGCCGACGGCTCTTCGATTGAACACGCCGCACGACCGCCGGCAATTCGCCATGATTATCCAGGACATCGTCGGTCCCAGCGCCAGCAGTTTCCAGGGCTTCGGCTCTTTCGTCCGACAGCCTTTGCGTCAGATCCAGCCGCGGCAGATCGTCCTTCAGACGGAACTCCCCCCGGAACTCGAAACAATATTGAGCGCGATCCCCACGAACTTGATTCCCTCGGACGTTGGCCGTCTGCAGGTCGAGCCCGGTCCGAACTCGAATGAGTTCCGCGTCCAGCTTTTCCCCCAAGCAACGGTCTCGGCCGAAGCATACCTCGATTGGAGTGATCGAGTGGCGCCTGAGTTCGATCTGATTCGGGCGGCGCTCCAGCGGCCATACATTCGGTTCGATGACGATTATCAGCGCCCCTATGAAATACCCATCTTGAATTTCGTCACCGCTCGCGGTGTGGCGCAAACTGCCGCCCAACGAGCCAAATGCTGTCTCCTGCTCGGTCGATCTGAACAAGCCTTCCGAGAATTGGCGTTAGTCCTCCAGCTGCGTCAGTTATTTCAATCCAGACCCACGACCCTGGTCGCAGCGATGATTGACGTCGCAATCGGCGGCCTTTGCGCGGATACGATTGCCGACGGTTTGCGTTTGAATGCCTGGCGTCCGCCGGAACTCATGGCGCTGCAAAATGACCTCCAGACCATTGACTTTGCGTCAGGCCTAGTGGACGCCTTCCGCTGCGAGCGCATCGCATTCATCCATACCCTCGAGCGGTCCTCCGGACCCGAAATGGCCCGGATCTTCTTCCGTGGATCCTCCCAAGACACACTCTGGGCTCGCATGACCGATCCCAATTACCTTCTGCTTAACATCGGACCCCGCGGCTGGCTCTACCAACAGCTTGTGGCGATCACCTCCTTGCAGCAGAGCGTCATCGAGGCCTTTGACACGACACTCCAATTCATCCAGCCGGCCAGGCTGGACGCCATCCATCGCGAGGCCGAACGGACCTTCTCACATTGGTCGCCCTACACTTATCTTGCTGCCATGGCCACACCCAATTTCTCCAGGGCCATTCAAACCACCGTCCGAAACCAAACAAAAATTAATCAAGCCCTGATCGTCTGCGGACTTGAACGCTATCGCCAAACTTACCAGCGTTACCCGACCAACCTCGATGCCCTGATCCCGGATTTCGTCGCAAAAATGCCCCTCGACATCATCGGCGGCCAACCGCTCAAGTTCCGCCTGATCCCT
This sequence comes from Verrucomicrobiota bacterium, assembly GCA_022709905.1. Taxonomy (GTDB): domain Bacteria; phylum Verrucomicrobiota; class Verrucomicrobiia; order Limisphaerales; family UBA1319; genus JAKLHY01. The sequence continues at coordinate 195,986 of JAKLHY010000003.1, read as the reverse complement.
GAGGATCACTTCGTTCTTTATTCGGTCGGCTGGAATGAAAAGGACGATGGCGGCGCGAATCCTCCCACCTCCCCTCCAGGCCAGCACATGGACTTCACCCAAGGCGACTGGGTCTGGCCTGCCAGCAACTACTGATCCGGTTGAATCCTGCAAGGGCATAGGGCTTTGACCATTCCGCAGCCTCTTTGGCTGTCACAACATCGAGCGCTTGGAATATGGTCTCAACGAGCTGATGTCGCATGACCGTCCGGCACGTCCCCCACACGAAACGTTTGATTCGGTGCCTTGTCTATCCAACGGAATGAATGGCATGACAACAAACGGCAAGCTGTTTGCGGGAATCATCGCGCTGGCCCTGTTGGTGGGAGGACTAGTCTTGATAAACCGACTTCGGGAAGATGCGCGCCCTGAGCCAGCCGGATTGGACGCGGCGATTCCGGTGAAGCCGGTCCGATCGCCTCGATTTCCGGCGCCGCGGATGCGAGCGTCCGCCCCCTCCCAGGATGCCTTGACCGGAATGGCACGACCCACGAATTGGCTCGCGAAAATTCTCGATGGCGAATCGTCGCCCAAGCCCACCTCGGAGCAGATCGCGCCGTATCTCGATCGAAACCGGCGCAGCGCGGAGAGTCTCCTGGCCGCTATGCGGGTCACGGGCGATCCGGCTTTTCTCAGAGAGGCCATGGAAAAATATCCGAACGATCCTCAGGTGGCCTATGCGGCCGTGTTCAATGAGAAATCTCCGGAAGCTCATCGCCATTGGCTGGACGCGCTCAAGAAATCGGCGCCGGACAACGCCCTGGGCTTTTATCTTTCCTCACTTGATTTTTTTCAGTCGGGTCAGACCGATCTGGCGGTTCACGAGTTGTTGGCCGCCAACGGAAAAACCCGTTGGCAGGACTACGCTGTCGAGTCCATCCTCAGTGCGGAAGAAGCGTATCGAGCGGCCGGCTATTCGGAAATCGAGGCCAAGGCTTCGGCAAGTTTTGGTCTGCCCCTGCCCCAATTGGCCCAGCTAAAAAATCTCAGCCAGAACATTGGGGAGCTGGCGAATCGCTACCGCGAGTCTGGCGATGTGGCATCAGCTCAAGCCACGGTCAACATGGGCTTGAACCTGGCTCAGCGGGTCAGCGAGGGCTCGGGCTCTTCCTGGATCATCCAAGACCTTGTCGGCATCGCCAGCGAACTGAAATTGCTGGAATCCGCCGATCCCGCCAGCCCCTACGACGGCCTGGGTCGCACGATCCAGGACCGGCGTAATGAATTGTCCCAAGTCCGCGATGAAATTAAGCGGCTCGGACGGCAATCCGAGTCCGTCATGTTGAACCTGTCCGAGCCTGATCTGATCCGATTTCTTGACCGATGGGTTCTGATCGGCGAGCTGGACGCCCTGCGTTGGGCGGCCAACCGGCAACCTTAAGGCCCGTCACGAAATGAGCGATAGATGCGTTGACGAACCCCGAGTCACTTCAGATTTGCCCGCAGCGTCGTCACTCCCTGGCCCGGCACTTCGACGGCGCCAAACGGGCTGAGGCGGGTTAGCGCCTTCTCGCTGGTGTCGCTGAGGAACACGTCCGCAGGCACCGGGTGAATCCATTGAACCCGGGTTTGAATGTCACCCTCGTCCGCCCCAAACAGCCGAAGAATCAAGGCTTGTCCGTCGTCACTGGGTTTCAAGCCGGTGGCCACGACCTCGTCGGACTTGATGAGGACGAGCGGATCACCCGTGGGCAGGGGGCCTTCGGCTGGCATCGCCACCAACGGATGGCTGCATTCCAGCCCGAACCGCATGGCGGCCGCGGGATCGTAGGTCCCGTGCGGGAGCAGCACAAAACGAAAGACCACAGGTCCTTCCTGATAGGCCCGGTAGTTGGTTCCCCAATGGTTGTTCATGGCCCAGGAATACAGCCGTTGCGTACGTTCGACGCGGTTGCGCCAGACCGACGGATTGGTCTGAGAATTTAGCAGGTTAGCGGTCAAGCCTCCCACCTGCACCAATGGGGCGTCCAAGGTCACCCATGTGATTCCGTGGCGATCGTCGCTCACGTCCACCCATCGTCCCACCGTGAACCAGTTCTTGCACGCGCTGGGCATTTGGTCCAGCTCCGGCCGGACGATCGCGAACGGAGTCTGGATGCGCATTTGTCCATCTCGGACATTGAACGGAAAGGCGAAATTGAGGCTTTCCTTGCCCGAGTTGGAAAAGTAATTCGTGGCCACCAGCCGCTCTTTGTCAACGGTGTTGATCAATTCCACGAGATTGCATCCCGCGACCATCCGGATTTCCCGGCGCAAATGGCGGCAGCCGGGCGCGTCGGAATCGACGATCAGCGAGGCAATCAGCGGACCGGTTTCGCCCGACTTGACCGTGATGGGTCCGTTTCGACGCGCGTCCTTCGGATTGTCCCCCAGGAAATAGAGATAATCGTTCAGCGTTTCGCCTCCGGTCGTGTTGACAAAGTTCCGAGCCAGATCCGGGACAGTGAACTCGCGGATGCCCCCCGTCTGGGGATCGAGCGCGACGCGCGCCTGACCATTATCCAACATCGTCTCCCAGGTTTGGACTCGAGCCTCCAGGAAAGGGGTGCCGGCCACAACACGGTAGCGGCGCTGCGAATACGGCGGCATCGGCCTCGCCTTGAAGACAAGTTCCCCCGAACTCATCCTCTGCGAGGGCACCGGCTTGCCTCGATCGTCCAACACCCGGTCCCCCGCGGTCGAGACTGTCGCGGGCAGGGTCACCAGTCCGCCGCGTTCCCAGGATAACGTGTTGTAAACGTCCACAGATCCGTCTCCCGTGGGAGATTTGAGCGACGCCCGAGCCTGGTCCATGAGTTCGCGCGAGAACCGATCGGCCTGCAGGGCATAACCTCGCTTGATGGCCCATTGCTCAGACGTTTCCTTGCGCTCCGGTCCGCTGACGCTGCACCAGGCGCCCCACGTGTGTTCCGAGTAAAGCAACACCTGGTTCCAGGCGTCTTCAAAGGCCCCCGCCGGATAGGATCGAGGCTGGCGCAACGCGTACAACGTCTCGGCCTGCGTCAAACGATCGGAACTCGCCCGGTTCATGGCCGTCTCCAGCGCGGAGGATGCGGCGCCATCCTCCCAGTAAGGGGTCCAATCGCCGCGCACCACCGGCAGACGGTCCCCATACTTTTCCTCAAACGCCCGAAACGCGGTGCTGACGGAGGATATGATGAACTTCGGCCAGTCGTATCGTATGTTCCATTCCTTCACAAACTCGCAAATGGCATCGTCGGGAACCGCATTGTCCCCGTGCCCGCTCCAACGCACATGCGCGATGTCAAATTCGTAACCGGTTTTCTCGAGCATCGTCTGCATCTCCTCGCTGAATGCGGGAGTCAACCGGTTAATCAGATGCGAGAGGGCATATCCCCGATAAGGAATCCAGACCAGCACCTTGGTCTTGCCATCGGGTCCCAGCCAGTAAAACGGTTTGTTTTCCCATTCACGGAGAATCGTCCCAATCCGATCAAAATAGTTGGGAGCGGTCGAAAAATATCGGATGCCGGCCTGCGCCATCGCGGTCACCGTTCCCCACGTGTACCCGGGAACGTCACTGATCATGACCGAATCGATCGGTGTGCGGGCGTAATCCGACAGCTTGGTCGCAAAACTAAACAGCCGGATCAACTCCTCGTCTCGACATAACCCGGTCAGTTCATTGAGATACATGCCGTTGAAGGAGACTTGACCGTCTTCGACCGCCTGGACCAGGGCCTGTCGGTCCGCCATCGATAACCGGCGCAAATACAAATCGGCGGCCCAGAGCACCTCGACATTCCACACAAAGCGCGCCCCCTCGGGGTATCCGGCGGTTTTGCGGGCAATCTCCAATCCCTGCCTTAAGTTGTTGACCTGCTTCTCCTCGATGGCGGTCTGCAAATCCGTATATCCAATGTCGGTATGCGAGTGCGGGAGAATATAAACCGTCATCGGACGCACGGGTTTCAGGGTCACCGGTCGAGAAGCCACGGTTCTGGAGCCAAGCATCAAGGTCACTTTGAGTTCTGTTTCCTGGCTCACGGCGGGAACCATGACCTCCACGCGCTGAATCCCATTGGTCAACCGCACCTGTTGGGTCGTGCTCGGCCCGACCTGGACTACTCCCAGGTTGGGATCCCCCCGATGGTGCAATACCACCTCCACCGGTTGAAGCAGGCGGTTCTCCTCCCGTTTCATGGCCATGATGGCGCGGGCCTCTTGAATGACCGACCGCGCCTGAACCGGGGCCAGTTCGAAACCGGCGGGCGTCTCCAGCCCCACCCAATCGTAGAGCAACCAGCAGCCCGATTGTGTGGTCAGAAAAACCGCGTTATCTCCCAACTTCAATTGAGCACTGGGAAAAGTGACGCTGAATTCGTGGGACTTGCCCTTTTCGGGCTTGCCCTGGACCGAGTCATCGCCCGCCCCGGCTGGCAGGGCGTGTTCGGACCGGTGCCCATTAATCTCGACCGCGAGCCGGGGAGGATGCGCCGCCTGGGTGTCGAGGATTTTGAATCGCAGATGGCACTCTCCCTGGTTGGTCGCGCGCTGCAAACCAAAAAGAATCACAAACGTGTGCGCGCGGCTCCCCGCCCAGGCATCATTCGGTCCCGGATGCACATAAGGCCAGTCGGTCCGCGAATCGGATGCGTTGACGACAAAGAATCCGTCCTGGGCATACTTGGCGTATTGGTCTGGCGCCAGCGCGAACTCGGCGTTGAGATCATCCGCCTGTCCGATCTGCCACAAACAGGCCGAATCCCCCGCCTGAATGGCGGCACTCCAGGTTGCGAGAATAAATGCGACGGCGAGTAGCGTGCGTGTGTTCATGACTCCTAGCTTAATCCGATATCCGCCAGGGATCGAGACCAAAAAACGCAACCCGCAATTCCCCATCACCCGGCGAGCAACGCCTTGACGCGCGGGATCACTTCATTGAGGCCAACGAGCTCGTTCTGAGCTTGGCGTCTGAGTTTCAGCTCCACTTTGCCCTGCTCGCAGGTGCGTTTGCTGATGGTCAACCGGATCGGCATGCCCATGAGATCGGCATCGCCGAACTTCTCGCCCGCCCGCAACGGCCGGTCGTCGAACAACACCTCGCAGCCGTTGGATTGAAGATCACGGTACAGCTTCTCGGCCTGTTCGCAGACGGCGGCATCCTCGAGGTTCAATCCCACCAGGTGCGCGTGATAAGGGGCAATCTGTGGAGACCAGATAATGCCCTTTTCATCGTGGTTCTGCTCAATCCAGGCCGCCGCCATGCGGCTGACGCCAATCCCGTAACAGCCCATGATGACCGTCTTCGATTTGCCCTCCGCATCAAGATAGCGGCACGCCATCGCCTCCGAATATTTCGTGCCCAGCTTGAAGATGTGCCCCACCTCGATGCCTCGGGCCGCCTGCAATGTGCCCGCGCAACGCGGACAGCCCTCGCCCTTCTGGGCCAGCTTGAAATCCCCGAACTCGGGCTGGGGCAGGTCCCGGCCAAAATTGACGTTGAGATGATGATGATCCGTCCGATTGGCGCCGCATTCGAAGTTCACGCGGTTCCGGATGAGGTGGTCCGCAACGACACGCACTTCCTTGGGCAGTTCGATGGGCCCCGCATACCCCACCTCGGCCCCGGTCAGTTTGCGAATCACCTCGGGAGAGGCCAATCGCAGGCTCTTGCCATTCAGAAAATTGGCCAGCTTGATCTCGTTCACGTCGCAATCGCCCCGCACCATCACCGCCACCCACTGTTGATCGGCTTCATACAGGAGCGTCTTTGTCGTTTTCCAGACCGGGATATTCAGGAACTTGGCCAGCGGTTCCACCTGAATCAATCCCTCGCCCACCACCGTCTCCATCGGTCGAAGCTCGGGATCGGGCGCAGGCTCGGGCAAGCGCGACTGCGCCCGTTCCTGGTTGGCGGCATAATCGCATTGGTCGCAAAACAGAATGGTGTCCTCCCCGGTGTCCGCCAACACCATGAACTCCTGGCTTCCGCTGCCGCCAATGGCCCCGGAATCGGCCTCGACCGCCCGATACCGGAAACCGATCCGCTCGCAGATCCGATGATAGGCTTGACGCATGGCCTCGTAGGACTTCTCGAGGCTCGCTTCGTCGGCGTCGAAACTGTAGGCGTCTTTCATGATGAACTCCCGGGCGCGCATCAGGCCAAACCGCGGACGGATTTCATCGCGAAACTTGGTCTGGATCTGAAACACGCATCGGGGCAGGTCTTTGTAGGACTTGATTTCCCGGCGCAGGATGTCGGTGATCACCTCCTCATGGGTTGGTCCCAGACAGACCATGCCCCCCCGACGGTCTTTGAATGCGAACATGATGCCGTCAATGTTCGTATACCGTTCCCATCGGCCCGATTCCTCCCATAACTCACGCGGCTGAAGGGCGGGCATCAACAGTTCCTCGGCCCCCGCGGCGGTCATTTCCTCGCGCACCACCTGGGCGATCTTGTTCAAGGTGCGCAATAACAGCGGCTGATACACATAAACGCCGGCCGCCAATTGCTGCAAATAGCCGGCCCGGAGCATTAAGGCATGGGCCGCTGTTTGGGCGTCCTTGGGAACTTCCCTCAAGGTCTTGCCCAGATGTCTGGATTGTCTCATGGTGCGTTTGTTCGCTTTCTGTTCTCCATTCTCCCGTCATCCGGAACAGCCCGGAACCAGGCGAATGGGGCCGATCATTGTCAAACTCGCCGGCCGAATCAAGCCTCGGACGCGTCCTTGTCGCCACCACCCCCTGTGCAAATTCTACCACTGTTCAATTCTGGAAGCACGCCGGGCGTCCCATCGGTAAATTGTCTCCAATCAACCTCAACCCGAATATGCGTTATGGCTAAAATCTCTCTGGGAGTGAACATGGAATTCGTGCGGCACGCGGACAAGAGCTTCGAGTGGGGCGTCGCCAAGGCCGCCGAACTCGGTTACGATTACGTGGAACCTATGGTCCACTGGGGCCGGGAACTCCTCAGCGAAGCCGGTTATTTCCACAGTGTTTCCATGCTCGACGATCCGTTGCGCGTTAAAAGGGTCTGTCAAAAACACGGCATCAAAGTCTCGGGCCTCTCCGCCCATACTCCCATCACCAAACCCGAAATCGGAGTCGAATACCTCAAACAAGCCATCCGCTTCGCAGCCGAATGCGGAGCCCCAGTCGTCAATACCGACGAGGGCCCCAAACAACCCTGGACCACCGAAGAAGAGGACTTCGTCCTCATGCGCTACACCCTCATGGAAGCCGCCAAAGTCGCCGAACCCCGCGGCATCCTGATTGGCCTCGAATGCCATCAGCAATATAGCAAGACCCCGGCCGGCCTCGATCGCATCGCCAAGCTCGTCAAAAACCCCGTCATCGGCATCAACTTCGATACCGGCAATGGTTACCTCGGCGGCCAGGACCCCTATAAATGGCTCGAAAAAGTCGTCGGACGCCTCGTCCATCTCCACGCCAAGGACATTACCGTCGAACACTCCTCGGCCGAACGCGGCAAAGTCACCGGCACTCCCGTCGGCTGCGCCTGTGGCGATGGCGTCATCGATTGGGAACGCGTCATCCGGATCTGTCGCAAGGCCAAACGCGATATCGTCTTCTCCGTTGAATGCGGCACCATTGACCAGGCCGAACGCTCCGTGACGCATCTGCGCCCACTCCTGAAGAAATAACGGCGGCCAGCAACCGCGCCATTATTGCACATCCCAGCCTTGTTTTGCATGGTGATTCCTTCCGTCATTTACGGGTTCTTCACGAGTTTCGTGACGGCGAATCTGTCAATCGGGGGTCAGGGGTGCACTTCGCCAAAAGGTCTCCCATCCGTCGCCGCGGGCGGGGCGCGGCTGGAATCTAAGGTCAGCGAACAACAGCGCGTCTGCCTGTTCGCCGTAAGGCCCCTTCAGGACTGCCTGGCCGTCAGGTCCGACGACTAAAGAACAGCCGATGCAACGGCGTCCTTGCCAGGGGCCGGCGGTTATCGGGCCCACATTGCTGGCTCCCGCAATCCAGAGATGATAGTCGCGGGCTACCGGTCCATAGTGATCAAGCCAGAGTTGGCCGTACGGTTCGCGGTCGTTGTCATGGTCCGGGGGCACCGCCCATGCGGAGGGGGAAAGGATGAGGTCCGCCCCCATCAATCCCAAGGTCCTACTCACCACCTGTCCACGGGCGAAGGCGTCGGCGCAGATCATCACCCCGAGGGTGCCCAGGGGAGTGTGGACCACGCCAAGCCGGTCTCCTTGGGCATACAAGGAATGACCGATTTCGAGTTCATTCAGCTTGCGATGAAACAGGAGAATGCCGCCATCGGGCCCGAACAGGACCGCGGAATTATAGATGCTATCCCCGGCCCGCTCGATCAAACCCGCACAGATGTAGACTCGGTGGGCGCAGGCTGAAGCGCGGAGACGCGAGCAGGATTCTCCGCCAGGAATAGCATCGGCCTCCGCAAATGCCGAGGGATGCGTCCAGCCAAGATTCAGCGCCTCGGGCAACAGAACCATCTGCGCCCCCTGGCAGGCTGCCTGGGCAATTCTCTCCTCGGCGCGTCGCAGGTTAGATGCCTTGTTTCCTCCTTCGACGAGCATCTGAGCGAGAGCGAGTTTGACGCTGGAGACACGGTGGAATTGAGGATCGAGGATTGAGGATTGGCGATTGGGGAGTGGGGAATGCGGAGTGGGATGCATAGTAAGGAAAAGAAAGGTATGCGCTTGGGATTGTTCCTTGTTCCAACCTCGTCTCGGCTTGCGGGGTGTTCACGGAGGAGAGCTTATCCTGTTCAATCGCCGTTTGCCAATCCCTGAAGAATCCCCCAAAACCGCACATAAGATGCTCCGAAAAATCGAACCGCGAATTCACCCCCATAGACGCGAATGGAAGCGGAGACATCCCACGGGCGGCATCCCAGACGTTCTATCGATGTTCCCACGTCTTGAGGACCTTCGCATTTGCCCTGCCATGATTCGCGTTGATTGGCCCGGTTAAGTCGTTTCTTTGCGGTGCAGGGCAGCCTTATAATGTGAGAAAAATTAATGTAATATTTTTCGAAAGTGGCTGGACAAGGAAGGATTTTTTGATGAAAATAAAAGTGTTTTACACGGGGTATTAAGGCAACAATTACTGCGGAGCTCGGCAGTTTGGCGTTATTAGAGAGAAAACGTCACGATCGTTGGCCGATGTTCCATCGTGGAGAGAAAAAAACAAACACAATCCGCATTAGGTGGTTGAGCGGGCGATCTAACCAAAACTCAAGGACAGGTGATATGAAAACGGGCAATCCTCGAATGCGCTGGCTGATGATAACCATCGGATTCAATCTCCTTCTTTCGAGCCTAGCGGGTTTTCGGATGGAAGCGGCGACCGGGCTGGGCGGCGCCTTAAATAAGGCGCTGCAAGGGGTGGACCGGGCCAATCAGGCTGTTGGCTCAGCCACCGCGCCCGCGGTCCCTTCGGGAGCCGCCTTGCTCCTCCGTCAAGTGGATCAAAGCCTGGACAAAATGGATCGGGTGATGAGCGAGGATGGCGCCAAGTATGACAAAGACTATCGCCGAAAAGAAGCGGCGGCCCGTTTTGCGGAGGCAAAAAGCAATCTGGAACTCGTCGAAAGCCGGCATGGGGCCAAGATGGGCAAGGATCATCCCGAACTGGTGGCGCGCCGAGATCGAATCACGGCGGCCGGTAAAAAGCTCGAGGCTTTCGACACCGACATGTCCGCGGGCATGAAGCAGGATCAGCAGACCCGGGCGGCCGCGGCCAAGGCCGATGCCGACGCCGAAACCGCGCGTCAAGAAAAGGAGGCCCAAGCCATGGCGCAACGCCAACAAGCCGCCCAACAGGCCTCCAGCAATCCCAATCCGGCGGGAAAAGGCAGAATTGTCTTCTCGAAAACTCCCATCGATCCCTCGAACCCGCAGAATCTCACGACGCAATTTCGTTCCGGTGATTTGATTTATGGACTGATTCAATCCGACAAAAGCTGGCGTGAAGTCTACCAGGCCGGTGACAAGCGGGAGTTGGGGCTGATGATTGTCATGGCGATTGGCGAGAATCAGACCCTTCAATACATCACACTCAAAAAGGCCGAATACATCGACAACCGCCACCTGGTTCTGGACATTGCGCCCGCGCTGGAAAAAATGACCGCCTACCGTGATCCGGCCATCCTCTTTGGCGAGGGCAAGGGCAATCGCAAAATTGGACCCATCGCCTTTACCTACGAACTGGCCCAGCTTCCCCCCGGGAAACACCGCGTCCAATTCTTCCTCCGCAATTACGATCAAAAACCGGCCCTGGGAGAGTTCGAGATCGAAGGAACCGATTTCAAGTTCTATGCGGACCTTCACGAAAAAGTGAAAGCCGCCACCGACGCCTCCGCAACCCTCCCTCCCGCCGGAATGGTGAACAAAGCCCTTGAAGGGGAAATGCGCAAGCTCCTGGAGAACGCCGGTTGGACCCAAATCCGGCGTGTCGTGATACTCGACAAGGATTGGTGGCTCGAGGAAGGCCGATCGCGCTATTTGAACGTCGCCGCCGCGGCCAAAGGCGAGGACGGGAAGTTTTTCTGGTCCAATTTGCAGTTCACCCAGGTGAAGTTAATTTCGGGAGCATGGGGTCCGTTGGAATTGACCAAGACGGGCATCAAGCGCCCCATTGCTGAAGCCAACATCGACAAGTAACCGTAACTCTCGCAGCCTGGCTGCGGGGAATTCAAGGATCCTGACCTATGAAAACAATGCCGAAAACAACCTGTTCAAACCGTGCAGATCTTGGAAAAAACCCTTCTTCGCTTCAGCGAATGACAGGCATTCTGTCGGTCACTCTGTCCTCATTCCTGGCCCTGCCTTGTTCGGCCATGATCACCATCGAGGTGGAAAAGGACCTGGACGCCGAGATTGTCGGAAAAGCCACCCGCGCCTACATGCCTTACGTCATGACCAAAGGCGACTTTAACGGCGACGGCACTCCCGACCTGGCCCTGGGCTCCTGTTTCGAGAACTACGACATGGGATTGGTATCGGTATTCTTCGGGGGGGACAGTTTCGAGGGGCTGCCCAAGCCTCCCGAGGTCGTGCAGGTCGGAGTGCTGAACGGCATACCGCCCGTGCCGGCCAACGAGAATGTGGCTCTGGTGGGCTCGGTCGATGAACAGTCCGTAGGCACGTTGCTCGCCGCGGGGGATCTCGACGGAGATGGCTTCGACGACCTCGTGGTGGTGGCTCAGGACGAAAATCCCGCCAACTCCAAACCGGAACAGGCCAAGGTCGGCATCTTTTTTGGCGGTCCATCCTTCAAGGGACTTCTCGATTTCAACGCGGAAGTCGACGTTCTATTGAGCCGGGATTATGCGCACTACACGGCCGTCGCAGTCGGGGACATCGATAAGGACGGCTTCGACGATCTGATCATCGCTGATGATCTCAGCAACAACATCAATGATCCCCCCATGAACTCCAAACGCGACATCGACGGGGCAGTGTATCTCATCTACGGCCGTGCCCGCAGCGCCTGGCCCGCAGCCGTTGATTTAAAATCCAAGTCCGATGCCCGCTTCGTCCGAAACGAAGGCAATACCGCCTTCCAGGTCAAATCACTCGCTGTGGGTGATGTCGACGGAGATGGAACAGCCGACCTGGCCATGGGCGCCCCGTGGGAAGACGCCCCGGGACGCGCGGACGCTGGGAAGGTCTTTCTCCGCCGGGGCGGAACCCGGCTGGAAGGTTCCCTGGACATCGATGCGACCGCCAGCAGTGTCATCACCGGCGCCATGAAAGACGATAAAACCGGCGGCGAGCTGGTGACCAACGTGAACGGCAATCCCCTGGCGATTGGCGATGTGAACGGAGACGGGATTGGCGACCTGATCATCGGTTCGCCCTCGTCGATGCTCGGAGTCCCCAATTCAACAGGCGTCGGCAAAGTCGAGGTGTTTTTCGGACGCACTCCATTTCCTGCCACAGTCGATCTGGCGGCCGCTGTTAATGTGCGTTTGATCCTGGGGGGAAACCCCCGCCTGTTTTATACCGGCAAATCGGTTTCCGCTGACGATATCAATGGGGACGGCATCGGGGACATTTCGATCAGCAGCCATGCCTGGCAGGCCAGCACTGTCAATCCAAGAGCGGACGGTGTGGTGCATACGGTTTTTGGCGCCAGCGCCCTCTCGACAACCTACTCACTGCTCACCCAGGCGGACCTCAGCTTGGAAGCCCCTCCGCCGACCGATCGTTTGTCGGGCTCCAAGATGGGCAGCTGTTTTGTCATTGGCCAGTTCAACAAAAATAATATTCCTGACGTTGTGTTGGGAGGAACTTACGGGGGGCTCAACAGCCGAGGATGGGCGGCCGTGGTGAATGATGTCATCACTCCTGGAGTCATCGAGATCACGGATGTCAAACGCGTGGAGTCGGGAACACGACTTGAATGGACCGGCATGTCGGGCTGGCTCTTTACCGTGCAATATCGGCCAAACCTCATGACCTCACCCACCTGGAGAAACCTCCTGGGCGCAACCGACCTGCCCGGAACCAACGCGCCCATGACGACCATTGATACCACCCCGATCACCGATACCCGGTTCTATCGGATCGTGGCCCGAAAACCATAGATCGTTTCGAAAATCCTCGCAGAGATGACCTCGCCGCGTGAGGGCACCCGGCTTCCATTGTTGCAGGCCGGGTCATTCGCATTTTGGAATATACTCAAAGGTTGTGCGGCACTATTCTGCCGGGCATGGAATGGCTGAATTACCATCACTTGCGGTACTTCTGGACTGTGGCGAGGGAAGGCAGCTTGAAAAAAGCCGCCGAGAAACTGCGGGTCTCCCAGCCCTCCATCTCGGCGCAATTGAGTGAACTCGAAGAGGTCCTGGGCGAAAAGCTGTTTCGCCGCAGCGGCCGCAACAAGGTGCTCACGGACGCGGGACAAATTGCGCTGCGTTATGCCGATGAGATTTTTTCACTCGGCCGCGAGATGGTGAACGCGATCAAGCAGCGTCCGACGGTTCAGGCCCTGCGGCTGTATGTCGGCGTGGCGGATTCGTTTCCCAAGCTCGTGACCCACGAGATTCTCCGACCGGTTTTCAGCCTGCCGCAAGCCATTCATGTGATCTGCCGCGAAGGCAAGCTTGAGGACCTGCTGGAGCAGTTGACCGCACACCGGCTCGACATCGTCCTGGCGGATGAAACGGCGTCGAGCGCCACAAAAGCCCGCACCTTCAACCATCCATTGGGCGAGTCATCCACCTCCTTTTGCGCCTCCGGAAAATTGGCCGCTACTTTAAGAAAAGACTTCCCCAAATCCCTGCATGAAGCCCCGGCGTTGCTGCCGTCGGACGCCACATCGCTTCGCCGCGCGGTCGAAGTCTGGTTTCGAGAGCTGGGCATTCAACCCAGAGTGGTCGCCGAGTTCGAAGATCTGGCGCTCATGCAGGTCATGGCGGCCGAGGGCCGTGGATTCATCGCCTTGCCGAGCGTGGTCGTCGAGGAAGCGACGCGTCGATACGGTTTTCGCATCGTCGGACAGGCGGACACCTGCCGGGTCCAATTCCATGCCATCACCGCCGAGCGCCGCATCGTCCATCCCGCCGTGGCCCGGATCACCGGCGCCGCAGCCGCGCACTCACCATGAACTACCGATTCGAGGCTTGCTTCCGACTTCCCTTCGAGGGCATTTTGACAGACAGTCGATATTATGAATGTTCGCGTACGCTTTGCCCCCAGTCCGACGGGCTTCCTTCATATTGGAGGCGCCCGAACCGCTTTGTTCAACTGGCTCTATGCCCGCCATACCGGAGGTGTTTTTGTGCTTCGCATCGAGGATACCGATGCCGCCCGCAACACCCAGGAGGCCGTCGATGTCATCCTGAACGGCCTTCGCTGGCTCGGATTAGACTGGGACGAAGGTCCGTTGACGGGCGCAACGGATGGACCGTTCCGAGGCCAGGCGGGTCCTTACTTCCAATCCCAGCGCAAGGATGTCTATCGCCAGCGCGTCACCGAATTGATGAATAAAGGCATGGCCTACGAGACTGATGGGACGGTGAGGTTCCGCATGACTCGTGAACCGGTCAAAATACCGGATCTGGTGGTGGGCGAGGTAATCCGCGAGCTGAATGACGATGAACAAAAGGACCCCGATTTCATCATCGTTCGATCGGACGGCCAGCCGGTGTTTCATTTGGTCAATGTCGTGGACGACCTCGAGATGGGCATTACCCACGTCATTCGAGGCGAAGACCATCTCTCCAATACCGCCAAACATATTGCCCTCTTCCGGGCCTTCGGCGCCGAACCTCCCCAGTATGCCCACATTCCCCTCATCCTGAACCAGGACGGCTCCAAAATGAGCAAACGGGATAAAGGCGCTTCCCTCATGACCTACCGCGACGAAGGTTACGTGCCCGAGGCCGTCGTCAATTTCCTCTATTTGCTCGGTTGGTCACCCAAGGACAATCGCGAAATTCTACCCCTGACCGATGTCATCGAACGCTTCGATCTGCCACAAATCCTCCGTCACAACGCCCGATTCGATCTAACCAAGCTCCAATGGATGAATGGCGAATACATCCGGGGCGTTTCAGCGGAACGTTACGTTGAACTTGGCGTTCAGGCCCTGCAAAACAACGGCATGGATCTCTCCCGTTTCCCCGCACCCTATATCCGCGCCGCACTCCTGACCTGCAGGGAAAAAATCAAATTCTTCACCGAACTCAATGACTGGGCCGAATTCTATTTCCTCGATGTCATTGCCCTGGAAGGTGCTGCACCGTTCACGCAGGAAACGAAAGCACATCTCTCACAGCTGAAATCCAAATTACTGGACCTTTCCGACTTCCATGCCGACGCCATCGGGGCCGCCTTCAAGTCATTGTCCGCCGAACTCGGCGTCAAGACCGGGGCCTTAGTCCACCCGGTCCGCCTGGCCTGCACCGGAAAAACCATTGGTCCAAGCCTGTATCACCTCATGGAAGTGCTGGGCAAAAAAACCGTCGCCGCCCGCATGGATCATGCGCTCGAAAAACTGGGATGACCACCGCCAATAAAATTACCATTTTCCGGATCCTGCTGGTTCCATTCTTCTGCGTACAACTTCTTTATTATGAGAGTTCCGGGCAACAAATCCACCGTTGGCTCGCCATTGTGACGTTCGCTCTGGCGTCGATCAGTGACGCTGTGGATGGTTACATTGCCCGGACCTATAATCAGCGAAGCGAGTTGGGGGCCATCCTCGATCCGTTGGCGGACAAGCTCCTGTTGGTTTCCGCATTAGTGCTTCTGGCGCTGGATCATACGAGCCACGTCGGTCAAATTCCCTTCTGGCTGGTGGCGACCGTCTTTAGCCGGGACCTGCTTATTCTGATTGGGATGGGAGTTATCCATTACACGTGCGGCAAAGTCACGGTTCGGCCACGGTTAATCGGGAAAATAGCAACTGTGTTTCAGATGGCGACAGTCTTGTGGGCCTTGTTTCGGTGGAAGATCAACTGGCTGGAGCACTTGGCAATGGTTGCGGCCCTCTGCACAGGGATCTCCGGGGTCCTTTATGTCATGGACGGTATCCGCCAATTGGCCAGCAGCCCGAAGAGCTCGGCCACCCCTCCAGCAACTCCATGATCGATTCCTTCCTGGTTTTTGTATCCCAAAGCACGACTTTCCTGTCTAGTGTGGTGTTTGCGAAATACGATGCATTCTGCGGCCAGGAGTTTTGGTCAGGAGCGAGGCGCGCCGACGGCGCATATCCGGAATGGATCTGTAAGGGAGGCGCAACGAAGTGCCTGGCCAAAAGAACGGCCGCCCAGAGGGTTGCGCCGAAAATGGCCCGCTGACTTCGTTACGTGTCGGTTACAGCCCCACGAAGGGGATGCGCCCTCCGCGTGCCTCGTCATCGGGCCATTTTGGGCGCAACAGAATGCATCGTATTTCGCAAACACCACACTAGGATTCCAATGTGCCTTGAAACGCACAGTTGACCTGGAATCTTATTTGGAATAATTTTTTCTAAATTTGAGACGAAACAATCATCCATGCAGCGCTGAGTCTATGAAAAAGAGCTTTTTGCTTAACGTGAGTCCCCGTGCAAAGAAGGGGTTCACTCTCATTGAACTTCTGGTGGTTATCGCCATCATCGCCATCCTTGCCGGCATGCTCCTGCCCGCTCTGGCGAAGGCGAAGACCAAGTCCCAAGGCATCTTTTGCATGAACAACGGCAAGCAAATGATGCTGGGCATCCAGCTGTATGCCCATGACAACGGTGATTTTCTCCCTCCGAATCCTGACGATGGCAATACTCAGCCTTACAAGAACTGGTGTCCTGGATCGGCCGGCAAAGGTGGCGGCCAGGAATTCAATCCGGACATCTTGAACAATCCGGACTTGGCTATGCTGGTCAACTACGGCATCAAGCACATGATGTACAAGTGCCCGGCCGACAAGCGCATGGGCAATTACCAGGGAACCGACACCACCAAGAGGGGGACGAAAGTGCCGGCGGCACGCACCTTCTCGATGAACCAGGCGGTTGGGACCGATCCTTATTCGCCGAGCAACGGTAAAATGTCGGTCAACGGCCCGTGGCTCGATAACAACCACAGTCACACCCGCAACAAGACCTATTATTGCTATGGAAAGATGGGTGACTTCCAGAATCCAGGGCCCTCAATGACATGGGTCCTGCTTGACGAAGATTATTATAGTCTCAATGACGCCGGCATGGCCATCGGCATGAAAACCGCCGAGTGGATTGACTGGCCCGGCACCTATCACAACATGGCTTGCGGCCTTGCCTTTGCTGATGGCCACTCCGAGATCCACAAATGGGTGGACGGCCGCACCCAGGTCAAGAATGGCAACGTCGCCCGCAAGACCGTGCCGGGCAGCCAGGATTGGCTTTGGATTTCCATGCGCACTTCCGCTCTGATCAGGTAGTCGTTTTGTTCTGTTTGTTTGGTGAAAACACCACGCAGCTCGGGCTGCGTGGTGTTTTTGTTTGCGCTTGAATCCCCAATTAGGGAGCGCTCGATTCGGTCTCTGTCTTTTCTTCCGCGGTTTTTCTTAAAACAATCCATTCATCAATCAGACCGTAACCCACCGCCAGCAAGACCGGTCCCAGAAAGACTCCGATAAAACCAAACGCCAGCGCGCCCCCCACAACCCCCATAAAAATCAAAACAAACGGCAGCCGGACCCCGTGACTGATCAATAACGGTCGGACGACGTTATCGAGGCTGCTGACTCCCATCCCCCAGATTACCATGAACAACGCCCAGCCATACCAACCTTGTTGAAACAACCAGAAAGCCGATGTCCCCCACACCAGCGGCGGCCCCACAGGAACGGCCGACAGACAAAACACCAGGAATCCCAGCAACAACGCCCCCGGCATACCGGCAATGAGAAAACCAATCGTCGCCACCGCTCCCTGGGCCAGCGCCGTTCCCAGGATGCCGTAAACCACTCCTCGCACGGTTTCCCCAGCCACCTCGATCAATCGTTGGGCCCGTGTTCCGGCGATGCGCTCCATTGCCAAGGTGAACTGACGGGCAATCGTCGCGCCATCACGAAACAGGAAAAAAGCGATGAAAATGCTCAGGGCCAGCTCGATCACGCCTCGGCCAATCATCACGCCTCCGCTCAAAGCCCAGGCGCTCACCGGCTCCAGCAACTGCTGGCCCCTTTTGATTAACTGGGCGCTGTCACTGGCCAGTTCTTCCCACTCGGTCACCACCGTCTCGCCGACCACCGGCACCTGGCTGAGCCACTCGGGTGGATCGGGAGGCCACGCTTCAAACCATTTCCGGGTTGCGCTAGCCAAATCCTTGAAACTGTCCGCCATGCCGAAGCCCACGGCCACGAATGGAATCAGCATGACCAACGCGATCAGGAGGGTCATCAAGGATGCCGCCAGCCAGCGACGCCCCCTCACCCCCCCCTCAATCCAGCGATAGACCGGCCAACTGGAAAAACACAACACCACAGCCCACATCACCGCCGTCAGAAACGGACGCAGCACAACAAAGCATCCGATTAAAAGCAGCGCCAACGCGGAGATCCCAATAATGGATTCCAGTTTCTTGTTCATGCCCTTTCTTGAACGTGCGGTCGCGACACGTAAAACACATAAGACCAATCCGCCACCATTACAATCTCCAGGTTCGTTTCAAAATCCGGGATGCCTTTGACAATCCAAGACGGATACTTAGTATACCCCACGACAAAACAAAACACCATGACCGACGACCCGCCCTCCCCGCCCTCGCATACTCCAGCCGTCCGAATCGACAAATGGCTCTGGGCCGTGCGCCTGTTCAAAACACGATCCCAAGCCACCGCAGCCTGCCGCGGAGGACATGTCAAGATCGACGGACGCAATGTCAAACCCTCTCACGAGATCCGCCTCAACGAAATCATCACCGCCCAAGTCGGCGACATGACCCGGACCGTCAAGGTTCTCGGATTCCTCGAGCAACGGGTCAGCGCAAGCTTGGCGCGCAATTACGCCGACGACTTGACTCCACCCGCTGAACTCGAGAAACGGCGGGAGATCGTTCACTCACCTCTATTCTTCCGCCCCAAAGGCCTCGGTCGCCCGACCAAGAAAGACCGTCGTGCCCTGCAAAAACACAGCCGAATCACCGAAGAATACCCCTGAGCCAACACGCCTCTTTTGATCTCAAATCCTAAATCTTAAGCGTGGCGTCGTCCGGCAGCACGACACAATTGAGATCGGCGAATTTACGAAAACCTTTGTCGAACGTAATCAGTGAGAAGTCGCCCGTCATGGCAAATGCAGCCAGGTAGGCGTCCTGCCATAAGTTGGGTGAAAACGGATAGTCTTTGGTCAACGCTCGCAGCACTCGGCCCAGCCTCAGTGGCTCCTCCCGATAACTAAACCTCGAGTCGGACATCATCGTGTCATACACCAACCAAGCGGTATTGGTTGTGCAAACGTCGTCTTTCATCAAGACAGGAGTGGTGAGCAACCGGAGCATGCCTAACTGACTGATGCGGCACACTACCAGGCCTTTGTCGCCGTTGCCTGCCTCCAGCCATGCGCAGGCGAGGGCGTGGTGTTGATGCGCCTGACAACACAGGGCAACCAGCCAGTTAACGTCGCATAAGACGGCCATAGATTTCCGATTCCTCACGGGCCTCAACCTCGGCAATGAGTTCATCCGTCAGCGTCAACACTTTGCCCTTGGCCTTAAGGATAGGGAATGTCACCCGTCGCTGACGCGGAGATGCGGTCGTCTGGCCAGAGATCACCGCTCTTAAACCTTCCGCGACCAAGTCCTTGAGCTTGCGTCCTTCCAGGGCCGCTTTCGCCTTGGCTTCACGGAATAACTCGTCGGGAATCTCAAGCGTTGTCTTCATCATAGTCATATAAACATATTCCCAGAAAAATGTCAAAATCCAGACAGAAGGGGCATGAAGTCTTCCCATGAACCGCTCGTTTCGGAGCGCTGAGTTCCACGAGGCCCTGGAATCCAAGCGAGTGAACTCGGCTCAGATCAACTGGGTTTTGCCGGGCACCATCACGGGATAAGATCCGTTGGCCTCCGGTTTGACCGGGGGCGGCATGTCGTCGCGGCAATCCTCCGGCTTGGGGAAATACGAGAAATCCGACTTCGAGATCTGGTCCCAGGTCACTTCCTTTCCGGTATAGCAGGTGATTTGTCCCATGATGGAGACCAGGGTGCTGCGAGCCATGTAGTCGCCGTTGTTGATCGGCTGGCCGGAACGGATGGATCGAAAGAGCTGCTGATGTTCGATCTTGTAGGGATTGGCGTCGGGCCCGGAATACTGCCACGGATTCTCGCCTTCGATGCGGGCCTTGAGGACATCGCAGCGTCCTTTGCTGCCGAGGATGATGCTCGAGGACTCGTCGTAGCAACCCTCCTGGGTGCGGCAAAACGCGTAGAGCCGAACGCCATTCGCATACTGATAGATCACCGAGTGATGATCGAAGACGTTGCCGTAGATCTCGCCGAACATCGAGGATCGGCCGCCCAAACCGTGGGCCTTGAGGGGCGTCTGTTCCTTCATGGCCCAAGTCGAACGGTCCAGGTTGTGCACCAGCGACTGCACCACGTCATCGCCGCACAGCCAGTTGAAATGATACTGGTTGCTGCATTGATACTGAAGCTCGGTCAATCCGGGTTTTCGCTCGTACAACCCGTAGGGAGCGCGCAGAAAGTTTTCCTCCATCGACACGATAGAGCCGATGGCGCCGTCGTGCACGCGTTTCATCGTCTCTTGGTAGGCGGGGTGATACCGGCTTTGGAGGCCTGAGACGAGGCTGAGTTTTTTCTGGCGCGCGACCTCCGCCGCCTGTTGAACCACACGGATGCCGGCCGGATCGATGCCATGCGGTTTTTCAACAAAGACATGCCGGCCGGCCTTCAAGGCGGTCAGGGCATGCAGCGGATGGAACTTGGCGGCATTGGCAATCAGAACGACGTCGCTGCACTCGATGACATGTTTGTAGCCATCGAATCCCGTGAAACACTGGGAATCTGGCACCGCCACCTGATTGGGTTTTTGCTTCGAGAGATGCTCGCGTTTCTGGCGGATGCGATCCAGGAAGATGTCGCACATGGCGACCAGTTTGGCGCCGGAATCGGCGTCCATGGCATCCTCGGCGGCCCCGGCGCAACGGCCCCCACAGCCGATCATGCCAATCCGGATGACCTCGGTGCCGGCCGCATGGGCGAACCGTCCGATGTCCAGACTGCCCAGGGCGGCGGCGGCGGTCACTGTGGCGGAGCTTTTCAGAAAACTGCGGCGTGAAGCCGCTCCTTCAAAACGTGGATGGGAAGGTTTCATAAAACAGATTGGGAGGCTGATGTTACTTGGTTTTCCTGGGCTTGCCTTCTTTGATGCCGAGCTCTTTGAAGACCCCGCGGATCCAGGCGAGGGATTTCTCGATCATCGGACCGGCCTGGCCCTCGCACTCGATGCTCAAATTACCTTTGAACTCGGCATCGCGAAGCAACCGGATACATTCCTTGATGTTGCGGGCGTTGACGCCGTCGCCGACAGCGCAATGACTCATGGCAATGCCGGTGGACCCTCCACGAACCGCCTCGGCCAATTCCTTGGAAACGTCCTTGATATGGATATGACTCACCTGGTTGATGAACCGTTTGAGAAAGGCCACCGGGTCCCGTCCGGCAATAAAGGTATTGCCGGTGTCCATGTTCATCCGAAGAAAAGGACTTTCGACAAAGGCCAGCATTTCCTCCATGCGATCCGGATTCGTGGTGAAATAACCATGCGGCTCGATATTCACGATGACCTCATGGGCTTCGGCCACCCGGACAATCTGCTGGTAGCTGCGTTTCATGGCCGCCATGGCCTCCTTGTCGGTCATTCCTTCCGGCTTATGGAGACCATCGGTGGTATCCACACAAGGGCATCCGGCCAGTTTGGCCCAGGCGATCGATTTGGTCACGTAAGGAACTCCGCGGGAAGGTCCATCCTCGCCCGACAAGGGATAGGCGGCGTCAATCTGGGAAAAATAGACGCCGTATCGGTCCAATTGCCGCCGCAAAAGGGCCGGATCATCCAGGAGGGACAAATGAGGAGAGTAACCGAGACCTTGGAGGAAATGCAGGCCGTCCACCATCCCGCACTCGATGCGGGCCACGCCATTGCGCTGCGCCCAGTCCAGGCATTTCTCAAACGGCCAATTGGCCGAGTTAAACGCGTCGGTGTGAAATCCAATCGTCATCATGTTGACCGCCTTTTAGTTGATGATTGCGCCGCTCGATACGGGTGGGATGGAATGGTGGGCGATGCAGGATTCGAACCTGCGACCTACTCCGTGTAAAGGAGATGCGCTAGCCACTACGCTAATCGCCCCTGCCCCGGCCAGGTTCCACCCCGACCGCATGGCCGGACGGATTTTTCAGACTTGCTGAAATCAATGCCGGCCGACCAACCTGATTATGCCGGCTTTCCCTCCCGGAGCAAGTGGATTTGGCATCCCGAACAATTTCAATTTGCCAACCTGGAGGATGTTCCCTAGCTTATTTGGCTTAAGTTATGTCTGAACCCGCAAAAGAATCGGTGGAACGGAAAAGCCTGGATGAACGAAACCGCATGAGCGACCTGGAACGGCTGCGCCATTCCTGTTCTCACATCATGGCCGCCGCAGTCCTGCGCCTGTGGCCAGAGGCGCGCCTGGACATTGGCCCCCCCACCGATGAGGGTTTCTATTACGATTTCGACCTCCCCAGCCACCGATTTACGCCGGAGGATTTCCCGCGCATCGAAGAGGAGATGCGTAAGATTGCCAAGGAAAACCACGTGTTCGAACGTTCGGTCAAGACCCGCGACGAAGCCCTGGAGTTCTTTCGCAATCAAAACCAGAGATTCAAGCTGGAGCGCCTCTCGGATATTCCCGATGGCGAACCGATATCTTTCTTCAGCAGTGGCGAGTTCGTGGACTTGTGCGCCGGCCCGCATGTAATGCGCACGGGCAACGTCAAGGCCTTCAAATTGCTGCGGGTCGCCGCCGCTTACTATCGGGGCAACGAAAAGAATCCGCAGCTCCAACGCATCTATGGGACGGCGTTTCCGAACAAAACCGAGCTCGAGGCGTGGCTGAAGGCCCAGGAAGAAGCCCGCAAACGGGACCATCGGAAAATCGGCCAAGACATGCAGTTGTTCGTGTTTGACAGCGAATACGTGGGGCCCGGACTGCCTCTCTGGATGCCCAATGGGGCGGTGCTTATCGAGGAACTCGAACGTCTGGCCAAGGAAAGCGAGTTTGCCGCGGGCTATTTGCGCGTCCGGACCCCGCACCTGGCCCGGGAAAAGATGTACCTGACCTCCGGTCATCTCCCCTATTACGCCGAAAGTATGTATCCTCCCATGTTCCTCGTGGAGGAAAAAGCCGAGTCCAATCGCGCAATGCGCCGCGAGGAATTCCGGCGCGCGATCCTGGACGGAGAACTGACCGAGGCGAAACTCGATGTCCTGCTGGACAAAGCGCAGGAGATTCGGCGCGAAGAGGAAGTCCGCACCGATCGGTATTACTTAAAGGCGATGAACTGCCCGCATCACCACCGCATCTTCGCGGCGGCCCCCCGCAGCTACCGGGATCTTCCCATGCGCCTGGCCGAATACGGCACCTGTTACCGATATGAACAAAGCGGCGAACTCATGGGCCTGATGCGCGTCAGATCCATGCAGATGAACGATGCCCACATTTATTGTTCCCCCGAACAATTCGCGGCCGAATTTCAGGCGGTGAACGAGATGTATCTGAAGTACTTCCAGATTTTTGGCCTGGGCAAGTATCTCATGCGATTCAGCACCCACGATCCCGCCAAACTGGGACAGAAATTCGTCGATAACGCCGCCCTCTGGAAGAAGACCGAGGATATGGTGCGCCAAGTCCTGAAGGAATCGGCGATCAACTACATCGAGGTCCCCAACGAGGCCGCGTTCTACGGCCCCAAGATCGACGTTCAGGTCTGGAGCGTGAGCGGCCGCGAGTTTACCATCGCCACAAACCAGGTCGACTTCGCCGTGCCGGATCGCTTCGGTCTGGTCTACCGCGATCGCGATAACACCGATAAAAGCCCGCTCTGCATCCATCGCGCGCCCTTGGGCACCCACGAGCGGTTTCTCGGATTCCTCATCGAGCATTACGCCGGCAATTTCCCGCTCTGGCTGGCCCCCGAGCAGGTGCGCGTTCTCCCGGTCACCCCGGACCAGATCCCGTATGCCGAGGACATCGTCAAGGAACTCCGCAACCACCTCGTGCGCGCATCCCTCGAGTTCAGCAACGACAAACTCCAAGGCCGCATTCTTCGCGCCGAGGAAGCCAAAACCCACACGATGCTGGTGGTGGGCCAGAAAGAAATGCAAACCCTGTCCGTGTCGGTCCGCGTCCACGGAAAAGGCAGCCTGGGCGTTCAATCGCGCGCCGATGTGGTGGCCAATCTGCTCCGCGATATCCGCGAACGCCGGGGCTAACCTCGATTGTTCTTGGCGTCAAACCGGCATTTTATGGCGACCCATCCAGCCCAGCGTCCCCATCGGAGATCGACGCGCAATCCTCCGATCTTAACCCACGAAACTCAACGCCTGCTGCTGGAGTTGCAGCGGCAGTTGCGCATGCCTTTGCTGGCTTACTGGACCTCTTCCGGCGGTTCCATTTGCCAAAATGACGTCATGGCAATGTCCCGCTTGCTGGGAAACATGTCGAGCCAGCCCCGGCTGGGACTGTTTCTTAAATCGGACGGAGGAAATCCCGAGGCGGCCCTCCGCCTCGTGCACCTGTTGCGTCGGCGATTTCATCACATCGTTCTGCTGGCGCCCTTCGAGTGCGCATCGGCCGCGACCATGGTCGCTCTGGGCACCAACGAGATCCACATGGGCCCCACCTCGTATCTAACGGCCGTCGATTCTTCGCTGAAACATGACTTGTCGCCGGTCGATCATAACAATTACCTTGTCTCGGTCAGTCAGGACGAGGTGATGCGCATTCTTCGCATGTGGAAGGAACATCACAAGTGCGGCAATCCCTTTCCCGAGATCTACAAATACCTTCATCCGCTGGTGTTGGGCGCGCTGGATCGTTCCAGTTCTTTGTCGATGCGGATATGCCAGGAACTCCTCGGTTACCACATCCGGAATCAAGCCAAGGCCAGACGCATCAGCCGGGCGCTAAACTATAATTACCCATCCCATTCCTATCCGATCACAGCCCGGGAGGCCCGCAAACTGGGCCTGAATATCCGAGAACTCAATCCGAAGGCCGAGGAGTTACTGCGCGATCTCAACCAGGTCTACGCCGAAATGTCCCAGCAGATCATCACCGATTACGATACGGTCAATTACCACAACAGTGAGGTCTGCAATATCCTCGAAATCTCGGGCCGCCAGGCCTTCTATCAGGTCGATAAAGACTGGCATTACCGTAAGGAAGAACGGCGCTGGGTCCCGATGAACGACAAGTCCGCCTGGTATGACTGCGTCCGACGTCAAGGCAAGTGGCTGCGGCAGCAGTTCTTTATCCGCTAACCGAACCGGTCGGTGATGACCACATCCTCATAAGAGAGTTGTCCGGCTCGCGGCCAGGGCTCTTTGATTCCTTTGCCGACCGCCACCATCATGGTGATCTTGTGGTCCGGCGGAAGCTGGATCAACTGGCCGACTGCATTGAAGTCAAAGCCGTCCATGGGACAACTATCGTAGCCCATGGCCTTGGACGCCAGCATGATCGTCTGGGCGGCAATGCCGCAGGAACGCATGATCTCATCGCGCTGAATGGTGTCGTTTCCCGCGTAATACCGGCCAATCGCGGGCACTAGGTAATCGCGGACCGGTTGGGGGGCATTTTGCCAATAACGCGCCGGATCCCGCTCCCAAGCCTTGAGGTCCGCGCAAAGTATGATCAGGATTGAGGCATCGGTCACTTGGGCCTGATCCCAGGCTGCGGCGCGGATTTGCCGCCGAAGCTCGGGATCTCGCGCCAGAACGAAACGCCAGTGCTGAATATTGAAGGCGGTGGGCGATAGCATGGCCAGCGATAGAAGCCGGCGAATCTCCCCCTCGGGCATCCGATGATTCGGATCGTAATGTTTGACGGCGCGACGCGCCTCGATGGCTTGCAGTGCATCCATAATCAGTCTGTGATGGTTTAAGGTTTATTCTCCGTTCCAATCCCGGCGGCCGCGCGATAACAAGAAAGCATGGCCGCGTCAAAACAGATGAAAATCACCCGCTTGAGCGTGGTGTTGTGGGCCAGATGTTTCCGGGTTTCCAGAAGGGCAATCCGGGCGGCGGGTTCGGGAGGATACCCGTATGCGCCCGTGCTGATCGCGGGAAAAGCGATTGACGACATTTGATGTTGTTTTGCCAGGGCAAAACAGGAACGGTAACAACGGGCCAACAACTCCGGCTCGTTCCGGGAACCGCCCTTCCAAACAGGGCCGACCGTGTGAATCACCCAACGGGCCGCCATAGCGTGCCCCCCGGTAATCTTCGCGGCCCCAATCTCGCACCCCTGAAGCCGGCGGCATTCTTCGAGCAAACCAGGGCCGGCAGCCCGGTGGATGGCGCCATCCACCCCCCCTCCACCCAACAGGGTGCGATTGGCCGCGTTCACGATTGCGTCCACCGATAACTGGGTGATATCTCCCAATTGGAGCTCAATCCGTTTGTCCAGGGATGTTGGATGCATCATTGGCTTGCCTTCCCTCTTGTCTGCGGCCGGAATCAGCGCAACCGCCTTTTGTTCGCTCTGCGATCATGCTTCGCCAGACTAAAGATGCCGGAAAGTAATGCGCGCCTTGTTCAGGTCGTACGGCGACATTTCGACGCTGACTTTGTCTCCCACACTGATGCGGATAAAGTGCTTTCGCATTTTTCCGGAAATATGGGCCAGCACCTCGTGGCCATTGGGCAGGCCCACACGAAACATGGTCCCCGGCAGCACCTGGGTCACCCGGCCCGTCAATTCAATAGGTTCCTCTTTTGTCATACCAGGAAGTGCGCGCCCTCAGGACACCGCCAGCGGGAATCGTTGATCTCACTGCCATAAAGTGAATACGATGGATAACCTGATCCGAACCACGACTGAAATCAAGCGACCAGTTTAATCCCTCCTTCAATTCAAGATCTTCCGTTGCCGCCTTGCCTGTATCTCATCGATGAGCTTCTGAATGACTTCAGGATGCGGCGACGACGCCTTCAGCTCTTGATAATATTGCAGTGATTGATCCCAATGCTCGGCTTCCTCCTCGAGCTTCGCCAGATGCAGCAGGATCTTTTCGTTATAACGATCCTCTCCCCCGGTGGGATTCCGCAAACGCCACTTGCGAAGAGCCAACTCCCACACATTGCGAGCTCGGAAGGCATCTCCCTTCCCCTGCCAGTAGACCAGTCCCAATTCAAAGAGGATCTCGTAACTGTCCGGATTCACCCGCCAACCCTCGCGTAAAAAAGCGACGGCCTCGTCATTCTTCTGCAATCGCGAGCGCAGCCAGTATGCCGCCACAGTGTAAGTCTCGATCCGGTGCGGATCCAATTCGGCCGCGAGCTCGAGCCAGGGCAGCAACTCCCGGGCTTCCGAAGGCTTGTCCAGGTGCAGGTGACGCGAGGGTTTAAAATGGGTGCCAAAACGGTAGATCCAATCGTCCGGGGCCTTGCCGGGAAATCCGTGCTCGGCATCATGCTCATCGTGCTCATGTCGAGCATCGCGCAAGCCATCGTCGGCAGCCGTATGCTCTAAATGATGATCCTCTTCCGAGGCGGCTTCGTCGAAAATGGATGGATACAAACCGGAGTGAAAATAAACGTCTGCCTTGACGTAGAAATGATTCGCAAAAAGCCGGCGGCTTTCGCCAAGGATGACTTCCATCATGCTTGGATCATGGCTCGTCGTTGGTGTCCGATTCTGATGCCATGGATCGTACACCGTCGCGAGGGAGAAACAGATAACCCCTCCCAAGACCATGCTCAGCCAGGCGGTCCCCATGTCAGCGTTCTCCAAGATTGGTTCTCTGAAAACTCCACCAGGCGCCGGTGAGAAAGAGCGCAGTGTAGATCAGGGCGTAGACGGTCGCCAAACCGCAGGCCCACCAGGGGATCGCCCCCCATTGGTGGGTGAGAAGATCCCGCACGTCGAAGAACTCGAGGTGCGGCATGCCGTAATACACCACATAGACAATCGTCTGCATCGGCTCTGACAACCGGGCGGCCACCTTGCCCAAATGTCGGCCCAGCAAAAGAATCCCCACCACGATCACCAGGAGAATCGTGACGTTCGACGAGGGAGCGGCAAATACCAGCGAGCCCCATAATACCATCGCAATCACCACCCCCAGCATCCACCAATGCAACCACCAGGCCTGAAAATACCCCGCCAGCATCCATTCCGTCTCACGCGAGAGGGCAATCACCCCGAAAAACAGGTAGAAAACCACCAACGCAAGACCGGTGGCCGCCCAACAGCCAAAAAATTTGCCCAGTAATACCTGGCCGCGCGTCACCGGCTTGGCCAGCAACGGAAAAATCGTCCGGCTTTCCCGCTCGGCGGGAATCTGACGAGCCGATGTCACCATGGCGATCACCAAGCTCGAGATCCAAATCAGCAGCAAACAGATCTCCTTGAGATACCGAACCACTTGCCGGTCGTTGAAGAAGCTCATCGACGCCATCAGCAAGGTGATCAACGCCGTCAAAACAAAGAGGACATAGAAATCCTTGCGCCGATACAGCTCTTTGATGACGACGACCGCAATGGCACCAACGCTATGCATATGTGAGAGGCCTTCAGTTGCCCGGTCTTTGAGGAGTCTGCTGCCCTCCATCCCCTGGAGGATGACCGATAATGCTCAGAAAGACCTGCTCCAAACTCGATTGGTTGCCCCCCACCAGGTCGCTGATCCGGCCTATCGCCTTTAACCGCCCCTGATTCATGATCCCCACCCGGTCGCAGACCGTCTCCGCTTCCCCCAGCTCGTGCGAGGAAAAGAAGACGGTTTTCCCTTCGTTTTTCAATCGTTGGATGATCTCCCTGACTTTTAAACGTCCGAGAGGATCCAGCCCGCTCGTCGGTTCGTCCAGGATCAACAGATCGGGTTGGTTGATCAATGCTTGCGCCAAACCGACCCGCTGTTGCATTCCCTTGGAATAGGTCCGAATGGGACGCCCCCGCACCTCCTCCAATTCGACCAGTTTTAATAATTGATCGATCCTGGACTCCGCCTGTTCGCGGGGCAGGCGAAAAATCCGTCCGTAGAACCGCAACAATTCCTCCGCCGTTAGAAACTTGTAGTAATAGGTCATCTCAGGCAGGTACCCGATGCGTTGCCGGGCGATAGGCTCGCGCACATCCACCCCAAACAAAAAGGCCCGCCCCTGGGTCGGCGGAAGAAAACCCAACAACACGTTCATCGTCGTCGTCTTCCCGGCGCCATTCGGTCCAAGAAACCCGAACACCTCGCCCGCCGATACCTTCAAATCCAAACCATCCACCGCAACTCGCCTCCCCCCTTCCCGTTGCGAGACACGGAATTCGACCCGCAGATTCTCGACCTTCAGAATCTCACTCATCCTGCTGAAATGTAAGGGATTGACAGCACTATTCCAGCAAATTTTCCGTCACACAACGGCGGCCGCATGGGAGAATGAAACATTCAGTACGGCAGGTGTGTCCAAGTCTGGCCTGTGCGGAATTTGTGCGACAACCCAAATGTGTGCGGGATCTGTGCGGGATTTCCAGATTTCTGAGTTGCAATGAAAACTCAGTTTCAGCATAACAGAACTGTCGTCCAACTGCTTCGTGTCGAATCGCTTTGGAATGAGCGAGATGTTATTGCTTCCAAAAGTCGTCTTCATCAGGCCAGTGGCTGATGTTTGGGCCAAAAGACTGGTGTTTGCAGCATTTTTCAGCGGCTCAACTTTGATCACGCCAACCGGAGTCGAAATTTGCCGTCGTTCCAATACAGTGACACCGCAGGCATATGACTCCTGC
This sequence comes from Verrucomicrobiota bacterium, assembly GCA_022709905.1. Classification (GTDB taxonomy): domain Bacteria; phylum Verrucomicrobiota; class Verrucomicrobiia; order Limisphaerales; family UBA1319; genus JAKLHY01. The sequence continues at coordinate 166,496 of JAKLHY010000003.1, read as the reverse complement.
GGCGCCCTGTTCCTTACATGTCCAGCCTGACTCCAGAACAGCTTGCACGGGAGACGATTGACGGGATGCTCTCCGCATCTGGCTGGGTTGTTCAAACCAGGGACAAAATCAACCTCATGGCATCCCGGGGTGTGGCGGTATGCGAACTCTCCTTTGCCACCGGCGAGCCAGATTACACGCTTTTTGTAGATGGAAAAGCGCTCGGCACAGTAGAGGCCAAACCTGTGGGCCACTCGCTGGTCGGCGTCGAGGAACAGTCCGCGAAATATGTTGCTGGTGTCCCCGCAGGCCTGCCCGCATGGCACAATCCCCTTCCACTTTGCCACGAATCAACCGGCCAGGAAACCGGATTCACCAACCGTCTCGATCCCGACCCACGCAGTCGGACTATATTCGCATTCCATCGTCCCGAGACGCTGATAACGTGGGCACAAGCCAAAAAGCAACTCGCCCAACGCTTGCGCGAAATCCCTGTTCTCTCCAGTGCCGGCCTGTGGCCCGCCCAGGTCATCGGCATCACGAACCTCGAAAAATCCTTCGCCGCCGGTCGCCCGCGTGCCCTCATCCAGAGGGCAACCGGTTCGGGCAAAACCTTCACCGCCGACCAGATCGCCTGGCTCAACCTCATCCGCGACCACATTGCCACCAGCCTGAGCATCGAGCCGGATGATTTCGATTACGCACCGTTTTCACAGCGGGGCGGACTCGGCAAGGCGGATCAACTTTTTGGGAATGACTTGAATCGGATTCTGGATGAACTCAATCTGAAACTGGTTGCATGAGCAAATCCATTCAAAGACGGAACCCATCTGCCACCGCTGGTGGTTACCCCGAACTTTTGGCTGACATCCAGCAGCGCATCCGCGCCGCGCAGGTGCGCACCGCGATGGCGGGCAACGCCAGCATGCTCATGCTCTACTGGGAAATTGGCGGCGTATTGGTGAATCGACAGAAAAAGGAAGGTTGGGGCGCGGCGGTGTTGACTCGTTTGGCAGCTGATCTGCATAACGAATTGCCCGAGGTGAAGGGGTTTTCCGTCCGCAACCTCAAGCTTATGACCCAGTTTTTCCGGGAATATCCGGACTTCGCTGCAATTGGGCAACCGCCCGTTGCCCAATCATCCGCAGATTCCGCCGCCGCCCAAATCTGGCGACGGGCCGTTTCCCAACTGACCTGGGCACACAATGTCATCCTGATTCAGAAGGTGAAACACCTTCCTACCCGCCTCTGGTATGCGCGGAAAGCGTTTGAACACGGCTGGAGCCGCGATGTCCTCTCTCTCCAAATCCAAAGCCGCGCCCATGAACGCCAGGGCAAGGCGATCACCAATTTTGAACGCACGCTCCCGCCGCCGCAGTCCGACCTTGCCACTCAACTCCTCAAAGACCCCTATCTTTTCGATTTTCTGACGCTGGAAAAACCCTTCCACGAACGCGAACTCGAAATCGGGTTGCTCCAGCATCTCCAGGATTTTCTCGTCGAACTCGGAGCCGGGTTCGCCTTTGTGGGCCGGCAGCTTCACATGGAAGTGGGCGAGGACGATTTCTACCTCGATCTCCTTTTCTACCATCTCAAGCTCCGCTGCTTTGTCGTCATTGATCTGAAAGTCGGCCCATTCAAGGCGGAATATGCCGGCAAGATGAACTTCTATCTCAACGCCGTGGATGACCGCCTCCGGCATGCCGACGACCAGCCCAGCATCGGTCTCATTCTGTGCCAGGATAAAAACCGCGTGGTCGCCGAATATGCCCTGCGCGGCATCAAGAAAGCCATCGGCGTTTCCGAATACCAGCTCACGCGCGCCCTGCCGAAAAAGCTCCAAAGCGCCCTGCCGAGCATCGAGCAAATCGAGGCCGAACTGTCCTCCCCTACGACCGCAAAGCCAGACAAGAAAGCCGACGGAGAAAAGCGCGGATGAGCCCGAATGCCACAACCGCAACCCCAAAAGGGCGAAGGAAATTAGCCCAGGGCAAGGATGCCGCGCCTGCGGCAGACGCCGACCTGGGTCACGATTCCCCAAACACGTCGAGCCCTGAAGGGGCGAAAGAAGGTGGACCGTTACCTCCAGGATGGACGCGACCAATGCTTGGCGAAACCTGTGACATCCTCCCCGGCTTCGGCTTTCCGGAGCGACTACAAGGGAAGGTTGAAGGCGAAATCGCATTCTTCAAAGTTGGCGATATTTCAGAGGCATGGAAGCGTGGTGACGTTTACCTGACCAAAGCGCATCACTACCTCAGCCGAGTCGAAGCAGCAGCTATTCGAGCCACACCATTGCCGCGAGATACAATCGTATTCGCAAAAATTGGAGCGGCCATCGCTCTTAACAGACGGGCAATCCTCAGCGAGCCATCGCTGGTAGATAACAATGTCATGGGTTTGCATCCGGCGAGCGACGAGCTGGATGCCAAATTTCTCTTTCACTACGCCTGCACGCTCAGGCTTGATGAATTATCCCGTGCTACCACTGTCCCTTCCGTTCGCAAGTCAGACATCGAAGCGATTCCGATTCCTGTTCCACCCCTCCCCGAGCAGCGGCGAATTGTGGCGGAGATTGAGAAGCAATTCACGCGGCTGGAGGCGGGAGTGGCGGCGTTGCGGCGGGTGCAGGCCAACCTCAAACGCTACTGCGCCGCCGTCCTCAAAGCCGCCTGAGAAGGCAAACTCGTCACCACGGAGGCAGAGCTCTGCAAAATCCGAAATCCGAAATCCGAAATCAGTTTGAGTCCGGCGCGGAACTCCTGACCCGCATCCTCGCCGAGCGCCGGAAGAACTGGACCGGTCGCGGCAAATACAAAGAACCCGCCGAACGGGACAGCAACATTCAGCAGGATATCCCCGAAGGCTGGACGGTATGCTCAGTCGGACAAATTTCAGAATGTCTGGATGGTAAACGCGTTCCAATCAACAAGGCGGATCGAGCGAAGCGTCACGGCGATGTTCCCTACTACGACGCGAATGGCCAAGTCGGCTGGATAGACGACCATCTTTTTGACGAGCCTCTTGTGTTAGTCGTCGAGGATGAGACTTTCACCGGGCGGACACAGGCATTTAGCTACGTAATTCGAGGAAAAACTTGGGTCAACAATCACGCTCACGTTCTCCGCGCAACCGCAGCTGTCTCGACTGCCTATCTGAATTACTCCCTTGCACACTATCCGTTCACGGCACGCACGACTGGTTCTACCGGGCGTCGCAAGCTGACTCAAAAGGCTCTCATGGCTGCGCCCTATTTGCTTCCCCCGCTGGCGGAGCAAACGCGGATCGTGGCGGAAGTGGAGCGGCGGTTGAGCGTGGTGGAGGAGTTGGAGTCGGTGGTGTCGGCCAACCTGAAACGGGCGGTCCGGCTGCGGCAATCAATCCTACAAAAGGCATTTTCAGGAAAACTGGTATGAATCCCCCATTCATCATTCTTCATTCATCCTTCTGCCTTGGTATGGCCCGCCTCCGCCAGTCCATCCTCCAAAAAGCTTTCAGCGGAGAACTCACATGATGCGGATTGTGGAGATTGGCGATATCACTTGGCAGGGGAAAACCGAGCCATCGGATATTTATCATCACGGTGGCGCTTGGGTGAAGAACATGGAGCGGTTAAGGAATCGCGGTCGACTGCCGCAACTGGTGGTTTTCACCGTTCAAGTCCCGGAGGGAGGCAAGCGGTTGAACGCTGCCAATGAGATTTGCGCTGAACTTCGTCAGTTAGGCGTCGAGCCAGTTGCATTTGCAGATACGCAACGCGTCCGCGCGGCGCTTGAGGTTGGTCTGGCTACCTAACCGTTGCGATGGCTGGCAACCCCACCCAACTCGTCTAAAAGCTCTGGAATTACTGCAACATTCTCCGCGATGACGGTTTGTCCTACGGCGATTATGTGGAGCAGTTGACGTTTCTGTTGTTCCTCAAGATGGCGGATGAGCAGTCGCGTGCGCCGTTCAACGAGCCGTCCGCCGTGCCCAAGGAGTTCGCCTGGCCCAGTCTGCTGGCGCGCGACGGGGATGAGTTGGAGACGCATTACCGGCATGTGCTTGAATCGCTCGGCAAACAGAAGGGCATGCTCGGCGTCATCTTCCGCAAGGCGCAGAACAAGATCCAAGACCCGGCCAAGCTCCGCCGGCTCATCGTGGACCTGATTGACAAGGAGCAGCGTGACCATCGTGAACGAGGCGGGCGAGCAGGCGAAGGAATCGCTGGTGATCAACCGCGACGATTTCTGGGCGAGCACGAGCAACAAGCAGCTCAATTTCCTCCAGCACATCTTCACCATCCTCAAGCAGCACGGCCGCGCGGCGGTGGTGTTGCCGGACAACGTGTTGTTCGAGGGCGGCGCGGGTGAGACGATTCGGCGCGAATTGCTCAAGCAAGCGGACGTGCACACGCTCCTGCGCCTGCCCACGGGCATCTTCTACGCGCAAGGCGTGAAGGCGAACGTGCTGTTCTTCGACCGCAAGCCCGCGCAGGAAAAGCCGTGGACTGAGAAGCTCTGGATATACGACCTGCGCACGAACAAACACTTCACGCTCAAGGAAAACACCCTCAAGCGCAGTGATTTAGAGGATTTTGTAGCCTGCTACAACCCGAGGAATCGTCACAAGCGAACCGAAACCGAGCGTTTCAAGTGCTTCGCCTACGATGAATTGCTCAAGCGCGACAAAGTGAACCTGGACATCTTTTGACTGAAGGACGAAGCGCTGGAAGATTCCGCAAACTTGCCCGCACCAGACGTCATTGCCCAGGAAATCAGCGACGATTTGGAGGCGGCGCTGGAACAATTTAGAGCGATTGCCGACGACTTGGGACAATAAGCCTCAAGCCATAGCATCGATAGATCAGCCCCCCCTCCACGCTCATTAAGGGTCTGTGCAAAAACTAATTCGGTTTTTGCACAGACCCTAAGAAGGTAAAACTCCGTATTCCCATAGACTTTGACCCTTGCTTTGCGGGTGTCAGAGATGACGACGGGAAACTTCATCCTGACTTTTTCGGAAGAGACCGAATTTTGTGCGATTTCGGTGGTTTCAACGATGAAACTCGCTGATATCCCCGGAAAACTTGGTGCGCATAGCAGGACTTGAACCTGCACGGGTTGCCCCACTACCACCTCAAAGTAGCGTGTCTGCCAATTCCACCATATGCGCGCCCCTGATGCCCAGTGTGTTGCGGCCTGAGAGTAACCGCCAGGCTTGACCTTGCGTGTGTCCCTTGCCTATGCAAACCACGCTCGAAACCTATCAGCCCCCCAAACCCTGTGTCAAGCCTGCCTCGGCCCCAAAACCGCACATAAGATGCTGCTCCGTCGTAGATCGTGTGAAGATCTCGTCTTTGGGTTGTCAAATACTGTGTGCTAAATCCCATCGAAGAGAGTAGACGGAGGGATTAAACCAGGGGGCGTCGGAGAAGCGATTCTGCTGCATCGTCAACCTCGGCGATGGGTTGCACATCAAATGACATATCATGGAAAACAATCCACTGTTGCACTATCGAATTTGGAGTGGCGTTCTGGTGTTTGGCATTGGCGCTGCCATCGGATTAAGACTGATCTATCGTGGGATTCGAGGTGACGTGTGTGACAAATCGGGAACCCCCATGGCGGGTCCAAGCTGGTTCATCGGAGGTGGCATCCTCTGTTTAATGCCCTTGGTTGCCTACCTTGTTTTTGTATGGAAACAGGGCTATTTCGCTCCCTGATTCGACTAACACCAACGATACAATGGCATTCATGCGCCTTGGATCTGAGCGGGCGGCGCTCCCGCCAAAACCAGAAGTCTTTCTTAAGCAGGCTCTAGGGCCGGCGCAATCGGAAAAACCGGGCGGGTTGCTGTGGCAGGGTGATGTATTCGTTGCCCATGGGGGCGGGATCGACGGTCTGCCAGTGGGCTTCCGATCCGAGCGAATTGGAGAACTCGAGTTGGTAACCGCTTTGAAGGGCGGTCCACCATAACCGCACCAGCCCTTCGGGGTTCAGCTCCGCGTTTAAAGCCACGCTGCCATCCGCAGTTTCATAAGTGCCGAGGAAGCCGCAGGTCAGGACATACTCGCCTCCGCGGGAGGCCGAGGCACCAGCGCCGGCAACATAACCCGCCAGCACGTAGGCTTCGCCCGACGACAAACCGCCCGCGCCCGTGGTTCCCACCAAAACAAAGGAACCGCCTGTGAGTGTTTGGGCGTGAAGCCATGAGCCCGCCAGCGCCAGAATGGCCAAAGCTCCGGCTCCATACCTGCGAAGCGTGCCAAGGCTTGGGATTCGATTATTCATGGTTAATTCGAATGGATTTCGCCAAGAACTTTGTGGACCAGACCGCGCAACTGTGCAAGCTCGGATTCGAGTCGCGCAATGCGTTCGTCACGGTCCTTCAACGCCGCCGATTGCTCGGCCAGTTTGTGATTCAGTCCCTGGATCGCGGCCAAGGCCACCCCGTCCGCATCGATAGTGGCGATATGTTTATCGTCCTGTCCCAGCCCAAACGCCGCATGAAAATCCTGCGCCATGGGTCCCACATGACGGCTATTCGGATCGGCCTTGTAGTTCCATTGGCTGATGGGCAGCGCGGCGACCTTCTCGAGCACCTCCTTGGAATCCACCGCGTCAAAGTTCTCCTTCAGATTCCGATCGGAAGCGCTGACAAAAGTGCCGTTCACACGCAGGCCGCCCGAGGTCAGACGCATCATCTCGGTTCCTCCGGTGCCAGGATTATTCCGGCTGTCATTATGGGCACCGCCGCGGAACCACGAAAAATCAAGATTACTGCGAAAATACAGGGTCGAACTCTGCACACCGATGCCATAGTCGTTCGTGTAAAGATTCAGCATTTGACGGGTGGCATTGCCGCAGAATATCGAGGTGTCGGTATTCAAGTGAATGCCTCCTTCGGCCCGGATATTGAAGGTATTGACTCCTCGAGAGGGGAAACTCGCGTTTTGGCTGTCGGCCCAAACCCAGGCGCCCATATGATTCACCCGGCAGCGCCGGCCCGCCGCGAATGAATGCTCGGCCCCATCGGCAATCAGATTGTTGGTTCCTCCCGCAATGACTGCAGCGGCGCAGTTTTCTCCAATACGATTATTGTCTCCCCCAAGAATGACGCTAAAACTGCTATCACGTCCCCGTCCGATTTCGTTATCGGAACCCCCAATGAGGACCGGAGCGATTTGCCGGCGGTCGGCGTTGGTGGAACCTAGGATGTCGTTGCGGAATCCCCCTATCATGATCCCGCCATCCACATTATTGCCCATGCGGTTTTCGCCCCCTCCCACCACCAGGGAAATCACGGTATTGGATCCGACACGGTTATCGCGCCCACCGGCAATCACGGCGTATTCGTTACTCTGCAGGATCCGATTACGAGCCCCCCCGCCAATGAATGAGGCTTGCTGGTCACTGTCGATGTCATTGTCTGTTCCGCCGGCGATGGTGGTTTGATGGGCCGCTCCGGCAATCGAGTTTCCGCGCCCGCCGAGAATCACCGAGTTGGTGGAGCTCGGATCGATGGCATTCAGCTGACCCGTCGTAACTCTAAAACCGGTGGGCTGCCCTTCCATGCGCAATACAGGCTGGTTCCCGGCCCGCAGCACCAGAGCCGCGGCATCGGTGGTGCCCAGAAAATTGGTGGATGGATCGGTGCCGGCATTGCCCCCGAGCCCCCAGGCATCGGCTGAACCAGGCGGTCCCATGGGGCCTTCCGGACCTGGATCGCCCTTATCGCCCTTCGTTCCTGTGGCTCCTGCCGGTCCCTGAGGGCCGGGTATGCCTTGCGCGCCCTGCGGGCCCGGATCGCCCTTGGGGCCCGCCGGTGTCATGGCATAAAGCGCGTAAGGGGTCGGCGCCATCGGTTGCCGTGGCGCGAGAGAAGTAAACGCACTCCCACCGGTCACTCGAACCCCAAGCTCGAGCCATCGGGCCGCTCCAGTAAAAGCACCCGGTCCAAAATCCAGCGAGGTCGTGATCACACCCGCTGTGACCGGAACGGCCAGGTTCGTGACGATAGGCCCGATCTGCGAGCCGCCAATCTCAGCATCGTAGAGTATCCCCCGCAAATCGTAAGTCCCATTCGCCGGGCGGCCGTTGCTGAGCAGCTGTCCCTGATAAGTAAAGGCGTTTCCTTGGGCCAGAGCTCGGTTGCCTGGAACAAGGAATGCCAATAGCATGATAACAAAAAAGGCTCGTAGGGTGTTGCTCATAGTGATGTGGTGTTAGAGCCTGTTTGAAAATTACAGGGGGTGCTGCGGTGAGGGATTTTGGCTGGGGCCAAGGCGGCTTGGGCCGAGCATCCCCGATGTGGGCTGTAAGGTCCAAGCCAACGCTGGCCCCGGGCAAAAGAGCCGCCGCCCGAAGGGTTTTCGCAGAAATGGCCCCCTGGATTCGTTGCTCCCCAGTCAAAGATCCGCCAGGGATATTTTCCTTCGTCGCGCCTCGCCATGCGGCCATTTCTGCGAAAACAGCGCCCCTTGGAATTTTCAATCAGGCTCTTAGACATTAAAATCAATCTGAAGCCCAGAGCGCCGGCCGGCCGCCCAGAGCTTCGCACGACGGATCCCTTCTGAAACCGGCGGCGGCCTGGCTAAATTCGCCCACGGCTCGAGAGCTGCCACAGTCTAAACGCAGCGCGCGAGATTCGCAAGGCGATCGCAAGGCCAAAACAAAGGACATCAATCTCCTTTCTTACAACTCCCAACCCGGTCGGTATTCACGAGTGAGGAATGTGTTCGCCTCGGGAACGTTTGTTATTCTCGCGCTTGCGGCATTCCACTGAAGCCTGCGTCCACCGAGCCTGAGCGAAATCGCAGCCAAGTTGACCGCGTCACAGATTGGACCGGCCAGGAGGAAGTCGCCATAGCTGGCCGGACCTCCCTTGAAGGCCGTAATCCATGCGGCTTCGCGCCCGGACCGGCCTTCGCTCTGCCGGTTGCGCCCGGCCTGGGACGAGACCGATTCGGGCAGACTGTTCGCCTGCCGATAGACGCGCATTTTTGCGTCTGGGATGATTCGCGAGTTTTCAGCGCGGAAACCTCCCAGGATTTTCCCCTGGTCCCCGAGAAACATCATGCCTTCCTCGGGCAGTTCCTTGTTCTCGGCCATGAGTTCCTCGGGTGCGGGCGGTTTTATGCCGCCGTCATACCAGAAAATGTCGAGCGCCGGCCGGTCTTCTTTAGCGGCGAATCTCATGCGCACCGTGCACGCGACGGGGAACGAGTAATCGTTCTTGATCCGCGAACACACGTGGTCCGATACGGTGCAGTCATGGCTGGGTGTGGATTCGACGCTTATGGGAGCATCCAGGTTTAGGAGCTGGAAAATCGGCCAGAGGCTGTAATGCCCCATATCGGCAATAGACCCGCCACCGAATTCATACCAGCCGCGAAAATTGGTATGCGTGTAATGGGGATGATACGGGCGATCCAGGGATGGCCCGAGCCACAAGGTCCAGTCAAAACCCGCCGGGATCGGGGGCCTGTCGGCCGGCAGAATCGGAAACTGCGGCCACATCGGACGCATCGACCAGTTGTGGATTTCGCGAAGCGTGCCAATCGCGCCGTTTCTGACCATCGCCAGCGCCTCTTGTTGCGCGGCCCCTTCACTCGCGGGCAGGAAATGCGTGGCAATCTTCCGGGTGCGGGCGGTCTCAATGACGGCTCGAGCCTCCATTACACGATTCGCCAGGGGCTTATGAACCACGACGTGGATCCCCTTTTTAAGGGCCGCAAGGGCAATGGCCGCGTGCGTGTGATCCGGCGTCATAACCTTCACCGCGTTCACGTCCTTCTCGCATTCCAGCAATTCGCGAAAGTCGACGTACGCGGCGCATCCCTTAAACTGATCCTTGCCGCGCTGCTTCGCGTAGCAGGTTTCCACGATTTCCTTGCCGACATCCCGGCCGCCGGGGGGATGGTTGAAACCTTCTCTCCAGGTGGGATTCTCGATGAGCCGCCGGATCGTGTTCCGAATTTCTCCCTTTCCCCATTCCAGGTAATTCATCCCGTCCTTCTCCACGTCACACACGGCAACGATTTGGACCTCCGGACTGGCCAGGATGCCGCCCAGTTCTCGGATCGCCTGGGTCCCAAAGCCAATGCAGGCCAGGGTGATCTTCTCACTGGGCGCGACAAAGCCGGGCCCGCCGAGCACATGTCGCGGCGCAAGGGCAAACGCACCGGCGACCGCGCCACCGGTGAGCATGAACCGCCGGCGGGACAAGCGGCTGCGCGCGGAGGAGTGTTGACTTGAATTGACGTGATGGGAGAGCGAGTCTTTGCCTTTCATAAAGGAGTCCTCATTTTGGAGGTCAGCGTTTGCCTGGCCAGCGCGCGAGTATAGGCCGCTTAGGGGGACAGGGTCAAAAGCTTTTGGCTGCTCCAACACACGCCGTCGAACCTCGTTGAGCGAGGCATACCCCTTGATTGCGGGGAGGCATGCGGCGTGGTATTTTTCGATGTCCGAAAAACACGCATGAAAGCGATAAAATTGGTGCTATGCAGTGTGCTTGTCGTATGTAACCTCATCGTTGGCGCGTGGCTCGACCGCGTGTGGTTTCGAGCGCCTGGAGTGGTTGCGGCAGGATTAGAGCCGGGCGCTACATTCAAATCCGGGGGGGCGCCCCATTCCCCGATGCAGTCGCGGAATTCCGGCAAGACTCCTGTTATGCCAAAAAGCCAGCGGAGCTTTTCGAAGATGACATCCGCCCACAACTCGGCCGAGTATCGAACGGCGGCGGACCAGCTCTGGAGCCATCCTCAGTCGAATAAGAAAGGTCTGCTGGAAATCATCGAGCAGTGGGCTGCCACGGATCCTCAGGGAGCTATCGCTTGGTCGTTGGGCCTTCCCGCAGGAAGCATTCGTTCCGGCGCGATGAAGACATGTCTCAGTTCCTGGGCCAGGATGGATCCGACCGGTTCTGCGGCGTTTGCGGAATCCCTCTCGGGAGGTCGGGAACGGAGGGACGCAGTGGCTGCCGTCGCGAGACAGTGGGCGGGCAGTGATCCGGATGCGGCCGAGGCCTGGGCGCGGCGTCTGGCCGACCGGTCAGCCCGAGACAGCGCTTTGCAGCATATTGCGGGTCGTTTGGCCGAAAACAACCCAGCAAGAGCGGCGGAGACGGCGCTATTGCTCTCCAGAGGTGAAGCGAAGCAGGATCTGTTGCGGGGGATCGGTCGTCGATGGGCGGACGAGGATCTGGCCAGAGCGAGGGAATGGACGAGTCAATTATCCGATGCCGCCGATCGCAATGCCGCAGTCGAGGGAGTGGCCAGCGTCTGGATCCGCGTCGATCCAGATTCTGCGATTGCGCATCTGAACACGCTGGATCCGGGATCGCAAATGACGGTGCTGAAGGGTGTGTTTGCGCCGTGGAGTGAAAGCAACCCAACAGAGGTCCTTGCGGCCTCCGGCAAATTGAACAACGAGAGAACACGCTCCGCCGTCATCACGATGAGTGCTGGAATTTGGGCGAATTCCTCTCCACGCGAGGCCGCCGAGTATGTGTCGCAATTGCCTCCGGGCCATTTTCAAGTAAGCGCAGGCTTGTCGGTAGCGGTGAATTGGGCGGAAAGAGATCCCGCGGGCGCAGCCCAGTGGGTGGCACACTTTCCGGAAGGAGGCCCCCGCGAGAAGGCGGTGTCAGCCGTTGCTCGCAACTGGGCGGAGGTTGATGCCAGCCAGGCGGCGATCTGGCTTGAAACACTCCCGGACGGCCGAACCAAAGACTCCGCGCTTTCCTCTTTTGCGCGCGGGCTAAGCAACAACGATCCCACCACGGCGATGGAATGGATTCAGCGAATCTCCGAACCGGCAATCCGAAATGATGCCTTGGTCGAAACCGCTCGAGCTTGGATACAGAAAGATCCAACCTCAGCCAGCGCGTGGATGGACTCAACCGGCTTCACCGAAGACCTGAAACAACGCGTGCTGAATCCGAAAATAAAATGAGGCAGCCAAATCATCAAAGGCCAAAAAAGCCCCGGCTTTTCTTCTGATCCCGCCGGTGATTTTCAGTATCGACAATCGCATCAGCAACCAGCCACCTTGCCGCCACCGAACTCGGAGGACTTGCCGAAACAGCAATGCGCTCGTGTCCTAGTGTGGTGTTTGCGAAATACGATGCATTCTGCGGCCAGGAGTTTTGGCCAGGAACGAGGCGCGCCGACCGCGCATATCCGGAATGGATCTGTAAGGGAGACGCAACGAAGTGCCTGGCCAAAAGAACGGCCGCCCAGAGGGTTGCGCCGAAAATGGCCCGCTGACTTCGTTACGCGTCGGTTACAGCCCCACGAAGGGGATGCGCCCTCCACGTGCCTCGTCATCGGGCCATTTTGGGCGCAACAGAAGGCATCGTATTTCGCAAACACCACACTAGCGTCCAGCACTCAACCCTATGATGAGTTGGCTTTCCAGAACATTCACGGGAACTTTCCCTGGTTCTCCACTCAACTACCGAACCTCGTCGGAGTGCCGGAGAGTGCGATCGTCCTTTTGCTGTTAAGTGTCAGTCTGGCTTGTTTGGGTTTGAATAGAGTAAGGACAGGTCGTTGAATTTGACCCGACAGCCTGCACTTTGACTATTCTGCGACACCGGGGCTAAGGCACTGTAACGGTCACATTCGTCGAGTCAAACCCTCCGTTGCCATCCGAAATGGTGTAAGTGAATTTCGCTTTTCCCTTAAAACCGTCCTCCGGGGTAAAAAGGACTTTCTTACTATCAATCTGAGTGGCGGTTCCGAGGCCTTCGGTCAATGCTCCAACATTAATCACGGTTAGAGTATCAAGATCAGAATCGGTGTCGTTTGCCACCACGTCAATTACGATTGAGGTTTCTTCATCGGTCATGGAAACCTTATCAGGTTTTGCATCGGGAAGAGCGTTTACCGTAACTGTGACGCTAACCGTTCCCGTTGCCGTGCCGCCGAAATCGTCAGCGATGGAGTAGTTAAACGTCGCCTTGCCTTTGAAACCCAATGATGGAGTGAAGGTCACCGTTCCATCGAAGTTAAGAATTGCTGTGCCACTCGAAGGCTCGCTGACACTGACAATGTGAATGGGATCTTTCTCCCCATCGGTGTCGTTGTCCATTACATCTATCGTGATCGGTTTTGTATCCCGTGTGGTTGCCGAGTCGGGTGTGGCCGTCGGCTTGATATTAGCCGCCACTTGGACGTCCACTGTCCCGCTGATTATCGCTTTTCCATCGGTGATAGTATATGTAAACTTGTCAGTGCCATTGAATGCACCGGCAGGCATGTAGGTAACCGTGCCGTCTGCATTCAGAGTAGTTGTCCCGTTGCTGGGCGAACCGACAGCCACCAAAGTAATCAGATCACCATCGTCATCAATGTCGTTGCCAATCAAGTTGATCGTAACTTGGGTGTGATTAGCGGTGGTGGCGCTATCATTGTTTGCCGTGGGCGCCTGATTTGTCGGTTGGGTATTCTGAATGCTAACGGTTACCGTGGTTGTTGCGAAGCCGCCACGACCATCGGATATCGTATAGGTGAAAGAGTCTTCGCCAAACGTGCCCGATGCGGGGGTATAGGTGATGGTGTTATTGGGATTGATGGTAACGCCGCCCAACTGACCCTGGGTTACCGAATAAACCGTCAAGACATCCCTTTCAACATCTGTGTCATTCGCCAGCACCTCCACTAAGACCGCCAAGTTCTTTGTGGTTGTTGCGGAGTCGGTTATTGCTTGGGGTGGATCATTGACTGGCGTCACCGCGATAGTAAACGAGCTTGTTACGCTCGTGTCGTTGCCGCCGTTGGCCGTTCCGCCGTCATCCATGAGAGTCACTGTGACAGTCGCGTTGCCGTTTGCGTCTGCTGCTGGTGTAAAACTAAGAACTCCCGTGGTGCTGAGAGCAGGCGGCACGAGAAAGAGACCGGGATCCGAATTGACGTCCAACACCCAGGTCAATGCCTGGACTGCTTCATCTGCTGGGCCGGCTTTAATCGCGGCAGCCCAAACTGCTTCGAACGGTCCGGAATCTTCGTCCACAACCACATTTGGCCCTGGAACAAATGTTGGCGGATCGTTCACGTTGACAACGTTAATGGTTAGCGAGGCTGAACCGCTTGCTCCGGACACATCGGTGGCCTTGACCGTGAAAGTGTTTAGACCGACATCATCATTTCCAGGGGTTCCGCTGAGGCTGCCATCCGCGGCGATATTCAACCATGCAGGTCCGCTGACCTTGCTGAAGGCAAAGGTGTCCCCAGTGTCCGGATCCGAGGCGAGGCCGGCAAGGCTTCCGCTGTAGGCAACATCCTCGGTTGCTGAGTCTCCCGAAACGGGACTTCCAGTGAAGGCGGGCGGATCGTTCACGTTGATCACGCTGATTTGCAGCGTGGCTTGTGCGATCGCCCCAGCGGAGTCCATCACCTGAACGGTAAACGGGTTCAAGCCAACATCAGCATTGAGTGGAGTTCCGCTGAGGGCGCCGTCAGTCGCAACCACCAGCCAGTCCGGGCCGGAGATTTTGCTGAACTGAAGACTGCCATCGTTGGCCGGGTTAGTTACAGAATCAGACAGGGTTTGCCCCGCATAAGCCACGTCCTCCGTAGCGTCAGGCTTTAAGACCGGATCTTGCGTGAACTCCACCGGTGGCGCGCCAATATCCGTCGAAAAAATGTAGACCTGCCCGTCGCCAGCGTAGACTGTGGCGTGCCGCGGAGCCCCCACAGCAATCGTGTCGCCGGAAATGCTGAGATAACCTCCGAAAAGATCGCTGAGCCCCTCATCGCTGGCGCGCATGGATTTGACCTCCGTCCAAAGACTGGGATCAGACGCGTCGCGACGGTAGAGAAACGCAACTTCCATAATCCCGCCCACCACTAAATAATCGTCGCTTAGCGCCACGGCTCCTCGGCGGGCAATGGCAGCAACCTGGCCCCAGTTCCCGGGCCCGCCGTGGTCCCGACTGAATACAAAAGTTCCAAGACCGGACGACGCCGCAATCGTATCTCCGTGGATGGACAGGTTCTCACCAAACGTCTCCCAAGCACTGAGATTCTGAGGAGCAATTCGCTTGGAGAAGATCCAACTACCTCCGCTGTTCTGATAGATATAAACCGCTCCACCATGGAAAGCGATTCCGTCGGCGTATATATCGCCGATTATCAGGGTATTTCCGTCAATGGCGACGCCTGTTCCAAAACGCACATAGGAAGCGATCGGGTCCGGATTGGTCAGTTTTGCCACCTGTCCCCACCGATTCAGACCTCCCTGGTTTCGTCCGAAAACATATGCGGCTCCAGCAAGAGTCTTACCGCCGTAAGTCTTATGATCCGCACTGACCACGATCGTATCGCCGGAAATGGCCACATAGTAGCCGAACCAGTCTTTTCCTGCAGCATCATAGGCGGAGAGTTTCGCCACCATACCCCAGGCGTTTGCTCCGCCGGCGTCCCGCTGGTAAACATACGCCGCACCGGTGAAGTCGCCGCTACTTTTCTCGCCGTATGCACCCACAACTGCGGTATCCCCGCTGATAGCTACCGAGGTGCCGAATAAGTCCGCTTGAGGATCAAGCCTTTTTACGGCGCCCCACGCTCCAAGTCCTCCTTGGTTGCGGTTGAAAATGTAGGCGTAGCCGCGAGGAACACTCCCGCCGTACCAGGCACCAACAATCAGGTTGTCGCCATCCAATGAAACCCGCCCGAACTCGCCTCCAATATCGTAATTGGGCAAACCCGGCGGACGGATTCGGACCAGCTCTGTTTCGCTTACAGCGTCAACGACGGTAATTGCCAGCGTGGCTTTTACGCTTCCCCCTGCAGGGTCGGTCGCTTGAACTGAAAAAAGATTCACACCAACATCGGAGAATTGTGGTGTTCCACTGAGCGTACCGTCCATCGAAACCATTAGCCAGGCAGGACCGGCGATCTTGCTGAATGTTAGGATGTCACTCGGGTCCGGGTCGAATGCCGCATCGGCCAGAGTCTGTCCGAGGTATGGAACATCTTGCACTGCGTCGGCCTTTAAAACCGGATTCGTGATGAACATCGGAGCTTGGTTGTGTCCAAAGGTTAGCTGGATGTCGGTAATCGAAGCGGCACTGCCTGTGTCGGCATAAAGGAAAACTTCCAAATTAATCTTGAGAGTGTCGTGCGATGGAACGATCCATGCAAAGCCTGGCGCTTGGACCCAGCCGGTTTGGATAACCTGTTGGAGTTGGACCAGATAATTATTGTACTCATCTAACACTGACTCAGTCGAATACGCATATGCAAACTCTCCTGAAGTGGAACCGTTAAGCGTTTGGTGAATCTCAGTAATAGGCCGACCATCTGAAGTCCGGACACGGTATGTCAGAGTACCCATGCAATATCCTCGGACGTTCTGAGTCATGCCGTCCCGGATATCGATTCCGATCTCGTTGTTATAAAGTGGATTACTGGAATCAATACCCTGGATGATAATGCCAGCGGCCGGAATGGTTGTGCTCTTCCATCCAAATTGGTCGAAGATTTTGTCTTCGACCGTCATGGATGCGCCATCAACGAGCAGTTGATCCAGGCGCATTTCCGGGAACGCACTTGCTGTTCCCACGGTTCCTGCAACTACCGCTACAGCCAAGAGGGTCTCTATTCGGTTCTTCATAGGTTTTTACAGTTCGATATTGATGCGCGATCAATGTCTCGCACATTAAAAGGCGCACCTTCCTTGAGTCCCCTTCACGGTTTATTGCGGATCTCAATCAGAATATGACCAGAAAAGCGCTGCTTCGTTTTTGATTTCTGATCTTGCCAATGATCAGCGTTGCATTAATTTGGGTCCCCACCCATCGTCCGAATAAAGGGACGATTTATATGCCTGCAAAGGGATAAAAGGAATAAGAGCGTAAAAGTGACAGGAAAACAGAAGGAAACTTGCATGGGTGCTGGATGTGACTGGTCGGACGAGTGGAACTGTTCCAGGTCAAGCCATGCGGAATTCCATTTGAGGGATCTGACGGCTAATTGGCCTGGTTGTTGGGGTTAAGTCTTTCCAAAGTGAAGGTCTGATGGCAGAATAAGGTCATGCGAGACAAGGATCCGATGGAGTCGACCGACCTGCGTCCATCTCCTTTGTTTCCTGCCACGCAATGGATTACAGTGCTGGAGGCAAAAGGCCATCTGGATGGCGCCTTGGCGGCCTTATGTGGGGCCTATCGGGAGCCGCTGCTGATTTACCTGCGATCGCGCGGACATACTCATGACGAAGCTTCGGACTTGGTTCAAGGGTTCTTTGCGGATCTGCTCGAACGCGATTTTCTTCGGGCTGTATCTCCGGAAAAAGGTCGGTTTCGAACGTTTTTACTCCGATCACTCCAGTATTACTTATGTGATCAATTTGACCGGAGAAAGGCACAACGTCGTGGGGGAGGACAGGCGCCGATCTCGTTGAGTGAGAGGGGGTGGGATGGCAGCCGGACGCTTGAAGCCATCGATCAACACGCCACGCCGGATCTGGAGTATGACCGTGCCTGGGCGCATGCGGTGCTGGCCCGCGCCTTCGAGCAATTGGAAAAGGAAAGCGTCATCGGCGGGAAAGCAAAGCTGTTTGCGGCGCTTAAAGGAACACTGCAGCAAGACCCGGAGGCGGCTCGTTATCAGGATATTGCCCGCGACTTGGGCTTGACGGAGGGTGGCGTGCGGGCGGCCGCCAAGCGGGTGCGGGACCGCTTGGGTTATTGGATCCGAGTGGAGGTTCAGCGAACCCTCGGGGAGGGTGAGGACTGGCGGAGCGAACTGAAATATTTGATTGGCCTCTTCGGAAACTAATCAAGTCGGCGTCGGAGTTATGGGCAACAAATCGTGTAACGGTATTTGAACAAACCCTTTTGTCATGGCATGAGTGATACTCATCCCGAAGGTGCCCGTTGCCGTCGGTGCAATAGCCTGTTGTCATCAGCGGCCCCTGTGGGTCTTTGCACACAATGCAGCCTGAGAAAGGCGTTGGAGGTTCGCCTGGAGGAGGAGGCATCCGGGGAGTTGCCCCTTGCTGTTCTGCCCAATGAAAGAAACGCGCTGGGCGAGATTGGGGATTATGAGTTGCAGGAGATGATTGGGCGTGGAGGAATGGGAGTAGTGTTTAAGGCGCGCCAGATCAGCACGCACCGGATTGTCGCAGTGAAGCTTTTGCCGGGAGGGATTCATGCGACTGAAGAGATCCGGCGCCGTTTCCAGCAGGAACTCTCTGCCGTGGCTCGACTCCAACATCCAAATATCGTGCCGACTTTTGAATTATCGGAGTGCGATGGCCAGTTGCTTTGCGTCATGGAGTATGTTCCTGGGCAGGATTTGGCCCGACTTACCCGTGGGCGCCCCATTAATCCCCACAGTGCAGCCCGTTATGTGTTAATAGCTGCGCAAACAATCCATTACGCCCACACCCAAGGAGTCCTCCATCGGGATCTGAAACCCTCGAATATTTTGGTGGACCCCAAGGATCAACTGCGAATTACAGATTTTGGCTTGGCGAAGGAACTTGATCTCGAAACCAACTTGACGGCGACCGGTCAGATCTTGGGATCGCCAGGCTATTTGCCACCCGAGCAGGTGTCGGTGAGAAGCGGAACGATCGGTCCGCACAGCGATGTCTACTCATTGGGCGCGATTCTCTATTATTTGCTGACCGGACGTCCTCCGTTCCTGGCGACCACAGTGGCCGACACGCTTCGGGAAGTTGTGGAACAATACCCCGTGCCGCCAAAGCGCCTGAATGCCAGTGTTGACAAACATCTTGAAGCCATTTGTCTGAGGTGTCTTGAGAAGGATCCCCGCCGCCGCTATGCCTCGGCTCAAAAGCTGGCAGAAGATCTGGAAGCCTACCTGGAAAACCGTCCCGTGTTGGCGCGTTTGCCGGGGATCGGCTATCGCGTCTGGCATTGGCGTCATAAGCATCCCGTTTCCAGTTGGCTAATTCTTGGTGTTGGAGTGGGTGTGCCAGCTATGGTGGGCTTGATGTTTTCTCTGTCCAAGCAGGTTGGCAGTGAACGATCAGCCAGAGGGGATCTTCAACGGCAAGTCCAAGCAGTCACTCTTGAAAGGGACCGTCAATTCGAACGCGCGGAATGGCTGGCATACGCAAGCCACCTCAACCACGCCGCCCGGGCTTGGGAGAACGGAAATCCGGCTGCCGCCCGAAAGTTGCTCGATGACACCCAGGAAGACAAGCGGGGCTGGGAATACTCTTATCTGCAAAGTCTGTTTCATCCGGAACTGGGGGCTTGGACTGGGCACAAAAAACCTTTGAACGCGATCGCTTGCAGCCGGGATGGATCAAAAGTCGCGAGTGCGGGCACTGGACGAATTATTAGAGTATGGGAACCTGCCACGGGACAATCCATCACAACCCTAAGCGGGCATCGCACAAACGTCCTTACCCTCGCGTTTCTGCGCGAGAACTGGCTGGCCAGTGGGGATGAAGATGGTGTCATCCATGTGTGGGACATGATCGACGGAGGGATCAAGCGTCGCTGGGAATGGCGCTCGACGGCGGTGGAGTGTCTGGCTCAAGGTCAAACCAGGGACCAAGTCATAGCCGCATATCGAAATGGATTTGTGTGCGTTTGGGATCTCGCAAGCAACGGTCCCATCAAGGAACTGGCGGCGCATGTGGGCAGCGCTCTTGCGGTGGCGGTTCCACCGGTTGGTCTTCCTCCAGCCACGGGCGGTCAAGATGGTAATGTTGTCCTTTGGGATGTGAACCAAGGAACTCGATTATCCATTTTTCGAGGACACCAAGGCATGGTGGAAGCCCTGGACTACACCCCCGACGGCAGCCAATTGGTCAGTGGCGGCCATGACGGGCTCGTGATTATTTGGGACCGGGAGACGGGGCGACAGGCTCGAGTTCTTCGAGGGCATCGCGCCGCGGTGCGGGCTGTCCAAGTGAGTTCCGACGGGGAATGGATCGCCAGCGCTGGGAGCGATTGCACGGTGATTTTGTGGAAAAGGGAGTCGGGAGAGCAGATCCATTCCCTCAGCGGTCACTCCAGCGGAATAACCGACCTGGCCTTCCATCCGAATGGCCATCGACTGTTTTCTGCAAGCCTGGATTCAACGGTCCTGATCTGGGACGTCGATCGAACTCCAATTGATCGCCCCTTATTCCTCCCGAGTGGAGTGGCCAAAATGTTCTTTAGTCCAGATAGCCGGTGGTTTATCACCACTGGTTCGGATCGAACCCTCGTGAAATGGACTTGCGGGCCGGTTGTCTCCAATCAACTTTTCGCCCCGGAAGAAAACAAAGCCACCGGCATTGCGATAAACCCCGACAGCCGAAGCGTGCTGACAGGTAATTTCGACGGGACCGTTCGGATCCTCGATGCCGTAGCCGGGGATCTCAAACGGAGCTATGCCGGACATACTGGCGCCGTCCGAGCCTTGGCCATCAGCCGAGACAGTTCGAAGTTCGCCAGTGGGGGAGATGACAAAACGGTCCGCTTGTGGTCACTTTCCAGCCCTGGCGCCCTTCATATCTTCAATGGACATGCCGGCCGCATTATCGATGTTCGTTTCAGCCCGGATGGGGACCGCATCTACAGCGCCGGATGGAACGACTCGGTCCGGATATGGGATGCCAAAACCGGACATCAGATCTCCGAGTTCAAAGGCATAGCCGGCGGTTTAAGCTCCATGGATTTAAGTCTCGATGGCTGTCTCTTGGGCGTTTCGTTTTCGGACACAGCGGAGATTTGGAATGCCCAGACAGGAGCCATACTCAACAGCTTTAAAGGCCACGCCAGCTATGTCCGGTCGGTGGCGTTCAGCGCGAATGGACAACGTTTGGTCACTAGTGCCGAAGATAAAACCGTCCGGATTTGGGACATAAGCAGCGGACAGACTCTATATGTTTTTCCCGGACTCTTGAGCCCTTTCAACAAGGTGATGTTTAGCCCGGACGGGACTAAATTACTTTCCGCAAGCCGACAGGGAGTAGTTTACCTGTGGGATTCGGCGCCAGTCAAAAGCGGCTTCGCCCAACTCATATCTTCGCCCATGCAATAATCCCGTTTGTTGCTCTTTGCTTGCAGACTGATCCGTGTATGCCGGTTGGTCGCGCTTCGCCATTCAGGCGCTTCCATGGTAATATCATGCCACCTTATTCATCATGTCGTGCACTGGCTTGGCATGATCACACTAATTCTTTGACATCATTCGGGTTTGGCAGTCCTATTCCTCTGGCCATGAACACCGCCCGTGGTGTGCGATGGCGCAACTGAAACCTTATCGACTTGCGAACATGAAAAACTGGCATCTCTCCTTAATCGTCCCGGTCGCGGCATTGGCTTGCGGATTCCATCTGCAGGCCCAGATTGCCATTCCTGATGACTGCAAGACCGGCGGCTTTGCCATAGGCTGCCAAGCCTATACGTTCAACCGTTTCTCGGCGTTCGAGGCCATCGAAAAGACCGCCAAGGCCGGCGGCAAGGTCATCGAATTTTATCCCGGCCAGAAACTCAGCCCACAAGAGCCCGACCTGAAAGTCGACCACAACGCTTCCGAAAACGTCCTGGCCAAGCTCAAGGCCAAGCTGGCCGAGCACGGCGTGAAGGCCGTCAACTACGGAGTGGTCGGCATTTCCCGAGACGAAGCCGAGGCGCGAAAAGTGTTCGAGTTCGCCAAGAAAATGGGGATGCGCGCTGTTACCACCGAGTCCGCCGACGCCATCGATACCCTGGAAAAACTGGCCAAGGAATACAACATCGCCGTCGGCTTCCACAATCACCCGGGCAAGATGAACAACCCGGACTACAAAGTCTGGAATCCCTACTATATCGCCGGACTGGTGGAAGGACGGGATCAGCGTCTGGGCGCCGCCGCGGATACCGGCCACTGGGTTCGCTCCAATCTGAATCCCGTCGAGTGCCTCAGAATTCTCAAAGGGCGTCTGATTAGCGCCCATCTCAAGGACCTCCACCAAATGGGCGAAGGCGCCCATGACGTGCCCTACGGCACCGGCGTGTCGAACGTCAAGGCCATCCTCGACGAGCTCAAAGCCCAGGGTTTCCAGGGCAATATCTCCATCGAATACGAGTATAATTGGGACAACAGTCTGCCCGAAGTCACCCAGTGCATCGACTTCGTCCGCGAATACGGCGCGAAGTAGGCAAATGCCGAATCAAGCCTCACTCGAACCCACGTCCGTTGTTCTGGCTCTTCTTTGGCTCACGGCAACGGTCAACGCCCAACTCCCCGATCCCCCGGGCCAGGTCGCCCCTGGAGAACATCCGGAGCACGAGGCTTATCTGTTCGCCCACATGGTTCACGGTGACTACTGGCGGCTTTACTACAGCGTCAGCCTGGACGGTTTGCACTGGACAATACTCAACGGCGGAAAGCGGGTCTTCGAGGAATATCGCGGGCACGCCGATATCTGCCAGGGACATGATCGCCGTTATTACCTGGTCGGCAATCGCGGCGATGACCAGCCGGACATCAACTTCTGGGTGTCCGACGATCTCATCGCGTGGAAGAAGCACGGCGATTACGTTCCAGATCTGAAACGAGTGCCGGATTATGCAAAGGCCATGGCCCGAATCGGGGCGCCCAAATTGTTCTTTGATCAGGCCAGCTCGCAATACTTGCTGACATGGCACACCACTCATGACCTGGGCAAGACCGATCTTCCCGAACCTTATTGGGCAGGCCAACGAACGCTCTACGTCACCTCAAAGGATCTCCACACCTTCTCAGATCCGCCACGTAAACTCTTCCCGTGGAATTTAGCGACCATCGACACCCTCGTGCGCAAGGAAGGCGATTGTTATTATGCCATTTTCAAGGACGAACGTTACCCCACCCTCGATTGGACAACCGGTAAAACAATTCGCATTTGCAGCTCGTCCCATTTGCTGGGGCCTTATTCGGATCCGGGCCTCCCGGTCAGCCCCGGGTTCCGTGAGGCCCCGACCCTCATCCCTTCACCGAACGGCAAGGCCTGGTACCTCTATTACGAGCAATATCCGGGCGTGGCCTACGGCCTGTCGGTCGCCGCAAGTTTGAAGGGACCGTGGTTCCAGGTCTCCGGCGGCACGCAACATCGCGACTGGGACAAGTACTCATTGCCTCCAAAGGTGCGGCACGGCAGCATGATTCCGATCACCCGAAACCGATATGACGCGTTGGTCACCGCTTTCAACAGGGGACCCGCCAAATGAGTCTTGCCGATCAGCACGGGTCTTTACCATGAAGGACATGAAGCGCAGGAAAGATCAGGGAATGAATCGTCCGCAAATTCCATTCTTCATGTCGTTCGTGTTCTTCATGGTGCCATTCCTTCGGCCCAAATGCCGGAACTGAATCTCCCAGCGCACAAAAACCGTCTCCTTTTGTCTGGCCAATAATGGCGCAACAAGAAAGTATGGGGTTTCATAAGAACCATCTGTTACACGATGAAACGACGAACCTTTCTCAAAACGGCCGCCACAGCGGCACTCGGATTTCAAATCGTGCCTCGACACGTTCTCGGCCAGGGCGTCACTCCCCCCAGTGAGAAACTCAATATCGCCGGGGTGGGCATTGGGGGTCAGGGGGGCGGCGTGCTGGGCGACATGAAGACCGAAAATATTGTCGCACTTTGTGATGTGGACTGGTCAAAGGCCGCTGGCACATTCGGAGCCTTTCCAAAAGCCGAGCGTTTCAAGGATTACCGGATCATGCTCGAAAAACGCAAAGACATTGAAGCCGTCATGGTCGCCACTCCCGACCATATGCACGCGCCCATTACGCTGGCGGCCCTGCGTGCTGGCAAGCACGTCTATGTCGAGAAACCGATGGCCCATACCATCGAAGAAGCGCGCCTCATGACGAAGACGGCCAAAGACACCGGTCTCGTCACCCAGATGGGGAACAACGGTCATGCGGGCGAGGGATTGCGCCTCACTCGGGAATGGATTCAGGCGGGCGCCATTGGCGCGGTGCGTGAAGTCCATGGCTGGAGCGACCGCCCCGGCAACTGGTGGAAGCAACCGGCGATGCGTCCGACGGAAAGCCTGCCGATTCCCGCTGGCCTCGATTGGGACCTGTGGTTGGGTGCTGCGCCCCAACGACCGTATCATAACGCCTATCATCCCTTCGCATGGCGCGGATGGTTTGACTTCGGCACGGGCGCCTTGGGCGACATGGCGGTGCACAACCTGGATCCGGCCTTTTATGCCCTCGACCTGCAGGCGCCCATTTCGGCCGAAGCCCAAGACTCGGGTTTGGGCAAAGAGACCTATGCTGCCTGGCAGATCATTACGTTCGAATTCGCCGCTCGCGGCTCCCAGCCCTCTTTAAAGATGATTTGGTACGACGGGGGCAAACTGCCTAAAAAACCCGCTGATCTGGCGGACGAGGTCGATCTGGCCGACAACGGCATTCTCTTTGTTGGCGACAAGGGAACGATGCTCTGCGGAGGATGGTCCGGCGCGCCAAGCCTCTTTCCCGCCAGCCAGCGTCAATCATTCCAAAAACCCGCCCCAACCATTCCTCGTTCCATCGGTCATCGAGCCGAGTGGATTCAGGCTTGCAAGACGAGGAAACCTCAGGATGCCAAAGCCGGCTTCGATTACTCGGGACCATTCACCGAAGCCTTGCTGGTCGGCAATCTCGCGGTGCGCCTGCAAAAACGGATCGAATGGGATTCAGCGGCCATGCGAGTTAAAAATGCGCCCGAAGCCGAAACGCTCATTCGTAAAACCTATCGCGCGGGTTTTGGGATTCGGGACTGAGAGGGCGCACAGTTTATGATTTATGGTTTATGATTGAGTTGGCGCGAATACGGTTCATGGATCCAGGACAGAACCAAAAGGCACACGGGGCTCTCCATAAGCCGAATCACCTTGCTTGATTTCAAATCTCAAATCTCAAATCTGAAATCCTAAATTTCACACCGTCCTATGAGCATCCTTAAATCCCTTTTCCGATGGCTCGCGTGTATCCTGGTTGCCGGCGCCATGAGTATCACCGCGGCCGAACCGGTCAAAGTCATTCTCGATGTTGATCTGGCCGAGGATGTCGATGACGCCGGCGCTTTGGCGGTGCTCCATGCGCTGGCCGATCGCGGCGAAGCCGAAATCCTCGGCGTCCTAGTCTCTTCCAGAAATGAATGGGTCGGGCCCTGCCTGGATGCGATCAACACCTGGTATGGCCGGCCGGACCTGCCCATTGGATATCAACGCGGGCATCAATACGGCTACCGAAATCCCAAGGATCCAGACCGCGAAACCCCCTCGAAATATGCCGGGCTTGTGGCCAAGACTTACCCCCGCGACCTGAAACGCAGCAGCGACGCGCCCGATGCCGTCGGGCTTTGCCGCAAACTCCTGGCCCCCCAACCTGACCAAAGTGTCACCCTCGTGACCGTGGGATTTCTTACCAACCTGCGCGACCTCCTCGATTCGCCTTCGGACGAACACAGCCCCCTCAACGGCGAGGCCCTCGTGAAGCAAAAAGTCAAACAGTGGGTCTGCATGGGGGGCGTCTTTCCCGGGGGCAAGTTTCCCGATGGCAATGGAGAATACAACCTGATGTATGATACTGTGGCCTCGGTGCGCGCGGTCAACGACTGGCCCACCCCCATTGTCTTTAGCGGGTTCGAGATCGGTGCGTCCATCAAAGTCGGCTCCCGCCTGAAAGACACCCCCGAAGCCAATCCTGTCCGCGCCTGTTATCAGCACTACAACGAACTCCATGACCGCGAGGCGTGGGACCTGACGGCTGTTCTTTATGCGGTCCGAGGCGCGCGGGATTACTGGACGCTCTCTGAGCCGGGATTCTGCCTGATGCATGCCCGCGTCTCCCATGGCTACAACGAGTGGATCTCGGCACCCGCCAAATCCCATCGGTATCTGATCCAAAAAATGCCGCCGCAGGATCTCGGCAAAGTTATCGAGGAATTGCTGGTGCAACCGCCTCGAAAGCCCCGGTCCCATGCGGGAAATCCAGTCTTCCCTGGTTGGTATGCCGATCCAGAGGCCGTCCTGATCGGCGATCGCTACTGGATCTTTCCCACTTACTCCGCGCCTTATAATCAGCAGGTCTTCTTCGACGCCTTCTCATCGCCCGATCTCGTCGAGTGGACCCGGCACAGCCGCATCCTCGACACCAACGAGGTCCGCTGGGCCCGGCGCGCCATGTGGGCCCCCGCCGCCGTCGAGCGTAACGGCAAATATTACCTCTTCTTCGGCGCCAACGATATCCAGAACGACCAGAAAGAAATCGGCGGCATCGGAGTCGCTGTGGCGGACCAGCCAGGCGGCCCCTACAAGGATCTCCTCGGAAAACCCCTGATCGGCCAGATCCGTAATGGCGCCCAACCCATCGATCAGTTCGTCTTCCGAGACAAAGACGGTCAGGATTACCTGATCTATGGCGGCTGGTCCCACTGCAATATCGTCCGGCTTAAGCCGGATTTCACCGGACTGCTGCCCTACCCCGACGGAACCACATTCAAGGAAATCACCCCGGAACACTACGTCGAAGGCCCCTGCATGTTCATCAAGGACGGCAAATACTATTTTATGTGGTCGGAAGGAGGCTGGACCGGACCCAATTATTCGGTCGCCTATGCCATGGGCGATTCCCCCCTGGGCCCTTTCAAACGCATCGGCAAGGTGCTCCAACAGGATCCTGCCATCGCCACAGGCGCTGGCCATCACTCTGTCCTGCAAAGTCCGCGCAATCATCAGTGGTACATCGTCTACCACCGACGCCCCCTGGGCGAAACCGACGCCAACCACCGGGTCACCTGCATCGATCGCCTCGTCTTCGACGAACAGGGCCTCATCCAACCGGTCCGGATCACCCATGCCGGTGTGGAACGAAATCCCCTCACCCCCTGAATTGTAACGTCGGCCCGCAGTGGGGCGCCGCGCCCATGAAACCGCGCCGAGAGATGCCCAGCTGTCCGGTTGGGCAAAATCGACCGTTCGGATCCCAGCAGATCGACGGCCTGAAAATATTTTTGAACAATCCTGGCAATGGAATAGTCTTTTACTTTGTATTACAAAGTATACTAGAGTCCTTGAACGGACGCATTGGTTGTGAACAGATCAAGTTGAGCGAGGATGAACCCCGCTAGATTATGGATCGCCCATGAACGAATTGAATGTGCCGCGGTTTCCGGCCCTGATCCCGTTCCTGAAACGGTGTGTAACCCCGATGAAAATGATTGGGGTGACGTTGTTAATCCTGTTGTTGTTGATCCCTCTGCAGATGATTCGCTCCATATTAAAGGAGCGATTGAGCAGACGGAACGAGGCGGTGTCGGAGATTATGTCCAGTTGGGGCCGGGAACAGAGCATGATCGGCCCCGTGCTGATCGTCCCTTATCAGTATTCGGTCAAGTCGTGGAAAGAGCAACCTGCGGGCGCGGGAAAAACCGAGAGGATCGAGGTCGAGGAGACGGCGGTGGCGAACGCGTATTTTCTGCCGTCCACATTGTCGATTCAAGGCACGATCACTCCGAGTCGATTGCATCGTGGGATTTACGAAGCGGTGGTGTATTCGGGGAAGCTGGGGCTCTCGGGTCAGTTTGCTCGTCCCGATTTCAAGAGCCTGCGGATCGAGGAGAAGGACGTGCTCTGGGAGGAGGCGCTGGTGACTTTTGCGATTCCGGATCTGCGGGGGGTCAAGGGGATTCTGGAGCTGGAATGGGGGGAGAATCGAGTTGCGCTTTCACCGGGGTGCCGATTGCCGGGATTCTCGTCGGGTGTATTTGCGAAGGTGAATGGATTAAGGACGAGTGCTGTGGCCATTCCGATCCGCATGGAGGTGGCGTTGAATGGCAGCGGAGGGATTCACTTTTCGCCTGTGGGAGCCCAGAACACGGTCAGGCTCACATCCCCATGGCCCAATCCCAGCTTCTGCGGGGCATTCCTGCCGGAGGACCGGAAGGTATCGAAGGATGGTTTCGAGGCAACGTGGCAGATTTCGTATTACGGCCGGGATTTTGCGCAGCAGTGGACCGATCGGCAGGCCTCGACGGGGGTGAATCCGAGCTCGGCGTCGAACTCCTTCTTTGGAGTGAATTTTTTGACAGGCATTGATGCCTATCGCAACGTCGAACGGGCGATCAAGTATGGAGTTCTGTTTCTGGCGCTCGTGTTTACGGCGTTCTTTTTATTCGAAATCCTGTCCTCGCTGAAGATTCACTTGTTTCAATATGCGCTGGTCGGGGCGGCATTGAGCCTGTTTTATCTGGGTTTATTGTCGCTCTCCGAGTTCATCTCTTTTGGCCTCGCCTACCTGGCGGTTGCGGTGGTGACCATGCTGTTGATTGGATATTACTGTGTTAAGGCGCTTCAGAGCGGACGGCGGACCATGATTCTGATGGGCTTGCTGTCCGCCATCTACGGTTTCCTTTACGTCGCGCTTCAGCTGCAGGATTTCTCGCTGTTGTTTGGCACAGCGGGACTGTTTGTTGCCCTGGCCATCGTGATTGGTGTCACCCGGAACATTGACTGGTATCAACGCGACCAGGCCTGACCATGGTTGAGGCAGAGGCCAGTTACCGCACGGGCAGTTTTCGGCGGTAATCGTCCCGAAAAAGCCCAATGCTGTCAAACGGGATGGGCTCGAATGCGGGCAGTTCCTTCAGCAGTCGGGCGTTCTTGTCCAACGAGAAGTCGCCGGCGGCAACATCGGCGAATCCGAGGGCCACGGGCGCATCCATACTCCCAGACAGATACTTGAACCCCTTGATGCGATCCGAGAGGGGGCCTCGGTTTGTCGCGCCGGTTGTATTCACCGCCAGGTTATCGGTTATCTCGAGTTTATCCAGCAGCTTTCTGACATTGCCGTCGAAATCGCACACCTTTTTGGCGCAATCGACAAACACGTTGCGGCGGACGGGATTATGGAGTGGCTGGCGCGGCTCATCGCTCATAATCGAGGCCAATCTCGGGTATTTCAGGCTCCACGGGGGATTGGTATAATCAAGCGCTACGGCTTTTGCCTCCAAACGCCAGCTGGGTTCGTTGGGATTGTTCCACTGGGACCAGGTCATGCCTCGGGCATCGATATGCAAGCCAATCGGGCAGTCCACGACGAGGTTGTTCAGGACTGGATTATCGCGTCCGCCGCCGATCATGATCGCCCGCCCCGCGCGATAAAAAATGTTTCCCTCGATGGTATCGCCGCAGTCGCAATCATCGAGATACACGCCCATGGTATTGACGTGGGTTGCATCGCCGCCGCCCAGATCGTGGATAAAATTGTGACGGAGCACATTTCCCTGGCTGGTCCAATCGCGTCCTGTGTAAAAGGCGCCCGCATCCCCTGTTTCCATCACCACCCGGTAGATCTCATTCCGCTCAAAAAGGTGCTCGTTGCCGCCATAAAGGACGGCGTTATGCGGCGCGTCATGGATCCGGTTGTTGCGCACGATCTGGCCGCATCCCTGAATCCCGATGCCGGGGGCGTAGGTCCGTTGAAAAAGGCCGTAGTGATGAATGTGATTGTTGATCGCCTGGTTTTTGGCGGGCGTCAGCGACTTGCGGTCGCCTCCATCGAGGAAAATTCCCTCTTTGCCGAGGTGGAACACGTCGCACGAACGCACGATGTTACCGCGTCCCTGGAGGCGGATCCCGCCACCGGCGAAGTTGGCCACCCGGCATCCCGCAATTTCGATCTCCTCGACGTTCTGCAACCAAAGCCCGTCGCCGTGTCCATACTCGAAGGTGAGCTCTGCAAATTTCACGTGTTTCGCGCTCTCCAATTTCAACAGCGGCTGAGTCAAGGTGGCGAGGACAATGCGAGCTCCATCCAGCGCGCCTTGGGGATAGAAGAAGAGTCGTTTGCCCAGCCGGTCCAGATACCATTCCCCGGGCGAGTCCAGTTCTTCCAAGGCATTGAGGGCAAAGAAACGCCGTTCAGCCGCCCCCCAAGTGCCGCCCATGATGCCATAATGATGCGGCGCGGCCAGAGTGATGACCTTTTTGAGCTTGTCATACGACGCGACACGGATGACTTCATCGCTCCAATCATGGGTCCAATAACCCAGCAACCACACGCCCTCGTCCAAGTTCCAGCGGGCGGGGCGCGGATCTTCAAAAACGAACGAGCCGGGACGCAGTTTTCGCAGGGCCGGCTCCTGGGCATCGGGCTTGGGCAAGCCGGTGTCGATGACCTTGGAAAAGCTCGCCCACAGGGTCCCTGTGGCATCTGAGTTGGGCCAGCGGGCCAGCGTCATGGGTTGATGGTCCACATACAGCCATGGGGCTGCCGGCACGCCGTGGTAGGCCTTCGCGAAGGCCTGGAGGGCGCCCGGCAGCTTCGTCGATAGATCACACACCAGCACTTGGTCTCGCACCGAGGGATCCAGCCTTGTGAGCACCTCGTTATCGGTCAGTTTTTGAAACGAAGCCGGTTCCAAGGTGATACCTCCTTGAAGGATCGTTTCGCCCGTCTTGTCCGCGCGATACACCACCGGCGCTCCGGCCGTGCCGCTATCCTCGGGGGTCAACTCGAAAGGTTTGTCCATGGGGTAGACGCCCGTGCCGATGCGCACCGTCACGGCTTCGCCCGACTTCAGCGTGCCGGTTTTGCGCGCCGCTCGGATCGCATCGCGCGCTTGAATCAGCGTCCGATAGGGTTTCCGCTGGCTGCCGTCCCCCCCGGAGGACGCGTCGTCGCTCACAAACACATGCCACTCGCCCCAGGAGTTGGAGGGCATCCCCAATCCAAGACAAAGGAGGAGAACCTTGGCAATAAAGGCCATCCGGAACAATGGGTTGCTGGCTTTCATAGGATCGGATCTATCGAGCGGTTTTTCACCACGCACACTCAATCGACTCCCCAATGGAGCGCTTGAAAACGCCTTGTGTTCAAGACCGGCATCGAATGCGGGAAAAGCTCTGGCTTTTCCGGGTTCGCGCAGGACCATTGTCAATTGAGGAAGACACCTGTCAAGGCGCTAATCACTCCGAGGCGGTTTGACATGCCGGACAAGATGATCCGGGATTCCGGCTGATGGCGGGTTCATTGCGCCCCTCGATCAGGGTTCCAACACCCGGTAGAAACGGTTGCTCAGCGGGGCCGAATCAGTATCAATGATTGGCCCATCCCAGATCGTGTTTGTCGAGATGCCAGCCCAAGGCGATACTCATGCCAGGCGTTGATGTGGGATACCGGTATCGATGGGCTTCGGTCATGGCCGGTTGTAAGCGTGTGGCCATCCAACCCCGGTTCGCCGCCAGAAACGTCAATAAATCCCTTGCCGTCGATCGGAGGTCTCCGGCAGCCTCGAGGGCTGTCATTTCGAATGGGGGAATCGGAATCACACCACTATACCCGTGTGCCAATCGGGATTGTTGGCTCGCAGACAAATGAATGCGGGTGTCGGCCAGGCCAAGCTCCTTGGCAATTCGATCGACGATCAAGTCCTCGTAACTCGATCCCGCGTGGCGTGCCAGCAATTGCCCCAGCAATCCCACGCCGTAGTTCGAGTATTCATAGGTCGCACCGGGATTGCGCGTCAGGGCATAGGAATCAAGAAACTCGAACATCATCGACTCGGTATATCCCGCAAAGGGGTTATCACCGGCGACCGGCGCAAGGTTGGATGGCGTGCTGGGCAGACCTGAGGTATGGGTTGCCAAGTGGGTCAGTGAAATCGCCCGACCGGACCGAGTGGGCGCCTGGATGCCTTCTGGCAGGTAGTCTTGAATCACGTTGGTCAGCGCAAGCTCACCGCGCTCGGCCATGTCTGCCAACAGAGTGGTCGTGAACACTTTCGAAATCGAGCCGATCTCGAACAGCGTGTTCTCGTCCACAGGCCGGCCATGATCGGGATCCAGATCGGTTGATCCATAGCCGAAGAAAGAGGAACCATTGGTGTTCATTAATCCCACGACAATTCCAGGAGAATACCCCCAATCTACGCGTTGTCGTATTGCGGTCCGGACATCGTCCGGAACAACCGGAGGACCTGTCTGGGCTGCGGTCGCTCCGCAGACGATCGATCCAATCCATGCCACGAGCTGCCAATGACGAGCGTTCTTAATGATTACTGAAAACCAGGATTCGAGTGTCGGTTTCATATGTGGATACTCAGAGGTTTTTCATGACAGCGTTGACTATGCTGAAGATGGTCGTGTTAACGCCAATTCAATCCAACGGGCTGCTCATCAGGCCAGCAATCTGGCCATCCGGATTCAGGGTCATGGAAATCATGAGGATTCCCTGGGCAAAGGTTGCACGATAGCGCGAGGTGCGGAGTCCGCCGTCTTCCCGCCGTGAGAGAAGCTCGATGGACTTCAGGGCGCCGAGCGCCTGGATCTGCGCTTGAACCTGCCCTTTTTGCGGTTCCAGGACTTGCCACATTTCCGGAGTGAACCGAGCCTCCTCGAGCCGCAATTCAGCGGCTCTTGAGATGCAGTCCCGTAAGAGGGCTGCTGTTTGGGGTTCCCGGTCCTCGATCGGCTTTTCGGGCCGCGGCGCCAGCACCGGCAGGTAGCAGGCCGCCACGCGTCGGGCGATCGCCCCGGGATTTGCGCCCCCCCGGTTCACGAGCACCACGACGGCCAATCGGTCCTCCGGATAGATGCCAAGATGGCTTGTGAAACCAGTGGCATGACCGCCGCTGTGGTTGATCTCACGGTGGCCTTCAACATCCCCAATGGCCCATCCAAATCCATAACCGGCGTTCTGGCCATTGTTGAGACGGGCCGGAGTCCAAGCCTGCGCGATCGTTTCCGGCTTTAACAGTTTCCCGGACATCATCGTTAGGGCCCAGACGGCCATGTCGGGCGCCGTCGAGAGGATGCCACCCCCGCCGTAGGACAGGATGGACTCAGCGACGAAATCGCCCTTGCGATATCCTGTGCCCGTCCAGAAGTAGCCGGAGGCCCGGTTCGGAATGATGGCCGAGAGACTGACGGGTCGGGTATTGGTCATTCCGAGGGGGACAAAGATCCGCTCGGAAAGGAAGTCGCCATACCACTTCCCCGTGAGCTTGCGAATGATCATGGCGAGGAGGTGGTAATTCGAGTTGCTGTAGGCGTAGCGTTCGCCCGGAGTGAAATTCAGCGGCCGACCCGCAAGGCTGCGCAGCACTTCTTCCTCAGTCACCTCAAGACGCAAGCTCGCGGTGGGATCGTTGATGAAATCCTTGATCCCCGACGTGTGATTGAGGAGGTGGCGAAGGGTGATCTCCTTCCAGGGATCGGGTGTGCCCTCGAGGTGCCTTGCCACCGGATCATCCAATTTCAGTTTCCCCTCATCCGCTAGGAGCAGAATGGCCGCGGCCGTGAAGGTTTTCGTGATGGACTGGATCTGGAAGACTGTCTTCGGCGTGGCGGGAACGTTCAGTTCCAAGTCCGCAAGACCAAAAGCAGCGGTCTTGATGATCTGGCCATCGCGCACGACCGCTACGGCGAGCGCGGGGAGATGTCGCTTCTGAATCTCCGCGGCGAGGAACTCATCCACGGCATCGGCGCAGGCCTGCGCCGACATCATCGGGAGAAGGAGTCCGACGAGCAGGAGGAGTGGGGTGTCGTGGAAGAGTCGGTCGAGGTTACGGTGATGAGTAGTCATCATTTGAGGAACAAGTTGAGGTAGTAAGATGCCAAATAGGTTTTCTCGTTGGGTTTTCGCAAAGGCTCGGCTTGCGCGTCCTCTCTCATGGCGTCAAGTTTCACAGCTCCACGTCGGTCTGGAACACGATCACGGCCCGACCAGCGACTTGCACGCGCTCCGGATTTCCCTCCCTCACGGCAACCGTGACCTCCACCGTGCCCGTGCGGCCGATGGCTTCTCCTTGCTGCGCTTTAAACGTGAAGGTATCTCCACTGGAGGCAACCAAGTTGTGCTTCACTAAGAAGGCGCCCAGCGGGCCGTTTGCATTACCCGTCACTGGGTCCTCAGGAATGCCTATCCCGGGGGCAAACATCCGGCCATGCGCCAGCACGTCGTCCCCTTTCGTGGTTAACGTGAAGACATAGTAGCCGTTACATCGGATTTCGCGGCTGATCGCGGCGAGACGCGTCAGGTCCGGACAAAGGGCATTCAACTTGGAACGTTCGCGAATGCCGATCAGGACCTTTGAATGGCCTGTGGAAACGATCTGGATGGGGCAGCGCGCGTCCAGATCCGCCGCCGATAATCCCAGCGCCCCGGTAATGGCCGCGGCGCGATCGCCGCTAAGGGTCTGGCTAAACTCCACCGCGCCCTGTGTCATGACGACCTTGTAGTCATTTCCGACTGGGATAATTTCAACGGGCAGAATGCCTACACCAATCTTCTGCAACACCGTGCAGGCGGGAAGACCGTTCTCCCGTGCGCGCACGTAATGCGCCGCGATGGTGGCGTGCCCGCAAGAAGGCACTTCCGTGGTCGGAGTAAAAAAGCGAATCCATACTTCGTGGTCCGCCGCCGTAGGCGATAGAACATAGGCCGTTTCCGAGTTGTTCAACTCCCGTGCCAAGGCCTGCATCTGGCTTTCGGTCAAACCATCGGCATTCAACACCACGCCAGCGGGATTTCCCCGGAACCGTTCGGTGGTAAAGGCGTCCACCTGATAGATGCGAAATCGTTTCATACAGTATTCATTCTTATTCGATTTATTGAAGGTTTCATTCAAACCTCAGCGCCACCATGGGGTCAACCCGCGGCGCGCGGGAATCCAGGCGGACAGTATGGCCAACAAAATTAGCTGGCCCGAGACGCAGATGAGGGTGATGGGATCAATCGGGGCGACACCATAGAGCTGGTTCTTGATGAGCCGAGTCAAGGCGAGCGCCATGGGTAGGCCGACACCGATACCGGCCAAAACGAGCAACAGAGCTTCGCGCAGAATCGGCCCGGCGGCGTTGTACCGGCTCGCCCCGAGCGCCATGCGGAGACCAATCTCCGGTATGCGACGCGCGACGTTGTAGGCCATGAGCCTATAGAGCCCGATACCCGACAGCAGCACCGCCAGCAGCGCGAGGGCGCCGCCCAGCGACGCGAAAAGCCTGTCCGGCGCTATCGAACGGCCCAGTAATTCCTGCTGGGTGCTGAGCTTTAACCACAGGGTTCGTAGGGTTCGCATGTTCACTTAGTTCGCCAATTTTATTGTCGCGAGTTTCAGCAGTGCAGCAATGTCTTTTGGCGATTTTACCACGAGCCGGACACCAGTGCCTTCAGGGTACTTTGGGGCTTTCTCCATGACCTTGACAATCCGCTGAGGCAATTGACTTTGCCACGCCGCTTGCATCGCCTTACCCCCCAGGATAAATAGCACTGTAAAACAACCGGACGACGGCGAAAGCCAGACAATCGTCCGCGCTTTGCGTTTGACCCGCAACGACCAGCCCCATTTTGGGGAGTGACATTTCCACTCGTGGATATCCACGCCATACTCCTGCGATAGCTCAGTCAGCAGTCGATCCCAGGACGCCTTGGCCGGGCCGAGCGCCGTCGCCATTTCCGCTTCAGTCGGCTGGTATGGTTTGTTTATAAATGCGTTTGCAGGTGTCATAAGTTGCTTATTCTCCCTGGCTTTGGTTTCGTTTTACCACTTCGGCCGTCTCGGTCTGGTCCGCGTACACTTGCCAGGTCTTGTTCTTGGCATTCTCTACCAAGGCCCTCCAAACTGCTGGCCCACTCACGGCGTTCTCCGGCACGGCGCCCCGTTTGCCGGCATAGGTTCCGGACCATGATCCAAAAACGGTAACGATCGTATCGTGCTGCATCATCGAGTCCACTCGGATTCGGTAGTCAGGAAACATGGCGAAATATTGTCGCCAGGCGGCCAGCATTGTTTCTCGGCCAGACATGACCGAACCGCCCGAATCCGCAAACTGGTGATCCTCCGGCATCAAGGAGGAAAGCGTCGCGAGATCTTGGCCGTTGATCGTGGCGATGAATGCCCGGACGACAGCCACCTCGGGCGATTTTGGCATTGCTGTCCCCCGGTTGCGCGAGTCGCGTTGAACGAAGACTCCCTTTTCCCCCATTACGCTGCCCTTGGGGAGGGGGATGATGCGACGTTTCTTCATTTATTCTTCCTGAATTCGGCCCCGCTGGTTATCTGGTAGAGAGCGACCTCGATTTCGCCAATGGCCTCCCGCTCCAATGGTAGAGCGGCTTCGAGTCTCCGCACCTGTTCACGGCGCATCTCGGCCGTCCAGAACTTCCCATCATCGGGTCCGCCCGGGAACGGAGCAATTCGAGGGGGCATGTGTTCCTTGTCGCTCAGAACCTCGCCGGCGATTCGCTCATACAGGTGAGCAGCGTGGGACAGGTGGGCCGCGACTGGCGATTCAAAGTCGCAGGCCACCTCGCGCAGATAGTAGGCAGCAGAAGCCCGGTAACTCGTCAGACATTGATAAATCCAGGCGTTGCCCAAGAGAGCTTCGCTCTTCGTATTGTCGTCGGCGGTGTCCATGGCGTTAAGCCGGACGATGTAATCGTCCCAGGCGCGGAATCTCAAGTAATACGCCTCAGCCTCGTCGGTGCGGGCCATCTTGACCGCTTGCTCCATCGCGCCGATCGCCAGTTCGCGCCGAGTCGCCAGGTGCGGCTTTCGCTCCCCGAACACGGCGACACCCCAGGGCCACTCGGATGTGACAAAGGGTTTCTGGCCACGGTCTCGCAGCGGGTGCAAGCAGATCCATTCCTCGCCCTTTCGCTGGTAGCCGATGATGATCCCGTCTTCCTCATTACCGTATTGCACGGGCACTCTCCGCTCAATGCTATTTACGACCGCCTGCCGGGCTGCTTGGGTACTCTCCTTCTGTTCAGGCTTCATTTCGATGACCTGCAGCTGCCAAGGCAGCGACTCCCTGGACCTCGCCACGCAGGGGTAGCCGCAGAACGCATGCGGCGAACTCGGGCAAAGCGTCTTCTTGGAGACCTGCATGCGAAACGCCAGACCCGAGACTCCGAGGAGATAATCATAGGTGAGGTCTTCACCCACCGCCTGCATGACCGCGGCCTGAGCCGCGTGGACCGAGCTGGGTCGCTCGTGCAAGGACCAGCCGGACACGCCTTTGAGCCACACCCGATCGGCTTCGCGATGTATAGTCGTCTGCATGTGATTTGTCTAGTGTTGCGGTTTTACCGAGCCGGCTGAGCCAAGACCACCCGGAAGCCAACATAGGAACCGCGCGCCTCGGGCGGTCCGTCCAACCGGCGCGATGAAAGCAGGCGGTCGCGCTTGCCAGTGCGCCACGACGCCCCACGCAACACGCGAGATTCGTGTGTGTCGTCATACCAGTCTTCGCACCATTCCCACACATTGCCCCCCCAGGTCATAGAGGCCAAGCGCATTCGGCTCGAAAGCGCCCACCGGGGAGGTTTCGGCATAGCCGTCATTATAGACTTCAATGAAGTCCCCTTCCGAGTGTTTCTTCTTGGCGGCCGCGTCGTAGTAGTTGCCGGCGCCACTGGGTGGCGGCCATTGCTTGCCCTATGGATACGTGTCTTTGATCCCAAAGTCCTTCTCCTTGGGCGTGCCCCCGTTCTCGTTTGGCAAGCCGACCGCCACACTCCACTCTGCGTCGGTGGGCAGCCGGAATGCGGTTTTGCCCTTGAGCGACTCTGGCAAGGACGAAGTGAGTTTCTGGCAGAAAACCTTAGCCTCGTCCCAATTGACTGTTTCGACCGGGTAATCGTGTCCCGACTTGTGCTCGCTCGGGTTGTTCCCTACGACGACCGTGTATTGCGCTTGGGTGACCTCGTATTGGCCAATCAAAAAAGGCCTGACGGTGCCAATTCCGCCAACCTGAACCAGTTCGAGCGGCTTCGCTCCCGTGGGCAGCTTGAGGGGTGCGGTGAACCTGGCCGGCAATTCCACCCCAGTGGGAAGGTGAGTTTGCGCCGGAGATCCGGCCTTTACGGACAGAGGTGGTTGCGCGACCGGGGTGATCTTGAGATTGGCAAACTCGCCGCCCGAGCCGTGGCCCACCCAAAAACCAACCCAACCCGTCTTCCGGTTGCTCAACTGCTCGACCGCCAGGCACGGCTCCGCTGCCCCGTTCACGAACACGCTGATCTGGGGATGTGCCACCATGACGCGCACATGGAACCAACTATTCGGATCGGAGACCGGAGTGACCGCCTTCTCGAATTTCTCTGGCTGCTCGCTTCGGAGTTTCTGCCAGTCGTAGGCGGGCAGGGCGACGTATTGCACGGCGTGATTCCGTCGCGCCGGATCGGTCGCACGGAAGTTGAAGGGGCGGAAATAGACGACATCATAGGTCTTCTCATCCTGGCCGTGGAAGGCGATACCCAGGAAGCTCTTCTGGTAAACGTCCTTGCCGCGCACGTCCAATTCGAGGGCGCCATTGGCGAACGTAATGTCCGGCCACCAGCCAACCCCGCCCCCCGCCCGCTCGTCGAAACGAATCGCTGGCCGTCCCTCCTTTTCCGTGGAGGTGACCACGCGGTCGGTGTCGTAGGTCATCTCGTCCTCCATGAACGCGCGTCCCAAGGTCGGGCCGACGCCAAGAGTGGCAAAGGACTCGGGGGTAATGCGCATGATCTCCCGCGGTTCCACGGAACCCGGCTCTCCGATGATCGCCGTATCCGGTTTGAACGCCGCCATGTGAGAGAATGCGGGGATGTTCCCGCGGCGACTGTAATAATTGGCGAATGAAGCCCCGCCACGGTCGAGTCCTGCTTTGGGATAGCTGTTGAATATCGTTACGAGACGGTCGGACACGGGAAACGGCAGTGGACGGACAAGGATGGCGTCGATCACGGCGAGGATGGTCAAATTGGCGCCGATGCAAAGCGCGAGCGTGAGCAGCGCAATTACCGTGACTCCGGGATTCTTCCGTAGCATCCGAAGGCCGAAACGCAGATCTTGGAATAATGTGTTCATAGTGGGTGACTGACCACTGAAGTTGGTCGGCGGTCGGTATCGGTTTTCAGGTTCAGTTGATTCATCGGGGGCAAGCTCGCGCCGTCACCTCTGAGGCTACTAATTCATTCTTGTCTCAGCGCCATCATCGGATCGACCTTGGCCGCCCGGTGGGCGGGCAACCAACAAGCGAGCAGGCCGATGCCGGCAAGCACGATCACCACGATTGTAAAGCTCTGTGCGTCCAGGGGCGACACTTCATAGAGCACGCCACGCAGAAAACGGGTCAAACCCAATGCCGCCAGCAATCCCAACAGTAGGCCCGAACCCGCGAGCTTCAAGCCATGTCTGACAATCAGAATAGAGATGGATCCCGGTGCCGCTCCCAAAGCCAGCCGGATGCCGATCTCGCGGGTGCGTTGTTGGCTGGTGTAACTAAGAACGCCATAAAGACCGACCGCAGCCAGCAGCAAAGCCACGGTGGCAAACACACCGAGCAGCATCATGGTCATCCGCTCGGTCGCGATGCTGGAGGCGAACCGATCGGCCATGGTCTGAATTCACATCACGAGACTCGCGGCATTCCTCGTGAACGCTTTGCAGATTGCCAAACCGCTTCTGCGCCTCGCGCGACGCCTCCTCCGGCGACAGGCCGGCGGCGATATTCTCTGTATTGCGCTGACTGAGGTGGATGCGCTGTTTCGCGCATATTTCCGGCTTCTTCTCGCATCGCCCCCAGAGCGAACGAAATCGTCGGCTGAAGAAGAGCGCCTCCGAAACTGCGTCGAGCGTTGCCCCGAGGCTGCCACCACCCAGATCATCCAGCTTTTGTTTCATGTTTTGCTCCGCCACTACGCTCCCCCTCACCCATCACATTTCACGTTTCATTCATCACGTTTCATTCACACCTCAGCGCCTCCATCGGATCCATCAACGCCGCGGGCATCGCGGGCAGCAGGCAGGCCGGGGATGAAATAAAAGCCGAGCTTGCCGAAGGGGCCCCCAAACCTTAGGCTTAGCCCATGAGCGCGGAGAGTGAAATCCAGCCCGACTGGCTGGCCGAATTCGAGGCGGCGGCGCGGCGCCCACTGGCGCAGCGGTTTCGCTACGCCTTCGTGCGCACCTACAAGCCAGTCCTGGACGATGCCCGCTTCCGCTCGTTTGAAAGCATGGAGGAATACCGCCGGTGGTGCCAGGACAACCTCCCCGACTGGCTCGGCTATGGGCGCGTTTGAATACCGGCAGGCGGAGGAAATCCGTGACACCTTCGCGCGCCACGGTGTTCGCTATCTCTTTATCGGCATGTCCGGGGCCATCATCCTCGGCTTTCCTGACACGACCCAGGATGCCGACCTTTTTCCGGAGCGCACCCCGGCCAACGGACGCGCACTGGTGGCGGGACTGCGCGAGTTGGGCTTTTCGCTCACTGACACGGAGGCGGCCGAGATCGAGCGCGGAAAGGACTTTGTCCAGTTGAAGAACGGTCCGTTTGATCTGGACCTGGTGTTCGCGCCCGACGGGATCGAGCGCTTCGAAGACGCGTGGCAACGGCGTGTGATCGTGGAAGGGTTTCCGGTCTGCCACCCGGACGACATCATTGCCAGCAAGGTGGCGGCGAACCGGATTAAGGACCGGGAATCGCTCGGCCGACTGCGGAGCTTCCGCGATTACTGGGTTGGCAAGCGCAAGGCTTGAAATCCATTGGCGAAGGCCGCCGGCCCCGTCGCGGACGACAATATTTTCTGCCGTGCGTTGCTCGAGGTGGAAGCACCGTTCCTCGACCATCTCCTGCTTCACCCCGTGCTGCTGCCAGAGCAAGCCGATTCGAAACCTGATGGTTCGGATGGTTTCCACTGCTCAATGATATGTCGATTGTCCGTCATCGGATCTTCAAATTCGCAAACTCGCCGCCGCCAGTGTCAACCCACAGACCGATCCGCCCCTGTTTGCGCTCGCTGAGTTGGTCTACCCCCAGACAGGGTTCCTTGGCGTCATTGACATAAACGCACACCTTCGGATGATCCACGACCCCACGGACGTGAAACCACCGCGTTGCGATGAGCCACGGGTATCGGCCGGTTGAAGAAGATCGCCTCCGAAACCGCGTCGAGCGTCGCCCCGAGGCTGTCACTACCCAGATCATTCAGCTTTTGTTTCACGTTTCACTCCCCCTCACGCATCACGTTTCACGCATCACGTTTCACGTTTCACGTTTCACGTTTCACTCGCACCCCAGCGCTTCCATCGGATCCACCGACGCCGCGCGCAACGCGGGCAGCAGGCAGGCCAGGGACGAAATGATTCCCAGGGCCGCAGCCGTGCCGAGCACGACGCCCGGATGGAATGGGGGCACTTCGGAAAGGAGGCCTTGCATTGCGCGACCGGCCAGCGTGGCTCCAGCGGCGCCGAGGATCATTCCGGCTCCGAAGAGCCGCAGGCCGAGCCACAGGTATTGCCAGCCGATCTGGAATGGAAGCGCGCCCAGCGCCATGCGAACGCCGATCTCACGACGTCGCCGCGCCACGGCGAAGCTCAGCACGCCGTAAGTCCCGACCGCCGACAGCAGCAAGGCCACTGCGGCAAAAAGGCCCGACAGCAGCGCCGGCGAACGCCGCATCAGCAGTGTGTCCGCAATCCGGGTCTCCATTGGGCGCAGGTCGTTGACGGGCAATTCGGGCTCCACACCGCGCATCACCCGTTGCACCAACGGCGCGAGGGCTTCCGGGCGCAGGTCGGTCCGGATGACGACGTAAAGGTCGTCGTCGCCCACCGGACTGTCCCGGAACGGGAAATACAGTGTGCCATCGTTCGCCGGCTCGGTCAGTTCGGTCTGCTTCACCGCGCCCACCAGGCCGATGACGCGGAATCGCAAGCGGCCGGGGATGGGTTCGGGGCCGTCATATACCCATTGCCCGATCGGATCGGTGTCGCCCCAACTCCGCCGTGCGAACGTTTCGTCCACGATGCACACCCGCTCGTCGCGACGGGATTCCGATCCGTCGAACAGGCTTCCCGACTTCAGTGGAATCCCGAGCGCGCGAAAGAAATCGCCGACCACGCCGTAAATGTTCGGCACGAGGGGCAGGAAGTCCGGCGCGACGGTGGCGCGGTTTGCCGGGGTCATCACCCGCCGCTGGTTGCCGCTCGCCTTGCCCCCGACGGGGACGTTATTCGCAATCCCGGCCGCCCGCACCCCCGGCTGGCCTGCGATCGTCTCGACCGCCCGCTCGGCAAACCGGAGTCGCGACGGACGCCCGAAATAGTTCGGGTGCAGCATAGAAATGTGTCCCGCCAGAACAGCGTCCGGGCGAAACCCGGGTGAAATCTCCATCGTGCGTTTCAAATTCACGGCCAATAGTCCAGCGCCGCTTAACAGGACGAATGCCAGGGCAATCTGCGCCACGACAAAGCCATGGCGGAGCCGTTCCGCAGCGTGACTTCCGGTGTCGCCGCGGCTTTGGGTGTGCAGGGCGCTGGCGAGATGACTTCGGAGAACGAACGCGGCCACCGGAATTGCGATCGCCACGCCCATGATCGCGGCCCCCGCTAGCGCCATAAACACAATCTGTCCATCGAGAACCACGCCCGATCCGAGGGGCAGCCGGTCCACTCCGAACACGGACAAAAGGCGGACGCCGAGGTAGCCGAATCCGATCCCGCACAAGCCGCCGATGAGCGTCAGTAATACCGTCTCGGTCACAATCTGGCGCGCCACGTGAGCCCAGGTCGCGCCCAGCGACTGCCGGATGGCCAGTTCGGAGGCCCGCGCGCTGGCGCGGACCAGGAGCAGGTTGACCAGGTTTGCCAGACCGATGACCAAGAGGAGCAGTCCGCCGGCCTGGAGGAGTATCAGCGTCGGCCGGATCGGCGCCACGTGATCGGCGTGCAACGGCGCCACAACCGTGCGAAAGCCGGAGGCCTCGACCTGTTTCGCATACGCAAAGTCCCGTCCCACGATCAGGTTCTGCGCCTCGATCTGGGCCTGCGCCTCCGCCACAGTCGCGCCGGGCTTGAGCCGGGCGATCAACTCGCAATCGCCGCTGTTATGCAGACTGTTGATGCCGCGCTGTTCCGGACTCGACGAGAGGGGCAACAGAATCGCGGCCCGCGACGAAAGAAACCGGAACCCAGCGGGAAGCACACCCACGATGGTTTTGTTGAATCCGTTGATCCGGACGGTGCGGCCTAGCGCGTCCCTACTCGCGCCGAAGTTTTGCCGCCAGAACCCTTCGGTCAGAATGGCCACGTGGTGCGTCTGAAACGTCATTTCCTCTTCGGTGAAGGATCGCCCCAGCATCGGCCAGAAACCCAGCGTTTCAAAAAAGTCCGCCGACACGCGCAGGATTTCCATCCTCTGTCCGGCGCCGGATTCCCCGACGACGGCGGCATCGGGCCGGTAAGCCGCCAAACACGAAAAAGCGGCGATAGCGTCCCGCCGGTTGTAGAGGTTCGGGAACGAGGATTGCGAACGGCCCAGTTCGGCCTTGGGGTAATCGTTGAACATGGCCACCAGCCGTTCCGGTTCGGGAAACGGCAGCGGGCGGAGCAGGATTCCTTCGACGACGGCAAAGATCGCCAGGTTCGCCCCGATGCAGAGCGCGAGCGTCAGCATCGCGGTAACGGTGAAGGCAGGCTCCCTGCGCAACCGTCGCGCTCCAAAGCGGACATCCTGCCACGTCGCCTCGCCGAGGCTGGCGCTTCGTCTCGTGCGCTGTTTGAAGTGGAAAGGCGATTTTTTGCCGATCTTGCGCTTCACCCCGCGCCGTTGCCAGAGCGAGCGGAGCCGGTTCCAAAATGGGCTGAGTGGTTTCATAGAATCCTCAAATCGCTTGCGGAGTCGCAGAGACGCGGAGACACAGAGAAAAGGCTGGACAGAAATCGCACGGATGAACACGGATTCGAAAGTGCTTTTCTCTGCGTCTCTGCGGTAAATCGTGTTTTCGGTTTTTCATATGCAATTGGTCATGGTTCATTTGCCATCCGCGTTCGCGCGCTATTCGCACCTCAACGCCTCCACGGGGTTGACCCGGATCGCCCGGCGGACCGGAATCCAGCAGGCCGCCACGGCGGCCAGGCCCACCACCGCCGCAACCAGCGCATACAACAGGAGGTCCGTCTGGCCGGCGCCGTAGAGCATCCCCGCCAGCACGCGCATCAGGCCGAAAGTGAGCGCCAGCCCGATGACCAGTCCCGTCACGGTCAGGACCAGCCCCTCGCGCGTCACCGCTCGGACGACCTCCCACCGGGTGGCGCCGAGCGCCATGCGGATGCCGATCTCGCGGGTGCGCCGTGCCACGCCAAAGGCGATCAGGCTGAAAATGCCCGCGCCCGCCAACGCCAGCGCGATGCCGCCCTGAAAGCCGGCCAGAACCGCGCCCATCCGGTAAGGCATCATGCCCGACGGGCTTTGCACGACCTGTTGCTCCATCGTGCGGGGATTGAACAGCGGCAGATCGGGATCCAGTT
Source organism: Verrucomicrobiota bacterium (assembly GCA_022709905.1). Taxonomy (GTDB): domain Bacteria; phylum Verrucomicrobiota; class Verrucomicrobiia; order Limisphaerales; family UBA1319; genus JAKLHY01. Next base: position 122,292 of record JAKLHY010000003.1, on the reverse strand, counting down.
TCTGCGCCAAGCCGGTAATGGCCTGGGCCGCCGGCGTGGTGGCCGCCGTCTGAACGACCAGCGTCACTTCTCCCCGGTAATGCTGCGCCAGCGGAAGCACCAGCAGGGGCCGGTTGGCATCCTGGATGCCAAAATAGCGCGCCGGCCCCACGATGCCCACCACCTCCGCAATCTGGCCCCGAACCGAGATGCGCTGGCCGATGGCGTCGCGGTCCGGCCACAGTGCCCTGGCCAGAGCCGGGTTGACGATCGCCACGGCGGGAGCTTTGGCGTCGTCCCGGTCGGTGAATTCGCGTCCGCTCATCAATGCCATGCCGATGGTCGAGAGGTAGGCGTCTCCGACACTGATGTTCGCGACATTGAGACCATCCGGCACATTGGGTATGGCTTTGCCGGCCGCTTTAATCCCACCCATCGTGCTTATGGCGGCATCCAGCGGAGCGCCGGTCGTCAAGCTGGCGCTTTCCACGCCGGGCAGGGCGCGGACCTGTTCCAGCAACGAAGCCTGGAATTGCCGTCCCTGCTGCTCCGGATAACGCTGGGCACCCAGGTCTAAAGACACCAGAAAGAGGTTGCCCGTGCGATAACCGAGGTCGGCGCGCGACAGCGAGACCACGCTGCGGAACGCGAAGGCGGCGCAGGCGAGCACGAGGGTCGAGACCGCCACCTGACCAATCACCAGCAGACTGCGCAAAGGACGCCGCCGCGAAACCAACGCCGCCCCGCGCATGAAGGCGAGCGGCGCAATGCCGCTGGCCTGCAAAGCGGGCAGAAGCCCGGCAAGACACCCGGCCAGCAGCGCCACGCCGCCGGTGACGACAAACGGCCTCCAATCCAGTCCCGTTTCAGCGGCGGGAGCAAAGTTGGCCGGCGACGGCACCATCCCCATGAGCACGGGCGTCAGCCAGATCGAGGCCAGTCCGCCAACGAGGCCCGCGCCAACCGCGAGCAACACACTCTCCGCCAGCAGCCGCCGGATCAGATGAAAGCGCGTCGCGCCGACCGCGGAACAAATGGCGAACTCGCGTTCCCGCGCCGCGTTGCGGGCGTAGAGGAGGTTGGCTGTGTTGGCCAGCGCGACCAGCAACACCAGCAGGCCCAAACCCGTTAGCGCCACGATGATTTTCGGCGTGTGGTGGGCGACATAGGGCGACGGGCGGCTGTGGGTTTCGCGCATCACCACGGCGCGGCAGTTCGGGAAATAGGCTCCGGGATTGTCCGTCATCACACGCGCGAGCGCGACGTCCATGGCGGCCTGCGCCTGGCCGAGAGTCGCGCCGGGACGCAGGCGGCCCACCGAAAACGCGCAGGTGTTGCCGCGTTTGAGGGCCCAGTGCTCGCCGCCGGGCAGAACCCGCGTGAGCATGGTCGCCGGCATAAAGCCGCTCAAGGCCGTGCCCCACGACGCGCCAACGAAATCCTTTGGGGCGACGCCGATGACGATGAACGGCAGGCCATTGATCTTGAGCGACTGGCCCACGATGGCCGGATCGCCGAGAAAACGCGTGCGCCAGGCTTTATGCGTGAGCACCAGCACCGCCTCGCTACCCGGCGTGGAGACTTCCTCCGGACGGAAGAACCGCCCCAGGTGAGGCTGCACGCCCAGGACGGAAAAGTAGTTGTCGGTCACCGCATGGACCCAGGCGCGTTCGGTGGACTTGCCCGTCTGGCTCAAATGCACCACCTGTTCCTTGTAAGCCATCAGACCGGAGAACACCCGCGCCATGTCCGGCACCGTGGAGGCATCGCCCTCGACGAACCGGCGGAAATCCACGGCGTCGGCGTAGGAATAGGGAAACTGGTAGGGAAAGTTCGGCGCCTTGGTGGCGATCACCACCAACTCGCCGGGTTTGGCCGCAGGCAGCGGACGGAAGAAAAGGTCGTTGGCAACGGTGGTGAAGACGGCATTGACGGCAATGCCAACGCCCAGGGTCAGCACGACAATCGCGGCAAAGCCGGGATTCTTCCCCAGCACCCGGAGGCTGAGACGGAAATCCCGCAATAACCCCTCGCCCCAGTTCGCCTTCTTGCTGTCCCGGCATTCCTCGCGAACACTTTGTAAATTCCCAAACCGCTTCCCCGCCTCGCGCGCCGCTTCCTCCGGCGACATGCCGGCGGCGAGGTTCTCCGCCGCGCGCGCTTCGATGTGGAACTGAAGTTCCTCGTCGATGTCGCGATTTACTGCGCGGCGTTGCCACACGGAGCGGAATCGTTGCCAGATTGTCATGAGCGGATTCATTGATTCACGATTCGCACAATTCGAGCAGACGTTGGCCGACCGCTGTTCGGCGGAGGGCTACGCAGCCTTTCGCGAGCGACAGCTTCTTCAGATTCCGTTGCCAGTACAGTGCGGCGCACTGCATCTCGGCTTTGGCCAGATTGGGGCCGATTTCCGTGAGCACCAAGCAGGTATAGAAGAACGGGAAGCGTCGCCATTTGCCGCCACCGGCACGCAGGGTTGTCAACTCCACCAGGCCCGAGCGCAGCCGCTCTTCGGATCGGGGCAGTTGGCCGGTAGCGAGGTTGCGCCAATACGCCGCCGCACACGCACCGCAGCAATAAAACCCAGGGCTTGCCCCGCGTCGCTCGGCGTTGTCGAGCCGGGCGGCTAATCCACGCACGGCTCGGGTCAGGGCTTCCTGTACCTGCCGGTCCTTCACGTTCAGGAGATGCAGCACTCGACAGGATTCCTCGCCGAGGATGTGGGCTGTTCCCGCCAGGGTGCGGATGGCTTCGCCGGTGAAAAGGTGAATGCCGAGTGTGTCCTTCTCGGTTGGTGCGAACGTGTCTGCGTAGGCGCCGGGCAAACCCTGGCGCGTGGCAATCCACTTTGCCACGGCACGGCGTTCAACCACCGGGATGGGCACGCCGAAAAAGAGGGCCTCGGAAACAGCATCGAGAGTCGAACCCAAACAATCGCAGTTCAGAAGATTGGTTTGTTGCGTTTTCATGCGTCACGCATGGCCTTTCAGGATTCAGTCGCGCCTCAATGCCAGCATTGGGTCCACCCGCGCCGCGTGGCGGGCGGGGAGGTAGCACGCCAGCATCGTTGTGCTAAGCAAGGTCAAGGACACGCCGGCGAAGGTGATGGGGTCGGTGGAACCAACACCGAATAGCTGCGTGGATAGAATGCCAGTCAGAGCCAGCGCGCCCACGAGACCCAGGGCAATTCCCACCACCGCCAGTCGCAAGCCCTGGCCCATTACGAGCCGCAGCAAATCCCGCTGCCGGGCGCCCAGGGCCGCCCGCAATCCGATCTCGCGAGTGCGCTGGCCAACCCAGTAGGCCATCACAGCGTAGATTCCCACCACGGCCAGCACGAGAGCCACGCCGGCGAAGGCCGAAAGCAGGTGCGTCCCGAGTCGCCGCAGCGCCAGTGAATCCTGGGTCCATTCGACCATGGTCCTGACGTTGAAAACCGGTTGGTCCGGGGCCACGGCGGCGATTTCCCTCCGCACGGCAGTGATGAGATTGCGCGGCGCTGTCCGGGTTCGGATTGCCAGGGTCAACGACCGGCTCGTCGCCTGGCTTTCCGGCCAGTAAACCTGAATACGGGAAGGCGCCTCCAAGGTCCGGCTGCGGACGTGCCGAACCACGCCGATGATGGTTGCCCAGGGGGCGTCCATGCCTGGGGGGCGCAGGCGCTTGCCAACCGCGTCTTCGCCGGGCCAGTAAGTTCTGGCCAGGGTCTCGTCAACGACCACCACCGGCTGAGATCGGTCGGTGTCATGAGACTCAAACGCACGTCCGGTCTGGACGGGAATGCCCATCGCCTGAAAATAGCCTGGGGTTACCACACATAAATCCGCCTCCGGCGACGCACGGTCGGGCGGCACGGCGGTGGCGTCCATGATGACCGTTCCGGAAGAACCGCCACCGCTGAGCGGCAACACGCCCGTTGCACCGGCGGCCTCCACTCCCGGGAGCCGAGAGATACGGGCCAGAACCTCATCGTAGAACGCCCGCACCTGATGGGATTCTGCGTATTTTGCCGCGGGCAAAGACACCCGCATCGTCAGCACGTTATCCGGGCGAAAACCGCTGTCCACCGCCCAGACATGGATCAAGCTGCGGAGCAACAGGCCGGCGCCACTCAAGATCACCAGGGCCAAGGCGATCTCGGCCACGATCAGGGCGTGGCGCAGGCGCTGTACGATTGGACCCGAGGTGGCGTTTCGATCGTCCCCGCGGAGAGCATGGGTCTTGACCTCCCGCGCGGTGCGCAAACCGGGAGCCAGGCCGAACAGAATCCCGGTGGCCAGCGAAACCAGCATCGTGAACGTCAGCACCCGGCCATCCAGCGTGGCCTCGGCCACATGTGGAAAGATGGTGGCGCCAAGCTGGACCAGGAGTTTCAGCCCGGCCTGGGCCACTGCCAGACCCGCCAACCCGCCGAGCGCGGATAGCAGGACGCTTTCGGTGATCCATTGGCGAAACAAGCGGCCCCGGCTCGCCCCGAGCGCCAGCCGGATGGCGACTTCCCGTTGCCGCGCCGACGATCGGACAAGCAGAAGATTGGCGACATTCGCGCAGGCAATCAGAAGCACCAAAGTGACCGCACCGGCGAGAATCCAGAGCGGCTTCCGCACGCTCCCCACCAGGGCGTCATGCAGGGGCGTCAACCGAAAGGCAAATTGGAAACGCTCGTAGGGATAGCCCGGATTCTGATCCTTGACCGCTCGCGTCAACGCGCTCATGTCGGCCTGCGCCTGTTCGAAGGTCAAATCGGGCTTGATTCGTGCTAAAACCTGGAGGCCATGCTGCTCACGGCGGATCAGGTTCTCCGGGGTGAACCCCAACGGCGCCCACAGTTCCGCACCAAAAGATTCGAATCCGGCGGGCATGACCCCCACTACCTCATGGCTGAGGCCGTTGATGTTCAGCCGCCGCCCGACCACGCCGGGGTCGGCACCAAAACCGCGTCTCCACAGGCTGTGGCTGAGCACAACCACCTGGTTCTGTCCTGGGTCGGCGTCGGTCGGCAGAAAGGCGCGTCCCAACGCAGGTTGCACACCGAGCAGCGGGAAAAAAGCCGGCGTCACAAAAGAGCCCTCGATTCGCTGGGGATCATCACCGAACTTCAGGTTGAAGCTGCCTCCGGTGCTGAGCCCGGCGACGTGAGAGAAACACCGGTTTTGCGTTTCGAGATCTCTCAGTTCGGGTGCCGAGATCGCGTTTTGATTGTCTGGCAACCCGATGCCGGCGAAGTGTCCCCAAACCCAGACAAGTTGATCCGGCCGCGGGTAGGGTAGCGGCCGTAACACGACCGAGTCAACCACGCTGAAGATAGCCGTGTTAGCCCCGATGCCCAGAGCGAGCGTGACCACCGTGACGAGGGTGAAGCCAGGACTCTTCCGCAACTGGCGGAAGGCGAAACGAACGTCGGAGAGTGTTCCCTCGCCCAAGCTCGCGCCGCGCGTGTCCCGGCATTCCTCGCGAATGCGCTGGAGATTTCCGAATCCCTTCCGCGCCTCGCACGCCGTGTCTTCCGGCGCCATGCCGGCGGCGATGTTCTGTTGCGTGCGCTGCTCGAGGTGGAAGCGCAGTTCCTCGTTCGTCTCCCGTTTCGCCCCGGGCCGCTGCCAAAGCGAGCGGATCTTCGACCAATTGGTTCTTAGGATTTTCATGTTTCACGCATCACGTTTCACGTATCACGTTTCACGTTCATTCGCATCTCAACGCCTCCATCGGGTTCACCCAGATCGCGCGCCAGGTGGGCACCCAGCACGCCAGCACGGCGACGCACAACAATACCAGCGTGACCGCCGCAAGGATGACCGGCTCAAACGGGCTGACGCCAAAAAGCAGATTGCGGGTGATGGCCGACGCCATGAAAGCGCCGACCAGACCGATGCCCAGGCCGATGGCCGAGAGCCGCAGCCCCTGGCGGATCACCAGCCACAGGATTTCCCCGCGCTGCGCGCCGAGCGCCAGCCTCACGCCGAGCTCCTGCCGCCGCCCGTTCACCACATACGAAAAGACGCCGTAAATGCCGCAGGCCGCCATGACCAGCGCGACGGCCGAGAAGATTCCGAACAAGGACGCCGCCAGCCGCCGGCTCCACATGGATTGGTTGAGGCGCTCTTCCATCGTCACCACGCCGAACACCGGCACCTCGGGATCTTGCTCCCGAACTAATGCCCGGATCGAGGGAACGAGGCTCGCTGGCTCCACCGAACTGCGCGTGACAAACGCCAGGTGCGGCACGGGGCTCTGGACAAAGGGGATGTAAACGCCGGGCCTAACCGGCTGATCCAGGCCGTAATGCTTCACGTCACGCGCCAGCCCGATCACCGTTATCCAAGGGTTGTTCTGGCCTTCGTGACGGATGCGCTTGCCGACGGCTTCCACCGCCTCCTGGCCGGGCCAGAATTGCTTGGCGAAGGTCTCGTTCACGATCACCGCCATTGACCCTTCGCTGACGCCGTCCTGATCGGTGAAAGCGCGTCCTGCCTGGATCGGGATTCGCATCGTCTCGAAATAGCCGGGAAACGTGACGCGCTTCAGCACGACCGGGTTGGGTTCGCCCGGCACCTTGGGCGGCGCGTTTTCGGCGACGAAAAAATTGCCCCAGTGCCCGCTCAAGGGCGCCGCCGTGATCGCGCTCGCGGACTCGACGCCGGGCAAAGCGAGCACCCGTTCCAGATGGTCCTTGAAGAAAGCCTTCCGTTCTTCATCGGACCGGTATCGGGTGTCCGGCAGGGCGATGTCGTAAACGAGCACGTGATCCGAGCGGAATCCGGGGTCCACGCCCTGGAGCCGGCGGAAGGTTTGGTAGAGCAATCCCGCCTGCACCATCACCACGAGGGTCAACGCCATCTCGGCCGCCACCAGCGTGTTCAGGCTTCGCCGTCCGCCACGGGCGGTTGTGGATTGATGTCCTGAAGATTGCACGACGCCACGCAAATCGAGTTTCAACGCGGAACGAATCACCGGCAACGAGCCCAGCAGCGCCGCGCCCGCGACCATCAGGCCCGCGAACAACCACACGCGCCAGTCGGCGTCGAACGACACCCAGCGCGGCGGTTGTTCGGGCAGGTGGGCCAGCAAGGTTTTCAGTCCCGCATTGCCAAGCGCCATCCCGATCAGCCCGCCCAGCGCGGCCAGCAGCAGGCTCTCCACCACGATCAGCCGGGCCACCCGCCAGCGTGTCGCCCCCAGCGACAGCCGCAGGCCCAGCTCGCGTCCGCGCGCCAACCCGCGCGCCAGCATCAGCGCCGCCACATTCCCGCAGGCGATCACCAGTACCATCGCCACCGCTAAGAGCAACAAGCGGAGAAGCAGCCGCGCATCGCCAAAGTAACGGTCCGTGAGCGTGGTCAGCCGGGGCGAGGTGTTTTCGTTGGCCCGTTTTTCCGCCACCAGCCCCTGGTGAACGCGTTGCAAATCTTCCAGTGCCAGCGCTAGCGAGACGCCTGGCTTCAGCCGGCCCAATCCGCTCAGGTGCCAGCCTTGTTGCTTGCCAGTGTCGTAGGCCAGCGGCACCCAATAATCGCCTGGCACCAGAACACCTTTGTCCGGCGGCAACACGCCCACCACCGTCCAGGCTTCCTGGCTCAGTTGCAGGATTTGCCCCACGATGTCCGTGCGCCCGCCGAAACGCCGCTGCCAGATACCGTGGGAAAGCAGGAGCACTTTGGGCCCGCCCACACGGTCTTCCTCCGGCAGGAATCCCCGGCCGAGAACAGGCTGGATTTTCAGCACCGCGAGCATGTCGTGCGAGACGCGCGCGCCATTGGCCCACTCGGCGTTGCCCTCGTGGACGAGAACGTGCCGGATGCCTTCCCAGGCGGCCATCGCCTCGAACGATTGGTTCAACTCGCGCCAGCCGGAAAACTCCGAGAACGACAGGCCGGTGGTTTCGAGGTTCCAGCGTGGCGCCCGCTCATTCAGGTCCACCAGCCGGTCCGGCTCGACGAAGGGAAACGGACGCAGATAGAGGGAATTGTAGGCCGTGAAGATCACGATGTTGCCGGCGACACCCAAAGCCAGCGTCAGGATGGTGATCGCGGCGAAGCCGGGCATCTTCGCGAGGATCCGCGCGCCGAACCGGATATCCTGAAGCGTTGTCCCGCCGAGGCTTGCGCCGCGCGCCTCGCAGCATTCTTCGCGAAGGCACTGAATGTTGCCGAACCGCCTCCGCGCCTCGCGCGCCGCTTCCTTCGGCGTCATGCCAGTAGTGATATTTTCAGCGGTGCGCTGCCCGAGGTAGAAGCGCCGTTCCTCGTCCGTCTCCCGCTTCACCCCGCGCCGTTGCCAGAACGAGCGGAGTCTCAACAAGTCGGTTCGCAATGTTTTCACGTTTTACGCATCACGTTTCACGGTTCATTCGCACCTCAATGCGACCATCGGATGCATCCGCGCGGCGCGCCGCGCAGGCAGCCAACAGGCCAGCAGCGCGATCCCGAGCAGCAAGAGTGAGACCACGATGATCGTGAGGGGATCGTTTGGTGTGACGCCGAAAAGGAGGTTCCCCAAGACGCGCGTCAGAGCCAACGCAACGACAAGGCCGAGGACGATGCCTGCCAGGGCGAGTTTCAGACCCGCCCGAACCACCAATCCGAGCACGTTACCGCGGTGCGCCCCGAGCGCCATCCGGATGCCGATCTCATGAGTGCGCTGACCAACCGAGAAGGCGACCACACCGTAGAGGCCCACCGTCGCCATCACCAAGGCCACCGCGGCAAACAAACCCAGCAGCAGCATGTTGGTCTTGCGCGGAGCAATCGTGCCCGTCAATCGTTGCTCCATCGTCAGCAACGCAAAACCTCGCTGGTTTTCGTCCACCTGCCGGACGGTGCGGCGGACCGAATCGGCAAGCGCCAGCGGATCGTCGCGCGTGCGCAGGGCGAACGTCATCCAGGGCGGGCCCACCTGCAGGTAGGACAGATAAACCTGAGGGGGAGCGTCTTGCTCCGGACCGTGCAGTTTGGTGTCCTCCACCACGCCAACGATGGTCTTCCACTCCATCTTTTCTACCTGGGGGAGGAAGACCAAGATCCGCTTCCCGATCGGATTCTCGTCTGGAAAATGCCGCCGCGCCACGCTCTCGTTGACGACGACCGCTTCCGGCGCGCCCTCTCGGTCGAGATCGGATAGGGCGCGCCCGTGCCGCACCGGGATTCCCAAAGCACGGAAGTAATCTCCGTTTACCACCGGGCAGGCGACGATGGAATCTGTTGGCGACTGCGGCCGTCCTTCGATCAGCAGGGTGGAGGACACGCCATATCCGATCAAGGGCATGGCGGTATTCGCACCGACCGTCTCCACGCCCGCAAGGCCGCGGAGGCTCGTGATCATGCGCTCACAGTAGTCGGCCCGCGAGCGCGGATTGGGAAACCGGGCCGGGTCTGCGTTGAGGGTAAACGTCAGCAGTCGCTCCGGTTGATAGCCGAGGTCCACCACCGATAACCGGAAGAAACTGTGAGCCAACAAACCCGCGCCGCATACGAGCACCATGGCCATGGCCATCTCTAGGACCACAAGGCTATGGCGTAGACGATTCGCCCGACGTCCGCCGGTCACGCTGCTCGCGCCCTCCTTCAGGTCATCGGCCAGGCATGGTTGCGAAACGGTCAGGGCCGGGGCCAGGCCACAAAGCGAGCCGGCGAGAAGCGTCACCACCAAAGTGAACCCTAACACCCGGGCATCGAAGACCACGGGCTGCAGTCCTGGGAGACTGGCAGTGTAAGCACCCAACGCGACAATAATCCCTTGGGCCAAGAGGCCACCTCCCATAGTTCCCAGCAACGCTAGCAGAACGCTTTCGGCCAGCAGTTGCCGGACCAACCGCCAACGACCCGCGCCCAACACTGCGCGCACCGCCATCTCCCTCCGGCGCGCCGCCGACCGCGCCAGCAGCAGATTGGCAATGTTTGCGCACGCAATCAGCAGAACCAGCCCGACCGCGCCCAGAAAGACCAGCAACTTGAGCTTGACCTTGCGAACGATCTGTCCCTGGAAACCGGCCAGCACGACGCGGCTGTTGTCGTCGGCGTTGCGGATGCGTTGATAGACGTTGTCCAACGCGGCTTGGGCTTGCGTTAGGAATACGCCCGGTTGCAGCCGGCCAAGAGCCTTGCGATTGAGTAATAATCCCTCTGCGCCGGTTTTATCGTTAGCGGCCAGCGGCACATACACATCCAGGTCCGCGATGAACCTGAAAGAGGCGGGCAGCACGCCAACAATGGTGAAGGGGCGGCGATTGAGCGTCACGGACCGGCCGATGATTTGTGCGTCGCTTTGAAAGCATCGTTGCCATGTGGCATGACTCAGGATCGCCACCGGGGCGGCGCCGGGTTGGTTTTCTTCGGGCAGAAAGTTGCGTCCCATGGCCAGACGAACTCCCAGCAGTGTCAGGAAGGAGTCCGAAACCAGGCCAGTATGAAGCTGCGACGCGGCTTCGATGCCGCTTAAGCTCGACTCCCCAACCGCATACGAGGCCAAATGCGAAAGCACTTGAGTCTCATCTTGCAGGATCTCCAATTCTCTCCCGCCCAACCAGTCGTCGAGCTGGATGCCCGCGGATGTCTGATCGCGGTTTTGCCTGCAGATCTGCACCAATCGGTCCGGGTCGGGGTAGGGCAGCGGACGAAGGAGCACGGCGTTTACCACGGCGAAAATCCCGATGTTCGCTCCGATGCCCAACGCCAAGGTCAAGACCGCCATGAGCGCGAATCCAGTATTCTTCCGTAGCATCCGCAAACCAAAACGGACGTCCTGCCACATCGCCTCGCCGAGGCTGGCGCTTCGTCTCGTGCGCTGTTTGAAGTGGAAGGGCGATTTCTTGCCGATCTTGCGCTTCACCCCGCGCCGTTGCCAGAAGGAGCGGAGTCTCAACAAGTTGGTTCGGAGTGTTTTCACGTTTTACGCATCAGGTTCAAGGTTCATTCACATCTCAACGCCACCATCGGGTCCACCCGGGCGGCCCGGCGCGCAGGGAACCACGCCGCAAGCGTGGCAACCAGGAGCAATAGCATCGCTGCACCCCCGATCGCCAACGGATCCGTCGGCGCGACGCCATAAAGCTGGCTCTGGATAAACCTGGACAGGGCGAGGGCGGTGGGAATGCCGAGGGCAACGCCGATTGCGCCAAGCACATAGGCTTCACGCAAGATAGGCCAAGCCACGTTTCGGCGTGTCGCCCCCAACGCCGTGCGAATGCCAATTTCACGGGTGCGCCGGGCTACGTTGTAAGCCAGAAGACCGTAAAGCCCAATGCACGAGAGCAGCACGGCCAGTAAGCCCAGCGCGCCGCAGAGTGACGCGAACAATCGCTCCTGGGCAATGCTCTTGTCGCGCATGGCCTTCTGCGTCGTGATACCCGCCAGCGGCACCAGGGGATCCACGGCCGCGACCGCCTTTCGCACCGCGGGCACAATTGACAAGGGGGGCAGCGCAGTACGCACCGCAAAACAGGCAAAACTGATGGAATCCTGGCGAAACGAGAAATACACGGTGGGCGGGATTTCATCCTTGATACCCGTGTATTTGGTGTCCCGGCACACGCCAACGATCTGCCACTCGAAATCATCCTTCGTCCTCAGAATCTGGCCGAGGGGATTCATTTCCGGGAAGAATTTTCGGGCGAAAGCCTCGTTCACCACAACCACTTTGGACGCTCCGTCGGCATCGCTGGAGCTTAATTCGCGCCCAAGCAACACCGGAATCCCCATCGTCGCGAAGAAGGTCTCACTCACGGTGTGCTTGTAGGCATGCGGTTCGATTCCAGAAGCCTGGTTCGGCAATGTGAAAAAAGAGCCACCCGACATGCCCCCGCTGAGCAATGGATTTTGCGTCAGTGTCACAGACCGCACTCCGGGAATCGCCGCCAGAGACTGCTGGGCACGGTGGTAGAATCCGGCTGATTTTGAACCGCGATAGCCGGCAGTGCGCGGGCTGACTCGGAACAGCAGCAGGTTCTCAGTGGCAAACCCGGGGTTAATCCCGACAAGGTTCACCAGCGTTCGAATGTAGAGGCCCGCACCGGCCAGGAGCAGGACGGAAAGGGCGACTTGTGCCACCACCAATGCTCTGCCCATTCGCAAACGCGGCGCACCCAGCGAGGCGCGCTCCTTCAGCCCGGCCACCGGATCGCTTCGTCCGGCCCGCAGGGCCGCGAGCAGACCCGACAACAGCGCCGTCAGCAATGCCGTGCCCAAAGCGAACCCAAGCACCGCCAAATTGAGTGACGTGTCAAAATGAAAGTCGTCCAGCGAACCGGCCAACAACCGAGCAATCACATTCTTGCCCCAGACAGCCACTAAAACGCCGAGCGCCCCGCCCCACAATGCAAGGAGCGCGCTCTCGGTGAGGGATTGCCGAACCAGCCGCCAGCGTCCAGCGCCTATGGCTGCACGCACGGCATACTCGTGCTGCTGGACTGCACCGCGAGCCAGAAGCAGACCTGCGAGATTCGCGCAAGCCACCAGCACCACCACACCGATGATGCCCAGCAGCAGCAGCAGCGGTTTGCGGTAATAGTTACGCTGATAGGAGACGCCGGCCCGCCCATCGGTCAGCAGCATCTTGGCCTCCTTCATGACCGTTTCCACTTCACGGGCAAAGGCGACATTGAGGGCCGATCGGACTTGCGCGTCACTCACCCCAGGCTTCTTCCGGCCCATCATTTTCACGAACCAACGATCTGGCGCCGTCAGAGACCAGCTTGAAAGAAGCTGCGGTTGGGCGGACATCGGCACGTAAAACTCCGTCCGATCACCGGCCGCCATACCGGGGAATGGGTTTGGCAACACGCCCACAATCGCAAAGGGATTGCCGTTCAGCGTGACCACTTGTCCAAGCGCGGCCGGATCGAGATTGAACTCCCGTTGCCACCACTCGTAGGTGATCACGATCGCGGGTGCGGCCCCGCTTGCCTCGTCCTCCGGACCCAAAAGACGCCCCAGCAACGGACGCACGCCCAGACCGGAGAAGAGGTTGTCCGTAACCATCAGGCCCGCGGCGGCGAACGGTTCGTGCCGGGCGCGTGCGGTAATACCCAGTTCATGGAGTTCGGTAAATCCGAAGAGATCCGCCTGGGCAGCGCATTGCTCGCGCACGCTGCGAAAGACCGGATATGACAGGGCGTCCGCAGTCACGTGTCCGGCAGCGTCGCCTTCCTGAGCGCCCATGAAGTTCCCGATCTTCGGGTTGGTTCCGGACCATTTGATTACGATGAGTTCCTGCGGGTTTGGCACCGGCAACGAACGGAGCAGAACGGCGTGGACCAGCGCGAAAACTGCCGTGGCGGCCCCGATGCCGAGGGCCAGCGAAATCACCGCCACACCGGTGAACAGGGGGCTCTTACGCAGCATCCGCAAACCGTAACGAAGGTCTTGAATCAATGTGTCCATGGTTTTCCCGGATTAGATTTCCATTTCTAATTTCCAGCTCGTCCCTTGTCACCCCTCATTGCGCAGCGCCATCATTGGGTCCACCCGGGACGCGCGGCGAGCCGGCACCCAGCAAGCAACCAGAGCGACCGCCGCGAGTATCAGAGGGATGACGGCAAAGGTAAGCGGATCGGTGGCTTTCACGGAGTAGAGCTGGCTTGACAAATATCGCGTCAGGGCATACGCCCCGGCGAGTCCCATCGCGATGCCCATCAGCGTCAGCCGCAGCCCGCCGCAAATGATGAGACCAAGCACCTCGCTCTTTTGCGCGCCCAACGCCATCCGTACGCCAATCTCGCGACGGCGTTGTGTCACCGCATGCGACATCACGCCGTAGATGCCCACGACGGCGAGCAGCAGCGCCACTGCCGCAAAGCTGCCCAGCAAAACGATGCTCAGCCGCCGCGAGGTTGTGGCGTTCGCCAGCCGCTGCTCCATCGTCATCACGTTGTGGATCGGCTGGTTCGGTTCGATCTCCGCCATCACCGCCCGCACGGCAGAGATGATTTGGGCCGGTTCTCCTGATGTGCGAATGACGAAGCTTGTTCCGTCTTCGACATCATCCAGGACCGGGTTAAACACCTCCAACATCACGTCTCCCGCCAATCCGCTCTGCCGCACATCGCCGACGACCCCCACCACCGTCTGCCAGTGCGCCCCGGCGGTCCCTCCCAGGAGGTGGATTCGTTTGCCGACGGCGCTTTCGCCGGGGAAGTGATGTTTCTCAAACGCCTCGTTGACGATCACTACTCCCGCAGTGGGGCGCGCGTCCTGGGGAGTGAACGCCCGTCCCTTCTTCACGGGAATACCCATCGCGTTGAAGTAATCGTGGGTCACTGTCGGCCTTGAAGCCGGCCTTACCTTCAACTCGCCCCGCCTCAGCTTGTTCACGTCGATCGGTGGCCGGCCATCGATCTCTGCCAAGGAGATGCGCGTGAAGGGAGTGAGCGGCAAAGAGTCCGTGGCGGCGGCGGCCTGCACACCAGGTAGCGCTCTCAATCGCTCGATGACTCGACGAATGAAGTTGATTTTCTGGGCCGAAGATTTCCCTTCCGTCAGAGCCGCCTGGAACGTCAAAACGCCATCGGCCCGGAAACCGGGATTAACCTCCATGAGTCGCGAAAAGCTCTTGAGCAACAGCCCGGCGCCGATAAGAAGCACCAGCGCCAGCGCCAGCTCCGAGACGACCAGAAATTGCCGGAGACGGTTGCGCTGCCCGCCCGTGTCGCTGCGGTGTTCCTCCTTGAGCGCGGCGTTGACGTCCGTGCGCCAGGTTTGAAACGCCGGCGCGAGACCGAACGCCAGGCCAGTGATCACCGACACGCCGAACGTGAACGCCAGCACCCAGGCATCGATGCCAATCCCGTGCATCGCCGGCAGCCGGCTGGAGGCGCTCCAGTGTCCGAGCGCTTGGACGCCCAGGAACGCCAGCAACAATCCCAAGCCGCCGCCGGCCAGGGAAAGCATCACGCCCTCCGTCAACAACTGGCGAACCACCCGCAGCCGTCCGGCTCCGAGCGCGGCCCGGACAGCCATTTCCTTTTGCCGTGCGGCCGCACGAGCGAGCAAGAGGTTGCCGACATTCGCGCAGGCGATCAGCAAAACCAACGCGACCGCGCCCAGCAACACGAGCAACGGTCCTTTCACCTCGCCGACGACCTGCTCGTGCAGGCCGACCAACGTCAGGGCACTCTCGCCGGGACCACCTTCGCCGTCCTCGCCGCGGCCCCGAGTCGCCGTGGGTCCATTCGGTTGAACACGCTGCGCGATGGTTTGCAGCTCGGTTTGCGCCTGCTCCAGCGTCACGCCGGGTTTCAATCGGGCAATGGCTTTCAGAAGCCACGCGCCTTCACCAAACTTCCCAAAGGTTCCCCCTCCTCCTGCGCCCGTTTCACCAAGCGCCAGCGGAGTCCAAAGTTGAAATGGTTCGGGATACTGAAAGCCCGCCGGAAGAATGCCCACGACGGCGTAGCTTTGCTCGTTCAACGTGATCGTCCGGCCCAGCATGCCCGGATCGCCGCCAAACCGGCTCTGCCAGAGGCCGTGTCCGAGAATGACCGCCTTGCGGCCATTGGGCGTGTCCTCTTCCGGGGTGAAGTTGCGTCCCATGGCCGGCAGGATGCCGAGCAATGGGAAAAAATCCGCCGTCACTGCGCAGGACACGATGCGTTCCGCCGTTCCGGCTCCGGTGAGAATCATGTCGCCGTCACTGTAGGCGGCGATGCGCGCCAGCGACCGGCTCTGGGCTTTGACTTCAAGGAACGTGGAGCTGCCAATGACGATGCTGAGATCGCCCGACCGGTCGGTGCCCAATTGCACCAGTTGGCCGGGTTTAGGATAGGGCAGCGGCCTGAGCAGGACGGCGTTAACCACGCTGAAGATGGCGGTGTTGGCCCCGATGCCGAGGGCGAGGGTGAGGACGACCACGGCGGTGAAGCCAGGGTTCTTCAGCAGTTGGCGAAAGGCAAATCTGACGTCTTGCATAGAGGAGAGAGATTAGGAGCGAGAGGCGAGGGACCGGCGCAAGGCGTTGGTCATCTTCTGCGCTTCTACGTAGACCCGCTTCACCAAAGTGAGGCTCTTTTGCCAAACGACCAAGTCTTTGTAGCTTCTGAGTTTCTCTTTCATCTTCGTCTTGTCTCTCGCCCCTCATCCCTCGTACCGCAGCGCCACCACCGGATCCACCCGGGCTGCGCGGCGGGCCGGCAGATAGCCGGCAATCAAAGCAATGGTCAGCACCCCGACAGCCCCAACTCCCAGGACTGCCAGGTTCAAAGGACTGACACCATACAGCATGTGTCTCAGCGCAAAGACGACATTAAAGGTGCCCAGAAGGCCTATCCCGATTCCCAATCCTCCAATACGCAAGGCTTGATGAAAAACCAGCAAGGTGATCGTCCGCCGCGGCGCCCCGAAGGCTAGACGAATCCCCATCTCGCGTGTTCTTTGGGCCACCTGATAGGACAGCACGCCATAGACGCCGGTCAGCGCCAAAAGCAGGGTCACGGCCATGAAGATATGGATCATGAGGGTGACGAATCGGCGTTGCGCCGTCGATTTCGCGAGGACTTGGTTCATGGTGCGTATGTCCGACAGGGGGAGGTCCGAGTCTAACCGGGCGATCTCCTGGCGCAGCAGGCTCACGAGCAGAGCGGGCTCGATTTCCGAGTGAACGATCAGTTTGGCAGCGGGCCTGGGTTCGACTTCGAACGCAAAATAAATTTCAGGCAACGGCTTCAATTCAGCCCCCTGCTGACAGACGTTCTCAACGACGCCCACAATGGAGCCCGACCACTCGGGCTTGGCATGGTTATGCCGCACCTGCCGACCCAGCACGTCTTGCCCCGGCCAGAACCGGTCCACAAAGGCGCGGTTGACCACAAGTTGTTGATTATTGGCCGTGCCAAACGGAGGTCGGAGGGTCCGGCCGGAGAGCAGCGGGATGCCCATCGCTTCGAAATACCCGGGCGAAATCCACGACGTTTCCACCAAGGGACGTTTGGCTGAGTGATCAAAGATCTCGCCATCCACCAGAACACCGCAGTTCCATCCTCCTTCAAGGGGAAGTTTGGTCGTTAAACCAACACGATTGACGCCGGGCAGTGCTTCGGCCTTTTCCGCCAGCTGACGCCAAAAGAGGATCCGGTTTTCCAGGGTTGCGTAGCGTTTGCCCCACAACTCAAGGTTGGCGGTGAGAACGCGTTCCCCCTCGAATCCTTTAGGCGTATGGAGCATCTTGCGATAGCTGGTGAACATGAGAATTGCCAGGTTGGCTAACAAGACGGCCACCGCCAATTGAGCTACCGCCAGCCGTGGCAGCAGACGCCAGCTTGCCGAGCCCCCAAAACCGCCGACTAAAGCGCCGCCCTTGAGGACCCCGATCGGCCGCGCGCGCGACACCGTCAGCGCTGGGATGAGCCCGGCAATCAGGGCGACGATCGCCGAAAGCAGCAGGCTGAACATCAACACCCAAATATCCATCCGAATGTTCCCGATCCGCTGAAGATCAACCGGCAGCAAAGCTCGCATCGACTCGATCGTTGTGGCGGCGAGGCCGACGCCCAATACTCCGCCAAGCAGGGCGAGCAACAAACTTTCCCACAGCCACTGCCGCACGATGTGCCCCCGCGACGCGCCTAACGCAAAGCGCACCGCCACCTCCGCTTGTCGGCCAGCCCCCTTGGCAAGTGACATGCCGGCAACGTTGGCGCAGGCAGCCAGCAGGACCAATCCCGTTGTGAATAACAAAAAGAGAAGCCGCCCCAAGATGCTGCCTCCGGCAGTGTGCGCCAGGAGGGGAACAGGCTGGAACGTCGTATCGGAGTGTGTTTGGGGATGAGCCCTTGCCACCCGAACACCGACCGTGTGCAGTTCTGCCACAGCACCGCGTAAGTCCTTCAAAAAAGATCCCTGTCGCTTTAACCGGCCTAATGCAAGATATTGGTTCCAATTACGGGAGGTTTCATCGCGGGAAACAACCAGGGGAGCGTATAGATCATAGGTGCCCCCACGATACCAAGGCGAAAGCAACTGAAAACCGGGCGGGGTAATGCCCACGACCTCGTGGGATTCACCATTGAGGATGATGGTTTGGCCAACGAGCTGGGGATCGCCGGAATAACGTTCCCGCCAGAGCTGGTGGGTCAAAACCACGACGCGACGCGAGGCGTCTTGTTCCTCCGCCTCGGTAAACCATCGTCCCAACGCAGGAGGGATTCCCATCGCAAGTAACGTACCCGCTGTGCAGCGAATGCCTTGAACCTGGACAGGATTGTTTCCGCCCAAGTTGAATCGCCAGGGAGCGTACAGCCCCAGGGCTTCAAAACAAGCGCTTTGTTCCCTAAGATCCAGGTAGTCCAGTCCCGACAGAGGCATGGTGTCCTTAATCTTGACATCGGATTTCCAGACATGCACAAGACGCAGTGGATCCGGATAGGGCAGCGGCTCGAGAACCAATGCCTTGAATGCACTGAATAGAGCGGTATTTGCTCCAATGCCAAGGGCAAGTGTCGCACTTGCCAGGACTGTGTAGCCCGGATTTTTCCGCAATTGGCGAAAGGCGAATCGAAGAGCGAGCATACCTTCACCCATCATACCTGAGCGCCACGATCGGATCAGCCTTGGCTGCGCGTCGAGCAGGAATCCAACAGGCTGCGAGGGCGATCCCGGTTAGAAACAGACTCACAGCGATAAAGGTGAACGGATCAACGGGGCTGACGCCGAAAAGCAATCCGCGCATCAGTGGAGTCGTTGCCAAAGCCACAATCAGGCCCATCCCGATCCCCAGACCGGACAGGATCAACCCCTGCCGCGCCACAAGCCAGAGGATGTCGCGCTGTTGCCCCCCCAGCGCCAGCCGGATGCCAAACTCTTGGGTGCGCCGGTTGATGATGTAGGAAAACACTCCATAAATGCCGCCCAACGCCATCAGCAAAGCCGTTCCGGCAAAGATGCCCAGAAGCGATGCCGTCAGCCGCCGGATCCAAAGGGATTGCGCCAGCTGCTCTTTCATGGTCACCACACCGAACACGGCCAGATCGGGATCGGTTTCACGCACCCGATCGCGAATCACCGGCACCAGAGCGGCGGGAGGGGTTACGCTGCGAAGAACGATGGACATGCCGCGATGCACGTCCTGGGCAAAGGGAATGTAAACTCCCGGAATCATGGGTTGATCGACACCGTAGTGTTTGACGTCGCGGACCACGCCGACAACAGTCATCCAGGGCGCGTTGGGATGTCGGTGGCTCATGCGTCGGCCGATGGGATCCTGGTTGGGCCAGAATCGTTGCGCGAAGATCTCATTCACGATCACCGCCCGCGCGCCGTCGCTCGAACCGTCCTGTTTATCGAAAGTGCGACCGGCAACCAGCGAGATCCCCATGGTTTCGAAGTATCCCGGAAAGGCGACCCGCTGGAGCACCACGGGATCCGGATCGTTCGGTCCCTTGGGCGGCGCGTCTTCAACCGTGTAGAAATTTCCCGAATGCCCGCTAAGGGGCGGAACATTGACCGCGCTGGCGGCGGTCACGCCGGGCAGAGCGCGCACGCGTTCGAGATGGTCCTCGAAAAAGGCCCGGACCGCCGCGCTCGAGTCGTATTTGGAGGCAGGCAGCGCGAGTTCATAGGCCAAGACATTTTCAGGGCGATAGCCCGGATCGGTCCGCTGCAACAGACGAAAGGCTTGCAGCAACAAGGCCTCCTGGGCCATCAGCACCAACGTCAGCGCCACCTCGCTGACAACCAGGGCGTGCATCGTCCGGCGTCGGCCGCTTGAGGTTGTTGATTGCTGGGGGGACGACTGCAGCGTTTCATGCAGGTCCATGCGCGCGGCGGACCGAATGACCGGCCAGGCCCCCAGAAACGCGGAGAGCAACATCATGCTCGCCGCAAACAACCCGGTTCGCCAATCGAAACCAAAGCACAGCCATCGTGGCGGTTGCTGTCTGATGCAACTCAGCAGCACCTGAAGTCCCCAATACCCCCCATAGATCCCCAACGCTCCCCCCGCTCCCGCCAGGATCACGCTTTCGATCCCAATCAATCCCGCGATCCGTCGAGATGAAGCTCCCAGGGATATCCGCAGACCAAGCTCCCGGGACCGGGCCAATCCGCGTGCCAGCATCAGAGCCGCCACGTTGCTGCACGCAATCAGCAGCACCACGCCCACGGCCCCGAGCAAAACCCGAATCACCAGTCGGGCCCCACCGAAAAACCTTTCGCTCAGGGGTGTGAGCTTTGGAAAAGTATTCTCGTTGGCCCGTTGGTCTGCTTTCAGGTTCTGGTGGACCCGGGCCAAGTCCTCCCGCGCCATGTTTAACGTCATTCCTTTCCGCAACCGCCCGACCCCATGCAGGAACCACCCTTGATGCACCCGCGGATCAGCGGCCAGAGGCACCCAAAGATCCGCTTCGACCAGCAGGTCCTTGTCCGGCGGCAATACTCCCACGATCATGCACGGTTCATGATTCAACTTCAGGGTCTGCCCCAGCACGTCCTTGCGTCCCCCAAATTGCCGCACCCAATACCCATTCCCCAACAAGGCGACTTTGGCGCCCCCAGGACGGTCTTCCTCCGCCGTGAAGGACCGCCCCAAGACAGGCTTGATCCCCAAAACAGATGTTATCTCGTGCGTCACCCGCCCGCCTCGAACACGATCGACGGATCCGTCGAACGCAATATTGTAGTTTTCGTAAACCCACGCCGCCATGCCGTCAAACGAACGGTTCAGCTCCCGCCACCCCGCAAATTCCCGATAAGACAAGCCGGTGTACTCCAGATTCCAGCGCGGGGCCGTCTCATCCAAGTCCACCAACCTATCCGCATCGACAAATGGAAACGGACGCAGATAGAACGCATTGAAAAAACTAAATATGACAATATTTGCGGCAATGCCCAGCGCCAGCGTCAAGACCGCTACCGCCGTGAAACCCGGGTTTTTGCGCAATTGTCGCAAAACGTATGGGATATCACTTATCATAATGATCGATTCGTTTCCCATGCCTTCCAGACGTGTCCAACGCATGTCCCGTGCCATGGCAAGTGTTGGGGTGTGAGTTCAGTTTCAAACCAGCCAAGCTCCCAGCGAAATTCCTATCGTAATAATCTCTTTATTAATAAGATACGTTATTATGTCAACTTTGGATGTTGATGGAGATGGCTGCAGGGAATGGAGGGACGAGTCAGCGGTTCATGCCCCAGGATTTCGGAAGCTGTTCGTCTATGGGAATTCGCAGTCCCACTATTGGGAAACCGGAAAAAATCGGCGGGGTAACCTTGCCAATGGGAGTGCGAGTCAAGAGGTAAGAGCTATCCCCAGGGGAGGATCGCTTTGGGATTAGTGTGGTGTTGATGGACCGGTCGTAGGTTTCTGCGATTGACGCTTTGAGCGGTGGGGGGAATGGGGCTGTGGTTGTGAAACAAGCAGGAAATCGACCTGTTTCTTAAAGGGATCGACTCGGTGGACCTGGACTTGGATAGGGTCGCCGAGGCGGAGGACACGTCGAAAGCGGCGCCCCACCAACTGATTTCGTCTGGAATCGAATTGGAAGAAATCGTCTTCGAGGCTGGAGAGGTGCACCAGACCTCCGAGGGCAATTTCCGGCACATTAACGAAAAAGCCGAAATTGCGCACGTCGGTAATCAGGGCGGAATAACGCTGGGGTTGGCCGGAACGAAGCTGGGCCTTCAGGAAGGCAAACAGTTTGGTTTCTTTGCTGTCGCGTTCGGCATCGGCGGAATTGCGTTCGGTGATTGAGAGGTGTTCGGCGGTCTGTTTGAGGGCCGAAACCGGCAGGCCGGTATTTTGAAACAAAGTGCGATGGACAATGAGGTCGGCGTAACGGCGGATGGGAGAGGTGAAGTGGGTGTATTTGGCTTTTGCCAGGCCGTAATGGCCGAGGGGTTCCACAGCGTAGCGGGCACGCATGAGAGATTTGAGAAAACCGATTTTCAGGGCAGGCCCGATGGGCAAACGTCCAAGCCGGTGCAACAGCTTCTGGACTTCTTCCCGCCGGCTGAGGTTTCCGCAAGGGATTTGGTGGCTCAACACTTCCTCCCGGAATTCGCGCAGGCGTTCGTCCTCCGGCTGCTCATGAATCCGGTGGATCGTCGGTCGTCGCAGGTCGAGAAGGCGTGTGGCGACCGCTTCATTCGCCAGCAGCATGAATTCCTCGATCAGCTGATGCGATGCGTCATTCACGACGGTCTCGATGCGCGCCACGCGTCCGCGTTCGTCCAGGTGGATTTTTGACTCGGGGAAATCCAGATCGAGGGAGCCGGCCTGAAAACGGCGGCGGCGGACGCGTTGAGCGAGTTGATGGGCGTGATGCAGCATCTGATCGAGAGGCTCATCGGGTTTGCGCTGGAGGATCGACATGACCTCCGGGTATGAAAATCGGCGTTGTGAATGAATGACTGCGGAGTAAAACCGCGATTGCAGCAAGCGACCATCGTCTGCCAGGAGGCACTCCACGCACTTGGTGAGGCGGTCCACGCCTGGCTGGAGCGAACAAAGCTCGTTGCTTAAGGCCTCGGGAAGCATGGGGATAACCCGGTCGACCAGGTAGGTGGAGTTGCCGCGCTCGCGCGCCTCGCGATCCAGGGCCGTGTCGGGCTTCACATAATGCGAGACGTCCGCGATGTGGATCCAAAGCCGCCAACGACGGGCGTCCACCCGCTCCAAACAGAAAGCATCGTCAAAATCCTTGGCATCCTCTGGATCAATGGTGATGACCGGGTGATGACGGCAGTCGGCGCGGCCGGCACGATCATGGGAGCCCACCGCATGGCCCGCCAGCCGGGCCTGCTGCAGGACGGTCTTTGGAAAACGGAGCGGAAGACCATGATGGCGCAAAACCGAAAGCATATCGACTCCTTGGGCATTGGGGGATCCCAGGATTTCGACAATGCGGCCTTCGGGATTGGTGTGACGCGATTCCCAACCGCGCAGTTCCACGACGACTTTGTCGCCGACTCGAGCCAGCTTGAAGGCGCCCTCGGGCGGGGGCACGTAGACATCGTGCGCATAACGGGGATCGTCGGGCACGACGTAATGAAACTGACGGCTCCGCTGCAGGGTCCCCACGATCCGGCTGCGATAACGTTCCAGAACTCGAACCACCGCGCCGGTGTTCTCGTCGCCCGGGCGGCGCGGAGTTTTGGGTCTTGCATCCCGTCTCACCAGCACACGATCCTCGTGCAAGGCTGTTGCGGTGGCGTTTTCCGGGATCATGATCTCCTTCAAAGAGGGATCGTCAGGCTGGAGGTATCCCTTGCCCCAGCGGTTCATCCGAATCCGGCCGGGAATCAGATCAGCCTCTCGCGGCTGAATAAAACGATGACCTTTGATCCGGGCAACCCGGCCAGACTCTTCCAGAGAACGCAGAACTCGAAGGATCTCGGATTGGCGAGAGGCGGGCAGGCGCAACTGCCGCAGGATGTCGACAACACTTAGCGGCAAGTTTCCAGGCCGCTCCAGCAGGCTGATGATCTTCTGTTCCATTGAATCGCGTTGACTGATCCGCGCCGAGGCGCCGGTTCTTCCTCATCCTCCACCCGCGCCTTCTTTCTGGCAAGGATCGATCCGCGCAAGACGGAAATGCATCCAAAGGCTTGAATTCTGTCTCGAGTAGGTTTTAATTAGCTTCATGATCCATGGCTTGGAACATTGGCCTACGCGGTTGCCAATCCGCCAGTGTCACTCCGAAGACGACGGCTGCAGACACAATCGATGTCAGGAGATGACCTGTGGCTTCCGCCCCGGATGCGTTTCCGTCCAGAAACGCCATGGCGCAACTTTAACTTAACCGAGACATTCCCATGATGAAACAACGTGGAAATCCAGCGCCAGGAAGGCCTTCTCATATCGCCATCACGGCTTTTACCTTAATTGAACTTTTGGTGGTCATCGCGATTATTGCGATTCTGGCCGGGATGCTTCTTCCGGCCTTGGGCAAGGCCAAGGCCAAGGGACAAGGCATTTCCTGCATGAACAACTCGCGTCAGTTGATGCTGGCTTGGCGTTTATATGTCGAGGACAGCAACGATAATCTGCCGTTCGCCTACGTCGATGAGACTCCGTCCAACAAGAACTATAAATACGCCTGGGTCCACGGCATCCTCGATTTCAACAACGCCAACGCCCAGAACTGGGATTCCACAAATACCATCATGCAGGGCGCCATCTGGCCCTACGCCGGCGCCGCCGCGGCCATCTATAAGTGTCCGGCGGATCCCATCAGGGTCAAGCCAACGGCAGGTCCATATCGAGGCCAAAGCATCGCCCGGACGCGCAGCATGTCCATGAACTCCTGGATGGGGATGAATGAGGGGGTTCACACCTGGTTTGGAGGCACCGAGTTTCGCGCGTATCTCAAGTCCTCCGACATCGTGGATCCCGGCCCGTCCATGACTTGGGTTCTCGTCGACGAGCATCCGGACAGCATTAACGACGGATTCTTCTGTGTCGACATGCGCGGTTATCCCAACGCGGCCAGCGCCGCGCTCCCTGACTTCCCGGCCAGTTACCACAACAAAGCCTGTGGTTTCGCCTTTGCCGATGGCCATTCGGAAATCAAGAAATGGACGGATGCGCGCACCACCCCCCCCATCAGAAAGACCACAGTCCAAACCGTAAGCCAAGCCAATAACAAGGATGTGCTCTGGCTGTGGGAACACACAACCCGCAGAATCCGCTAAGGGTCTGTTCAAAAATAACTTCGGGTTATTTTTGAATAAACCCTAAGGCATATTCCCCACTCCGCCCATATTCAGCGTGACAGGAAGGTAATCTGGCGCCTGGATTAAGACGCTGCCAGGGTGGATTTCCGCCAGCGTGACAGCGATCGTGCCGCGAGAAAGCGCACAGTGGAAAGACTCTCCCTGTGTTAAGCGTTCGCCATTGATGATCGCGACGGGATTCGACTTCGTGTAGAGAATTCCCTCTAGCCTGGGCATCTCCTTCAAGGGAATTTGCTTCTTGACGGCAGTTGGCGTGCCTTGGTTGGTGGAATCCCGGCCGATGGCCCGGTCGACCCATCCCGAGCCAGTTCGGTCTTTAGCTCCTTCAATTAACTGTGGCCGGGTAAGTTGCGTGACATGGAGCCCTGGAATAAGCGGCTCGCCCTTGCGGTATTGATTGTAGAAAAATGCGCCGATTCCAACGATCACAATCCAGCGGAGAAACCGCCCCAGGAATCGACATGAACTAGCGGATGTTCCTGTCTTGATTGCAGCGGGGTTCCGACCGGTTGTATCAGCAATCACCATCGCAGCCGTCATGCAACAAAAAGTCGTCAAGTTACACATCCCCAAAATCTTCCAGGACTACGGCATCCTCAGGATGCATCCTGGTCTGCTTTCTCAGAGGAACCTGGCTCCTCGAGTATTTAAAGATGGAGGGGCTAGCACAAATCATGCCTTGCAGATGATTGAATTGGGTTTCAGCACAATGGATCAATCACCTAAGCTTCTCAAGACCATGATCTTCGTGCCGGTCGCGCGCTCGATTTCAAATCATGCCAGCTGATGAACAGCGGAGATTACACCCTTGTGGAGTATCCAGATTTGAGAATCTGTAGGTCTATCTTGATACACGGCCAGCGTTGTTGGGGTCAGATAGACTCACGGAGGGCTCCGATTTGGATTTTGTGACCGGTTATTGTCGATGGATTCTTCTCCTGTATATTTCTCTCGGCAAAAGCCCGGAATGAGGCCATATTGGCTTGGTCATAACGACATAACGATCACTCACAAACAGGAAACAGCTTATGGAAACCCATTTTGATAATATGGAACGCGCCCAAAACGAGGTCGCCCGTGAGCGGATCATGGAAGACTTAAAATCGCTGGCTCGTGATGCCGAGGAATTGCTTAAAGTCACAGCCGGTGACGTCAGTGAAAAAACCAAGGAAGCGCGATCAAAGCTCGCTTCAGCCCTGGAACGAGCCAAGGCGAGTTGTCAGCAAATGGAAGAACGCGCCTTGGCCAGCGCCAAAGACGCCGCCCGGAAAGCCGACATGGCGATAAGGTCACATCCCTATGAGTCGATCGGGCTGGCCTTTGGATTGGGTTTGTTGATTGGCGTCCTGGTTGGTCGCAAATAATCCATGCCGGATTCCGAACCCACAACAGGAGGATTAAGCGACACGGTCCGGCGGTTAGGCG
This sequence comes from Verrucomicrobiota bacterium, assembly GCA_022709905.1. Taxonomy (GTDB): domain Bacteria; phylum Verrucomicrobiota; class Verrucomicrobiia; order Limisphaerales; family UBA1319; genus JAKLHY01. The sequence goes on along the minus strand of JAKLHY010000003.1, from coordinate 96,232 downwards.
ACACCGTTCTCGGGTTGTTGCAGAACAGGTTGCAGCTTTTTTCCGTCGAACTCCAGGAGGAGAAGCATCGATGGATGCGTCTGGGGGTATGGTTCGGTGCTGTAGTCGCCTTATGCACGGTCGCGCTGGCCATGTTAGTGCTGACCCTTGCCGTGGTGGCATGGCAACTGGGACAAATCGTGGGGCTGATCGGACTGAGCCTGATTCTGCTGGCTGCAGCTGGAATTGCATACTGGCAATTCCACAAGCGGTTCAAACAGGGGCCAGCCCCTTTCTCAGCCACCCTTGACGAGTTTAAAAAGGACCGCGAATGGCTGCGAGGCCAAAAAATGAGCGAGCACGGTGCTCCGAAGTGATCTATGAACAAAGGATTTGGGAGTTCAAGGACACGGGATGACTTGGCACGACAAAAGGAATTGCTGCTGGCCGAAGCGGAGTTGCATCGATGTATTCTGGCTACCGAATTGCAGCGAATCCGGCATCCGCTGAACTGGCTGAAGTGGCATCGATCTCCCAGCCATTCCTGGCACAGGCTTCTGATTCTGGGAGCGCCGATTGCCGGCTTTCTATTATCACGCAGGCGATCAGGCATCGGATACTGGCTGGGCCGGGCTCTGGGCGGATTCAGAATCATCCGCGAGGTGTTGCAGTTAGTGGGTGCCAGCAAGGGACACGTTGCCGAACCCTCGAAGGATGTCCGGAGATCCGGCAAGGCTCATCAGCGAGGCTTCGAAACGGAAGGCTGAACATGATTCCTGTTCCGGTCCGGAGGGATTTGTGACAATCTGAAGGGCGTTCAATGTAACAGGATGATGTCCGGCTGCAGAGGAAGATGGCCTCACGGACATCGCCTAAAGCACAAAATGATGAATCAAAAACGACTGGTGGAAAAGGATTCGCCGCGCACGAAAGACGATCTGATCGTCATTGCCGGCGCGGGTGGATTTATCGCAGGCAACCTGGTGCTTTTTTTTAAAAAGAAGGGCTTCAAACGCATTCGCGCGGTGGACAAGAAGCCGCTGGCCGAATGGTATCTCCGCGTGCCCGGCGTGGAAAGCCTGAGCCTCGACTGCAGCCAGGAGGATAGTTGCCGACGGGTTTGCGAGGGAGCGGTTGAGGTCTATAATCTGGCCGCCGACATGGGGGGAATGGGGTTTATCGAACGTTTCCGCATCGAATGCCTCCGAAGCATTCTGATCAACACCCACATGATCGAGGCCGCCTATCGGGCTGGCGCGAAACGATACTTTTTTTCATCATCGGCCTGCGCCTACAACACCTTGCTGCAGCAGGATCCAAAAGTGCGGGCGCTGAAAGAGTCGGATGCCTATCCGGCCATGGCCGAGCGCGGGTATGGTTGGGAAAAGCTCATGAGCGAAATGTTCTGCGAGGAATACTGGCATGAGCGCGGTCTGAAGACATTCATGGCCCGTTTTCACAATGTGTATGGGCCGCATGGCACCTGGGATGGAGGTCGGGAAAAGGCCCCTGCGGCCATATGCCGAAAGGTCATTGAAGCTATCGACACCGGGAACGACACGATCGACATCTGGGGTGACGGGACGCAAACCCGCAGTTTTATGTATATCGATGACTGCGTGAAGGGCATTGATATGATCACGCACCACGATCCGTTGATTGCGACCCCGATCAATCTGGGATCGAGCGAATTGGTTTCCATCAACGAATTGGTGAGCAAGGTTGAAAAGATCGCGAGGATCAAGCTCAAACGGAAATATGATCTGGCGGCTCCTCGCGGTGTGGCGGGGCGCAACAGCGACAACACGTTCATAAAAAAGATCCTCGGCTGGGAACCCAGCACGACCCTGGATCGGGGGCTGTCCGCCACCTACCAATGGATCAAGCAACAGTACTATGCCCGCAAAGCCGGCCGGCGCGTTGTCGAGTAGACTCCTTATCTCTTTGAAGTGAACTCCGGAGTTTTGCCTGGTATGGCCCGGGTCATCGGGCGCATTCCGAACCGGCTGGCCCTTGCGGGCGGCTGGATCGATCAGCCGTTCGTTTCCCGTCATCATCCCAATCCGCCCGGTTCCATGGTGGTCGTTTCCCTCGAGCCCAATTTTCGAGTCATGGACCGCGCGGGTTGTGCCAGCGGCACCCGAGCTGTGGCCACAAAACTCTGGCACGGACGGCTGCCAAAACGGCCGCCCGTTGACTTGGTTCGGGAGCTTTACAGGGCCGAAAACCAGGGTAAATCAGAACCGAGTGGTTCCCAGGACATGATTGGCCTGGTCTATCCCGGTATCAGCCGGTTGGATTATGATTTCAACGCCAATGGGGGGATCTTTCCATCCCATATCGAGTCGTTGAACAACCCAGGTATCGCCCGCTGGTTGGAAAAGGTGCTGAACGTGCTCCCAATTGAATCCCGTCCGGAAGGCTATAATCCCCTCGGAAACAAACAGCTTTCACCCAAATGGATCGCTCGTCTGGGACAAACCGGCAAGGACTGCTTTGACGCCATTCGCCGCCAGGACCTCGATGCCCTTGGCGCTTCGCTCAACACATGCATGGTTTGCTGGGAAAAAATCCTGCCGCATACGATCCGTCACCCCGCCATCCGCCTCGATCTCAAGGCCCTGCTTCGAGTTTACCAACAGAACTACTCCGGCGCGATGTATTCGGGCTGCGGAGGCGGTTATTTGTTTGTAATCTCATCGTGCACTGTCCCAGGCGCTTTCCGCGTTAATGTCCGCATCGAAAACCCGCTGAAAGACCGCCCTTCGAAATAAGATGAATCGATCCGGAAAAACGGTGGTGGTCTGTGGCGGATTCGATGACCTGCGGGCGCATCACATGCGTTTCCTCGAGGAGGCATCCAGAATGGGTGAACTGACCGTGCTGCTCATGTCGGATGACACGCTCCAGGCCTTGTCCGGGCGCCCCCCGAAGTTCCCAATGGCCGAACGATTTTATTTCTTAAAGGCAATTCGTTATGTAAACCGGGTGGTCCCCGTATGGGGAGTCCTGGATCCCAGTGCTTTGCCAGAAATCCCTGGCCTGCGGCCCCAAGCCTGGATTGACCGCGAATGCGGCTTGAATGAGGCTCGCCAGAAGTTTTGCGCGGATCACGAACTGGACTATCATGTGCTGAGCAAAGAACAGCTGATGGATTTCCCGGAACCCAGCGGTCCGCCGCCCAATCCGGGGCGCCCAAAGGTGGTCGTGACGGGCTGTTATGACTGGTTCCATTCCGGCCATGTCCGGTTCTTTGAGGAAGCCAGCGCACACGGCGATCTCTACGTGATCGTGGGTCACGATGCCAACATCCGGCTTCTCAAGGGGGAAGGACATCCGATGCTGTCGCAGGAAGAACGAAGATACATGACTGGATCCATTCGCTACGTCACCCGGGCCATGATCTCCTCCGGTGAGGGCTGGCTCGATGCGGATCCCGAGATTCAAAAGCTGAAACCGGATCTCTACGTGGTCAATGAAGATGGCGACAAGGGTGGAAAACGCGAATACTGCGCCCAAAAAGGCATCCAATACCTGGTGTTAAAACGAAAACCCGCCCCAGGATTACCTCAACGTTCGAGCACGGTGTTGAGAGGTTTCTGAAATTAACAAACGAGCGGGCCGACTCGAGGACGGCCCCGCCCACCTCATTGCGTTCCGACATGGAACATGGCCCGGATAAGGGTCAGCGTCCCTGAGACGGCATCATTTCCAGGAGGGAATCCACCTTGGCCTTGAGCTCATCGGGCAACCGGGATCGTTGTTCCGGGCTTTCGATTTCACCGTCAAAAAGGAGAGTGCCCTGCTTGTCATGCGCGGTCAGGCGCTTTCGCGGATTGGCAACAATGACATAGGTCCCGTCGTCATCCGCATGCACGAGGCTCTGAACGCCGCGTTGGTCGCTTTTCACGGTCACTCGGGCATCCTGGGAAACGGCAATGTTCGATTGGATCAGTTTTTCAAGGTTCCGGCGCGTCTTGTCCAGGGCGGGCTCGACATTTGTCATTCGCCCCAGGGCCTCAGTCAGGGCTTTTTGCGCAGATTCCATGCTGCGCTGAATCTCGTTCTCGAGCTTTTTCTCATCGATTTTCAGTCGTCCCATGGATTCCTTGATCTTATCCAATTTCACACGGAGCTCCTCGCTGCGTGGAATGGCCGGCCATGGCTCACCACTCCCCAGAAACCGCCATACATCGGCTCCACCTTCAATCCCTGGCCAACTCCCTTCGCTGGCCTTGTTCTTGCCCAGCACGACGGAGACCTGGCTCATTTTGCCGCCCCGATAATACTTCAAAGCAACCGTGTCTCCTTCCTTGCGGTATTGGACCAGTTTGCGCAACTGCTCCGGATGCACCAGCCATTGGTCTTCCCATTGGGCCAGCACATCGTTCTTCTGCAGGCCCCCCTTGGCCGCGGGGCTCTCGGGTGTGACATACTGAACCACCAGCCCGGCGCCCGGCGCCAACTCGAGTTGGGCGGCGATCACTTCCGGCGCTTCTTCCGTGTGAATGCCCAGCCAGGGGACTTCCGTGGGGGCAAGCCCCTTGGCCTTCAAAGAAACCGGCTTGAGCTCTTTGAGCAAGAAATCGACCTGGGACTTTCCAGGCTCAGTCTGGGTTTCCTTGACGACACGCAGCTCCTTGTTGACTTGGATTTCTGTGGAACCGCCTCCCTCGGTGGCGGTCTCCTGGACGACATCCAGTTCGGCTCGCCCCTGAACGAGACCGGCGAGGGCGACACACAGAGTCCCCACCCAGATGGGTTCGGGGTGGAATTTCCATTTGAATAATGTCATCATCATATTTTTATCCTGCATTCATTGATTGGTTCGTCACTGACTGATTCAATCGCTTGGCAAAAACGCCCGAATTTTCCGCATCACTATTCCGGAGAGTTCTTTTGGCCACCGGTCTAATTAATAGGTAACGAGGCTGGCTGGGACGAGTTCGCGCCGCGGCTCCCGGCTTTCAATCATCACCCCGCGCGCGGTATCTCGCACGGTCACCCGGTCGATCCACTCATAGCAGGTAAACCGGATGGGTTCCCCCGTCGGCAACTCCGCCAATCCCTCGAACGCCGCCACTAATTGCCGATCGATGATCACATCATCGGCGACGAGAGGAGCGGTTCCGTTGGACGCGACGATCGGGTTGGATTCATGACGGACCCACACCCGCCAACCTGCAACCAGGAGTCCCAGTGCCAATAGGGCCATTGCCGGTCGATACCAGCTTCTTAGCAGCGCTCCAATAGAGAACGCGGGGCGGCAACCCTGTTCTAACTCCCCTGCCCTGTCGGAGCGGAGTGGAGCGCTTTCCCATTGCGCCAAAACTTCCTCCGGCGGTTGGGCCGGCCGTAAGCGCCGCAGTTCGGCCTCGAAGGCTTGTTCTTCCGGATTCATCATACCTTCACCTCCCGAGCCAGCTTGCGGAGTTCGGCCAGCCCGTAACGATATCGAGAGGCAACCGTATTGGGTGGGGCACCGGTCACTTCGGCAATTTGCTCGAAAGTCAGTTCACCCCATACTCTGAGCGTGAGGACCTCCCGGTAATAGTCGGGCAGTTTCATCAAGGCCGACTGCACCCACTGGCTCATTTCGCGATCCTCCACGTGCGTGTCGAACCACACTTGGGACTGGGATTCCTGGACAGATTCCTCGCGAGCGGTCCTCCGGTCTGAGCGGCGCCCCCAATCGATGGCGCGACACCGGATGGTTGTGAACACCGCGGAAAGTGGCGGCACTTGACCGTCTGCGCATCGCTTCCAGGCGGCCAGCAGGGAGTCCTGAACCAAATCCTGGGCGTCAGCCTCGCTGCGGCTTAATTGCCGCGCGAACAGCAGCAGGCGGGGCGCGTGTTTTCGCACCCACTGGCCCCAAGCCTCTTGGGTCAGTCCGTCATCCATGCGTCGTCTTTCCAAGCACGTTCACCCTCCTAGCGTCGCCCGATTCGATTGTTGTCTAAAAAAAGTAATCAAATTTTGATCCGGGCACCGCTGGTTCATCCTTGATCCTAGCGCAAGTTGTTCCTATTTTGGACAGTAAATCAGACTCTCCGGGTTCATATATGAAAGCGAATTCTTTTCTTCGTCGGTTCCTGACTCCCGCATGGTTCACGGTCATCGCAGTCGCCCTGGTGAGCATGAGGGCAAGTGCCGCCGAGCCTCTGCGGATCATCTGCTTTGGGGCGCATCCTGACGACTGCGAAATCAAAGCTGGGGGGACCGCGGCGCTGTTTGCCGAGCGCGGCCACAAGGTTAAGTTTGTCTCGGTTTCGAACGGTGACATTGGCCATTGGCGCGAGGCGGGCGGCCCCCTGGCCCAGCGCCGTCTGGCTGAGGTGAAAAAAACGGCTCAAATCCTCGGCATCGAAACGGAGGTGCTTGACATCCACGATGGCGAAGTGATGCCCACCCTCGAAAACCGGCGGATGATTGTGCGCCTGATCCGCGAATGGCAGGCCGATATCGTGATGAGCCATCGCCCAAACGATTATCACCCCGATCACCGCTACAGCGCCATTCTCGTGCAGGATGCCGCTTACATGGTGACCGTTCCATTCTTCTGTCCCGATGTTCCCCCGCTGAAATCCAATCCGGCCTTCTTCTTTTTCCAGGATGACTTCCAGAAACCCACTCCCTTTCAGGCCGATGTTGTCGTCAACACCGATTCAGTCCTCGAGAAAAAACTGCAGGCCATGGCCGCCCTCGAATCCCAGTTCTACGAAGGGGGGGCCAATGGGTCGATCAACCTGGTGCCCTCCGAACCCGACAAGCAGCAGGCCCGCCGACAAACCGTGCGGGAACGATTCTCGAGCCGGTTTGCCGCTTGGGCGAAAGCCTATCGCTCCCAACTCCGGGATTGGTATGGCGCCGAACGCGCCGATCAAGTCAAATCGGCCGAAGCCTTTGAAATCTGCGAATACGGCCGGCGCCCCGACAAGGCTGAACTCAGGCGTTTATTTCCCTTCGCCGACTGAGAAGGGCGTGCCTTTTTGCCGCTCCATTGGCAGACTCCGGCCGATCATCTTATGAAAAAACTGCATGCAGGTCCTGAGGCAGTCGTCTTGATCCGTCCAAATGTTCCAAGCTCTTTTCAGGGCTGGCTCCGTTGGTTGCCCTGGTTGTTGGCTGGCCTCATTCTACTTCCTCCCCTCTCCCAGAGCGCATCAGCTGCATCCGCCAGGAGATCCCCGTCCCTCAAGGAGGCAGCCCCCGCCCCCGTGGGGATTTCGGCCGAACGCCTGGCCCGCATCGACGCGATGTGCGAGCAGGCCATCCGAGACGGCGACGTGCCCGGCATCGTCGCGCTGGTCGCGCGCCATGGAAAAATCGTTTACCACAAGGCCTTCGGGATGGCGGATAACACCGCCGGCCGCACGCTTCGTCGGGATGATATTTTCCGGATCGCCTCGCAATCCAAGGCCATCACCTCCACGGCCGTCATGATGCTCTGGGAGGAAGGACGTTTTCAATTGGATGATCCCATCTCGAAATTCATCCCGGAATTCAAAAATCCTCAACTCCTCAAGTCTTACGACGATGCGAACGGAACCTGGACCACCGAACCCGCCAAAAGCGAAATCACCATCCGTCACCTGCTCACACACACCTCGGGGATCGGCTATGGCGTCATTGATGCCGATGAAAGGTTCCGCAAGATCTACCAAAAGGCCGGCATCACCGACCTGTTCACGACCGAGTCGATTAAAATTGGTGACAGTGTCAAGAAGCTCGCCCAGTTGCCCCTGCACCATCACCCGGGCGAAGCCTTCACCTACAGCGAGGGCCTCGATGTGCTGGGCTATTTCATCGAAGTCGTCTCCGGTCTGCCATTCGACGTGTTTCTGCGCCAGCGCTTGTTCGATCCTTTGGGCATGAAAGACACCGGTTTTTACCTCCCCCGGGAGAAGGCCCACCGCCTTGTGCCGGTTCAGAAACCCGCAAACAACACTTGGATCCATTTTCCGGTGACCTTTTACGATCCGGATTACCCGGTCAAAGGCGCCAAAACCTTTTTCTCGGGCGGCGCTGGCCTCTGCAGCTCGGCAAAAGATTATGCAAGCTTTCTCCAAATGTACCTGAACGGCGGCGAACTGAACGGAAAACGCATCCTCAGCAGAACCACCATCGAAACCATGATGCGGGATCAGATTGGCTCCCTCTGGGGAGAAGGCAACAAACACTTTGGCTTGGCCTTCGGTGTCCTGACCGAGAAAGGCCAGGGCAAAGGAGGCCAAGGCAGCGCCGGCACCTTTGACTGGGGCGGTTATTTCAATACCCAATACTTCGCCGATCCTCAGGAACAACTCATCGGCGTGCTCATGAAACAGACCCAGGAGACCGTCTCCGATGATACCGGCTGGCAATTCCGTCTGCTGGTCGGCCAAACTGTGGATGACTAGGCTTGCTCAAGATGACAAGACATCAGCCCAGGAATCGACAGGCTTCAAACCAATGGATTCTCAAAGGCTTGTTGCTGATCTGCCTGATTCTCCTGGCTGTGGTTTTCTATGGGCTGGCCATTCGGAAACCCGATGGTTCACCGCCGCAAGCAGTGACCCGTCAGGCCGTCCGCGCGTCCGAGAATAAAACACTGTCCCCAACGGTCACCCTATCGCGGGCTGGGCGTGATCCCATTCCCCTACCTCCTCAGGCAAACACCGATCCTGAATCCAAAACTCCCCGGCAAAGTCTGCCCGAAAGAGATCATTTCCCGTTGGAGAAAATTCTGCTTGCCCCGGAGTCCGAGGGGGCAAAAGCCCAGCAACTCCTTGCGCTCATGCCTTCGTTGGCGGAATCGGAGCAGGAGGAAACCGCTCAGCACCTGGTCAATCTTCTTGAAGACGGCAATTTCTCAACGGTAACGGCTCTCTTAACCAACATCCGTACGTCGACGAACGTCCTCGATATCCTGGTGTCCGACCTTCTCAACCGACCCAACAGCATCAAATTGCCTCTATTGCTTCAGGTCATGCGAAACCAGGAACATCCGAAGGAGACCGAGGCCCGGGAAATTCTCCTGCATTTTTTGGAGGCCGATTACGGCTCCGACTGGGGCCGATGGGAAACTGCGTTGCGCGACTGGCTTGACAGTCACCCGGATTGAGTGGTTCGAACTCGGGAAGGGCGAAACACGGCCCATGCAGAGCATCGGATGCAGGCTTTTTTGCTTGCCGCTGGTCCCCGGTTCTCTATCTTCCACTCCATCATCCGCTCTAATCAGAGTTACCTTCGAACAAGGATCCAGATGGAGAAGATCTCTATGCTCGGCCTGGGAACGGGGGGATTGCTGCTGCTGGCATGCCTGGGGTGTTGGCCGCAGGCTCAAGCCGCCGAAGGAATCAAGCTGCGCAAGGCGGTCATCCCTCTCTTCACACAGGCGCCACAACCTGTCTTGGTGGCAGTGATCACAATCGACCAGGCCGCCCCGGAACCGCGGCGCCTCGGTTTCTTTAAAATCGCCGCCTGTCCGAAGTTCGTCCTGGAGGGTGTCCATGTCACCATCCGGCAACCCGAAGGCCTAAGAGACTTTCTCAGGAACTTAACAGACCGTCTGAACTCCCTGGCAGGGACAGTGCCCTGGGAAATTCGGCGACTGGAGATCACGGTTGGCGCTCCGGGATCCTGCCGTTTGCAGGCCCGGCGGGCGCGGCCAGATCCTACCTCCATAACTCCAACGCTGTTATTGGACCATATCCAGTATGGCACCCAATCCATGGAAGCAGCGCATGGCCAGCTGTCGGCATCGTGTAATGCTGCCGATTTGCGCCTGTCCTTGACCCGCAATAACCAACCCATCGAATACGATCTGCTCGCCGATACCCCTGCGAGCGCTTCACGCCAACAATCCCCGATCGATCTATGAAACAGATTCAACTCCTGACCTGGTGCTTCTTTGCCATGATTCCCCCGTGCTTTGGACAACTGTCCGCAGACCAAGCCTGGGTCGAATCGGGCCGGCTCCTCCTGGAACAGAAGAACCTCACGGATGCCCACACGCACTTCACCCGCGCATTGGCGTTGAATCCGGACAATCCGGATGCAAATGTCCTGCAAGCCGCGACCTCGCTCTTGTTGCTTCCCCAACAAGGGCCCGGCAGCAGTTTTCTCGATCGCCTTGGCATTTCAAAGGAAGGCAGGAATCTCTATAACTGGACCGCCCAAGCCCGCGAGGATGCCCATGGCGATATCGTTCTGCCCGCCAATTTCAAGTCGGAGGAGGCCATCAACCTCTACCGCAACGAAGTGGTGCCCTTGCTTCAGTCGGCGCAGCGAAATCTTGCCCGAATTTCCGATGTCCATTACACGCTCCAGCTCAAGGATACGGAAGTGCCGTCCTATTCTGTGACGTTGGATTGGGGGGATATCCAGGTCATCCGCGCGATGCTATACGCGGGCGAGTTTCTAGGCCACACCTTTAATGCGCACAATTTCAAGGGCAGTGTTAATCGTTTTTTTGATTTGGGGAAAAACGACCAGCTGACAGCCCAGCGTTTCCTGAAGGAGTATCCATCTTTTCTGAAGGGTGGCGATTCCGCATCGCTGGCCGCCTCTCAAAACGCCTTTTCCAATGCCGTCGTGCAATACGTCATGGCCTCCGAATTCATCCGGAACCCGGACCGCCGCCCGACGGGCGCCCAACGCCTGTTTACCCTGGAATCCGAAGACTACAACGACGAGGCCCATTTCCGAAATGCGATGATCAAGATCCTCGTCTCCACCCAGCGACCGGTAAAAATCAACGAAGACGATGATTACTACATTTATGCCCGCAATTATTTCTCAGGCGCCAAACCGTTGCGGGATCTGATGCCAAAATTCAGTGGGAACTATTATCTCACCAATTCTCTGCCCAGCTACACGTTCGGAGGCGTCACGCCCGCACTGTCCCCGGCCGCCACTGAAATGTTCCTGCGCGATCGCCTCGGGCCGATCCCTTATTCCGGGTATTATCTCAGTCGGGGTTCGGGCGGTCCGGGAACCGCCGCTCTCCTTGTGCAACCTGATTCGACAGGCTGGAAGGTCACGCTGGCGGGAGTCAGCACAGGCAACTTCGGATGCCTTGGCTGCGGCATTTGGGGAGCATCTCACGTCAATAAGGATGGCACCTGGTCTCAGACCATCCCCGCAAAGTCGGAACAATCGTCACCCGGTCGTTTTTCCGGACGCCTTGAAGGCGATGGAATCATGCATGTTCGTTTCCAGAACCCATCTTCTGCCGGCCTTTCATCCGGCGATGTTTTTGAGTTCGAGGCAAAACGCATGACTGATTCGGGACGATTTGTCGACGAATCGGGACTCTATGGGGGAAGTGTGGTTTTGCCTGATAACAGAATCCTGCGATGTCTTCTCCTTCCTGATCGCAACATGTACTTCAATTTGACGGGTCCATCGACCTACGACGAAGGCACCATCTCTTACCTGGATCAGGAAAACCACTTTTTCGCCGCCTTTGGCGAACCCATGGTCTCGGTCTATGTTGAAGGAAATCTCGATCGTGAACAAAAAACCATGGCTATCGACTGGTGGCAACCGTTCGGCGAAAGCGGACAAGGGGTGCTGTCGCGCGTGGAATACTTGCCCAATACTCCTATCTTACCCACGCCCACGATCCTCACACAACCGGCCAGTGTCACGGCGACCGCCGGGAATTCAGCCGCCTTCTCGGTCAAAGCGGCAGGCACTCCCCCCTTAACCTATCAATGGTGGCATAACGACGAGATCTTGCCTTTGGAAACCAGTCCCAATCTGACCCTGAAACCTGTCCAAGTCTCACAAGCCGGCCACTATCGCGTCGTCATCGCCAACCTGGGCGGATTAGTCGTCAGCGAACCTGCAATCCTGACGGTTCTGCCGGAATCGGTTCCCCCCATCGTCAAGGCTACCACGCCGTTTAACAGCTCGAGGCTTCTGGATCCATCCGCAGTCATCCACGGCATCGCCTCCGATAACAGCCAGGTCCGGGATGTTTTGTTTCGCCTGAACGGGGGTCCCTGGGTTTCGGCTGTAGGCACTGTCGTGTGGCACGCCAGCATCCAGCTGGAGGTCGGTCTCAACGAGTTTCAATGCAAAGCGATCGATGAATTCAACAATGAATCCACTATAAACACCATGAGTCTTTTCCTGGTAGCGGCAGATTGGATTCACATTGGAACCACTGGAATGGGCGTCATTAAACCCGACTATAACGGCCAGCGTCTGGAACTGGGCAAAGAATACACGCTCACGGCGACTCCTGCCGCTGGACAGGTGTTTTCGAATTGGACAGGCAGCATATCCTCATCCCAGCCGACCTTGAAATTCCGGATGGAATCGAATCTTGTGCTTCAAGCCCATTTCGTTCCGAATCCATACCCCGCTTGGAAAGGCACCTATAACGGCTTGTTTACTTCAAGCGCAATGCCGGTCACTCCCGGGTCTTCCCGAATTGGATCCTTCACGCTGACCGTCTCGGATAAGGGCGTTGCCAGTGGCAAGCTGATCATCGCGGGGAAATCTTTGCCGTTCAGCGGACTGTCGTTCGACCTGAGCGGACACGCCAGGACCTCGGTGAAGCGTGCGGCTCCTTTGACGCCGTTGGGATTGGAGCTTCAAGTGGTCAGCGAGACCGAAAGCGGTCAGATTCGAGGCCAGGTCACCTCCGAAGAAGGCACCTCCGAGCTGTTGTCGTTTCGCCAGCAAGCTGTGGGCGCATGGAAGGGCAACTACACATTCCTAGCCAACTTCAACCCGGTGGACTCCCCGTCAAGCCCTCCCGGAGCTGGGGCGGGATCTCTTTCCTTGAACACCACCGGCAAGATCAAACTCGTTGGCACCCTGGCCGATGGGAATCCATTTACCGCCTCGGTCAATTTCGGTCATAATGGATGGTTCCCCGTTTATGTTCCCCTGTATTCAAGCAAAGGCCTTGTGTGGGGATGGAGCCATTTCGAAGATCCGGTTACCCGCGAGGTTTCCGGCAGTCTCACCTGGTACAAGCCCGTTTCATCGAGCCCGGATCAGTATTATCCCGATGGTTTCCTGGTCACGGGCGGTTTGAATGGATCGGCCTACAATCCACCGGCCCGCGGTCAATCGGCTCTCAACTGGACCGAGGGGCGATTGCATCTGTTTGCGGGTAATCTGTCTCAGCCGCAGATGATCCCCATCCGTTGGTCCAATAACCAACTGGTTGTTATCGGCGATAATCCGCTGAAATGCACCGCCACCATTACGCCCACTTCCGGTCTGGTTCAGGGCAGCATCCTTCACCCCGATACAGGCAAAAAGACCCCTCTCAAAGGCGCCATCGTCCAAAGATACGGGCTGGGCGCTGGATGGTTCCTCGGCACCAATCAGGGCGGTGCCTTCCAGATAAGGTCTAATGCCGTTTTGCAGCCCTAACGCGGTGTTTTTGAATTACGATACATTCTGCGGCCAGGAGTTTTGGCCAGGAACGAGGCGCTGAGGCTGTCGCATCCCTGCAATGGGCTGCGGTTTTCCTGCATCCCGCGAAAACGCCGGTTCGAAGCTCAGCCCAATCGCTGCGGAAGTCATTTGTTCTATTCACAACCACTTCGGTTATTCGAGGACTCGATCGAGCTCCGGCCCTGTTCCCACAATCGCGCCGGTGTTGTCAGCGAATCTCAAGCAGGACTGCGCCGTCCCCCGGTATGGTCACCTGGATTCCATCGCGGGTTAACCGGGCGATCTCCACGCTGGAAAGCTCCTTTTTTTGCGATCCAGCATTGTTCCCAAGCGTGTGGGGATGCCAAACGGCGGCTTGGATTGCGCTCAACGGGCAAGGCAATTTGGCCGGGCGCACGACGCATCCGATCTCCTGAGGTGTCTTCTCAAGGTTGGCAAGGATAATATAGGACATACCGGGCTTGCTGTAGACCGCAGAAGCACAGCGTGCGCCCTTGAGAATCACCGCCTCGTTTCGCCAATCCAAAAAGCGGTAAGCTTCAATATCGCCCAGCGGTTTCAGGACGGAAAAGAGATCAAGCGTCTCGGCATTTGCCGGCCAGGGAGTGACCCCGGCCAGCAGGGCCTCCATCGCGAACAGCCGATGCAGACGCCTCGGCGATTGCGCATCCAGTTGGCCATAACTGATCACCCCTCGGGATCGCGCCCCCACCAGCGACCATTCCAGGGGAAGATCCCTCAAGTCCGGGCCCGGCTCCTTCCATTTCCCATAACCCCATTCGTTCGCCACGACATGATCCGAGAAATTCTCCAGGGCAAACATCGGCGTCGTGGTGTTATGCACAATGACCAGTCCACTCGGGCCAACCCGACGACGGGTCCACTCCATCAGATCCAGCAACTCATCGATGTCCCAGTGACCTGAGGCCGCTTCGCCAATACGCTTCTCCCCGTGCAGCCCATTGTAGCAGTGGAGGGGCACATTCCAGTCGTAATAAACCCCGTTCAAGGGGTGATTCTTGAGGACGCGGTCAATCGAACGCTTCAGGAAATCGAGCCAGCCAGATTTGAGACACATTTGAACTCCAAATTCGTTGGTTCCGCGATAGAAATTGTGCTGGATCTTGCCCTGGCTATCTTTCCGAGCCCATTTCTGGCCGTGCTCAAGAAATTCCGGGGTGCTGGGATGCAGTTCTTTGTTCGAGAAGTAGGTGGCAACGCGGATGCCGGCCTGTTGACAGCCCGTGATCACCCGGTCGTAATTCGTCATGTCGGGATAAGGGGGATACGAACCGTCGCGCCAGAAAAGCCCGTCGTGGTAATAGTCGCCGTCGTTGTGGCAATGAACGGTTTGAATGCCGCTCCTGGCCCATTGTTGAATCTGATCGTTCGAAACCCATTCTCCTCGATTCCGATTGAACGAGGCGTGGAACCAGGGCCTCGAAGCATGTCCCTCAAGGATCGGAATGCCCAAATAAAAATCAAACACACTCCTCTTGGGCAATACGACTGCGTTTTGGGAGCGGTGAAGAGGCGAAATGGACAGGACAAGACCCGACGAGTCCCGGCTCGATTCAAACCAACACCGGCCCTGGCCGCGGTTACCGGTCAGTTGGGAATCCCATTGCCAGAGATCGGAACTCTGGAACCACTCCAATCCCTCGATCCCAGGATCGGCAACCAGTATCGAACGGGGAATATGCGGAGTGTCGAGAAAAGGAGCGGAGGAATTTCGGTCGCCCGTTTTTCCCCATCGATTGCTGCCAAATGCGAAGGGAGGCACACCCTCCTTTTCCGTAGTCCCCTCTCGAAAACCATACTCGCTCAGGCTGGGAATCAGGACCGTGAACAACGGACAAAGCTCAAGCGCCCGAAAGGCGTCATTCACACAGGTGAATTCCCTGCGAATCTTGATGTAGCCCCAATGGTATTCATAGACCGTCTTGAGCTGGATCCCCGACTCGCGCTTGCGCTCATCCAGGAGGCGCGATTCGATCGTGACAATTTCCGTCAAGTCGTCTCGTCGTCGGGAGATTCGGCTCTTGGCATCATTCCAGTCGGCAAAAAGGGCGCCGGTCTCATTGCGAATCCTGGCCACGATGGGCTGGATCAACAGGTTTGTGGAGCGGCCGTGCACGAGACGGATTCCCGCGATCCCCCCTCCCCTCTTCAGGTCATGCCAGACCTGGTAATAGGGAGTGCTCAGAGTGAGTAATCCCGCGGCATTATCCTGTTGAACCGAGTAGGCTTGGGGCCATGTGCTGTTCGTTCTTCCGGCCTGCTGCGCCGCCTCCAGGGAGCTGCCCGTCAGAACGATCGCTAACAACCATGAACGGAAAAAGCGTGATACCATAGGTTCATCAAATTATGCCAATCCATCGCGCTCGACAAGCCAGACCCATTCTCGGATTTGTCAGTTGCAAACCGCGCCACCCACGGCCGAATTTCAAGGGACCTTGGCGGCGGTTTGACGTTGCTGACCGCTCTCTACACGGATTATGCTGCCTGCCTTTATGAACCGCGGACAAATCGTATGCCGGCCCAACTTGATGCGAGTTTTGATCCGGCGAAATCCGCACTTCACGCTCCCAGCGCTGCCACCCCCCTCGTAAGAAGCCGAATGAAAAGCTCGGAAGAACCTGTCTTCACTCCACCTCTCAGACGCTCGTGGGGCGCGCCAGGGGTCTTCCTCTTCTTATGGTTGTTTGCGGTCCTTGGACACGCTGAACTGGCCGCCTCAAAGGCCTCCCCAATCCAACCTCTGATCACGAACTGCGCGCAACTGCGCCTCCTTACATCCGCTGAAGCCGAACTCGGAAAGCCGACACGGATCGAGGGCCAAATCACCTTTGTTGATCCTCGGAATAAATGGCTCGTTCTTCAAGATGCCAGCGGAGGATTGCGGCTAAGCCCCATCCCTGCAAATCAGATTTTCCAACTGGGCCAGGCTGTCCGCGTCCAGGGGGTGACCGCCGGCAGCAGGGCCCGGTACCCGACGTTTCCCAACTTGCCCGATGGCCGGGATTCCTTGGCGTGCCTTCGAGGTCCCACCAATTGGACAGACCATTACGTGAGCCGCGTCCTTGGTTATTTGCATCCCCCCCGCGATGGCTTGTACACGTTTTGGATCGCCAGCGACGACGACGCTCAACTACGGCTCAGCACAAACCAAAACCCCAAAGAAGCCCGCGTCTTGTGCTTCGTTCGCGGTTGGACAGCCCCTGAAGCTTGGGATCATTCACCCAACCAGAAATCCGAGCCTGTCTTTCTGCTTCGCAACCAACCGTGCTATATCGAAGTCCGACACTTGGATGGCGATGGGGGCGACCATCTTGCTGTCGCCTGGCAGGGACCGGAGTTCAGTCGCGAGGTGCTGGCAGGGCAATCCCTTTCCCCCTGGTCCCCGGATTCCATTCCCTCCCCGAATACCTCTCCGTCGGCCCCAACACTCAATACAGGCCGCATTACCCGTGAATACTGGACCAATATCTTCGTGAAAAACCTCGACGAACTGGAGCAATCCATTCCGATCCCTCCTTCCCTGGCCGATTTTGAAATCGAACTCACTGGCGTGGATTCAATCCCTCCGGCTCGGCCTGTCACCCCCGGCCAACCGCTGACGGATCGACAAGACCTTTTCCGGGCTGAAATCGAAGGCACGGTCACCTTTCTGGCCCAAACAGAGGATGCCACCCGCATCGAACTGGTCCAATCCAACCAAACGATGCTGGCCTGCCTGCCCCCTCGCAAAGCGCCACCGCAATTGCTGGGCGCAAAAGTCCGTTTGCAGGGCGTCTGTCAATCCACGCTCTGTCCCCTCGGACACTCCGTTGCGGGCCTAATGTGGGTTTCGGAGTGGAACGACCTCAACCTGTTGCCTCCTTCCCTCCAGGAGAGCACCTTCACCTCGCTCGGGCTGACCGGAACGAACGTGAATTGGAATGTGGTTCCTTCGGGACGGGTCACCAAAATCCGTGGCCGGCTCGAATCTCATGAACCCGGACACCAACTGCGCTTGCGCGCGGGCACCAACGATCTAAACGTCTTCTCCCGCCAGACCGATCTCTTGACACCGGGACAGCACCTCGAGGCGATTGGTGTCCTCGATCGCGCATCGGGAATTCCCGTTCTTCGACATGCCGGATTCCAGCCGGTTCCGGATTCTGTGATGGCAACGGCTCAGCAATCCGTCTTGGATCAACTGACGCAAGCCATCCAAGTCAAACAATTGAATCGGACCGAGGCCGCCAAGGCGTATCCAGTCATCCTGTCGGGCGTAATTACCTACAACGACACAACGGCTGTCTTTCTCCAGGATGCTACGGGCGGAATCTACGTGAGACAACCCACTGGGGGCCCTTCCAGCCCTCTCCTGCCGGGAACACGCGTTGAGGTGGCGGGCGCCAGCGATCCAGGACAGTTTGCCCCGATTGTGGCCGCCCGGCAGATCACCGTCATCGGGCCCAGTCTCTTGCCCGAAGCCAAACGCCACTCCTGGATTCAAATGATGTCCGGCAAAGATGACGCTCAGTGGCTGGAAGTGGATGGAGTGGTCAGCGAATACGATCCCAACCGGCTCGCTCAGTTCACCGTGCGCATGGAAGGCGGGGCGGTTGGCGTCCGCATCAATGAAGGTGACTCCAAGGATTTTCAGGCCCTGCTCGGCGCCCGCATTCGGGTGCGCGGCGTCTGTCAACCCATCTTTGACGCCGACGGCAGGATCCGGGGAATCCGGCTCCAGGCTCCTTCTCTGGCCCAGGTCGCCGTGGTCACGCCCCCCCTCGAAGATCCATTCCAGGTGCCCGAGCGAACCCTGAAAAGCCTCGGCAGTTTCAATATGAATTCCCAGTTCTTCGAGCAGCTCAAGGTTCGAGGCACGGTCACTTACTGCCACCAGGGACTGGTCTTCCTCCAAGACGAAAACGAAGGACTGCAGGCGACGACTGCAACGAATGTTGTTCTATCTCCTGGCGACAGGATCGAAGTCCTGGGTTTTCCCGAAATGAAAAGTTTTCATACGGTCCTGGTGTCAGCCCGGATCAAACCTTTGGGCTTCGACGAGGCGCCGAAACCCCTCATGGCCACCGAGGAATCCATCAATCTCGGCAACTCCGAGATGCTGCTCGTTCAATTGGAGGCCAACTTCCTGGGGCAACGACTTTTGGACCACAAACGGGAACTGGATCTTCAAATCAATCAAAGGCTTTTCCGTGCCACCTTGCCCCACACCAGCACTCCCTGGAAACCCATTCCCGCGGGCACTCGCCTTCGCCTGACGGGGGTCTGCGTGACCGACCGCGATCCTTCCTCTGAATTTGGCCGGCCTCCAAGTTCCTTCGAACTTTACCTGCGGGATGCCAATGATCTCGTGGTCCTCCAACTGCCATCCTGGTGGACCATCCGGCGGGCTCTGACTCTGGGCGGCAGCCTAGTTCTCCTGTTTCTGGCCGCGTTGGTCTGGATCACTCAACTGCGCCGCCAAGTCGACCGTCAAACCCGCGAGCTCAAGGCCGAAATCAGCGAACGCATCCGCGCCGAGGAAGAAGTCGCTCGAGTCCACAAGGAATTGATCGAGACCTCCCGCCAGGCGGGCATGGCGGAAATTGCCACTAATGTTCTCCACAACGTGGGCAATGTCCTCAATAGCGTCAACGTTTCCGCCGAGTTGATGCTCGAGAAAATCGGGAGATCTAAAGCCCCGAATCTTCGCAAGGTGGTCCGACTGCTCAACGAACATGCCCATGACCTGCCCCGGTTTCTCTCCGAGGATGAAAAGGGCGTTAAACTGCCTTCTTACCTTTCCCTCCTGGCCGATACTCTGGAATCCGAACAAAAAGATCTGCGCGCGGAATCGGCAAACCTCCGTACCAACGTGGATCATATCAAAAGCATTGTCGCGATGCAGCAATCCTACGCCGGCGTCGCAGGACTGACCGAAAAGGTCGTGCTGAGCGAACTGATCGACGATGCCCTTAAAATGCAGGCTAACGCCTTTTCTCGCCATTCATTTCAGGTTGTCCGCGATTTCGAAGAGGTTCCCCCCATCGAAACCGATAAACACAAGGTGATGCAAATCCTCGTTAACCTGCTTCAAAACGCCTGTTACGCCTGCGGCGCAAGCGACCAGCCCGAAAAACAGGTCACCATCCGGCTGCAATCAGCTCAAAATGACCGATTGCGCATCGCCGTCGAGGATAATGGTATCGGCATCTCCGCTGAAAACCTCCTCAAAATCTTCAGTCATGGATTCTCCGCCCGGCCCGGGGGACACGGCTTCGGTCTTCACTATGGAGCTAACACGGCCAAAGAACTGGGGGGTTCTCTAACGGCATCGAGCCATGGCCCCGGCCAAGGCGCCATTTTCATTCTGGAACTCCCCCTAAAACCGGCAAGCACCGCCCCATCCGATTCATAGTCCCGATGCGCAGTCCTGGGCTCTCGGAGAATTACCCATGCACTAAACCTTACGGAGCCATCGAGTGTATTCCTGGTACAACCGCGTCGAGTCCGGATGTCCGGCGAAGGCCTTGCTGCCGGGTTTGTTCATCAATCCTTGGTATTGGTAAATCAACACGCGGTCGACGAAGGGTGAGACCGCTTCCAACTGTTTTCGCACGCGCTGAAACGGGGCGGGGATCAAAGGGCTTCCCGGCTGGTTGGGCGGTCCTTCCCAAGTAAACACCTCGACGTCGGCCCACAGGGCCCGCTGGGGAACCCGATCGTGCGCCCGCCGGAGCTTCTCGTAGGCGACCGCACTCTGCTCAGGCGTCATCCGCAAGCAGCCAACCTCATCCTGGTAGGCGATAATGTCCACATCCATCTGTTCCAATTGACGCACATACGTGTCGTCATAGACGGCTCGGTAAGTGCCAAAGGGAGCCGTGAGCGTCTTGGTCTTCGGCAAAAGGCGCCGCCCTTCGCGGCTGCACTCGTTCACATGGCGAATGAACGCGTCCGAGTAATACGGTCCCAAGTGCGCTTCATTCGGCCAATACCACCCGTAGAAACTCCGGTGATGCCCATATTTTTGAGCGATCTCGCCCATCATGGCGAAGCGTTGACGGATTCGCTCCGGATCAGTCAGGCATTTCTCGTCCCACGGGCCATACCAATCGCTGCTGATGAAGAACTTCACGCCGTACCGATCACTGGCCGCAAGCAAGGCCTCGATGGGATCTTCACAGGCCAGATTCAGCTTCGGGAGGCGAGGGGTGTCGTAAAAGGCGTATCCCCCCTTGGCAATGGCCAGCAGCACCAGGTATTCAAAGCCCAGATCGGCCATTTCCTTGATCGTCAGCTTCCATTGTTTCGTCGTGAACTTCAGGCAGGAATCGTTCCAATGCCCATGCCGGCGATCATCCCACCAGATGCTGATCCAGCTTCCTTGAATGGGCTTGACCTTGGGTCGGGCAATGGGGCTGGCCCAATTCGCCTGGACAAGACCGGCGCCTGCCGCCCCGATTGTCGTTTGAATAAAATGCCGTCGCGATACCGGATTCATGTCATCCAGCCTACGCACTTTTTCCCCCGGCCGGCAAGAATTCCTACAACAGCGAGCAAACTGTCGCCAAGGCAACTGGCTGTGGAGGAATCGGATGCGCACAAAAGTGGTTCAATATGGGCTGTTCGCGGCTTTTTTGATGACCCTTTATCGCCTGTAAGCCGCCGATGACAATGAATTTGTCTTTGATCGATTCGGGTTGCTCACGTTTGCTGGACCGGCAGGTTCGATGATCTGATCCATGTGCAACGCAAGCACTCCATACCCTTTCTTGATCAATGCGATCTTTCTGCTTGGAATATCAACAAGACAAATCTGACGATCAAGCTGCAAGAGCGCCTGATCCTTTGGGAGGTGCACGACGCGATACGGAGTCCACCCTCCGAATGGCAGGCCATAGGCGACACGGAACTTGCGTGATCCATTTCGCGCCCACATCCCCACATCAGGCCAATGAGCCCACCTCAACTGCCAGGGGCTATTCGTTGCCTCGCCCACTTGGAAGGCTGTCCCCCAACTATTATACTGAATGGTGCTCCATGCCTGCTTTGGGGGGACTTGCCGCTGGGAACTGATGCGCGACCAGACGACTTTGGCCTCACCAAGATCCCCCACCACGGCAAGGTCCCAATAGTTCGTGTCTTCAAGAGACACTCTCAACTCCAGGTGGTCTCTCCAAAGGTTTGTCGAATCCAGCTCTGCAATCTTCATTTCCGCAGAACCGGTGAGCTCCGCGCGATAAACATCTCCGTCCGAAGGAGCGATGAAGAACATGACCACTCCGGGCGGAGGAGTGATCTGCTCAGGCGCAACCACGTTCATTGACGTGTAGAGGGAGGTCCCGCTCAGAAGCCAGTATCCGCCAAACAGAAAAACGTAGGATGCGGACTGGACAAGAAATGAGCCCTTTAGACTGGCTCGAAGCCAATCTCGTGTACCACGAAAGCATGCCGCAATAAACGGCCACTCGAGGATCAATGTCAGCACGTAGGTTCCGGCAACCAGCCACCAGGTGGTCCGAAGCCCCGAGTAGATGTCGGTGGCATACCGTGCGAAAAGGAAACCCATTAGCATCATGCCACACCATGCTGATAGGTAATTCGCGCCAATCAGCCACCAAATACATCTCCGCGCGCAAAGTCCAAAGGCGCGCGCCAACAACCACCCCTCCAGGAGTCCAAGAACGGCGTTCCCGAGGATCAAGTGAAAGGCCATGCCCAAGACCAACGGAGTTCCAGCGTCGGCCAGCGCCGATACTGGCCATAAGACGATAGCGATCGCAACAACGAGTGGCAGACCACTGCGGCGCATGTGTTGAATATCGTAACCACCTGAACTCTTAAGTCAAGGTTGTCCAGGGCTTCAAAAGCAATCCCTTCCTTTTCGAGCGGGTGTTTGACCCATTCATGGCGGTTGAGGAAAAGGCGATCTAGACATTCGACGCTCAGCGTGACATGTTCATCGAGGATCGCTTTGACGGTGGGCCGAGGTTTTCGTTGAGTTTTCATGGTTTGATCGCCCGAAAACTTAACCTCTCTACCCACCGGATTGAAGTGCGGTGTTTTGGTATTCCCGTTCCGCGCAGCGGAACCTATCTAACGAAGCTGCACCTCAAATCAACCATTGGAGTCGAGGCCTTATGCAAGAACTTCACGTGACGGGTCGGTTTGAGGCGCAGCTTCGTTAGAAAACCCAGACAAATTATGGAAATGAAAACATTCATCTTGGCGCTGGATCAGGGCACCACCAGCTCCCGGGCCATTGTCTTCGACCGGAATGGCCTTTCTGTGGCCACCGCTCAAAAGGAATTCACACAGTATTATCCCAAACCCGGCTGGGTCGAACACGATCCAGAGGAGATCTGGTCAACTCAGGCCGGTGTTGCGCTGGAGGCCATCACGAAAGCCGGTCTGGAAAGTGCCCATATCGCCGCCCTGGGCATTACGAATCAGCGCGAAACCACGATGGTCTGGAACCGGCAAACCGGCAAACCCATCTGCAACGCCATCGTGTGGCAGGACAGGCGGACTGCGGATTACTGTGACCAATTGAAGAAGCAAGGAACAAGCCGGAAAATCCTTCAAAAGACCGGGTTAATCATCGACGCCTACTTTTCGGCGACCAAAATCTGTTGGATTCTGGATCATGTCAAAGGAGCCAGGAAACTGGCCGAAAAAGGCCAGCTGGCATTCGGCACGGTTGATTCTTGGCTGATCTGGAATCTCACCCGGGGGCAACTGCATATCACCGATGTTTCAAACGCTTCCAGGACCATGTTGTTCAATATCCATTCCTTGGAATGGGATGATGAACTGCTGGGTATTTTTGGGATTCCGCGCAGCATGCTGCCGGAGGTTCGTTCGTCCAGCGAGGTCTACGGAGAGACGACCGGGCAGTTCGCCACACCTATCCCGATTGCCGGCATCGCCGGCGATCAACAGGCGGCTCTGTTCGGACAGATGTGCCTCGAACCCGGAATGGTCAAGAACACGTATGGGACCGGTTGTTTCATGATGATGGACATCGGCGACAAACCGATCGCGTCAAAAAGCCGGCTGCTCACCACGGTGGCCTGGAGAATTGGCCGGCAAACGCGCTATGCCCTTGAAGGCAGCATTTTCATCGGGGGCGCGGTGGTTCAATGGCTGCGGGATGGACTGGGGATCATTGCAAACTCGGCGGATGTTGAATCCCTGGCGGCCCAGGTAAAAACCAGCGATGGAGTCTACTTCGTTCCCGCTTTCGCCGGACTGGGCGCCCCGCACTGGAACCCGCATGCGCGAGGAACTTTGGTCGGCATCACCCGGGGGACAACCTCGGCGCATATTGCCCGCGCCGCCCTCGAGAGCATTGCATTCCAGACCTTGGAAGTGCTACATGCCATGCAAAATGATTCGGGAATCAAGGTTCGGGAACTGCGGGTGGACGGAGGAGCCACGGTCAACAACCTTCTGATGCAGGTTCAGTCTGATTTGCTGCGGACCAAAGTGGTGCGCCCCAAGATCACTGAGACCACGGCCCTTGGAGCCGCCTATCTCGCTGGATTGGCGGTTCGTTATTGGAACGACATTCGCGAGATCAAACAGCAGTGGCAGTTGGATCGAACCTTTACCCCGCGCGCCAAACCCGGCGAGGTTAACTCTCTGATCCAGGGATGGCATCGTGCCGTCGAGGCAGCCAAAAGCTGGGCGGGGAACTCAAAATGAGCTGTAAATAAATGGATTGCCCTTTAAATCAACTGATCTCGTAACTAATCCCTATAGAACATGAACGCCTTTTTTGCTGAATTCTTCGGAACCGCCATGATTATTGTGTTGGGAGGCGGCGTGGTCGCCAATGTCCTTCTCAACAAGACCAAGGGCAACAACAGCGGCTGGATCGTGATCACCTGCGGATGGGCCGTGGGAGTCTTTACGGGGGTGTTGATTGCCGCCCCGGTGAGCGGCGCCCATCTGAATCCCGCGGTTACACTCGCCCTCGTGTTAGCCAGGAAGTTCTCCTTGGCTTTGCTGCCTTTGTATGTTTGCGCGCAGATGCTGGGAGCCATCTTTGGAGCGGTCCTGGTCTGGCTGGCCTACAAAAAGCACTTCGATGCAACCGACGATGGCAATCTGAAGCTCGCGGTGTTTTGCACAGCTCCAAATATTCGGAGCTACTGGCATAATGTGATCACGGAAGCGATCGGCACCTATGTCCTTGCCCTGGCGGTTCTGTATATGGCGGAACCCGAGGTCGGGCTGGGCTCGCTAAATGCCCTGCCGGTGGCAATCGTAGTCTTGGGGATCGGCCTGTCGTTAGGCGGTCCGACTGGATACGCCATCAATCCCGCGCGCGACCTGGGTCCCCGGCTTGCGCATTTGTTCCTGCCGATTCCAAAAAAACGGGACTGCGACTGGCCCTATGCCTGGGTCCCCATCCTCGGACCGCTCATCGGCGCCTCCCTGGCATCCGTGATGTTCTTGATATTCGGCAAAGTATAACAGGATGGGAGCAAGAGTCGGTATCGGAATCGAAAGGGTTGACATGGGTTTTAACAAGAGGATGGGGGCGGGTAGCCAGCCGAAACGATACCGACTCCGATAGCGACCCCGACCCCAATCGGAAAATGAAGCCTGAAAAACGCCAACCAGACGGTGCGGACAACAGCCACCGCGCCGATCAGCAGGATGAGCATCCGAGAGCACAACACTGTGGTTGCAGTCGCGAGTGCGCTTGCCAGGGCTGTGCACGACCTTTTCGTTAGGCCTTGACCAAATCTATTCACACCTGTAAGGAACTTTTCCACAATGGACATCCCACGAATATTCAACATCACTGAAAGTGCTCACCGCATCCACAACCCGATCACACCCGAAAAGCTCGCCACTCTCGGCGCGGCGCTGCGTCTGGAATCCGGGGTTCGAGTGCTCGATCTCGGTAGCGGTTCGGGGGAGATGCTGTGCACCTGGGCGCGCGATCACGGCGTCATCGGCACCGGAATCGACATGAGCCAGTTGTTCACCGAGCAAGCGACACTCCGCGCTGTAGAACTTGGCGTCGCCGATCAAGTCAAGTTCATCCATGGCGATGCCGCGGGCTATGTCTCTGACGAAAAGGTCGATGTGGCAGCCTGTGTCGGCGCCACTTGGATCGCCGGGGGAGTCGTCGGCACGATCGAGCTTCTGGCGCGGAGCCTGCGCACCGGAGGGATCATCCTCATCGGCGAGCCCTACTGGCGGCAGTTACCGCCGACGGAAGAGGTGGCCAAGGGATGTCTTGCCAACTCAATCTCCGACTTTCTCCTGCTTCCAGAACTGCTCGCGTCTTTCAGCCACCTTGGCTACGACGTCGTTGAAATGGTTCTGGCTGACCAAGACGGCTGGGACCGATACGAGGCGGCCAAATGGCTCACCATGCGCCGATGGCTTGAGGCCAATCCCGACGATGAGCTCGCAAAAGATGTTCGAGCCAAACTGACCTCGGAACCCGAGCGCTACGCCGCTTACACCCGTGAATACCTAGGCTGGGGTGTGTTCGCGCTGATGCCGCGGTGATGCGTTGGCAGATGAAAAGACCAAATCCAACCGACCTGTCAGGTTTGTTACAGCCAAAAAACAAGCCCGAAAAGTGTCTGTAAAGACCCAATAGGAAGCTCTTTTCTATCCATGTGCTTCTCCCAATGACACTTGTTTCGGCGACAGTTGACCGCGTTCAAGGACCTGGGGCCAAGACGAGGCGAAAACCTACGTAGTCCGACTGGATATCTGGTGTGTTAAATGGGCGGCAGGCTGAGCGACAGTATCGGCCTTCATTGGACACGTGGCCCCCACGATAGACGCGGTACCGCCCATCAGCCGGTCCTGTGGGATCAGTTACCGTTCCTCCAGGAAGGGAATTGGCATACCAATCCCAGCACCATTCCAATACGTTCCCATGCATGTCATAAAGCCCCCAGGGATTCGGCTGTTTGCCGCCTACGTTATGGGTCGTTCCACCCGCGTTTTCATGGAACCAAGCGTAATTGGGCAATTGTGCATAGCTCGGATCATCGCCATACGAAAACCGGGTTGTGGTTCCCGCCCGACACGCATACTCCCATTCCGCTTCGGTCGGCAGACGGTATTCATGACCCGCCGGCAACCGCCCGGCAGCCTTTTCGCGCGCGTTCAACCGGACACAGAATTCAACAGCTTCATGCCAATTGACGTTCTCGACCGGGGCAAACAACGCGACATGCGCGGCAGGATTCGTGCCCATAACGTCCTCGTATTCGACTTGGGTTAACTCGTATTTCTGCATGAAGAATCCCTTAGTCAGAGTGACCACGGTTCGCGGGTCTTCATCGTTTACACGGCCCGCTTCGGTGGGCGGGCTTCCCATGGTGAAGGTGCCGGGTGAGATCCAAGCCAGTCGCAGGGGATACGGATTGATCTGGTCGGGCGTCAACTCAACCGCGCGGTAGAACTGCTGCCCGGTGCCAATGGCCGCATCGTCATAGAAAATCAGGGGCGCGCTGGATACATACACATTCGTAATGGCAGTCCAGTTCGTGCGGCCTCCCATAACTTCGGTCCGCTGAATTTGGTAATATCCGGATGAACCCGTTAAGGTCAGCTTGGGCGTCATCTGGAGGCGTAGTTCGCTGCCAGCCAAGGCGCCAGAAACCAGGAAAGACAATAAGCCGACGGATAAAACATTAGATCCTCTCATACATTCATATTAACGAATAACTTACCCGGGTCAAGCTGTGGCAAAGAAAAGACAACACACGCCGTCGTCGGTTGACTCCACAATCTCGGTATCGATTCCATGCGCGGGTATCAAGGCGGTTTCGACGGAACATCCAACGAACAGCCCGTCGGAAGCTGCTACAACTGGATGCAGCGACGCAACTGCAGGACTTGAGGGCGCCGCCAGGCAAGCGGCTGGAGTCTTTGAAGGGTGGACGCATCAGGCAACACAGAGTCCGTATCAGTGACCAAGGGCGCATTTGCTTCAGCTGGGAATCGGGTGCGCACAATGTTGAAATCGTGCATTACCATTAAGCGATCATGAAAAGCAAATTGCTGGCAAATATTACTCCGGGAGAAATCCTGGAGGAGGAATTTCTGAAACCGATGGCTCTTAGGGTCCGTGCAAAAATAACTTCCGATTTTGGCGGGAGCGCCGCCGGGTCAGATGCTAGGCGCGTGGGCGGGAGTGTATCCTCGGTGATACTCGACCGTCCACGCAACAACGCAGATGACCCGGCGCCGCCCCGCCCCGGAGGGCTGCGAGGCTTTGGCTCGCGGACTTCGTTACTCCTCGGTCAGAGACCGCTGCGGGTATCTTCCCTCGTCGAGCCTCGCCAGCCAGCCAAATCCTCAGCAGCAAAATCGGAATTTATTTTTGCACGGACCCTTAGCCAATACCGATTGGCGAAGGACATCAACGTGCCCGCCCGTCGCATTAATGAAATCGTTAAAGGCCAGCGTGCGATCACTGCGGATACCGCATTGCGGCTGGGGCGCTATTTCAAGATGTGGCCGCAGTTCTGGCTAAACCTGCAAGACAGTGCCTTGAGGATTTGTGCGGTTAGGGCGGGGACTTTTTACATCATGCACCAAATCGAACGCCGTGTCGACGGAGCTGCCCCAATATTTAATACCTCATTCGCTAAGGCGAGGATTTGGGCTGCAGGTGAGGGCTTGACCCCCGCCCGTTCCGGTATTACGGTATTACCCAATGACCACCATCACCTTCAAGGTAAGCGAAGATGAGGCTCGTTTGATCCGGTCTCGAGCCAAGGAAGAGCGCGTAAGCGTCTCCGAATATCTCCGCCGTCGGGCCAGCGGCGTGACATCCAATTCTCGGAAACCCGGAAAGATCCGATGTCCGCACACCGGCGCGATGATCTTTGCGGCACCCAAAAACCAACCGCCGCTGACGACGGAGTTAGTGCGGGAATTGCTCTCGGATTTTCCTTGAAATACCTCCTGGATGTGAATGTGCTCGTCGCCTGGGGTTGGTCCGATCACGTGGAGCATGAGCGGACTGTGACCTGGATTGCTGCTGCCAAGCAACAGTCGGGCACGGTATTGCTGACCTCAGCCATCCCTCAACTTGGCTTCGTGCGAGTTTCGGTCCAGCGCACCGGAGGACAGTTGACAGTCAACGCCGCGGGCAAGACTCTGGCGGACATGGTGGGTTCCCTGGGATCGGCTCATGCTTTTCTGGCCGACGACCAGTCAGCCAGTGTCTTCCCTGCCTGGTGCCAGACCTCATCGAGGACCACCGATGCCCACCTGCTCAAACTCGCCGAAGCGCATGGGGCAAAACTCGCCACGCTTGACACGGGCATCCCCGGCGCCTTTCTCATTCCCGCGCCGACAGCCAAAACCCGATGACCATCCTCGTCTCTCCAAATATTTGTTAAGTGCCGCAGTGCCGTCGGTGCCGCCCGTCGTCATTTCTCGAAAAAAAAGGGTCAGTTCTTGGTTTTTATATGTTACTTCCCCTCTGCCTTTCGCGTGCTCGTCCATCGCTTCCCTGGCCGCTTCAAATACTCCGGCCAACTGCTCCACGCATACTCCTGCAGGCGTTGCTCCGGCTTCAATAACTTCGGACGGGCCAGGTTCAAATTCACGTAATCGCACACCGTCCGCAAATACTCATTGCCGCTGACATCCACCACCAACGCCCTGTAACGCTCGCTGAACAATGCCCGAAAAGCTTGTGCCGCCGATTGAACCGCCCCGTGACGGTGCCCAGAAACTACTTCATCCCCGCCACCAGGTTCCCCTGCGGCGTTTCCATTACCAGATGAAAGTGATTGGACATCAGGCAGAGCGCAAGCACCTGCCAACCGGTCTTGGCACAGGCCTCCCCCCAGCGTGGTAAAAAACCGCTGTCGATCCTTGTCGTCCCGGGCAATCGGCTCGCACCGGTCCCCGCGATTCATCACGTGATGCACCGCGCCGGGATATTCTACTCTCAATTTTCGCGCCACCCCTGCCAGACTGTCCCCCCCGACACAATACAATATCAAGAACTGACTCGTTCATGACCTTCTGCTTCTGCGTCCGATCCAGAAAACGCTGACGCAGTTCATCCTCGGAAATGAGGTCCGGAGATTTGTCGTAATACTTGGCCAGCTTGGCGATGCTGTGGACGTACCCTTGTTGCGTGCTGCGGGAGAAACCATGCAGTTGCATGTCTTCCAACATTCGAGCACGAAGAACTGTCAGGTGTCCTTTCTGAGAGGGTGGTTCAGCCTCCCCTGGCAGGGATGCTGGCCTTCATTGCGAAGGCGAGCCCTCTCTGAAAGGATTCTCCCGATGACACTTGTTTCGGCGACAGTTTATCGCGCAGCTTTCGCTTGGAACCAGTTGACATGCGTATATTGGTTGGATTTAACTCAACATCACTTTTCGGGTGGGGGACAGGCTGGTTTCGGCTGATGGGGGTGATCGCGTAACGACCGGAGCGTATTTCTGACAACACTGGATTCACTTTGGATTAGAAGTCAACTGTCGCCTAGACAACCGGCTCAAGGGCAGAAGGATGCGGACAATATTGGTGTGATTAGTGGTCCTAGCGCCGGTTTTCACGCACCTTTTTTGCCCGTAAGGAATTAAGTTTTTTATCGTGTGGAGGCCGAAGTGCAGGGCGAGCGAATGTAAACCGTGACGGCCTTCACGCGTTAAAAAAACTGCTTGAACTCAATCCACGGGCCAAGGGCGATGGCTCTTTGGGGTTTAGTCGTAGTTTTGCTCTGAACGGCAGAGTGAACCGACAGGAGGGCGAAACTTGTCTGACTGGCGCGGGGCGGGCCGGAGGCGAAGGAAGGAGCGGATTGATCGGAAAGGGCCACCAAATGATGGAGAGGGCCAAAAGGTTTGTTGCCCAATCACAAACCGAAGATGCGGGGCACTGAGATTGAGGAACTCGAGGCTTAAAGGATTCGATGAGGGGGAATTCAGCGCTGAGGTGAATCTGGCGCAAGCGCGACGGGATTTCGGTCTGGAACCAGTGTTCGCATGTGATGTTTCTCCAGCCTGAACCTCGATCGCTGATCACGCGCTAGGGTCGTCCACTCGATCAGATGAGCATGTGAGCTGATCTGTGGGTGTTCTCGCCAGGGTTTGAAGATTGCGCCGAGGCGCGGAATTATGGTAATTCCCATTCGTTATGGCCATGGGAACACAGTCCGCCAGGAGCTGGTCTTGGTTCCGGGCTTCAGGTTTTTGGGTGGCGTTTCTTGTCGCATGGATGGTCTGGGTGGCAACGGTGAATGTTTGGGCCGCGCCCGGAGGTTCGGAAACCAACTTCTGTGTGCTGTTGGTGGTGGAGGGCACGGTGGAATCAGCCCCGGCCAACTCCACTAATTGGGTGGCGGCGAGGACCAATCAGGTCATTCGAATCGGCGAGCAGGTTCGCACCGGGCTCCGCAGCCGGGCGGCGATTCGCCTGGCTAATCGATGCATCCTGCGCCTGGATGAGCTGACAACGGTCGTTCCGATGCCTTCGGCCGAGGACGCGGTTTTGTTGAAACGCGGAACTCAGTATTTCTTCAACCGGGACAAGCCCGGTCTGTTCCGGTATCGGACGGCCTTGACCAGCGGCACGATTCGGGGAACGGAATTTGTCCTCAGCGTGGCCGAGTCGGGGCGGACGGTTCTGTCGCTGTTGGATGGCGAAGTGGAGGCACAGGCCGAGGGGCGGAGTTACCAGGTGAAATCCGGCGAACAGCTTGTGGTGAATCCCGACGAACCGCCCGTTAAGACTCCCTTGTTACAGGCAGTGCGGGTGATTCAATGGTGTTTGTATTATCCGGGTATTCTGGATCTGTCCGATCTGCCTGAACCCTTGTCCGAAGGATGGGGAGAATCCGCGAAGGCTTACCGGCAGGGCGATTTGAAGCAGGCCCTTGCCGGGTTAGATCCGGATCTCAAGCCCGGTTCGGTTTCCGAGAAGATCTATCTGGCCGCGTTGCTATTGTCGATGGGCCGGGTCGAAATCAGCGAGGCGCTGCTTTCAGATTTTTCGGCTGAAACAAGCGATGAAAGCCCGGACGCCAAAGCCCGGAGACTGGCTCACGCCCTGCGGTGGGTGGTCGCGAGCATCCAGAATCAGCCTGTTTCAAGGCAAATCACGCCGCAGTCAGCCACGGAATGGCTCGCAGTTTCGTATTGTGAACAAGCCGAAGGCGAATTGGAGCAGGCGCTCGAAGCGGCTCGAGAGGCGGTCACCCGATCGCCTGGATTTGGATTCGGCTGGGCGCGCCTGGCGGAGTTGGAGTTTGGCTTTGGCCGGTTAGAGCAGACCGATCAAGCTTTAAAAAAGGCATTTGAATTGTCTCCAAAGAACGCCCAGGCGATGGCCCTGCAGGGTTTCATTTGGGCCGCCCGCAATCAAACGGACCGGGCGCGGGAACGGTTCGAGGAAGCCATGGTGTGTGACAGCGCGTTGGCCAATGCCTGGCTGGGGCGGGGTTTATGTTTGATTCGACAAGGAAAAGTCGAGGAAGGACGGGCTGATTTGCAGGTGGCGGCCACACTGGAGCCGCAACGCGCCTTGCTGCGGAGCTATCTGGGAAAGGCATTCAGCCAAAGCCGAGATCTCATCCATGCCCGTCAGGAACTGGACCGGGCCCGTCAGCTGGATCCCCGGGATCCGACCGCGTGGCTCTATTCCGCCTTGCTGGGGCAACTGGATCACCGCCTCAATGAGGGCATCCGCGACCTGGAACATTCGCGCGAACTCAACGATAACCGCAGCCTGTTTAGATCCCGCCTGTTGTTGGATCAAGATCGCGCGATGCGCAGCGCGAACCTGGCCGCGCTTTACCGGGACGCGGGACTGTCCGACGTGAGCGTGCGCGAGGCGGCAAGGGCGGTGAACAGCGATCCAGCCAACAGTTCGGCCCACCTTTTTTTGGCCAACAGTTACGACGCCTGGCGGGATCCGCGCCAGGTCAACCTGCGTTACGAGACGCTATGGTTCAACGAGCTGCTGTTGGCCCATTTGCTCGCCCCGGTGGGAGCGGGCACCCTTTCGCAGTTTGTTTCTCAACAAGAATACTCGAGACTGTTCGAGCAAAACCGCATCGGACTCAGTTCGAGCACGGAGTATCGCAGCAACGGCGACTGGCGCCAAACCGCCTCGCAGTATGGGACGCTGGACCATCTGAGTTATGCGGTCGATCTGGATTATCGCCAGGAAAACGGCCAGCGTTACAACGACGATCTCGAATCCACAACCCTCTACGCCAAAATCAAGGCGCAACTGACGCCCCAGGACAGCCTCCTGGTTTTTGCGAACACATACGATTATGCGGCGGGCGATGTCCGGCAGTATTACGATCCGACGGACGCCAGCCATACCCTCCGAATTGAAGAAGAGCAGGAACCGAATCTCTTTCTGGGGTATCATCGGGTGTGGTCTCCAGAATCTCATACGCTTTTTTTGGCGGGCCGTTTGGATGACACCCTGACCCTGCGTGAACCGGTCACTTCCAGCCTGGTGCTGACTCACAGCCCGCCCGGCCAGGTGGTTTCGGCAGCGGTCTTGCCGAACACATTCTTTCCAGCGGATTTTTCGCAGGACTACGAACGCCGGCTGGAGGCCTATTCATTCGAGCTCCAGCAGATCTGGACCGGTGGACGCCACAACCTGATCGGAGGCGGGCGGTTTCAGTTCGGCTGGCTGAATACCGAAGCCGCGTTGCGCCGATATCCGGGGGCTCCCCCGCCCATTTTCCAGGTGCCACCCGCCTACGACGAGATCGAATCCGATTTGAACCGAGGCAGCGTCTATCTTTACGATTTTTGGCGAGTTGTGGATGACTTTCAAATCCACGCGGGCTTGAGTTACGATCATCTGGACTACCCCATCGGCAATGAAACGCTCCCCATTACCGACGAGCAGAAGACCTCGGACCAATGGTCGCCCAAGCTTGGAGGCATTTGGACGATTCGGACCAACGCCCATGTCTACGGGGCATGGACGCGTTCTCTGGGGGGCATGTATTATGATACAAGCATGCGACTGGAACCGGCCCAGATGGGCGGTTTTCCTCAGGTTTACCGCAGCCTGATTCCGGAATCCGCGCCGGGGGCCGTGGCGGGTTTGGTGCCGGGGGCCGAGTTCGAAACGCTGGGGGTGGGGATCGATCACCGGTTGGGCGCAGGCACTTACCTGGGCCTGGAAGTTGAACAACTCAGTCAGGCTGCCGACCGTTGGGTGGGGACGTTTGCCTATGGCGTGGGGGGAATGGCGGGAGCCTCCAACACACGGCAGAAGTTGGACTATGAGGAAAAAAACTTGCGGGTTTCGATCCATCAATTGTTGGGGCGGGACTGGTCATGCGGGGCCCGATATGGATTCAGTCGTGCCGATCTGGAAACGGCTTTCCCCGAAATCCCGGAAGCGGTTCAGGCTCACTCGGGGATCATCTTTGATGACCGAAACCGGGCCGACCTGCACCGGCTGGATCTTTACCTGGACTTTCATCATGCGTGCGGTTTCTTCAGCCGTCTGGAATCCTCCTGGTATTCCCAATCGAACCATGGGTATGAATCGGCCATGCCAGGGGACGATTTCTTGCAGGTGCACTTATTTGCCGGGTACCGGTTTCCGCGGCGCGTGGCTGAAATCCAGGTGGGGATCCTGAACCTGACGGACACGGATTATCATCTGAATCCTCTGAACCTGCATCCTTACCTGCAGCGCGATCGGACCTTCACCTGCCGGCTGCAGTTCCGTTTTTAAACATCACCCCGAAAAATGATGCCTTCCCCCAAGACATGGCTTGAGCCGTTCAGTCAACGCTTTAAAAGCGGTCTGGCAACGGCCTTGGCCACCGCGTTCGTGGGATGGATGGCGTGGCAGTTCCAGGCCAACGAATGGCTGACTCGCACCAGCTACGACCTCCTCTTCCTCTTCCTGCCGTTGAAGACCCCTCACGAGGTGGTGATCGTTTATCAGGACGAACGTTCGTACGATCTGTTGCAGCAAAAGCGCTTTGCTCGATGGGACAGACGATGGCACGCCAAACTGATCGACACACTGCGAGCCGAGCAAGCCCGAGGCGTGGTGTTCGATATCCTTTTTGATGATCCAAGCGATGATGCCGCCGAAGACAGTGAATTCGCGAGGGCCTTGGCCGTTCACGGCAAAACCATTCTGGCCGGAAGCCTGGAAATCGATCAAACCAGCGGAACGCCCTTTAAACAATACCAGTTGCCGTTCGATCACCTCCGAACCAACGCCTGGGGCTGGGGCTTGGGAACCGTCGATTGCGATGACGACAATACGGTCCGCATGATTTTCGGGGCCATGGATGAGCATCCGGGCTTGCCATGGAAGACCCTGGAGTTGATGCAGGCCACGCCCCCTGGGATTCGGCCTGATTTGTTTAGCGGTTGGATGCGTTATTACGGGCCGTCAGGCACGCTGCCCAAGGTCAGTTATGCGGATGCGGTGCTTCCCGAGGGCACACCTCCGGGCTTTTTTCGAGATAAAATCGTCTTTGTAGGGGCCCGTCTGCAAACCGGGGCCTACCGGGATACCCGGGATTACTTTCGTCATCCCATGAATCTGGGATCGGGGGAGTTTATTCCGGGGGTGGAAGTGCATGCGACCGCGTTTCTGAATCTGCTGCACAAGGAGTGGCTGCGAAAGATTCCAGACACTTGGGAAGTGGTCCTCTTGTTGATGGCAGGCGTGGCGGCGGGGTATTTGCTGGTGTTATTCCGTCCATGGGCGGCCCTGGCCATGAGTGTGGGATTCGCCCTTGCGCTGGGCGGAACGGTTGTTGCGCTGCTGTGGTCGGCCCATGCCTGGTTCAGCTGGCTGGTCACACTTCTCGTGCAGCTTCCTGTCGCCCTGTCGGGATCGGTGCTTTTCCATTTCATGCGGCTGCACACGGAAAAACTCCTGTTGAAAGACTCCTTGTCGCAGCACCTGGATCCCGCCCGGGTCCAGCAGCTGTTACGAAATCCAGACTTGCGCAAACGCGGCGGCGATCATGTCACCATCAGCATCATGTTCAGCGACATCGCCCATTTTTCAAAGATCTCGGGCCGCATGCACACCGAGGATTTGATCAAGCTGTTGAACCAGTATTTTGAAACGTCGCTCAACATCGTGCATGAGCAGCAAGGCACAGTGATCAAGCTTCTGGGGGACTCCATTTTCGCCATTTGGAACGCGCCGGTGGATCAATCGGATCACCCGCAGAAGGCCTGCGCAACGGCCTTGCAGTTGCGGGACGCCCTGGCGAGCTTCAACACGTCGCAGGGGCGATTGCCGTTGCGAACCCGGATTGGCCTTCACACGGGCCTGGCTTTTGTCGGCAACGTCGGCAGCTCAGTTCGATTTGATTACACCGCCATCGGGGAAAGCGTCAATCTGGCCTCGCGCCTGGAGGGACTTAACAAATATTTGGGCACAGACATTCTGGCGAGCCGGGATATTCAGAAATCGGTCGAAGGCCGGGTGGTGAGCCGGATGGTGGGTTATTTTCGGCTTCAGGGCTTTGACCGAGTGGTCGAGGTGCATGAACTCATCGGCGGCCTGGATCAGGCGGAAGCCACGCGCTCCTGGCGCGAGAGTTTCGCGGAAGCCCTGCACCAGTTTCACTGCCGCAATTTCACCGCCGCCGAGGCGGGTTTCCGTCGGACTCTTGAATTACGCCCGGACGACCAACCTTCCCAGTATTACCTGCGTCAGATCGAGCATTACCGGAAACATCCGCCCCACGAGGACTGGGCGGGGGAAATCGAGCTTCAGGAAAAGTGAGTCTTCGACGGCGCGGCGCGCTGGGGCGCGGCGCTGCTCGTTTCATCTTCGTTCTTGTCGGAGCGCCCGCAATCCAGGATAACCATGGACATGAAAGTCGGAGCATTGTGTGCCGTTCTCCTGTTCCTCGTCACTTCGTGGATCCCCGCCCAACAGACCCCAACGAATCCGCCGTTTGTCTTCCGAAAAAATGTGGTCGTCCCGATGCGGGACGGCACCCAGCTTTCGGCCAATCTGTTTCTGCCTAAACAAGAAGGGCCAGCCCCTGTGATCCTGCTGCGCACGCCCTATGGCAAGGGCGACGAGCAAAACGGCGATGCGCGGCGTTACTGCGCGGCGGGATATGCGATGGTGATCCAGGACTGCCGAGGGCGTGGCGATTCGCAAGGGATCTGGGATCCATTCCGCCATGACATCGAGGATGGCTTTGATACTCAGGAATGGATCGGGCATCAACCGTGGTGCAATGGAAGCATCGGCACCGCGGGAGGATCGTACGGAGGCTGGACCCAGTGGTCGGCCGCGTCGCAAGGCAGCCGTTTTCTCAAGTGCATGGTCCCTGTGGTGCCGTTCTGCCATGCTTACGACGATGCCGCTTACCTGGGCGGGGGCTTCCAACTTTCGCTGCTCTTCGGTTGGGGAACGGCCGTCAGCGGCCTAAAGATTGATCCCGCCAAACTCACCCAAGCCTTCCATTATCTTCCCTTGAAATCGTGGGATGAACAGGGCGACAAACGCGTGTTTTTCATGCGCGACTGGATTGCGCATCCCACCTATGACGACTATTGGCGGGCCCGGGGCATTGACCATCGTTTTGACCGGATCACGGTGCCGGTGCTGAATGTGGGCGGGTGGTATGATATCTTTTCGAAAGCCACTGTGGATGCCTTCGCGCGAGTCAGGACAAGTTCAACGAACCGTCTTGTCCGCCGAAATCAACATGTAATCATGGGGCCTTGGGCGCACGGCGCGGGAAGCCAGAAGGTCGGAGAGATTGATTTTGGCGCCGAGGCAAAACTCGATCTGGGCAAGCTCCAGTATGAGTGGTTCGAGTATTGGCTCCAGGGAAAGGAAACCGGCGTGCAAGACTGGCCGCCCTTGCGACTTTTCGTGATGGGCGAAAACGTTTGGCGCAATGAACAGGAATGGCCGCTGGCCCGCACCCAATTCACTTCCTGGCACCTGCACAGCGCCGGTCGCGCAAACACCAGTGCCGGCGATGGCACGCTCAACGGCTCGAAGCCCGAGGCTGAACCCGCGGATCATTTCACCTACGATCCGGCCCATCCCATTCCCACGACAGGCGGCAACAACCTGGTGGGTCCACCGGCAGGTCCGTTCGATCAGTCCGCCCTCGAAAAACGGGAGGACATCCTCGTCTACACCTCCTCACCTCTGGAGCAGGCCCTTGAGGTCACAGGGCCCGTGAAAGTCATGCTCTATGCCTCGACCAGCGCACGGGATACGGACTTCACCGCGAAACTGGTGGACGTTCATCCGGATGGAAAAGCCTACAACCTCTGTGATGGAATCCTCCGTGCCCGGTTTGGCGAATCCCGAACAGCAACCCGCCTCGTCGAACCCGGCGAAGTCAATCGTTTCGAAATCGATCTAGGGGTAACCAGCAACCTGTTCAAACCTGGTCACCGCATGCGGGTCGAGGTTTCCAGCAGCAATTTTCCTCGGTTCGACCGGAATCCAAACACCGGCCACGAATTTGGAGCGGACACGGAGTGGGTCAAGGCCGAACAAACGGTCTTTCACGACGCCCAACACCCAAGTTCCATCCTGCTGCCGATTATTCCGAGAACAAGTAGGTGATCACGACGGTCGATCCATTTTTTACGAAGCTGGTAATTCGGGTTGGTCGTGGGCCATCCAGGCAATAGAACCGCGCGGTTCCTGAAACCGGGACGGTGAATGTGCCGCCGGTCACCATCTGACCGACGGGAGTTGGCGCGCAGTCGCCGCTGGTGATGTCCGCCAGGTTCAAGGCATTCACGGCGCCGGAATCGGCGGCGAACGGACCGGCGGCCGAAGACGCCGAAAGGCAGACCAGAGGGTACCAGGCCTTCACAACACCCTTCGAATTGCTGGGATCATTGATGGGGACTTCGGACAGATCGTCGAGATTGACTGAGCGCAGGTAAAGGTGCGCGCCGCCCCCGGTCTCTTCCCAGAGGCACCGGACCGGATACAACCCGTCCGATTCGACCACGAACTCGAAAGTACTGTTGGCCGTGTTACCGGGATTCTCCCAGAGCGCCAGCGCGTTGGGATCCCTGAGGTTGGCCCCCGAATAAAGCCCCGCCCGATCATCCGAGTCGATTTGAAAACGATGGATCCCGGCGGTGAGTTCCAGATATGCCAGGGACTCCACAGCAATGTTAATGTAAGTTCCAGGGCACAGTCCCGGCACGTTGGTCGGGGTGCCGGTTTTATCCCAGCTCAGCAATTGGACAAAACTGGTGGCCGTCAGGTCCACGGGGATCAAGGGCGGGATGGCCAGTTGTTGTCGGGCGCGTTCCAGAGTGTTGTCGAGGTTGTCACCATTGTTGGCGCTTTGCGCCGTTCGAACATCAAATCCACGGACGGTCAGGCTGCCCAGGGGCAAGCTGTTGCTGGCGCTGAGGTAGGGATAGTCGGCTGTCCATCCCCAGGTATTGGTCCGCCAGACGCCGGTGTTGTCGGCAAACACAAGGGTGTTCGTATGCGGGCTGCCCCAGGGCAACAAGGTCTTTATGGCATGGGTCACCGTCGCACCGCTAAATTCTCTGAGACCACTGGCTGGGTTATCATTCTTTTGAACCCGGGGATCAATCGCAAGGGATTCGCTCGGGATCCACACCCCGTCCAAAGCCAGGCGAATTGAACTCACCTCGACACTGGTATCGCGATCGAGGACGACCACGGTGATTGTGGGATAAACGGCGGTTGCCTTTCCTCCGGGCGGTGGACTCAGATCGGTCACAGTGGCGGGCATCGCCCCAGACGCGGGCGTCGCAGCCAGGTAATTGTCAAAGGTGGCTTCCGCCCCCTCAGTCATCGACGGATAATTCTGTTGAAAAACAAAGAGCCCGCAATAACCCGAGCTATAGGCCATGAAAGGATCCTGACAAACCGCTGAGACCCATGGATTATCGAGATCCATCTTATCGAACAACTGGAACAGGAAGGTGATTCCATCGTGACTGCTAACGACCAATCGGTAGTCGTGGGTCTGGTCGAGGATTATGCCGTTCAATTGGCCGATGGTTACCTCGGATTCATCCGTAATCGCGCTGATGTAAAGGTTCTGATACGCCGACGAATACGTGGCGGAATAGCCATCGGAGGTTCCCAGACCCGCGTCGGACAAATAAAACAGCAGACCGGTCTCCTGATGCCAGGTGGAATTCCAGGCGAGCATATCGGCTCCCGCAGAAAATCTTCCGCTGTAGGTCACCCCAGCCCGATAACTGCCTGCCCGGGCGTTTTGCAGACCGAGGGCATCCTCTCCGGTTGGCGGCGCGCTAATTCGGTAGGCTTTTCCTCCGCTGTCATCGGATGGGTAAGAGAAGGTCGCGGCGCCATAGGCCGGAAGTGAATAACGGGTCCAGCCTGCATCCGTGCCGGAATTGAAGTCCGATGACTGCGCCACCAGTTGAAGAATCGTTCCCCCCAACATCATCACCGCCAAGACAGGAACCAAACCGGCGCATACCGACAAACGGACATAGAGCTGTTTCGATAATGGGATCTTCACGAGGAATCCTTTCGATATGGAAGTTCATATCAGACAGACGATTGCCGAACCAAAGCGAGCGTCGCTCGTGAACAACGCTAAATCAAGTGCATCCCATGTCAAGACCAGTGTTGGGACGCTGAACCGCAAAAAATGACTTAACCGAATCGAAGCCAATCAACGCGAATCATTGTAGGCTAAATACGGAGGACCTGAAGGAAACGAAAAATCGATGGTGCGCGCTGCAGGACTTGAACCTGCGACCTCTTCCGTGTGAAGGAAGCGCTCTTCCACTAAGCTAAGCGCGCACATGTCTCGGGATCCCTGGGAAGGAGAATCCCTGAGTCAGGCGAAAAACTAATGGTTCATCGGAGCCGTGGCAAGCGATTTCATCGGCGCACAGCGGCGTGGAATGTCGGATAGGGAATGCTATCGTTTGATGCGCATCCATGAGTTGAGTTTTTCTGACATCCATCACAGCCCTGTTTGCCAAGGATGATTCCGACGGTTTTTTCTGTGGCCGATTCATTCTCCACATGTCAGATTCTGGGCCATGAAAAAACTGGTTTTGAAGCGAGTACTCGAGGGATTGTTACTGGGCGCGTGCCTCTACAGCGCGCCGGCGGCTGGGGCTCAGACGGAAGTGCCGGCGGCGATTGACGCCCGGCTATTTCGCTATCCCGATGTATCGAGCACTCACATTGTGTTTGTTTACGCGGGTGATATCTGGATTGTGCCCAAGACGGGTGGGGTGGCCCAGCGGCTCAGTTCGCCTCGGGGCGAGGAGATGTTCCCGCGGTTTTCTCCGGACGGATCGCGGGTAGCTTTCAGCGCCAATTACGACGGCAATCTGGACATTTACGTGATGCCGATCGGGGGGGGGGTGCCGCAGCGGATTACGCATCATGGAGAAGCCGATCGGCTGGTGGATTGGTATCCGGACGGGCGAGACCTACTGTACGCCACCATGATGACCAGCCAGAAGGACCGATTTAACCAGCTTTATCGGATTGGCTCGTCCGGCGGACTTCCCGAGCAATTACCCGTTCCTTACGGCGAATTCGGATCGATCTCGGGCGACGGCAAGACGTTGGCTTACACACCCATCAGTGTCGATTTCCGAACCTGGAAACGCTATCGCGGAGGAATGGCGCCCGACATCTGGTTGTTCGATCTCAGCAGCGGAACCGCCCGCAATCTTACTGAGGACGATGCGAATGACGCCCAGCCGATGTGGCACAAAGACCGGCTGTATTTCCTTTCAGACCGGGACGAGCATCAACGGGCAAACCTCTGGGTTTACGAAGTGCCGAAGAAACGTTTTCGTCAGGTGACTTACTTCAAGGATTTTGATGTTCACTTTCCGAGCATCGGTCCGGCCAACATCGTTTTTGAAAATGGCGGGCGGCTTTATCTGTTGGATCTCGAGAACGATCAATACCGTGAAATCTCGATCAAAGTGGCCACCGATCGCGCAACGCTCAAGCCTCGTCTGGAAAACGTCTCCGGCTACATCCACAGCGCCGGGGTGTCTCCTTCGGGCAAACGGGCGGTCTTTTCCGCCCGAGGCGAAATCTTCACCGTTCCCGCGGAGAATGGCATCATCCGAAATCTGACCCAAAGCCCGGGGGTCGCCGAGCGTTTTCCCGCCTGGTCGCCTGATGGCACCAACGTGGCCTTTTTCAGCGATCGGACCGGCGAGTACGAGTTGACCCTCCGGGCCGCCGACGGATCCGGCGAAGAGACTGTGGCGACCTCTTTGGGGGCGGGTTTTCGCTACCCACCGGCCTGGTCGCCTGACAGCAAGAAACTCGTGTTTATTGACCAAGCCATGGGGATCCATCTGCACGATCGGGAAACGCGCGAGACCCGATCGATCGACCGGCAACTCTGGATGTACCATGGCGAGTTGAATGGTTTTTCTTTCAATTGGTCAGCCGACAGCCGCTGGCTTGCCTACGCCGCGGATCAAACCAATCGCAACAGCGCCATTGTTCTCTACGACACCCTCGAGAAATGCCGATACCAAGTCACCAGTGGCTATTACAACGACGAGGAACCAGTCTTCGATCCCGACAACAAGTACCTGTACTACCGCTCGGGTAGGACTTTCGCCCCGATTTACAGCGACTTGGACAACACCTGGATTTATGCAAACACACAGAATCTGATCGCCGTTCCGCTCCGCAAGGATGTCCCCTCTCCACTGGCGCCTCGAAACGACGAAGAATTGGAGAAGAAAGACAAACCCGATTCCAAAGACAAACAAGACAGCGCCAAAGACAAAGACGCGTCGGGAGAATCCAAGCAGGGCAAAGAGAGCAAGGACGGAGAGAAGAAAAATGCCGATGCTGAAAAAGGCGCAGGAAAAACTGACCCGCCCAAGACACTCGAGATCGATCGGGAGGGTTTTGAGGCGCGAGGTGTCGTGTTGACGCCCAAACCCGGACGTTACGCCGATCTCGCCGCTGTCAAAGGCAAGTTAATATATCGCCGCCTGCCCCGCACCGGGTCCGACGAGGACAGGAGCCCACTGCTTTTTTATGATCTGGAGAAACGGGAGGAAAAAGCAATCCTCGATAATGTCCAATTCGCACAACTGGCGGCCAAAGGGGAAAAAATGCTTGTTCGCCAGGGTGGAGACTATGCCATCATTGAACCCAAGGAAGGGCAGAAAATGGACAAAAAGCTCAATACAGGCGGGCTGGAAGCGCTGATCAATCCGATGGCGGAATGGCGGCAGATGTTCACGGATGCCTGGCGGTTGGAGCGGGACTATTTCTACGATCCGGGCTTGCACCAGGTCGACTGGAAAGCCATGCGGGAACGGTATGGAGCTATGCTGGAAGACGCCGTAACGCGCTGGGATGTCAACTATCTGCTGGGCGAACTGATCGCGGAATTGAACGCCTCGCACACCTATCGCAGTGGAGGCGCGACTGAGAGCGCCCCTCAGCGCGGCGTGGGCTATCTGGGAGTCGATTTCTCCCTCGACAACGGCGCCTACCGGATCAAACGAATTCTGGAGGCGGCTCCGTGGGACAATTCCGTTCGGTCCCCCTTGCGCGAACCGGGCATCGACGTCAAGGAAGGCGACTACATTCTTGCGGTGAATGGAATGGCCTTGGATACAGCGCTCGATCCATGGGCGGCTTTCCAGGGCATGGCGAACGAAACGATCCAACTGCTGGTCAACGACAAACCTGTTCGAGAAGGCGCGCGCGAGGTTCTGGTCAAGACCCTCTCGAGCGAAGCGCGATTGCGTCATCTGTCCTGGATCGAGGCGAATCGAAAACGCGTCGAGGAGGCTTCCGGCGGGAAGGTCGGATATGTCTACGTCCCGGATACGGGCCAAGGCGGGCAGACCGAACTGGTCCGCCAGTTCCGCGCTCAATTCACAAAGGCGGCTTTAATCATCGACGAGCGGTTTAACAGCGGCGGACAGATCCCGGACCGGTTCATTGAACTTCTGAATCGTCCACTCCTGAATTACTGGGGGGTTCGAGACGGGAGAGACTGGCCGTGGCCGTCGGTCGCCCATCAAGGCCCCAAAGTGATGTTGATCAATGGCTGGAGCGGGTCTGGGGGCGACGCGTTCCCCTATTACTTTAAGAAGGCTAAACTCGGACCTCTGATCGGCTCTCGCACCTGGGGCGGCCTGATCGGAATGACAGGAGCCCCGCAGCTGATTGACAACGGATCGGTGACTGTTCCCACCTTTGGCATCTATAGCACCCAAGGAGAATGGATCATTGAAGGTTACGGTGTCGATCCGGACATTCCGGTGGTGGACGATCCCGCTCAAATGGCCAAGGGCTCCGATCCTCAACTCGAGCGTGCCATCGATGAAACCCTTCGCTTGCTTAAGAAAGATCCGCCTCCGCAAATCTCCAAACCGCGTTATCCCAATCGAGCGACGAAACCGACTGGTAAATAAAAGGTCGCGACTTTAAGTTATCCATAAATCCTACATTCATGATTATGACGTTATTATCTGCGATCGGAGATCATTTCGGCAAGTGTTGCATCGCCTTGGGCGTTTTATGCGTTGTCCTGTCGCCATCATCAGCCTTTGGCGAAAACTGGCCTTGCTACCGAGGCCCGGCTCACAATGGAATTTCCACAGAGAAAATATCGAAGGCCTGGAAAGAGGCTGAACCGCGAATTCTGTGGAAAGCTCCTCTGACGGATGGATTGAGCTCGTTTGCGGTGGCGGAAGGCATTGCCTGCACTCTGATCCGGCGCGACGCCAATGGTTCCAGCCAGGAGGTCTGCGTTGCCCTGGACGCGGCCAGCGGGAATGAACTCTGGGCGACACCCGTGGGCCTGGCGAAATACGACGGCGGGGGGGATTCTGGCACCAAAGAGAATCGAGGGGGCGACGGGCCGCGGTCCACGCCATCGATCGAGGACGGCCGGGTTTATGTCAACACCGCCTATCTTGTCCTTCACTGCCTGGACGCCAAAACAGGCAAGATTCTTTGGACAAAGGACCTGGCCAAAGAATTCGGGGGCAAGCTCATTCCTTGGCAGAATGCCGCCTCCCCTTTGATTGAAGGCGAGTTCATTTATGTCAATGCCAACGGCTCGGACCAATGCCTGGTCGCTCTGAAGAAAAAGGACGGGGCGATCGCCTGGAAAGGTCAGAATGACAAGATGACCCATGCCACGCCTATCGCAACCACGATCCAGGGGATGCGTCAGGTTATTTTCTTTGCGCAATCGGGATTGGTTTCGGTTGAGCCGTCCACGGGGGGCGTCTTATGGCGATACCCCTTTGAATACAAGGTTTCCACAGCCGCATCGCCGGTCGTCGCAGGGGATTGGGTCTACTGCTCGGCCGGTTACGATGTCGGGGCGGGATTGGTTCGAATTGCCCGTGAGGGCGACAAGATGACCGCCAAACAGGTCTGGCGCAAGCCGAAGGAATTGCCCAATCACTGGAGCACACCGGTTTATTAT
This sequence comes from Verrucomicrobiota bacterium, assembly GCA_022709905.1. Classification (GTDB taxonomy): domain Bacteria; phylum Verrucomicrobiota; class Verrucomicrobiia; order Limisphaerales; family UBA1319; genus JAKLHY01. The sequence continues at coordinate 51,398 of JAKLHY010000003.1, read as the reverse complement.
CAAGGCCATCTCTATGGCATGTTTAGCTTTAAGGAATTCGGGAGCGGCCCCTTGAAATGTGTCGAACTCGAATCAGGCGTGATCAAATGGTCCCAGAACGGCTTTGGTCCTGGAAATGTGATTTTGGCGGACGGCCACCTGCTGGCGCTCGATGATCAGGGCACTCTTGTTCTTGTGGCAGCCACACCTTCGGCGTATCAGGAAGTGGGCCGTTTAAAGGCCATCGAGGGCAAGTGCTGGAGCACGCCGGCTCTAAGCAACGGTCGCCTCTACGTCCGCAGCACCAAGGAAGGCGCCTGCATCGATTTATCCCCGAAATAGGATTAAGGGTCCGTGCAAAAATAAATTCCGATTTTGCAGCTGAGGATTTGGCTCGCTGGCGAGGCTCGACGAGGGAAGATACCCGCAGCGGTCTCTGACCGAGGAGTAACGAAGCCAGCGAGCCAAAGCCTCGCAGCCCTCCGGGGCGGGGCGGCGCCGGGTCATCTGCGTTGTTGCGTGGACGGTCGAGTATCGCCGAGGATACACTCCCGCCCACGCGCCTAGCATCTGACCCGGCGGCGCTCCCGCCAAAATCGGAAGTTTTTTTTGCACGGACCCTAAGTGGGGCGCTGCCGTTGTCCCCTTTGACACCAGGCGGCAAAGACGGCCAAACCCACACATGCCGCTGTTGTGGCATACTCGGTCTCGGGCACAGCCACAATGCTCTGGATCCAGGTTTGATTGGATGAGATGCGGGTCGCATAAAATGAAGTGGCAATGTCCTGGGATTGGTCTTCCCGTAAATGCCAGGTTCCGTTTGCGTAGTAGTAAAGCCCGCCGGCATCGTACAAGGCAGCGTCGAACCCTGAGCCTGTGGTCCCGTTCAGACTGAACGGACCGTCCACGGCGTAATTGATCCCAGCCAATTTCCAGATGCCCTCGTCCTGGATAAAGACCCCACCGCCGGAGTCTCCTCGCGAGAGGTGGGCTTCGTTCTTGCCGGCGTCTCGATCGAAGTCAGCAACCAGAAACTGGCCCAGGGTGGCTCCCCCTGACGCGATACCGCTCACCGTGTTCTGTCCCCATCTTTGGACCCCATCCGATTGGCCCCATCTCCAGCCTTTTTCCTCGGATCCAACCGTGATTGCCGCGCCCCGTTGGGTCCCGCGTCCAAAAACGATGAGGTCTTTGCCCCATTCGTCGATGCCGGTATACAACGGCGCATAGCTGGCAAAGGATCCTTGAACCTCCCAGATGGTCAGGTCGGAGAATGCGCTGACATGTTTGGCAATGGTTGTGTAGGAGTTGCCATTGTAGACAAACACATCTCCCACCGATCCATAAACATGAGTCGCGGTAATGAAATGCGAAGGCGAAATCGCCGTGCCCAGGTATGATCCCCAGGATCCTTCGTATTCCCAACCGCTTCCGCTGAGAGTTCCAGTGGGAGCCGAGGTGTGATAGGCAGGATCGCCGGTGAAACTGAAAAGAATCGCCGATCCATCGACTACGGAGAGTTGAACACACAAAAGGCAGTTCAAGACAACTGGAAGCATCCGGGATCTTGTGTATGCGTCACTAATAAATTTCATGAATTGGGAAAGTTGGATACCAGGACTGCGCAACTTTTGTCAAGGAATCAAACCAACAATCTCAACCGGGAATTGGGCTGTCGGCCGGGCCTGAGGGGAAAGGCCTGCGGAGGATAGTCCCAATTCCCGCTGGACAAAGTCTAAGAGTGTGGTTGGTTTGGCACGGATGAATCACTCGGCAAAGTCGACTCCGTTTGACAACCGGCCGTTGCACCGGAGGGGGATTTCTTTTGAGGGGGGGGCGACCCCCTCACCGTGAGAAGCCATGAACACACCCCTCTCCGCCTCCGTTCCAAGACGCAATCGCCTGGCCGACGAAAAGTCCCCCTATCTGCAGCAGCACCAATACAACCCGGTCGATTGGCATCCTTGGGGCGAAGAGGCTTTTGCGCGGGCGCGAGCCGAAGATAAGGTGCTGTTTCTAAGCATTGGCTATTCGACCTGTCATTGGTGCCATGTCATGGAAAGGGAGTCTTTTGAGAATGCCGGGATCGCGGAATTTCTAAACGAACACTTTATCAGCATCAAAGTGGATCGCGAAGAGCGACCGGACGTGGACCGGATTTATATGAAAGCGGTGGTGGCGATTACCGGACTGGGGGGCTGGCCGCTCACGGTGTTCCTGACCCCCGCCTTGCGGCCGTTTTTTGGAGGCACTTACTTCCCCCCAGAAACACGAGGCGGACGGATTGGGTTGTTGGAGCTCTTGCGACATATTCAGTCCCTTTGGCAAACACGCCGTCGCGATGTGGAATCAGGCGCGGCGGAACTGATCGGGCACATCCAGCGGAAACCGGCCGATCTGGAACCGGAGAAGCCCGCCGGGCTGACGGATCTTGTTTTACGGCAAGCCATGGTCAAGATCGGGAGCAGTTTTGATTTGGACCACGGGGGTTTTGGCCGAGCTCCGAAGTTTCCCCAGCCATGCCTGGGGGGTCTGTTGTTGCGCGCCAGCCACCGGTTCCGGAACGCCGCAGCAGGGCGCCAAGTGGTCTTCACCTGCGACCGGATGGCCGCCGGCGGCATTTACGATCATCTGGGCGGCGGTTTCTCGCGATATTCCGTCGATGACAGATGGGAGGTGCCGCACTTCGAAAAAATGCTTTATGACAACGCGCAGCTGGCCCAGCTTTATTTGGACGTCTTCCTGACCACCGGCGAGGAGCGCCATGCGGATGTGGCGCGGGGCATCCTCGACTATGTTCGGCGTGAGATGACGCATCCCATGGGGGGCTTCTTCTCGGCTGAAGACGCCGATAGCGAAGGCAAAGAGGGCAAGTTCTACTGCTGGACGAAGGCCGAACTGGGCCGATGCTTGAGCCCTGAGGAGTTCAATGTTGCCGTCCATCGTTTTGGGATCACGGATGAAGGAAATTTCCTCGATCACAGCGATCCGGAGGCGCTTCCTGGACAAAACGTGCTCCGGATTGCCCATGAAAAATTGTCGGAGGCCGACGGGCATTTACTGAACTCAGCCCTGGAGAAAATGCGCAAGGTCCGATCCCGGCGGATCCGGCCTCATCGAGACGACAAAATCCTGTCTTCCTGGAATGGCCTGATGTTGGGAGCTATGGCGCGAGGAGCGGCCATTTTGAAGGATCCAACCTATCGACGATGCGCTGAAAAGAACCTGGAGTTCATCCAAAACCAGCTTTGGGACTCAACAACTCATACATTGTATCATCGGTGGCGCGACGGCGAGCACGACACCGTTCAGTTGCTGAGTGCTTACGCTTTTCTTCTGAGCGGTGTGATCGATCTGTATGAAACGACCCTGGAAGACAAGATTCTTGAGTTCGCCCTATCCCTGGCGGATGCGATGATCGTCAGATTCCACGATCCGATAGAAGGCGGGTTCTGGACGACGCCCGCTGAAACGGGCCAGCTTCCCGCGCGCCTCAAGGAAGATCAGGACGGAGCCGAGCCTGCGGGCAATTCGGTGGCCACACTCGCCTTGTTACGTCTGTCCGCAATAACGGATCGGCCGGAGTGGCGGCAGCTTGCCGAAGCAAGCTTGCGCGCTCACCAAACCCTGCTCCACCGGTTCCCCGAAGCCTTCGGCATGCTGATACAGGCCTTGGATTTTTCACTGCAAGCTCCCGGTCGTATCGCGATCAGCGGCTCCACAAGTGACCCCAGGACGCAGGCGTTGATCGAGACGGCTCATCAGATCTACTGGCCCAACAGGATCATCTGCCGATCAAGGGAATCTTCTGACACCTCTCCCTCCCCTGATCCGATCGCGACAAAACAGCCGGCGGCTCAAGTCTGCCAGGGAAACACCTGCCAGGCTCCGGTTGATACCCCGGGCGAACTCGTGGCATTGCTCCGTCGCTTGAGTTCGAACTACACCGCCGGACTGCCCGGAGCTACTGCATAAGACGCAGGGCGGCGGAACGATCCGCGGCCAGCGTAAGGATGTTGTCAAATCCTGAAAGGCACATCACCTCGCGCACCGAGGGAGTGAGGCTGCAAAGCACCAGGGTGCCGCCCGCGGCCTTCATCGCCTTGGCCAGAACCAGCAGACTTCGTAGGCCCGCGCTGCTGACATAATTGACCGCAGCCATGTCGAGGAGGAGATACTTCGGTTTCTCCTGAATCAAGGCTCTGCAAGAGGCCTCGACCATGGGGGCGCCTGCGGCGTCGAGCCGCCCGATGGCCCTGACAATGGCTGCATGACTGAGTTTTTCGGTTGAAATATCCAATTTACACGACCTTTTCTAGCCTGTTTCAGGCATGGAAAGCCTCGTGAATGGCTCGAAGAGCGGTTTCGCCCTTGGCGAGCTCAATCACAACCGAGATCTTGATCTCGCTGGTGGAGATCATCTCGATATTGACGCCATTTTTGGCGAGGACATCGAACATCTTGGCGGCCACCCCGGAATGGCTGCGCATGCCGACGCCAACGATGGAAAGCTTGCTGATGTTCTCATCGGCGGTAACCTCCCGAAAGGCCACTTCGCTCTTAAGCGAGTCGATCACCTTGTGGGCCTTGAGCAAATCGGGTTTATCGACCGTGAAGGAGAGATCCGTGCAGGGCGAGGCGGCGGCATGGCTGACGTTTTGAACGATCATGTCCACATTCACCGCGGCATCCCCGAGCGCTTTGAAGATCCGCGCTGCGGTTCCCGGACGATCCGGCACGCCCACTACGGTGACCTTGGCCTGGTTCTTGTCGAGCGAGACGCCGCGAATAACGACATCTTCCATGCTTCTGGTTTCTTCTTTCACAAGGGTTCCTGGATTCTCATTCATACTGGAACGAACTTCGAACACGACGCCGAATTTCTTGGCAAACTCCACCGACCGGGATTGCATGACCTTAGCTCCCAGACTGGCGAGTTCGAGCATTTCGTCGTAGGAAATCTCGGACAATTTGCGAGCTCCGGGCACCAAGCGCGGATCGGCGGTATAGACTCCGTCGACATCCGTGTAAATCTGGCAGAGATCAGCCTTCAAGGCGGCGGCTAACGCAATGGCGGTGAGATCAGAACCTCCCCGTCCGAGGGTGGTGATCTGGCCTTCCATAGTTTGGCCCTGAAATCCGGCGACGATGACCACCTGGCCCTCATCGAGCAACGCGTGCACCTTTTTTGGGGTGATGTTCTTAATTTTCGCCTTGGTATGGACCCCATCGGTCACAATGCCGGCCTGAGCTCCGGTGAGGGAGATGGCTGGCACGTTCAGGGCGTGCAAAGCGATGGCCGTCAGGGCGATTGTGGTCTGCTCGCCCGTAGCCAGGAGCATGTCCATCTCGCGCTCGTTGGGCAAAGGCATGAGCTCCTTGGCGAGTTTGATCAAGCTGTCGGTCACCCCGCTCATGGCGGAAACCACGACCACCAGCTTGTGTCCTTCCTGGCGGCAGCGCGCAACGCGCGCGGCCACGTTCTTGATTCGTTCGGGATTGCCGACCGAGGTCCCACCGTATTTCTGTACAATCAAAGCCATGTTAAAACCGCGCCGAAACTAGCAGCTTGGATCCTGCGAGTAAAGGGGGATCCCCGAAGCCCCAGAAACTCATTATGGCCCGGAGCGCGGCTGTGTCCAAAGGACCAGCCCAGCGCCTAACGGGTCTAATCCATAAATACACTGACGTTAGTGGATTTATGGATTAGACCACTAAGCACCTCTTGAAATGGCCATGGGCTGCGGGCACGGGCTCCGCCCCATACCCGCGCCCCAAATCAGACCGCCCCAGAACCAAGTTACGCGTATTGCGCCCATGAACCTCGAAACGCGCAAATCCTTGGAAATCAAGCAACGCATTATTCGAAATCTTCCACCCGGATCATGCGGGGTTCGGCCAGACTGACGGGCAGTTGACGGATTTTGGCCAGAGCACTGTGCATGGCGGCATTCGGAGCCTCGTGGGTCATAACGACCAACGGGACCCCCTGGCCTTCGTGGCCTTCGGGTTGAAATACGGACGAAATGCCAATGTGGTTTTCGGCAAAAAGGGCTGCCACACTGGCCAGCACACCGGGTTGATCAACCACATGCATCCGAACGTAATACCGCGAAACGGCTGCGTCGATTGGCAGAACAGCCCCTTGCTTTTCGTGCGGCACGAAAGGAGGTACCCGGCACTTGGTGTCGAACTTCAAATCCAACGCCGCATCCGCAATATCGCTCAGCACCGCACTGGCCGTCGCGTCTTTTCCAGCCCCTCGCCCATAAAACAAAGTGTCCCCGACTAGATCGCCTCGCACAAAGACGGCGTTGAACACATTGTTGACGTTGGCCAACACATGCGAATGAGGAACCAGCACCGGATAAACAGACACCTGAACATGTGAACCGTTGTTGTTTGCGCCCACCCGGTCGGGAATACGCTTGATGATGCCCAGCAGCTTGATCGTGTAGCCTAACTGATTCGCAAACCGAATGTCAGCCTGAGTCACCTGGCGAATGCCTTCCACATAAATATCCCGCGGGTTCACCCAAAAACCATGGGCCAACGACGCGAGAATCCCAATCTTGTGCAGAGAATCGTAACCATCCACATCGAGGGACGGATCGGCTTCGGCGTACCCCAAGCGTTGCGCCTCATCCAGCACTGTCTCAAACTCCGCTCCCTCCAACTTCATCCGAGTCAGGATATAATTGCAGGTGCCATTCACAATCCCATAAAGATGGGTAATACGGTTCCCAATGAATCCCTCTCTCAGAGATTTTATAATGGGAATCCCTCCGGCAACGCTGGCTTCGTAATAGAGATTGGCCTTGTTCTTCCGAGCCGCCTCGAACAGCTCCTCTCCATAGGCCGATAACAGCGCTTTGTTGGCTGTGATCACAGGCTTGCCGGATTCCAGGGCGGATAGGACCATTGCTCGGGCAACGGTCGTTCCTCCGGCAAGCTCGATAACAACGTCAACCTTCGGATCCTTGACCACCGCCGCCCAATCGGTCGTCATCAGGGATTCGGGAATCGCATACGGCCTAGGCTCATTCAAAGCCTTGACGGCGATCCTCAGGATGTTGATCTGGAGGCCCAACCGCGAAGCCATGAGGTCTCCATTCTGTTCCAGAGCGTGGTACACCCCGCTACCGACGGTTCCCCCACCGATCATGCCTAGATTAACCTGCTGCATATCCGCTGCAGATTGCCGGGAATTGAATGATCAGACAATTTTTTTCTCAAAAAACTGGGGTCTAACGGTGCAATGAAGGTGGAATTCTCTCTTCGGCGCTGAAAGGGCCCTTCAGATTTTTACGGATTTTGTGGCCGACTTCGCTTGAGGGCGCCCACTCCAATCCTCTTCGCCAGATCCTTTCTGCCTCCTCCGACCGATGGCTTTTCTTGAGAAAAACCCCGTAATAAAGGGCGACATTTTGACGCAAGGACGGTGTAAGACTTGAGGATTCTGAATTCGCCAGGCTCCAGAGCCATTCCAGATCACTTTTCACGATCTCCTCGCGTTGCATCAACTTGGGCATGTGGACATTATTAACGGCTCGTTCAAATCGAACGCGAGGGTTTTGGGGATCCTGGGCCACGGCGGTGTCCATCTCACGAAGTCCTTCTCGCGCATGTCGCAGCTTTGCCGTGGGCCAAAAGGCGTCACGGCCCCGCATCGTTAACGTGCTGCCCAGCATGACTCGAGCTAGGCTATTGCTGGGATTCAGATCCAGGAGGCGACGAAAATAGCTTTCGGCAAGGACCACGGCCCGAGGATTCTCCTGTGCCCCATGGTCAAAACAGAAGTCCGCAATCTCAAATAAGAGAGCGGTATTGGTGGGATCCCGTTGTAAACTGGCTTGGTAGTCGGCCAGACGAACCTCAAATGCTCTTGTCGCATTTGTCGTCTCGGTCGAGGCCAGCAATGATGCGACCGCCATGGAACCGCCGACAGTAATAAGGATAACCAACCGTAGACAGGACTTCGAGCCACGGCTTACCGCTCTTGCCAGCCAGAACGCCAACGGCACCCCCGGCTCTCTCCTCGGAGAAACCTTGGACCCGATCTCACCCCAACTTGGCCAGAATATTCGTGATCGCCTCAAAATTCGGCAGATCCTTTACCGTCGCGGTTTGTTCGCTGTATTGGATGATTCCGTTCTTGTCAATGACAAAGGCCGCGCGCGCGCTCACGGATCCCAAGCCGATCAGGTCGGGCAGCAGCACTCCATAAGCCTCGGCGACTTTCTTGTTGAGATCGCTGGCCAGGGTTAAAGTGATCCTTTCCTTCTGCGCCCATGCCTCCTGAGCAAAGGGGCTGTCGACACTGATCGCAATCACATCCGCCTTCAGTTGCGTGTATGTCGCAAGTCCCCCTGATATTTCACACATTTCATTGGTGCAAACTCCAGTGAAGGCGAGGGGAAAAAACAGCAGAACCGTGTTCTTCTGGCCGAGATTCCGGCTTAGGGAAACATCCACCAGACCGGTGGCTTGTTTGGATTTCAGAGTAAACTCAGGGGCTTTTGTTCCAACGGGAATTGGCATAATTTCCTAAGGTTAAGGTTTATACATCAGCATTTTCAATAAAACCCAAAACCACGTCTTGTCAAATGGCTGTCGAAAAAACTTATTAAACGCCGAAAAACTGACCGTCGGTCTTCGCAACAATGATCAAGGCATGATTCATGCTAATCCCGAGGCAAATGGGGAATCCCATCACAATCGATAATCAACACTTGCCTCATCATAGGTCCGAATGACCCTGTTTAATTCGACAAAAAGACCTTGATGATCTTGACTAAAGGCCTTAAAAATTTTGGCATGTGCCTGCCGAGAAAAGGGTTTACCGATGAAGAAAATGTGGTTTGGGAGTGAGAAACGCGAGAGAAGGTTTGAGGGAATTTCGAGATTGCTGCTCGTAAGCGCTGGAATTATCGCAATATCAGGGCTCCAGGCTCGAGCTCAGGTTTATGAAGTTTTTGGCACCTATAGCATGACTGAAAGCCTGACTACGGATCGCTACGCAAGGGTGAGCAACGTATCGCTTGCTGCAATTGCCGGCCAAACCGCGAAATCTTACAGCGGCGTTGACGTTGGCGAGTTCACTCTCACTTTTACAACCGGAACCACGCCTCCGCCTGGCTACGGCAACTCCTTCGCGGCGTACTGTGTGGATCTCTACCAATATTCAACCGATTTTACAGCTGAGGCGAGATCTTTTCCCTCCTCCGCACTTGCGGAGAATCCTTATTGGCAGGCAAACGGCGGCAAAATGGCGGCCTATCTGTACAATACCTTTTCCTCACAAGCTGACACGCCAAACGAGGGTGCGGCCTTGCAACTCTCGATATGGCACGCAGTATATGGGAACGCCTTTACGTTTTCCGCGAGCCCCGAAATCACGGCTCTGGTGACCGGTGCCAATGGCTACTACACTCTGGGATTGAACAGCAATTGGGGCCAGAACGGTTCGGGCGTCTATCCTTATCAAACGACTTGGTGGCACTCAACAAATCCGGATGCCCAATACGGACAAGACATGATCGGGCCGCCTTTGGCAGTCCCTGAACCAGCCGACGCCGCATGGGCAGCCGTGATCGTTCTTGGCTTGGTTTGCGGCCATCAAGTGTATCGCAGGAAGCCGGCAAATAGCCCATCTCCAGGAAGATAGCAGAAGGCTGGACCAACCTCTGCTGGGAGTTATCGCCTACTTCTTGAATTCCATCAGGATGCCATTGGTTTCCTTTGGACCAACCAAAGAAACGTGCGCATCCATAAAGCCGATCAGAGCCCGGCCATTGGGATGGGGTTGGTTGTGACGATAGCCGACGTCGTAATAGCCCTCGGACGACTTTCCGAGATAGATGATGGCGGGATGATTCAGTTCGAAGGAGAGATCCGAAATCAGGAATGTGCTGGCTGGATTGCGCACCGAGGATAGCTTGGCAGTCTTTGCGGACGGCAACTGTCCGCCCGTTGTGGGAAAATTGATCGAATTATACTGATTCATTCCGTAGCTGATTTTCCAGGGATTGCCGGTGCCGGTGTATTTTTGGTTCTTGCGATAGTGATTTTCCTTCATCCTGACCGGGCACTTGAAAATGCTGTAGGCGAAATCGCTGTTGGTGGTCGCGGTGCCTGCGCGAAATTCCGAGGAGCGCATGTACGGCATGAGAAGGCCGTGGAAGTTGTTGGCATCGGGATTGTGGCTGTCTCCCCAGGCAAAAGGCAGGGTATCATTCTGATCATGGGCATAGAGGTGAGAGGCCAGTCCGAACTGTTTCACGTTACTGCGGCAACTGGCAGTGATGGCCTGACTCTTGGCCTTGCCGAGGGCAGGCAGCAACATGCCGGCCAAGATGGCGATAATGGCAATCACCACCAGCAACTCGATCAACGTGAAGCCGAAAGGACTGGGAACAGGACTAAACCTGGAGTGGTTTGAGATGGGTAGAGGCAAACCGTCTTGCCCACAGCCGCATCGGGTGGGATCAGGCGCGTGGTTCATTCCCGGATAATGAACCGGCAGTGACCGGGTGTCAAAGACTGTCATCATCCTCTTTTCCTAGAACCTTTGCCGTCTCAAGCCACGATATATCGATGCAAAGGATCCCGAGCCGACAAGACCAATCCAGAGCATCGACTCTTCGGAAAGAACCTTCAGCCTTCCTCGCTGTCTGATAACGATCCGCAGGGATCTGGGCCTATGAAATCCGGGTTGATAAGGAAACGATGGCCGTCATACACTGCGGGACATGATCGCGGCTGGAGACAACAACCGGGCGATGAATCTAACGGAAGACCTGCGTCAAGCGAAGAAAAACCTCAGAATGAGATTGCAGGCGACGTTCGATCCTCGGGGATTCTGGCCCGGGCGGTTATCGAGCAGCGCCCTGTCCACCGCAGTGGCCCTGTTAGCATTGGCACGGATCAATCGAGACGAGCATCGTATCGGAATCGAATCCGGCATGCATTGGTTGTCGGGCCACGCCAATTCGGATGGCGGTTGGGGAGACACCCCGGAGAGCCCGAGCAATCTGAGCACCACGCTGCTGGCCTGGAGTGTATTGTCGTCCCTGGCCCAAAAAGAGGCTGATTCGGTGATTTCACGGGCCGTGTCCTGGCTGTCTGCCAGGATGGGCAATCTGGAGCCGGCCTCTATTCAGAACGCCCTTTTGCGTATCTATGGCAAGGACCGGACTTTCTCTGTTCCAATTCTGACAGTCTGTGCTTTGACCGGACGATTTGGAGCCGAACCAGGCGCTTGGACATGGGTGCCCCGGTTGCCCTTCGAACTTTCCCGAATGCCGCGTTTTCTTTTTCGTTGGTTGGACCTTCAGGTAGTGAGTTATGCCCTGCCAGCGCTCATTGCCATCGGACTGGTCAGGCACAAGTCTGGACCGCCGGCCCATCATCCACAACATCTGCTCCGTGACCTTATCACTCCGGGCGCGCTGAAGTTACTGACCCAAATCCAGCCTTCCACGGGTGGCTTTCTTGAGGCGATTCCACTGACGGCCTTTGTCGTCATGTCGTTGGCTGCGTCAAATTATCGGGAGCATCCGGTGTGCGAGAAAGGCGTCGCCTTCCTTCAGGCGGCCCAGCGTCCTGACGGCAGCTGGGCTATTGATTCGAACCTGGCAACCTGGCTGACTACGCTCACCCTCAACCATGCGCTCGCCGACATCGACCTCAACGCGGTGCTTTCCCCGGAGCAACAGGCCAGAATCCTCTCCTGGCTGCTGGTCCAACAACATACCCGGACGCACCCGTTTACCCAGGCCGCTCCCGGTGGATGGGCCTGGACGGACCTGGCGGGCGGAGTTCCGGATGCCGACGACACCGCTGGAGCCGTGCTCGCCCTGCACCGACTTGGATCCGATAATCTCTCGAATCTCACGTCGGCGCAGGCGGGGCTCCGGTGGTTGTTCGATTTGCAGAATCGGGATGGCGGGATGCCCACCTTCTGCCGGGGGTGGGGCAAACTGCCTTTTGACCGGAGTTGTCCGGACATCACTGCGCATGCCCTGTTAGCGGCCGAAACCTGGCGGCCGCACCTGCCGGACTCCTGGCAAAAACCACTGAACAAGTTCAGACAATGCGGTCTTGGCTATCTGCGGGACGCGCAAAACAAGGATGGTTCCTGGGCGCCTCTGTGGTTTGGCAATCAGCGCGCGCCGGGCCAGCAGAACCTTACCTATGGCACCGCCCAGGTTTTGATCGCGCTTGAAAAAATCCATCCCCGAGATTCGGCGCAATTTCAGACGATGCGGGCGCGAGCCATGAGCTGGCTTTTTTCGGCGCAACAATCGGAGGGCAGCTGGGGGGGGCACTTGACCACTGCCGGTTCTGTGGAGGAAACCAGCCTGGCCTTGAGCGCTTTGATCTCCGCGGGAAACGTTCGCCATCCCTCCGTCCAGCGCGGCTTCCAGTGGCTGCTGAAAACCACTCGGAAAGGCACGGTTCTCTCCCAGGCGCCGGTCGGGCTTTATTTCGCTTCGCTGTGGTATGATGAGGAACTTTATCCGTTGATCTTCGCCCTCGGCGCGATCCATCGAGCTGCGCGAGCGCTCGCTTGAGACGGACAATTCAGGTTGAGTCGGATCCGGGGTCCCTTTAACATTTACTCACCATGAAATTGCGTGCCCTTTTGGCTGCCTCAATCTGGATAGGTTTGACGGCATGGTTACCGGCAAGCGACACGTCCGCCTCCCATCTTCCCCCGGCTGTCCTGCCCGAAGGCGTCGGCATCAATATCCATTTCACGCGCGGGCACGAACGGGATCTGGATCTCATTGCCGCGGCAGGTTTCAAGTTTGTTCGCATGGATTTCTCATGGAGCGGCACCGAACGAAAACGCGGGGAATACACCTGGGCGGATTACGACGAACTCACCGCCAACCTCGAAAACCGCGGTTTGCGCGCCCTTTACATTCTGGATTACTCCAATGGCTTGTATGAGGACATCATCACCAGTCGGGATCCGGTATCCGGAAAAGAAGTGCGCGCTGTCGCGTCACCCGCCAAAACCGAGAGTGTGGCGGCCTTTGCCCGCTGGGCGGCTGCCGCAGCCAAACATTTCGAGGGACGACGCATTTTGTGGGAGATCTGGAATGAACCCAACATCGGATTCTGGAAACCTCAACCGGATGTCAAACAATACCAAGCCTTGGCGATAGCCACCTGCAAGGCCGTTCGCGCGGCCGATCCTCAAGCCACCCTTCTCGCACCCGCCTCTTCCGGATTTCCCTGGAAATTCCTCGAGGATTTGTTTCAGTCAGGCATCTTGCGCTATCTGGACGGGATCAGCGTGCACCCGTATCGTAACTACAGTCTAAGCCCTGAGACCGTTGCCACAGATTTCTTTAAACTCCGCACGATGATCGAACGTTACGCACCGCCGGAAAAAAGATTCCTCCCGGTCATTAGTGGAGAATGGGGTTATGCCACCCATGCCCAAGGGATTTCACTCGAAACCCAGGCCGCTTTTATTGTCCGACAACAGTTGGTCAACCTGCATCTGGGGGTGCCGCTCTCGATCTGGTATGACTGGAAAAATGACGGGACAGATACCAACTACAATGAACACAATTTCGGGGTTGTCACTCACGAGCTGATGCCAAAACCCAGTTACCGCGCCATTCAAACAATGGGCCGGGAACTGTCCGGATTCCAAATCGCGCGCCGACTCCTTCCGGATGCCAACACGTGGCTTCTCTTGCTCACCAACCGCGCCGGCATCCAAAAATTGGCCTGCTGGATCACCGACAAACCCCAAACCCGCGAACTTCCCATCCAGATTGCCTCCCCCGAGGACGTGTCGATGGTGGATGCCTTTGGAGCCTCCGCACGGGTCAATCGCAGCGAAAATGGTTCGCTTCGCATCGAGTTGTCCCCCCTTCCCCGCTTCCTGACCTTCTTGAAATCCAATCGTCCCCTCATGGCTCGAGCCGCGCTCGAAATCCAGGGTCCGCTGCCGTCTCTGCTGCGCGGCGGCCACGCGGCTCAGCCCGCGCGATTAGCCGTGCGCGTCCGAAATCCATTTCCGGACCGCATCCGCGTCCAGTTGAGCGGACCCGATCGCGATCGAATCACCCCAGACGTTCCGGCTGGAGCCTTTGAGTCGGCCGCCATCTTTTCCTCTCTTCATGAGGAAAACAGAATGCGTTTTCCTCACAGCAAAATTCTGGCGCCAGGACAGGAATGGCTGGTGGACTTTGCGTTTCATCCGACTCGAGCCAATGGGCCCGCGGTCGTTTATGTTTACGCCGTCTTCTCCGAGCACAGCGACGACAATCACTGGCGATTTCTAACTCGTTTCGCCGAGCCATACCGGTTCAGCGTAAGTAATCCGCTCTTGCTGACCTTGGCGCCGGTCGAAACCGGCGTGCGGCTCGGCTTCCATAATCCCTCGGGCGAGGCCTTTCAGGGTCAGGCGATCATCAACAACCGGTCTTATCCAGTTCGATGGCAACCACAAACCTTCGACTATCACATCCACTCTTCCTTGAGGCCCCCCGAAGGCACGATCAAGGTGTCCTTGACAGACCAAGACCATAATGACGTGGTCCCGGGCATTGAACGACGCTTTGTCCCCGTTAAACTGGAAACCTGCCAAGCCCATCTCGACGGGGATTCGACCGTGCCGGCCACCGCCCTTCTTTCCTCCAGAAACGCGTCTCCCATATCGGACCAACCGTTCACGCGCCAATGGCAATTAGACTATCGCTTTGATCGTGGCTGGCGCTTTGTTCGTTGCGCGGATACAGCCAAGTCCATTGTTGCGGGAAAACCTTTGGCTTTGGGTCTATGGATCAAGGGGGATCGTTCCGGCAACATCCTCCGGACTCGGCTCCAGGATGAAAGCGGTCAAACCTTTCAGCCCGATGGTCCCGAAATTACGTGGAATGGCTGGCGTTGGATCGAGTTCGATCTCAACGGGTTGAAGGAGGCCGGTCATTGGGGGGGCGCAAATGACGGCGTCCCGCGAGGCGCGCTCCATTTGGACACCTTGCTGGTGCTCGACAGCCGTCGATCTCAGACCTCTGGCACTCTCTTTTTCTGCGGTCCCGCCTGGGTATATTCCCATCCGTGAGATGAGGGGGCTTATGCCCGCCTGCCCCCCCCTCGAACAGATACCCTTGGAAATGCCGGGACAATTGGCTATCCTATTCTCATACCCATGAAAAAACACCTGCCTTATCGTATTGCACAGGCCTTGGGGCTGGGCGTTGCCTGTGCCTTGATCATGCCCCTTTCGATCATCGTAAAAGCGGATCGGATTTCACTGGCAGGCTCGTGGCGTTTTGAATTGGACCGCAACAATCGCGGTTTGGAGGAGCGATGGTTTGAGAGACAGTTATCCGGCCGGTTCAAACTGCCCGGTTGTCTGTCCGCCCAAGGTATAGGAGAACCCGTGTCTGTCGATACCCAGTGGACAGGCGGCATCGTCGATCGTTCCTGGTTTACAGATCCCCGATATGAAGAATACCGCCAGCCTGGGCATGTGAAGGTTCCTTTTTGGCTGCAACCTGAGCTCTATTATGCCGGAGCCGCCTGGTATCAGCGGAAGATCGAAATTCCCGCTGCTTGGCATGGCCAGCGGATCGTGCTCAGGCTCGAACGCCCGCATTGGGAGACCCAGGTCTGGCTGGATAGCCGGATTTTGGGGACAAACACCAGCCTCTCGACGCCCCATATGTATGATCTGGGCACGGTCATCCGCCCGGGTTGCCATGTCCTCACCGTGCGTGTGGACAACCGCATGGTCATTGATATCGGCGAAAACTCCCATAGCATCAGCGATCATACCCAAGGCAACTGGAACGGTATTGTGGGCCGAATCGAACTGGAAACCACTCCTCCTATCTGGGTGGATGATATCCAGGTCTATCCCGATATTAAACGGCGTTCGGCGCAAATTCGCGTTTCCGTGGGAAATGCCTCAGGATCCTCAGGCCAAATCCTGGCCAATTTGACCTTGAGCCCCGTGTCTCAAAACGAATCCAAAATCACGCCTGTTCCTCTGGTGGAACAGCGCATTTCAGCCGCCTGCGATCCAACGGGGGCCTTCTTTGCAGCCGAACTTCCCCTGACAGAAAATGTCCAGCAATGGGACGAATTTACTCCAGTTCTCTACCGCGCCACGGTTGCGCTGGATCCTGGAGGCGATTCAAGATCCGTTCTTTTCGGTATGCGCGAAATCGCGACCCAGGGGACCCAGTTCATCGTCAACGGCCGAAAAACGTTCATTCGAGGCACGTTGGAGTGCGCTATTTTTCCAAAAACCGGCCACCCGCCAGTCGATGCGGATTCCTGGAAGAAGGTGATTCGCGCTGCAAAAGCCCACGGCTTAAACAATTTGCGCTTTCACTCGTGGTGTCCTCCCGACGCCGCGTTTGCGGCTGCGGATGAGCTGGGGTTCTATCTCCACGTGGAATGCGGGTCTTGGGCTAATCAATCGACATCCCTGGGCGATGGCCTTCCTGTGGATGCCTGGATCTATCAGGAGGCTGATCGAATCCTGCGAGCCTACGGCAACCATCCCTCCTTTGTCTTCCTGCTCTACGGCAACGAACCGGGCGGCAATCGCCATGAGGCGTTTCTCAAAGAATGGGTGAGCCACTACCGGGCCAGGGACAGCCGGCGTCTGTACAGCAGTGGCGCCGGTTGGCCACAAATCCCAGAAAACCAATTCCATGTCGCTCCCGATCCTCGAATCCAAGGATGGGGCCAGGGACTCAAGAGCCGCATCAATGCATACCCACCTGAAACAACAACTGACTATCGAGATTACATTCGAACTCGCCCCGTCCCCGTCATCAGCCATGAAATCGGACAATGGTGCGTTTATCCTAACTTCAAGGAAATCCCAAAGTACACCGGCTATCTCAAGCCCCGTAACTTTGAAATCTTTCGCGACACCCTCAAGGCCCACAATATGTGGAGTCAAGCCCGGGAGTTTCTTCTGGCTTCGGGGAAGCTGCAAACCCTGTGCTACAAAGAAGAAATCGAATCAGCCCTCCGCACTCCCGGCATGGGAGGATTCCAGTTGCTGGATCTTCACGATTTCCCAGGTCAAGGCACCGCATTGGTCGGCGTTTTGGATCCTTTCTGGGAAGAAAAGGGCTATGTAAAACCTGAGGAATACCGCCGATTCTGTAACACCACCGTCCCGTTAGCCCGATTATCCAAACGGATCTTCACCTCCGAGGAAATCCTGACTGCCGATCTCGAAGTCGCGCACTTCGGCGATGCCCCCTTGACCGAAATGATCGTTTATTGGAAACTCATCAATGACACTGGCCGAGCATTGGCCTCTGACCAAAGGCCTGTCCGACATATCCCTGTCGACAACGCGGTCTCTCTCGGAAATGTCCGAATTGACCTTCGATCGCTGCCAGTCCCCGCGGGTTATCAGCTTGTCGTCGGACTAGCACAGGCCTCCCCCCCCGCCCAATCCGGAAAATCCAGATCGGCGATTCGCGCGCCTTCGCCAAACTGGGAAAACGACTGGGATATTTGGGTGTATCCTAAAAATCCGCAAGTATCGATCCCGCCAAAACTTACCATCGCACACTCGCTTGACGCGACCGCTTTGACCTCACTTGAGGCCGGTGGCAAAGTGCTATTGCTCCTTCCTCCAAGCCGCGTGGCAAGCATTGGCATGAAACCGATCGCGTTAGGATTCTCGAGCATCTTCTGGAACACAGCTTGGACAGGCCGTCAACCTCCCCATACCCTCGGCATCCTGTGCAATCCCAGCCACCCACTATTGTCGGAATTCCCAACCGATTTTCATAGCAATTGGCAATGGTGGTATCTGTTGTCTCAGTCAGGCGTCATGTGTCTGGATACGCTTCCAAAGGACATTCGTCCCACTGTCCAAGTCATCGACGATTGGTTCACGGCCCGACGCCTTGGCTTGGTGTTCGAAGCCAAACTGGGCAAAGGCAGCCTCCTCGTGTGCAGCATTGATCTCGATAACCAATCGAGCCCCGTTGTCAGCCAGTTCCGCCGCAGCCTCCTTAACTACCTGTCGGACTCTAAGTTCCATCCCCGAATTCAGGTCACCCCAGATCAAGTGCGCGCACTCTATACCCGAACACCCTGATCTTCGAGCAGGATCGCGTTTCATGACGGCGGCTCTTTCCCAAGCTCGCCGACAGTCCTAAAGCTGCATCTCGATCACTTTGCTCTCAAGCGGCTTACCGTTGCTATTCAGCGGTCCCAGGTCAAAAATGGCTCTGACGTTCACCTTCTTGCCGACCACATTTTGAGGTACTCGCCATGAGTACGCGCAGGTGCCGCCTCAGCCATACTCAAAGTTCCCAGATGCAAGCTCCTTGCCCGTCGAGTCCTTGATCTCGAACCGGGGCGGAGGGACGTAGCCTCCCGCGGATCCAAAGAAACCGGAGTATCGTTCACCAGCCGCTCCCAGAACCACCACATCCAGACGCAGGATCGTGGCCTTGGACGAACCGCCCCCAAATAGGCTCCGCGCGGCTCCCATTAAACTCGATTCCCTTCCTTGATTATCGATTTCCTTGTTTGCAGAGACCTCCACCACAAGAGGGCATCCGACATCGAGTCTCACTATCTTGCCGGTCGCGACCGCGTAACTCTTCTCCGGCAGTTCACGGCTGGTCGTTTTTATCCAGTCACTGGCGGTTTTCTTGCCCGTCAACGTGAAGGAACTTATTCGATAGGCGCCTGCAGGAACTTCAGCCTTTCCTTCAATGATATCAGGCGTCAGTCCATCCCATGCCCCAGCGCCTCCTTGCCAGCCCAGGATAATACTGTCCACTCCTTCCTTAACCGAGATCTGGCCTGTGGCACCCGTGTAGGGTTCAAACCGAATGCCTTTTAAATCCTGGCTTAATCGGGCAAAAAACGGCTTTCCCTTGAAGTAGACAACCGATGAAAAAATCTGAGCATCCGATTCCGTGGCGGTTCGGTCATAGATGCCGGATCCGTTCATATCTCGCACGTAGAAATCACCGGGCATTAGATACCAACTGCCGGGATCGTTCGGACGACGATGGATTGTGGTCACGGTAGCCGGATCCGGCAGCGAAAAGTTGCAGTTGCCATCCACCACGCCGAACTTTTGCTTGATGCCGTTGACCTCCACTGTGGTTTCGAGCAACGAAGCTGTCATGATCCGAATCTGGCCAATATGCCTTTCTTCGGTGCTGGCGGACTTCAGCTCGCGCTTGTTATAGAGATACATGTCAGCGTAAAACCTCGGGCGCCAGATGCCCTGGCTCTTGCTTTCAGGCAACTCGACAGGTCCGAAATTGGCCTGCTCATAGTCCTCATTTTGTTCCTGAGGACCTTCCTTCAGCTTTGAAAAAACGGGATCGTCGGTAAGATCTCCATTGCCGTTCAGGTCGGCCACCAGTCGGTCATATCCCTTCCCGGTTCCCTGGGATTCATCCAAAAAGAACAGCAACCGTTCGGATTTGGCGTTATCCATCCTGCCGTAAAGAGGCGACGCGGAGACGGCCTTCGGCGCTTTTTTCACCTCACTCACCTTGGTCATGACCATCGCGTAGCCGCCGTAGCCCCCCGGGCAGGAGCGCGATTCGTCCAAAGTCATGTTCTTGACGCTTAAGGTAAACTCCTGAGCCTCAACCAACACGCCACCGGCCAGAAGGACCATGAGGGGGTGGAACAGTGTGTTCATCGGTGTTTTTCCTCTCCTTTCAAGTCTCTCATCTCAATCATCTGACGGAAATAGCCAAAAAAAATCCCGACTCTTTGAACGGGATAAGTCTTGTTTTAGACACCTCTCCGGCCGAAATGTTACTAAAAACTATAACGAGAAGATGAGCATCCCGTTTCAATTGAGGGGAACGCGTTTTCGGATAAAGGTTGGCAAGTCGAGATCCTCGCCTTTATGATAGGTCGGATCGCTTTTTTCAAAACGTCCTTTCGAGACAATTTCCAGAGGCAGCTGGCCTTGCATCAGTTTGTCTGCCAATTTGCGGGATCGCGAGGGGTTGCCATTATGACGTCGCAACAGGTTTTCTGCCCGTTCCTGGGTGAGTTCAGGGGCGGGCGGGACCAGGCGGGCGGGCGGGCGAATCGTTGGTTCTCTTAAAACGTTGGTGTTCAAATCCGAATAGGATTCACTCGCCACTCCCGCAAATGAGGAAGGTTCGTCCTGGGATACAGGCTGTTGAACGGAGCCGGATTGATTGGGAACGCTTTTCCCCAATAAGAAGGCCACGATCTCGAGGCGATCCGCGTAACTGGGATCCACAGCGGCGCCCAAAACAATTTCAAGATCCTCCCCTTGGCGCTTGATGAGATCCACAACCCGGTTCACCTCCGACATCGTCAAGTCCGGTCCACCCACCAGGCTGATCAAGACCGCGTGAGATTCCCGCAGTAACCGGCCTTTTTCGAGCAGAGGACTGTCGAGAAGCGCATCCACGACTTCGGCAGCCCGGTTCGGTCCTTGGGATGCCGCTGTTGCAAAGGCGCTGTTTCCAGAATTGTCCTTGAGGAAATCGCGCAGTTCGGAGAGGTCGATCCGGATCAACGCCGGTTGAACCAGCAACTGCCAGAAACACCGCACAGCCTGACCTAACAACTTGTTGGCAAACTGATAAGTTTCAACGGCGCTGGTTCGATTGTCCAGCAATTGGTAAAGCCTTTGGTTGGAGAAACAGATCACGCCATCGGCTGCGATCCGCAACTGTTCCACTCCGAACTGGGCCTGGCGTCGCCGTCGGATGCCTTCGCATTCGAAGGGTAGAATCGCAAATACCAACACCAACGCCCCGGCTTCCTTCGCCACGCGGGCCAACACAGGGCTGGCTCCCGTGCCAGTGCCCCCTCCCAAACCGGTGAGAATCATGACGACGTCGGCGCCGATGCAATGCTGGCGTAGAGCGGCGGAATCTTTTTCTGCGGCGGCCCAGCCGAGTTCTGGTTCTCCACTGGCTCCTACCCCCCTTAGATCGGTCATTCCCAGCTGCAATTGGTGGGGGACACTGCTTGTAGACAACGCCTGAGCATCGGCGTCAACCGCAATCAAAGTCACTCCGGGAATCGCGGCGGTCGCCAGGTAGTTCACGGCGTTGCCTCCGGCGCCCCCCACGCCAAAGATTTTTACCGATAATTGGACAGATTCGAGGGGCAGCCCCATTTTGGCGGAGTTTTCTGAATTCATATTTGTGGCCATCGGCTAATCCATTTGTGTCAACGACGGACGGCGGCTTCGCCGATCCCCACGGAACCACTGGCGGACCGTCTGTCGAAATCCCTGACTCATGGCGGTCCGGGCTGACCGGCGCCGAATCTGACCGGCACCGTACTTCACCAGGCCAATTGCGGTGGCGAACTCGGGTTGGTCCAGCGCGGTTCGGATGCCGCCCAGCGAGTGGGTGCGCCCCAAACAGGCGGGCAAATGAAAAATTCCATCCGCCAGTTCCTGAATCTGGGGTGTTCGCACCCCGCCTCCACAGAGAACCACACCGGCACGCAGGTAATCCAACAAGCCAGCCTCACTTACCCTGCGGGCGATGATCTCGAAGATCTCCTCCAATCGAAGATGCATGATCAGCCGAAGATGCTCCAAATTGATCTTTTTTTCCGGAAGGTAAGCCTCGCCGGGAAGGGTGATACACTGGCCTTTGACCGATCCATCCACCATCGCCCGGCCCTGGTCAATCTTCAATTGCTCGGCCCGACCCAGCGGCACCTTGAGCCCAATCGCCAGATCATTTGACATGTGATCCCCCCCCACCGCCAGGACTCCCGTTAATTTGATGACTCCATCCGCGTAAACCACATACTCCGTCGTGCCGCCCCCCAGGTCAATGACCAGGGAGCCTAATTCCTTCTGTTCGCTGGTCAGAACCGCGAGCGACGACGCCAGTCCGTTGAAAGCGATGTCTTCCACCTCGAGCTGCAATCCCTTCACGAGGCGGATCGGATTTTGCAGGCGATTCAGCTTGCCGTGCACGACATGCATGTCGACATCAAGCCGGGTGCCAAGCATGCCGACCGGATTGAGAATCCCCGTCTGTTCGTCGACCATGAAGTGCTGGCGCACGGCGTGAATCACATGGTGATCGGCCGGCAGCGTGATCGCTTTGGCGTTCTTGATGACATCCTGGACATCTTCCTCGGTGATCTCACGATCGGCGGACAACACGGTGTGAATGCCGCGGTTGTTCGAGCCCTGGATGTGGGCGCCGGTCACGCCGAGGAATACGCTGCGAATCTCCACGTCGGCCATTTGCTCGGCCTCCGCCACCGCATTCCGAATATCCTCTTCCGCAAGAGAACCGTCCACCACCTCGCCCTTGCGAACCCCGCGTGAACGCGATTGGCCCACGCCGATGACGCTGATCGCGCCCGCAGCGTTGATCTCGCCAACCACCGCGCAGATTTTCGAGGTGCCGATCTCCAAACCAACGATAATTTCGGGTGATTTAAACATTTTTTCTTTTCACACGGTTAATTCTTGGCGGTTTTGAATTCACCGGAGGCACACTGCTGGCCTCCACCCAGCGGACGGGTAAATTGTTTGAGACAGACAAATCCAATGTGGCAATCGTGTTGCCCTGCTCCGCTCCCTTGTCGTGGATCAGTCGCCACCGGAAAAACTGCTTATCCCACTTGTCCGGCATTAACGTGACCTCGCTTCCCTGGTGGGTAATCACCTTGATGACCTGCGGGGCGTACACGTCAATTCGAACCAGATAAACATAAGGGTACATGGGGGAATCTTCGAAGGCCTGGAGCAATTCCAGGGCGAACCGGATTCGCGGAGAACCGACCGCCCAGCCCGGATGCAGCTCGGAAGCATCGATCCCGCAAATCACCGGAAGGGCATCGACAGACCGCCAGGCCTTCGCTCCGGGAAACCACTTGTCCGGCCGCATCATGACATAGCCCTTTTCATCCAGGTAATAGATGACTACATCATCCCCCTCACCGTCCAACCGCGGCTCCAATGCATGCACCTGGGCAATGGGGACCCGTTCCATCACCCGAAGTTTCAACGTCCGGGGTAGAATCCGTTCCACGGCCGCCTCTCGAATCAGAGGAACCAGCTCCAGGTTCCTTTTGATGTTCGGGAGATCGAGCGCCATGAGATTATCGTTTTTCTTGACGCCAGCCCACTTGCGGATCTGTTCGATCGGAATCACGCCGTCGGTCTCGATGTCAATCCGGGTAATGGAAAAGGCCTCATTGTGGTAGACGAGGCGGTTGACCAGCCAGGCGCCTCCCAGCCAGAACACCGCCACAAAACCGAGCATGCCAATGGACACGCTGGCGACCATTGTGGCGACCCGCCAGCGGGCGTTTCGCCGTTGTTGGGAACTGGCTTTGACTTCCAGCAGGTGCTCCCGCTTCAGCCGCCGATTCTTGGGTTTAGACTTCAGCCACATGACACGTTCGTTTCGCATTCAATGCCGCCCGCACGCCTCCAGGCCAATTCCACCATCCGGTGACACAGGGATTCGTAGTTGATGCCAGCCGCTGCCGCAGCTTTGGGCAACAGACTGGTATCGGTCATGCCCGGAAGGGTGTTGACTTCGAGCACGAATGGCTGGTGATCGGAACTCAGCATGAGATCCACCCTCGCGTAATCCCGGCCGCCAACCGCCTGGAAGGCGCGCAGGGCCGCCTGGCTGGCCTGTTCCGCCACCGCCACCGGAAGAGGAGCGGGACAAAGATACTCGGTTGCCCCTGCGGTGTATTTGTTGCGATAGTCATACGCGCCCTCCTTGGGACGCACCTCCACAATCGGCAAGGTTCGCCCATCCAAAATCCCCACGGTAAGCTCTCGTCCAGGGATGAATTCCTCGAGTAAAACTTGCGTGTCGAAACGAAACGCGTCTGTCAAGGCGGCGATCCACTCGGACTTTTTCCGAACCAGCTGAAGGCCGACGCTGGACCCCTGGCGGACCGGCTTGAGAACGAGGGGCGGATCCCAACCTTCCGGCCAGGACGCCGAGGGAGACTCGATCACCTGATACCTTGGCGTGGGGATGCCGGCCTCCACGCATCGTTTTTTGGTCTGGACTTTGTCGAAAGCCACCCGGCTGCTATCCGCGTCGCAGCCTGTGAACGGAATCCCCAGAGTCTCCAGCTGTCTCTGAACAGTGCCATCCTCGCCATAAGTTCCGTGCAATGCCAAAAAAACAACTTGCGTGGATGCCGGCAGAGTCCAGGCCGCATCCACTGGATCGAGTTCCCACACCTGGTGTCCGTGCTTTCGGAGGGCGGCGACTACGGCCCGACCGGATCTCAGCGAGACGTCGCGCTCGGCGGACGGCCCGCCCAGCATGACGGTGATTCGCCACACAGGTTCCCTTCTCGAGGTTCGTTCCTCACTCATCGTCAGACTTATTGGTTTGACTATTCCCCCACAATCATCAGTTCCGTTTCCAGTTCGATGCCTCGCTCTTTGCGGGCTCGATCCCGAATCATCTCAATCAACCGCAGAACGTCGTCCGCCGTGGCACTGCCGGTGTTCACAATGAAATTGGCATGAAGATCCGACACCAAGGCCCCTCCGATCCGCTGGCCCTTCAAGCCGAGTTCGTCGATCAATCGGCCGGCGGGAATCGACCGCGGATTCCTGAACACGCATCCCGCACTCGCCGCAGCCGGCTGCGTGTTCCATCGCCGCTCACTAAAGGCCGCCAGCGTCTGAGAGATCTGTTCCTGCGGCGCCGGTTCACCTCGAAAAACGGCTTCCAAGACAACGGCGCCGGAGAGGGAGGGACAGCAACGGTATTCGACCCGGAGATCGCTCGCCGCTTTTACCTGGATCCGGCCCGCGGAATCCATTACACGCACCGATTCGACAACATCGAAAACACTGGCCCCCATGGCCCCGGCGTTCATCCGCAAAGCGCCACCCACGCTGCCCGGGATTCCCTCCAGAAACTCGAGCCCCCCCAAACCGTGGCGTTTGGCCTCCAAAACCAACGACTTTAAACGAGCCCCTGCTCCGCAATGAATCATCCGCCCCTCAATCCGAATGCGGGAAAAGTTCCGATGATTCAAACAACACACCACGCCTCGAATCCCCCGGTCGCGGACCAGGAGATTGGAACCTCGCCCCAGGAAGAACATCGGTATTTTCTGATGACGACAGCAAACCAGCAACCGAGCGAGCTCGGCTTCGCTGGCCGGTTCCACATACAGATCCGCAGGCCCCCCGATACGCAAAGAGGTGTGCTTGGCAAGAGACTCGTCCCGACGCCAGGATCCTTCCTCCGAGATCGCGTCAATCACCGGACGGAGCCGATCGAGGCTCGCAGAGGCCGGCGAGCCGGCGACTTGGGCCATGCCATTCACGCCGGCGGGCCGGGCTCCGTTCGCTAGATTTGCGGCCATCCGGCGAGCCGCCAGGGTAATGTCCCCTGCCCCAAGAAACAACACAATGTCCCCCGGCCGCATAGCCGCCTCCACCGCCGCTTGTAGCTCCGTTAAAGAACCGATGAATTGGGCATCCTGGCCCTGCTGGCGGACGGCGTCAGCCAGCAGGGCGCCATTGATTCCGGCGATGGCCGGTTCGCTCGCGGCATAAATCTCCGTGATCCACAGCCGATCCGCTCCCCGAAAACAACCGCCAAACTGGGAGAGCAGGTGTTGTGTCCGGGTGAATCGATGAGGCTGGAAAGCGACCAGAAGCCTCTTGGGCCTCAAAGTCCTCAGCGCGCGAATTGTGGCGGCGATCTCACGGGGATGATGCCCGTAATCATCATAAATCCGGCAGCGATCACTCGCAAATAACAGCTCCTGGCGACGGACCACACCGCGAAAACCAGCGATCGCAGCGGCGATGGCTTCCGGTTTGTAGCCCAACTGGTGAAGCATAGCCACCACGGCGGTCGCATTGGCCAGGTTCTGTTCCCCTAACAGTCCTGTTTCAAACGGTCCCAGCACCTCGTCCCGATGCCTCACGGTAAAGCGCCACACTCCCGGGCTCTCGATTCTCGCCGCGCAATAATCGGCATGGGCGGCCATCCCATACGAGCAGGCATCCGGCTGCGTCTCCATCAAACAGCACAATCCATCGTCGTCGGCGCAGGTGATAACCGTTCCCCGAGTCTGCGAGGCGAATTCACCGAAAACACGCGCGATGTGGTTCAAATCGCTGTAATGATCCAGATGCTCCTCATCAATATTGAGCAGGATGGCATGAACAGGATTGAACTCGCGGAGAGATCCATCGCTTTCATCCGCCTCGACCACGAACCAGGGGGAGGGTCCGGCATGAGGTGGAGGCGACCATCGGGCGTGAGGTTTGACCTGAGGCACAAGCCCCCCAATCGCGTAGCTGGGGGAGGCCTGCAGGCGAATGAGGGCATACGTCAGCAGGGCGGTCGTCGTGGTCTTTCCGTGCATGCCCGCAACGCAAATCCCCTGCTGCCGGTTCATCATGGCCGCCAAAACAACGGCTCGATGGAACAGAGGAATCTTGAGGCGCTCGGCCTGGACCCACTCCGGATTGGTCGCGGGAATTGCCGTGGAATAGATGACCAGGGTCGGTTGGACTTGCTCCAGTTGTTCGGCAGTATGCCCCTGAAACAGAGTCGCCCCCCGCCTCGCGAGCTCTCGAGTTTCATCGTTGACGATCAAATCGGAACCGGCGATAGACCAACCCTGATCCAGGAGCAGATGTCCAAGCCCGCTCATGCCGCAGCCGCCGGCGCCCAACAAATAGGCCCGTTTCCCAACACGCGTATCCGCAAGCAGGGCTTCCAGGTGGGTTGGAACCTCGAGACTCATGAGACACGGCAGCGGGGCCAGGGACCTGATCTCCCGACCAGTGAATTTTCGGATTTCCGCGCGGAATCGGGCATCAACGAGTGGATTCCGTTCCAACCCGATGCCGCCATTTCCCTCATCATGGCATCGGCTATGGAAGCCGCGGCGTCGGCCGAGTGCCAGGAAGCCAGAGCCCGGCCCATGGCTTCGCGCTTGGGGTCATCCTCCAGCAGCTCGGTGATCAATCCAACCAACGATTCGGAACTGGATTGCGATGCGGTTAGAGGCAAGGCGGCGCCTGTCTCGGCAAAAGCCCGCGCGTTAAACTCCTGATGGTTGTCCGCCGCGGCCGGATACGGAACCAAAACGGAAGGCACCCGCAATGCCGCCAACTCGGCGAGCGAGGAAGCCCCCGCCCGACTGAGGGCCAAGGTGGCGGCGTTCATCGCAAGTTCCATCTCGGTCAGAAAAGGCTTCACCACCGCCACACATTGATGGGATGCATAAAACCGCCGGACCTTTTCCACGTCCGCTGGCCCCGTCAAATGGAGGTATTGCAGCCTTGGCCAACGGGCGGCAAGAGCCGGCACTGCCGACATCACCTTCTCGTTCAGACTCTGAGCTCCCTGACTGCCCCCGGTAATCAAAAGCGTCGGGCGATCCGCTTTAAGTCCCAGACTCATCCGGCAGGCGCCCGCATCCATGGGCTGAAACTGCGGGCGCACCGGCATGCCGCAAACCCGCGTTCGGGGATTGCGCAAACGGGGTCCAGCCGACGGAAAATAGACGAATGCCTCGTCCACCCAGGGAGCCAGCCACCGATTGGCCCGGCCAGGAATGGAGTTGGCCTCGTGCAGAAAGGTCAGCGCTCGGCCCAGTTTGCCGGCCAGAATCGGAGGCGCCGATGTAAAACCGCCCATCGCCAATACCGCGCAGATCTTCTCCCGGCGGAACAGACTTCGAGACAACAACAGGGAACGGGCAAATCCTTTGATGAAGCCGATGCGATGTCCCGAGACCATCGCCACCGCCGGCAGTGTGTGAACGGTCACCTGCGACGGCGATACGGATCGCACCACCGCCTGATCCACCTCCTTGGGGGATACCAACAACGAGACCGCCACACCGCGATCCTGCAAGCAAAGCGCGACAGCCAGGCCGGGAAACAGATGCCCTCCCGTCCCGCCGCATGCGATGGCCACTCCCGCGCTAGTCTGCGTCACGTTCATCGTTCCTACGCCGGAAGTTCCTCCACGGCATCGCCAAACCCCGTTACCAGCGATGGTTCCTCAGCCGAGCGCCGGGCAATGCTGAGCAAAAGACCGACCGCAAAAAGCATCATCACCAGATTCGACCCCCCGTAGCTGACAAACGGCAGTGAAAGCCCCTTGTTGGGCAAAATACTTGTCACCACCGCAATGTTGATCCACGCCTGCATCCCAATCAAACAGGTCAAACCGGAGGCCAGCAGAAAACCAAAGAGATCCGGCGCATGGCGCGCAATCCGAAATCCGCAAATCACAAACACCAGGAAGGTTATCACTACCGCCGCTGTGGCAACCAGACCCAGTTCCTCTCCCACCACAGGAAGGATAAAGTCCGTCTGCAGTTCAGGAATGAATCCCATTTTCTGCCGGCCGTCGCCCAATCCAAGGCCCGTCGGCCCCCCGGCTCCAAATGCGATTAATCCTTGCCAGGACTGATAGGCCGGCCCCGTTTTGTGCAGCTCCATGTTCCACCAGCCTTTGGTCACACGGGAAATGATCAGGGGATCCCGCCAGAGCAGGAATCCCAGGCCGGCAGCCCCCAAGGAGGCCGGCAGGATGATCACCAGCCATCGGACACCCGCCAGCACTAGCATGATCAAACTGATCCCCCCGAGAAAAACCGTGGTGCCCCGGTCGGGTTCCAGAAAGATCAAGGCCAGCATGCTCCCGATGACCGCACTGGCGGGCAGCACCCCCCTCCGGAACGATCCCATCTGGCGCTGAAAATGCTCTCCATAATGAGCCAAAACAATAATCAATGTAATTTTAGCAAACTCGGAAGGTTGAAATCCCACGCTGCCATAACGCAGCCACCGACGCGCGCCGTTGGAGGTCAGGCCCACTCCCCACACGAGCACCATCGCCAGCAGCACCAGGGCCGCCACATACATCAGCATCGAGACCTTCTTGAGATGCCGATAATCGATCGCGCTCACCCCCAAACACACCACCATTCCCACCCCGCACCAAAGGGTCTGCCGCGCCAGATACGATGCCCCCTCTTTTGCCATCCCCAGGCTGTAGAGGATCACCAGTCCCAACGCCAGGAGTCCGCAGACACAGAGAAACATCACGGTCGCCGACAGTTTCATCCTCAGGATAAGCTCGGAGTTGAATGCCTGCCCAAGACGCCTGCGCGCTCTCGAGAGCGCGGCGGTCACGCGCCATTGTCCCGGCAAGTTACTTCACCATGCTAATAAAATACTAATTGATGGAAAACACTTATTATTTATGACTCGAGAAGGTTACAGTTATTATCGCTGCAAGCTCGACAGGGGCAGGGTTACATCGGGCGGGCCTCCCGCGGGGGAGGTCGTCGCCGAAGACGATTCCGTCGTCGGAGCGGGAGTTTTTCCCGCGGGGATCTTCAGCTTTTTTCCCACGTGCAATTGATCTGTCTTGAGGTTGTTGGCGCTTCGGAGGGCTCTAACGGTGGTGCCGTGGATGCGGGCAATGCGAGTTAAGGTGTCGCCCGCCTTGACGGTATAGGTCTTGAGCGCCCCGGTCTGCGGGCCTTCGGTGGACGCGACACCGGCATCGGCGGCGCTGGCGGCGGCAGGGGCGGGGATTTGCAGGATCTGGCCCACCTTGAGTTTTCGCGAATCGACGTTAGGGTTGGCCTTGGCGATGGCGGATACGGTCACGCCATGGCTTTTGGCGATGGTGGAAAACGAATCGTTCTTGGCCACCGTGTACTCCTTGACCGCACCGGCGGTCTCGGCCGGCAATGTTGGTGACGGTGTAATAGGGGTAGGTTGACCGGCCACCGTCGAGGGCAACTGCGGAGTCGGGAGGATCGGCGAAGAGGTAAGAGGCTGGACCGGTGGCGGATTGGTATCGATGGGTGGAATGGCGGCCATCTCGTTCGTCGGCAGCGGAGGCAGACCACCGGTATCGGTGTCCGTCTGGTTGCCCGCCATTTCCTGCTTTCCGGCATTTTGCTTGCAGCCTTGGATGAGCAGCCCACCAAAAAGCGCCACGTGCAGGGTGAGAATGGTGATGACAGCGATGAAAAGATTGGATTTCGTTTTAGACTTCTGTTGTTCCAGAAGTGATCCTTGGGGTTTGATTAGGTTCGGGGTATTCATGGGTCTTGCGCAATCACGCGTCTTTTAGGTTGTTAAGTCTCACATTGTCGAAGCAGCCCAGGTTGTCATGGTCTTGGATTGAGCCGCTAAACTCATCAGGGACGCACCGGGTCCGGGGCCGTGCTCGTGCAGGGGGAGGTTTGCGGACACCGCGACGCTCTCAGAGGCAATCCATTGGCGCACGGCCGATCGGAACGTCTCGCCCCGGTGCTGATAATTCTTGAACATATCAAAGCTGGAACACGCCGGGGAAAGCAAAACCACGTCACCCGAAACAGCCTGCTTTGCCGCGACGTGCACCGCTTTAACCAACGTATCAGCCAGCAGGCATGGCGTAAAGCCCCTCCATGCGGCGGCAATCCGCTCGCCGGTTTCTCCAATCAAAACCGCTCCTTTGACGCGCCGTGCCAACAACGATTCAAGCCCTTCAAAAGAGAATCCCTTGTCCCGGCCCCCGGCAATCAGCCAGATGTTCCGCTCGTTTCCAGGGTCATGAGGCATCGTCATCAAAGCCTTGGCCACGGCATCGATGTTGGTGGCCTTCGAATCATTGACGAAAAGCACGTCACGGAATTTGGCGACTCGTTCACAGCGATGCGGAGCGGGCTCATACGCGGACAGTGCTTCGGTTATGGTTTTGACAGGCAATTCCGCGGCCATTCCGACGGCCAGGGTTGCCATCAGGTTTTCGGCGTTGTGGGGGCCCTGTAATCGCACCTGATCCAGCCGCAGAAGGGCCTCAGTATCAGAACCGTTTCGGCGCCAGATGATTCCCTCGCGCGCAAAAAGATCCGCCTCCTCGCGACAGGCACTGAAAGTCACAATTCTTGACCGCGGCTTCAAGCTCATCCGCCGCAGCATTTCCAGGGTCTCGATCTGTAAAATGGCCCAATCATCAGAAGTCTGGTTGACAAACAGCCGGGCCTTGGTTTGGAGGTAATCCTCCATGTCGGGATAGCGGTCCAGATGATCGGGCGTCACATTCAAAAGAAGAGCTATCCTGGGATGGAACTTGACAATCGTCTCGAGTTGGAAGGAACTGACCTCCAAGGTTAGCCATTCCAGATCAGGCCGATCCATCGCGAGCTGGCACAACGGAAAACCGATGTTCCCCGCCGCGCGGGTTGTCTTTCCGGCGTGGTTCAGCATCTTCTCCACCAGTTCTGTGGTCGTGGTTTTCCCGTTAGTCCCGGTAATGGCGACAACAGGCTTGGAGGGGTACTCCCGGAAACCAAGTTCCAACTCGCCCAATAAAGGGATGCCGCGACGACGCACTTCGCGCGCGAGAAGGCCCTGCGAAGGCACTCCCGGACTGATCACTGCAAGATCAAAAGCCAGCGGAGGCAGCGCCTGCAGGCCCAGTTCCACCTCCACGCCTTCGGATCGCAAACGGTCCGCCAGCCGGTTCAAGTCCGGATTGACAGCCTGGTCAACAATCAGCACCTGGCTTGCCCCTCGTCGGCGCAGCAGTCGAGCCGCCGCCTGGCCACTGGCTCCAAGTCCGATCACGAGGGCTTTCTGATGTTCAATCCACATAATCACTCAACGAATCTTCAGCGTGCTCAAGGCAATTACGGCGCACAGAATACTCAAGATATAAAACCTTACGACCACTTGCGACTCATACCATCCTTTTTTTTCAAAATGATGATGCAAAGGCGCCATTAAGAACAGGCGTTGGCCAACCCCATGCCGCATCCGGGTATACTTGAACCAGGATGTCTGGAGGAGCACCGACATGGCCTCCGCAACAAAGATCCCACCGGCAATCACCAGCACAAATGGCTGATGCACCAGAACCGCCATAATTCCAAGGGCCCCTCCCAGCGCCAATGATCCTGTGTCTCCCATAAACACCTGCGCCGGATGGCAATTGAACCATAAAAAACCGAGGCCAGCCCCAATCATCGCGGCGCAGATGACCGTCAGCTCGCCAGCGCCCCGAACAAAGGGAATCTGAAGATACTCCGAAAAACGGGCGTTCCCCGCCACATAAGTCAGCACCAGGAAGACAAAGGAGACGATCAGGGTGCAGCCGATCGCCAATCCATCGAGACCATCGGTGAGATTCACCGCATTGGAACTACCCACGATGGTGAAAACAGTAATCAGAAGCCCCAATCCGGTTGCGCCCGTTGCGACGGGATACTTTTGAAAAGGCACCATGATATCAGTAACTAGAGATCGGGTTTCGGGCAACCGCCAAAGGTAATAGCCGATAAACGCTGCCAGAACAAATTGCACCCAGAGTTTGACGCGCGCCTTGGTGCCTCCCCGTCCGCTCTGCCGGGTAATCTTGAGGTAATCATCGTAAAAGCCGAGCCCGCAAAGAACGACCACCGACAACATGGTCAGAATGACCAGAGGATTCCACAAGGTCCAGAGCAGCGCCGCCAGATCCAAAGCCAGCACGATCAGGATGCCTCCCATGGTGGGGGTGCCTCGCTTGCTGAGTATGCGGGCGCCCAAACCTCCTGTCTGGGTGGCTTCATCATCGTAGTCCTGGCCAAACTTAAGCCGCTTGAGCCAAGCTATCACCCCGGGGCCAAGCCACCAACTCAACGCCAATGCCGTAATTGCCGCGCCGGCGCACCGCACGGAAATGTATCCGAGCAACCGGTGCAAGGGAACGGTGAGAGCCGTCCATTCCGTGCCTTCCGTCTGATCGAGCAAGAATTGGCTCAAATAGTAAAGCACTTCTCTTCCCTCTCCGGCTTAGCTTGCCCCACCAGGGCCTCGCGGATTCGTTCCAGGCGGGCAGCGCGAGAGGCCTTGAGTAAGACCGTATCCCCTTCACTTAAAAAACGCCGCACTACAGGCACCGCTTCGTCAATGTCAGCCAGTTCTGTGGCTTGCATCAGACCTGCGGCTCGAGCGGCTTCGACGGTGACCGAGGCCATTCGGCCCACGGCAAACAACTGGGAAACTCGAAGTTCCGCCGCATATCTGCCCACTTCGGCATGACCGGCCTCCGTATAAGAACCGAGCTCGGCCATGTCGCCCAGCACGGCGACACGCCGGCCTTCACAAGGAAGATCGTGCAGTGTCTGGAGCGCCGCGATCATCGAGTCGACATTGGCATTGTAAGCGTCATCCAATACCCGCACACCGTTGGCAAGCCACATCTGCATTCGCATATGGGCGGGCTGGCATCCCGCCAGGCCGCACAGGATGTCGGATCGCTGCAATCCCAATTCGGCCCCCAGAGCCAACGCCAGCATGGCGTTGATCACTTGATGACGTCCCAGTAAATTAAGACGGTATCCGCCACACCAAGCGGATAGCGGCGCGCGCACGCCGAAAGTGGTGCCGGTCTCGTCGAGAACCACCAAACGACCGCGCCAATCATTGGCGACCCCCATACCCACCCGCACCACGCGTGCCAAAGCCCGGCAGGCAATCTTCTCCATCCCCAGGCAGTCGCCATTCACAAACAAAACGCCGTCCGCAGGAAGCATTTGCGCCAAACACCCCTCCTCTTCAATGACGCCGTCCATGCCAGCAAAAAACTCCAGATGCTCACGCCCCAGACTGGTCACGATGCCGTAACGCGGCCGGATCATTTCCAGCAGAGGCCGGAGTTCCCCCGGATGATTGGTGCCCACTTCAACTACGGCGGCGGTGTGCGTATTATCCAGATTCAACAACGTCAGCGGAACGCCGATATCATTGTTGAAACTGGCTTCACTCCACAAGGTTTTGAACCTTTTACGCAACACCGCCGCCAGCAGCTCTTTGGTGGAGGTCTTCCCATTCGATCCACCTATCGCCACGATAGGCAGTTCGAAATCGTTCCGGTACCGGGCAGCCAGCTGGCCGAGGGCGATGCGCGTGTTTTCCACCGCCACCGCCGCACATCCCTCCGGCACCGTTGAAATC
Organism: Verrucomicrobiota bacterium; assembly: GCA_022709905.1. GTDB lineage: Bacteria > Verrucomicrobiota > Verrucomicrobiia > Limisphaerales > UBA1319 > JAKLHY01. The sequence goes on along the minus strand of JAKLHY010000003.1, from coordinate 17,440 downwards.
TTCCGGCGATCCACGACCACCGCCGCCGCACCCGCCTTGACCGCATCGCCCAGGTATTGATGCCCGTCGAATCGCGGTCCTTCCAAGGCAAAGAAAAGGTCTCCGGCCCGCACTTGGCGCGAATTCGTGCTCACGCGCTGGATTAGGCCGGCATTCGGCGCGCCTATCAGCACCCCGTGGCAGGCTTCACTCACATAGCCGAGAGTTCGTGGTTCCATAAGTGCTTGGCCCTCAGGCGACTTTGGATTGATGATCCGCGACATAGCCCAAGGCCTCCAGGGTCTCCCGGGCATAGACCCGATCATCAAACGGGACGATCGTGTCTTCGAATTCCTGATAGGTCTCGTGCCCCTTGCCGGCGATCAACACCGCGTCGCCCGCCCGGGCCAGGCGGATGAGGTCATCGATGGCCCGACGCCGGTCCAATTCGATCTGAAGGCCGTCGTTTCGAACCTCGCGATAGCCTATCTCGATCTGCCGGGCAATCAGGGCTGCCGATTCCTTTCGCGGATTATCGCTGGTCAACACCGTCAGATCAGCCTGTTCAGCGGCCACCCGGCCCATCTTTGGACGTTTGCCAGCATCCCGATTGCCTCCGCACCCGAAGGCCAAAAGCAGGCGGCCCGGCGTGATTTCCCGCAAAGTCCGCAACACGTTTTTCAATGCGTCGTCTGTGTGCGCGTAATCCACAAGCACGGCGAACGGCTGGCCTTCCTGGATGGATTCCAGGCGGCCGGGCACCGCCGGCAAATCACGCAAAGCCTCCACGATCCGGGCCGGTTTCATTTCCAAAACCAGGCCGGCCCCGACAGCCGCCAGCGCGTTGTAAATATTGTGCCGTCCAAGCAGCGGAAGATGACATGGCCATGAGCCCGCAGGAGTCTCCAGGGTCAGTCGAGTTCCGTCTCGCCCCAACTCTATGCCCGAGGCCCTCACCTGAGCCGACTGCGCCAAACCATAGGTCAGCAATACCTCGAGCCGCGATTGTCCCTGCAGACGATCGCCAAAAGGGTCATCGATGTTAATCACAGCGCCACTTTTCTTGCAGGCGCTGCGCAACGCGGTAAACAGCCGGGTTTTGGCGGCAAAATAGGACTCCATAGTCCCGTGGTAGTCCAGATGATCCTGGGTCAGGTTGGTGAACACTGCCACATCGAATTCCACCCCCTGGACCCGCTTCTGCTCGAGAGCGTGCGAACTCACCTCCATGACGCATGTCTGACATCCCGCCCGCACCATCTGAGCCATCATCTGCTGGATCTCCAACGATTCCGGCGTCGTCCGTTGAGCGGGTATCACTCGTTCTCCGATTTCATACCGAATCGTTCCCAGGAGACCGGTGGGAATTCCAGCCGACTCCAACAGGTGCTTGATCATGAAGGCAACCGTGGTTTTGCCATTGGTCCCCGTGACGCCGATGACTTTGATTTTTCGGCTCGGAAAATCGTAAAAGACAGCCGCCGCGCGTGCCAGAGCCGCCCGGCAATCCGCCACGCGAATGCGGGCCGCCCGCGCGGAAACAAATCCATTGTGCTCGCACACAACGCCCGCCGCCCCCCGGTCAATCGCATCCGGAATAAAATGATGACCATCCACGTGACGGCCCGGGACGGCCACAAATAGCATGCCGGGAGTGACCCGGCGTGAATCGTAAGTGATTCCCGCAATGTCACGATCCAGCGTCCCTTCCACACTCAGGGGATCTAACTGGGCGACGATCTCTTTCAGTTGCATGATCTCACCACACCTTTGCTTCACATTCGGCTTTTCGCCGACCGGGAACCAGACCGCGCATCCGTCATCGCTTCGACAGGCGTTATATCGGGACGAAGACCCAAATACGCCGCCACACGCTCGGCCATGGCCTTGAACACCGGCGCGGCCACAGTCCCTCCGTAATAGCCGTTCTTCGGTTCATCAAAAAAAACTCCCAGGCAAACCTCGGGTTGGTCTGCTGGAAAAAAACCAATGAACGACGCCACATATTTGCCCGGGACATAGACGCCGTTGATCGGCTTCTGCCCAGTGCCCGTCTTTCCAGCCACCGTGTAGTAGGGCAGTCGCGCCTTCGAGCCGGTTCCGTTGGTGCTCACCACTGTTTTCAGAGCGGCAACCATGTCCTTGGCGACACTCTCACGGACCACTTGGCGCACCATTTTCGGAGAATAACGGGTCAGCTCGTTGCCTTGCTGATCGGTCAGGCCATGCACCAACATGGGCTGCATCAAACGTCCCTCGTTGGCGATTGCCGACATGGCCATCATCATCTGAATCGCGGTCACGGCCACAGACTGGCCAATGGCAACCCGCGTGATGGTCGGTTTGGACCATTTCCGAATCGGATTCACCAGCCCGTCCGCCTCCCCCGGCAGCGGGATTCCGGTGCGCGCCCCAAATCCATAGGTCAGCATGTAATCATACAGTTTTTGCGATCCCAGACGCAGACCGATCTTGGCCGTGCCTATATTCGAGGATTTCATCAGAACGCCCGATATCGACAGCAGTCCATATCCGTGCGATTCGTGTTCTTTCAAAGGCCGGCCGCCGTAGTAAAACCGCCCGTTCTCACAATCAATCAGATCGTCCAGGTGGATTAGTCCCTCGTGCAAGGCGGCCGATACGGCGCAAATCTTGAAGGTCGAACCCGGCTCGAATTGATCCGCAATCATGCGGTTTTTCAAACAGCCGATCGAGGACTTGCCGGGTTCGTTGGGATCGAAGTTGGGCCACGAGGTCATGGCGAGGATTTCGCCTGTGGCTGGACGCACCATGATGGCGTGGGCGGTCAACGGCGTATGTTTGGCCACTGCGGCCATCAGTTCAGTCTCCAGGATGTCCTGAATTCGGGCGTCCAAAGTCAGCACCACGTTGTATCCATGCCGGGGAGGAATATCCTGATCCCGAAAAACCACAAGCTCTCGCCTCCCTGCGTCCCTGGATGTCTTGCGCCATCCGTAGATGCCGCGCAGAGAGGCATTCATCGTCTGCTCAATGCCGTCACGGCCCACAATCTCCAGCACGGGCCGGTCATTGACCTCCGATTCCTCGACGCCCACGTGCCCCAAAACGTGCGCTGCCAGGCGGTGATTGGGATAAAGCCTGAGCTGGTCATCATCGGACTGAATGGCCATCGATCGCAATTGTTTGTAGGACTCTTGCTGTGAACGACGCAGTTTTTTTTCGTCAACACCGAACGTCAGACTGGCCATGCCTTGAGTAATCTGCTGCCAGGTTTCCAGCGGAACCTTCCGGGCAAGCACTTTGTACCGCCTCTTTTTGACCACGCCCTGGGCATTGGTGATCGGACGCGGCGACAACTCCTGGACCAAAAAATCCTCCGGAAGCTTCAGGCTTGGAGCTAAAACTCGCGCCACTTCGAGTTGGTGCTCCCCGATCAGGCTGGGATCGGCCCAGACGGTTTTGACCGGCACACAGGTCGCCAGCAGATTGCCGCGAATGTCCACGATATTTCCGCGTTGAGGCTGAAACAGCACCGCATTGTCGGTGTTGTTGCGGGCTTTCTCCACAAATTCCTCATGCCGAACAACCTGCAGATCAACCAGACGATACCCCAACCCCAAAAACGACAGTCCCATGAGCCAGGAGAGCATCATAAACCGCCGTCTTTGAGTCGCCGATATCATCTTGTGAGTTTCTTTGTCTGCTCGAAATCGATCGGAGATCGCAGATCCTCGATCCACTCGAATCACCGCGTGACCACCCGCTGAGAACTTTGATTGGATCCCATCGCAAGCGGAGCAGTTTTCCAGTCGTCAGTGGAGTGTTCCACAAGACGCAACACCTGGTCGGGCGTGGGCGGGACCAGGCCAAGATTCAACTGCTTGGCCTGCTGCTCGAGATAGGAGGGCGATTGCATCAAGGACAGTTTCTGCGCCAAACGATCATTCTGACGCCGATACTCGTCCAACTGCATCTCGGCCTGTTTCTTCTGCTTGCCCAACGCGTGGACCTGCTGCTTCTGCCATACATATCCCACTCCCGCTCCCCCAATCATCATGCAGAGCAGAAGCGACTTGATCAGCGCGCCGTATCGGACCCCATTCTCGTTCCTTTTGCGATTAGGCGACATGCACTTTCTCAAACACACGCAGACGCGCGCTGCGCGCCCTGGGATTCTCTTGAACCTCATCCTCGCTCGGCTCAACCGGCCTGCGAGTGATCTGCGACAATTCAGGCGCGCGTAGCTGTCGCAACTCCGGGATATCGACCTCTCCCGGCACAACGTAATCCCGCGACATGACGCGTCCAAAAGCCTTCACCAACCGATCTTCCACCGAATGGAAAGTAATCACAGCCAGACGCCCGCCCGGCTTCAAAACCCGCCAGGCGCCCGCCAAACCCAGCTTCAACTGGCCCAACTCATCGTTGACTGCCATACGCACCGCTTGAAACACCCGCGTCCCCGGATGGATCCGACGCCCTGCTCTCGGCAGAACCCGCGTTAGCAGCGCCGCCAACTGCCCCGTCGTCTGCAAACGCCCTCGACTGCGTTCCGCCACGATGGCCTTGGCCGCCCGTCGGGCCGCCGGTTCATCAGCATACTCTTGAAAAATCCGAATCATCTCGTCTGCCGACGTTTCTTCGAGCCATTCTGCCGCTGTCAGGCCTTGCCGCTGATCCATGCGCATATCCAGGGGTCCGTCGCGCTGCAAACTGAACCCTCGCCGGGATTCCTCGAGCTGGAAGGAGCTGATACCCAAATCCATCAAACACCCGTCCCAGACTCCTTCCTCCACCCATTGATCCAGGTTCGCAAATCCGCCCTGCCGTAATTCAAACCTCCCGGCATACGGCAACAGGACCTGCCTCGCAGCCTCAATCGCTTCGCCATCGCGATCGCAGCCAAACAACGTTCCCGATGGCTTCGAGGCCTCCAAAATGGCTGCCGCGTGTCCACCCCCACCGACTGTCGCGTCGATGTACTTCCCCTGTGCGTGCGGCTTCAAAGCCGCCAGCACTTCCGCCACCATGACCGGTCTGTGTCTGAACTCGGACACGCTTCATGCCCAGGCCCCTATCTGCCCAAACGGCATAGGACCAAAAACTTGCCCAACCATCCCACACGACTCGCCCGATTCCCCGATCGACCTTCGGTTCCCTTGCGATCTTCTTTCCCGAGAGCCGATGCCGGTCTCGAGCTCGGCTTGAGCTCCAAATCCTCATCCCGCAAATCGTTGCGCACCACCCTCACCTCGTCCACCTTCAGCCTTCCAGGACGCACCACTACCTTCGGCCGCTCGGGCATCTCAAAAAGCGTCGGTTGCGACAAACTCCACCTGCCCGACGACAGCCGGGAGACTCTCGAGGTCGCGCCAACCTGGCTCCGAGCCTCAACTTCCGATCCACCCATCTGCCGCCCGCTGATCGCGTTTTCGGCCGGCACAGATCGGATACTCCGCCGCAGTCGCCCGCCCCCCTCCACCTGATCCAGTCCTTTCGCCGGATCATGATCCTCCCCTCCCTCGGCAGGATTCGAAACACCACTGGGTCCAAACCGAGGCAACCACCCCGGATCGGCCATCCGAAAACGCGTCGGATCTACTGTGGGCTTCACCAGACTCCGCCCCACTGTCAGCAGTTGCATCAGACTCATAATCTCTCAGATCAGTCTAAACGCAGGACCCGATGCCGCCTTATCCGAGTTCTGCACCTTCTCAAACCTGGCCGGGCTCCATATCTGAAATCGATCCACCATGCCCACGAGCAAGGCATCGCTCCCAATCTCCGTCGCCTTCGTCATCTCTTCCGGCAAACAAAAACGTCCCGCCTTATCCAATTCCACTAAAACCGACTTGCGACCTATCGACCGACGCAAAACCTCGGCGTTGGGATCCCCCGACTTGGTCTCCTGCAGACTCTTCACCAAAGCCAGCCATTGCTCGTGCGGTAAAACCATCACACAAGCATTATCCCAATCCTCATGCGGCCACAAAGTCAGTGAGTAAACCGCGTTCGTCTGCGGGGATCTCCACTTGGCAGGCAACTGGATACGCCGCTTCGCATCCACACCGTGAGCATACTGCCAGGTGTAAAAAACCTGCCCACGACTCTCCCACGTTGAACGCTCAGAACTCACACTAGATGCCACTTTTGCCCCACAACGCCCCACTTTAGCACACATCCCCCCACAGAGGTCAATCCGAATCTGACTTTTTTGTGGTCGCTCTCCACTAGTGCTTGACGAACACCTCCATTGCCCGGTGTAAATGCATTCCATCAGGCCCAACCCCGGGCCTTCCTGGGTGAAAACGAGCGATTTTGACTATCGACTGCCGGAAGAACTGATTGCGCAAATACCATTGCCGCAAAGGGATATGTCGCGTCTTCTGGTGATGGACCGCCAGACGAACCGGATTGAACACCGGCGATTTCAGGATCTTGGGGAATACCTCCGTCCGGGGGATCTGCTCGTGATGAACAACAGCCGGGTCATTCCGGCCCGCCTTTTCGGATGTAAAAACCCGGCGGGAACCCGTTTTGAAATCCTGTTGCTCGAGGAAATCGAACCCAACCACTGGCGGGTTTTGTTGCGACCGGGAAAACGGGCGTCAAAAACAAGTAAGATATATATTTTTGATAAAGATAACAGGTTAACAAACATAAATATTAGTGTTATAAATAAGAATGATTCCGGGCAATACGCCGTGTGTTTTTCGGGAACGGAGGATCTTCGAAATGCCTTGACAGAATTGGGGCATATGCCGTTGCCGCCCTATATTACCCGCGCTCCCAACAGTGTCGGGATGGATGACGAAACCCGCTACCAGACGGTCTACGCTTCTTCCCCGGGATCCGTCGCCGCCCCGACCGCGGGCCTTCATTTTACCCAGGACCTATTGCGTCGGCTCGAAGGCCAGGGGGTCATGGTGGCCTGGGTGACGCTTCACGTCGGCGCCGGCACTTTTACACCAGTTAAAACCGAGATGGTCGACGATCACCTCATGCATGAGGAGCGATTTGAACTGCCGATCGAGACCGTGACCGCCATCCAAACCGCGCGGGTGAAGCACCGCCGGGTCATCGCTGTGGGCACCACGACCGTGCGGGTGCTGGAAGGGGTGGCGGCGGCCAACAATGGGTTCCTGAAGCCCGGCTGCGGCCGCACAACGGTTTTCATCCATCCTCCCTATGCCTTTCGGGTGGTTGATGCTCTGGTGACGAATTTTCATCTGCCCAAATCCACTCTATTGATGCTGGTGAGCGCCTTGGCGGGCCCGGGCAATCTGGAGGGGATTGGCCGGGTCAAGGGAGCTTACGCTGAAGCAATCGAGCGGCGGTACCGGTTTTTCAGCTATGGGGATGCCATGCTGATCCTCTAGGGAAGCCGGAGATCCGACTTCCTTTGACTCTTTTCGGTCTTGCCTTTATTGGCGTTGATGAGCGTCCATTCCGCGGGAGATGTTCTATCCGAGTTTTTGGGGAGTCAATCCTCGCTTGATTTATTTGCTTAAGGAAATCAGGGGAAGCGGCTCATGAGTCCGTTCATCCTGAAAAGCAAAGGGGCGAGGCCAGCCTCGTTGGAACGGATCAAACTCGACGGCGGTGGAAAAGACAACCGGTTCCGCGTGAGAGATGGGCGCCAGAGGATTGAACAGGTTCAGGAAGGCTTTGGTGCCGGCGGCCCAGCTTTTGGCCCCGGACTGTTTTCGAGCGGTCTGCAAGGGTACAACCAATGGCCCTTCGAGGACAAAGGGGCGACGTCGGATCTCGATCGATTGGGCCCAAGGACGGTTGGTTGAGGTCACGGAGGCCTTCGCCTGATTGGTGCCGGTCTGGACGGCGATTTGCGGTTGCATCTCGGGTTCAGCCCCAAGAACAAGCGGCTTCGCCATGCTGAGTCCAAGAAATGCAATCAGAAATCGGGATGGAATCGTTGCTTTCATGGGTATTGGCGTATTCTATCCTTCCGTCTATTTCTTTTCCATCAATAGTCGCCTGAAATCACGAAAAAAAAGGCCGCCCGCAGGCGGCCTGATTCAGACTTTCGCAAAACCGATCATAAACCGTAAAGCACTCGGTAATACCTCTGGCCTGAGTTCTTGGGGAGAACATCCTGCACCGTCACCGGTCCGTTGGTGGCGCCGCGATAGGTCAAGTTGGTCAAGGTCTGCCAGTTCAGATTGGAGAGGTTTGTGAGATACTGGACGGTATAATTAAAGTTGGTGATGGCCGGCCAAGTGATCAAAGCGGCCGGCTTGGGTGTGATCACCACATCGATGTCCTTAATGACCGTCCCGCTGAACGGCGTGGTATCGCTAGCGTTGGCAATTCCGTCGCCATCCGAATCGATCGTCCGGTGATTCCGCAGGGCGCGGTTGTAGTAATTGGTCTTGCCGTATGCATCGGGGATGCCCACGGAACTGTTCGGTCCGGCAAAACTCTTGCACCAGTGCAGGCGCCCATCGGACAATCCGTCCAGGAGATCGACCGGCACGTTCGAGTCGGCAAAGTAGACGTCGAATCCCTCTGCGATTGTGATCAAACCGGGCAAGCTGTTGGTCGGCACGTTGGTAATAGAGAGATAATCCACATACAACGCCTGGTTTTTACCCACGCCCTCAAAGGAGAATGAGGAGAAATTGGTCGGCATCAGAAACAGCCGGCCGATGACCGCATTGTTGGTGAATCCAGCCGCGGAGTTGCCCCGGTCTTCAGCTGCCCAGACATGCCGGGCTTGGGCAAACACCGGCGGCAAAGATGTGATGTCAAACCCAAACAGGTCGCCCTCGGGCTTTCTCGCCAGCTGGAATCCGTCATAGGTCTGCCAAACATTGCTCCCGCCATCGGCAATGTGATCGGTATCAATCGAGAATCCAGTCGCAGTAACCTTCGTATTCCGGGCTTTCACTTCTCCGGCGGTCAGCGAAAATGAAGAGGCGGCGAGAATGGTGCCGAGATCCAGCTTGGCCGCCTCGGTAGCCTCGATCTCGACAGGGCCGCCGAGGGCGGCGATGATGCCTGAATTCTCGAAAAGCTTGGCTTTGATATGTTGCGAGGTGCTGCGCATCAAACCGGCATTCACGATGGTCTCGTAGGGCGTCGCCCGATCGGCGCCAATCCACGACTGATTGGGAACCGTGAAGGTCCCAAGGTTTGTGAAATACTTCATGCGCGGGAAATTGGGCGCTCCAAAACTTTGGAGACGATCGAAGAGATTGATCTCGCCGGCATTTCTTAGTCCAACACTGTCGATGACCAATAAACGATTGGCGTTAATGTTATCATACAGGTCAACGTTCTTGCCCCGGAATCGCACCTCGTCGGCGTTCACCACGGCCTCGGCCTTTAATTGGGTATAATCGACCAGGAGAACGTGGGTCTTGACATCCAGAGCGTTGGTTTCGATCGTGGGCTCGCCCTCGCCCTCGGGCGCGTTGGTCACCGCCACCAGTAATTGGTTGGTATAGATGTGAGTTTCCACCGAGACGGTGCCGGCCATGCGCTTCACAGATTGCGCGATCAGGTTGGAGACCACCAACAGACCGGTGTCAGTTCCCAAATCGAGATACAAATGCGGCGCATCAAGCAGGGGATCCTCTTTGTAAACCAGCTTATCCGCCTTCAAGCTGATCATACTCTCGGCGCGGATTCGAGCCCGATCCAGGGTCAGGGTGTTTGCCTCGATCTCGACTCGGCCGGGCCAGTTCGTGGGTTCCTGGATTCCCACTTCATAAATGCTATAGAATCCTCCGTAAATCGGATCTTCTCCGCCGGCAACATTACCTTGGGCAATCGGAATGCCGACCTCGAAATTATATACGCCCAAGAGGTTTGTCACGGCGGTGTTGGCATACGCTGGATTCAGCAACAAGGTGTTCGTATAAACAGTATTGTTCGTGGTCCCCGCCCGCCACTCCATTGGAGTCGATCGGGTCACCTCGAACGGAACCGGCCGGGTTCCCACCCGCGGCAACGTGGACCGGTTGGTCATCAAGGACCAGTTGGTTTGCGCGCCAGCCATCGCGGCGGTATCGAGCACGTAAACGAAATTTGTGAACGGCTTGCCCGTGATGATATCCAGATTGGTCATTCCCAACTGAACCACGCCGATCATGCCGTCGTTGATGACATCCGGCTGAAAATAGTCGGCGTGCGCCGTGCTGTCCGGCGGGGCAAAGCGCACGCTGGCCAGAATATTCGAATCCACGTTATTGGTGGTCACATAGATCACTTGCACAGTGAAATTGCTTTCGGAGATGGCGTTCGTGTAGGCAAACGAGACATAGCCCCGGGGACTGTCCAACTGGGCAATCCGAACCGTATTGGTCGAAACCCGAGAAGGCCTGCTGTCAACGATCCCCGCGACATTGTTGTAATTGGTTCCATCGAAGTCACCGCGCATCTCACCGAAGTCGGATTCCTCCGCTGCCTGACCTGCCCGCATGCCGCCTCGGGTCAGATCCACATTCTGGCCTTCCAAACGAATCAGCCCTTGTTCGTCGGTGGTCATCAGGCCCGGATTCTCGATATTGGAGGAGGACACGACGATGTAGGATCCACTGAGAAAACCCATCGGGCCAATTTCGCCTTCAAGAAATCCAACCGACACGCCACCGAAAGAACCGCCGGCGCCATAAGACTCGATGAGCCCTTTGTTTACAAAATTAACCATGGGCCCGCGGCTGGTGGGCGAGGCATAGTCAAAACGGAACCCCGGATAACCCCAAAAATCTCCGCTGCTTTGATTGGTCAGATACTGGGTGTTCTGGGTGCCAAACAGGTCGTTGTCTGCCGTCTGGATGGTCCCGTAATTGACGACAACGCGCGCATCGATTTGCGGATTGTTCGTGCTGGCGTAATTGATATAAGTCGCGTCGGCCGCGCGAAGGGCTGGAAGCGCCAGGCAAGCACCAAGGGTTGCTATACTCAGTATCTTCTTCATAACTTCGTTGTGGGAATCATGGGCCAAAATTCGAGCGCGATTCGTTAAGGCGTCGGAGTGGTTGTATCGCCGGTATCCGTGGTTGGCGCCTGGTTGGTTGTGGTGGCGGTTAACAACGCGGGATACCAGGGCGGGTTGTAAACGCCTTTGATTTTGAAGACCTGCGCCTCGGTGGCGCGCATATCGCTCGCATTCGGATAGACCACCGGTTCGTTGACCGATCCATCGAACGATCCCCAAGTGACGTAACCTGTGGAGTTAGCCTCGGTAATCGTCGTGGGATGAACATTGATAAACAGCGGCCCGACTTTGTTCAACTGAACGACGATCTGCCCTTGAATCACCCCTGGCCCAGCCTGGGCTGCTGTGCTGTTTAAAGCCGAGTTGTTCACCCAAGGAGCGTTGGTCGCCCCCGTTGCGGTGTCTCCGGCAATCGTCCGCAAGGCCATACCCGGAGCGGTCTCAGGATTCTCAAAGGCAAAATCCGAGGCCACAAACAGAAAATCCGGCGTGGTCGTCAGGCGGTTCAGAGTCTGAGTGTTCATCTTTCCGCCGACAATGTAGTAATCCTTGTAGGTCTGGTTGGTCTCGCTCACGATGGTCTGGCCCAGCAAGGAATCATAATCCAACCGTTTGAACTTCAGCTTGTCCAGACCAGGTCGGAGAGCGGTGGTGACGTAGTTGGTCAACCCGATCGATCCAACGGGAGCCCAGGGACTTCCCGACGCAGGACCCGTGACGGTCGCGGGAGGATTCTCCACGTTGTAGTTGTTCTTGCGGTAGATGTAGCGAAGGGCCGCCACGTCGTCCCGGGTCAAGCCCGTATAGTAAGTGCCTATGCCGATGGCCGAAGAGGAGACCGCCGTGTAATTCTGGGCGATAGGATTGACGAGATCTTCCACGGCATCGACCAGATGCACGGGATCGCCTTGATGGAAAATGTGATAGGTATACAAAGTGCCGTTGACGTAAGGAGTAGGAACAAGCGTCACGGGATCAAAGTTCCTCATGGCGATCGTTACATAGCGCATTTCCTGGTCGCCGACCGTTTCATGATATTCGTTTCGCACGCTGAAACAAAAGCGATCCGACGAAGCCACCCCCATTTCCTCCAAAAGAATGCCCAGGACTATTGACTTCATATCTAGCAACCGGAGGGTCTGGGCACGATAATTGGTCCGCCGGCTCGTCAATGGATATTCGGACAGGCTTTCACTCATGGACGAAAAATTCGGCAAATCCGCCAGAACCTTGAAGGCCTGTTCTACCGCTTGCATGCCCCTCTCCCCGAAATATCCGATAAACGATGGATCAAAAGCATAGGTGATAGTTTCTGTATTCCATCGATACTCCTCGGTGAGATTCATTGGCCCCCCAACATCGGCGGCGGTGGGCGGCCCGTACCCCCATTCACCCGACATCCATTCTGTCAGCGGCCCCATCAGCGAGAACGCGCTGGCTCTCTGGGTCCCAACAAGGACCAACAACATTAACACCAGTGTTTTGACGTATCGGCACATATGAAATCCTTAACGCAACCGGACAACCCGGTAGTAATTCAAACCCTGAGAACCGTCCACGCTCAAAGAATCACTGGATCCGACAGCCAAGCGCGCCTGGCCCAGGTTCTCCCAAGTATTCACGTTTGTCGATACCTGCACCTGATAGACCAAGCCAGGCTGGGTATTCCAGATGAGCTGCAAAGTGGAATCGGATTCCATGAGATCAATCCTCAGCACACTGGACGCATCCGTGGGTTGTGTTCCGGCCAGAAACTCCTTCTGATTGGTCACGCCGTCTCCATCGGAATCGGCCGTTGGCGCGGGCCACGATGCGGGATCGTTACCCCAGTATGCGCTCTGCCAGTCGTCGGGCAATCCATCCGCGTTCAGATCCTCACCCCAGGTGGTTCCAGTGATGGGATCGGACATCGGCGATTTTCGGCCATCGGTCAATTGATACGCCAGTTGGAAACTGTGAGTGCTGCCGGGAACGAGTTGAGCCACCGTGTATTGATTGTTGGTTGTCAGGATCGGCGTGGCGCTCGAATCCACATAAAGCTCGTAATGATCGACCGGCAAGCCGGCCATTTCGGGCCAATTGACGCTCAACCGACTCTGGCTCAGCGCGGATACAAATAACACGGACGGTTTCGGAGTCAATTCCGCCGCTCCGTATCGGATTCCGACCAACTCAAAACTGTTCACCCCCTCGGTAAAGGCCGACCAGGCGATCAGGAACCGGCCGGAACCATCCGAGGCGATGGACGGTTGCATCTGGCGGCTGACGATGGTCCGGTTTACCTGAAACTCAATCCCGTCCAGCTCACCACTCGACTTTAAGAACCGCCCAAAGACACCTTCCCAGGATCCATCCTGACCCATGCTAGTCCAGACCGCAAAGATGTCATTCCCATAGGAGGCTAGTTGGGGAACATACTGATCACCCAAAAGATACGCATTGAGAACAACCTCGGAAGTCATTGGGGATCCATTGGCGTCCAGGGTGCGAGTGACAATGTCCCAACCGTTACTGATAGCGGCGTTATCATTTTCAATTCGGTCCAGCTTGGCCCCCCAGGCGATGGCGATGGCACCGTCCTCCGTCGATGCGATCGCAGGATTCGCGCAGATCACCCTTTGGGTATTGATCTTGGTCTCGGGAGTTATGGCCTTGCCTTGGGCGTCAAAGAGGCGGACATAGACGTCGACGCCGTATAATGCGACATTCCGGGTATCAACACCCTTGGGGGATTCAGAGATCCATGCCACCGCGAAACCGCCGTTAGCAAGGGCGGTCAGGGCGGGATTGCGCTGGTTCAGGGCGCTGGTTTGGGCGACCTGAAACTCGGTGCCCAGCTTCTTGCCGTTGGCATCGAGGCGCTGACCGAATACGCCATGGAGGCTTCCATCCTGACCAAAGCTAGCCCAGACGACCACAACGGTTCCGTCCTTGAGCACGGCGACCCTGGGATCGGTCTGGTTTCCACTGAAACCACTGACGGCAAACTCAGTCTGCAAAAAGGTGTTGGTCGCGGAAAGAACTCGGGCATAGATCTTTTGGAATCCGGTCTTTCCGCCCTGCCAGACAAAGACGGTCCCTCCATTGCGAAGCGGCGCGGCCTGGGGGTTTTCCTGCTCATCCTTGGTGATGCTGTTGACCCGAAACGGGCTGTAAACCCGGGCCACACTGGCATTGAACAACTGCGCTCCAATGCCCGATCCATGGCCATCAATACCGTTATCCTGCCACACGGCCACCCCTCCGCGAGATCCCAAGGCAAGAGAGGACAGCACCTGATCGCCCACCATGTGATCGGTTAACAGGTATTCCCCTCCCATGGCGGAATATGCGGATTGGCCCCGGGAACCAACGGGCAACGCCGCCAGAATCCCGGCGACGACCACCCTTCCTAAAATTCGCATGATCGATGACATATGATTACGACTATCTAACAAAGCCAATCGGTGTTGTCCACTAGTCTCACTTTTCGCGCGGTTCTATCTCAATCCAAAAGCCTGGGCCAACGATCCACGTTCGGTGACCACCAAGTCGCCTTCGGCAAGGTCGTTGTCGGCAAACCACCCGCGGTTCGTCTCGAGCATAAACCGGACGTTCGCCTGTTTCGAGTAAACCATCTTCTCATCCAACGAAACCAAATCTTTGATCTCCAGTATTCTGCCCTGAAAATCCAGGAAGGCGCATGAGAGCGGCAAGATGGTGTTTTTCATCCAAACACTCGCTTTTCTTGGTGTCGGGAACACAAAGAGCATGCCTTCGTTTTCTTCCATCTTGGTTCGATACATCAAACCGCGCTGCTGTTGCGCGGGAGTGATCGCCACCTCGACCCACAGGGGCTGTTTTCCGACAATCAGTTTCAGTTTGTTGGCAACATTCTTTTCGGGAGGAAGCTGTTTCTCGACGATACCCGTCGCTTTCTCCGCGCCAACGTTCTCCTGGTCGGCGGCGAATACCGGCATCAGGCTCAGGCAAAGCCAAAGAACCGGCATTGGCCACCACCCACTTCGATTTGCCGGACTATTCATGGGTTCATTCATCTCGAATCTCGAACCAGCGCAAACAAATCTTGCTCCATCGGCTGACATCGCACCTCGGCCTCGGTCGCAAGGGATTTAAAGCCCCATTGCCGATATAACGACGCCAGTTCGGCGTTGTCCGCCGGTTGGATTTCCATTTCGGTTAAGTCCAACGTCACTTCCAGATCATCCCGAAGGCGGATCAGATCCCGGTTACGCAAGAGCCTTTCCGCCGACTGTCGCACCTCGGTTCCCAAACGTTCCGGCTGGACCCGATCACTGCGTTTCAAAATCTCGTCCAACGATTGAAACTGCGCCAATAATTTGGCAGCAGTTTTGGGACCACATCCCGGTACTCCCGGGATGTTGTCAACGGCGTCCCCCGTCAAGCTCAGCCAATCCACAATCTGCTCGGGTCGGACGCCGGTCTTTTCCACCACGGTCTCGATACTCCATACTCCCCGTTCCATGTCACCCGGATTAATCAACCCAACGGTGTCTGATACCAGTTGCATGAAATCTTTGTCACTGCTGGCAATGACGACAGGCATACCCAACTTGCCGGCCTGCCGAGTCAGACTAGCCAGGCAATCGTCAGCCTCGACGCCGGGCCTTCGAACCGAGCAAGTTTTAGTGGCAACAAGGAATCGGCCGATGGCCTCAATCTGATTACCAAGATCCGCCGGCATGGGCGGCCGGTTGGCCTTGTATTCCGGATGGACCTCCAATCGTTGTCGGTCGATCCCGCCATCCCAAACGACAGCGCAGTGGCTGGGACGCAGCATTTCTTGTAGACGGCCCAACATCTTCACGAATCCAAAAATTGCATTCGTGGGCCGGCCATCCGGCGCATTCAAATTCCGGATGGCAAAGAACGCCCGGTACGCGTACGCATGCCCATCGATCAACAGGAGCCGTCGGCCTCTGCTTGTCCCTTCTGCTCCCCCGTGGCATTCAGCTCCACACATGATTTCATGGTCGCGTCCCCAACGTCGCCAACCCTTGAACCTGAATTCCGGGTTATCGCGGCCCCGTCAGGAAGTTTCACCGCTAATTCTTGGCTGATTCCCCAGCCGTTTTCGGAATGGTATTGGGATCAAACGGCAGGTTGTCATCGGTAAAGACTCGGTTGCCTGCCGGATCCACTATTGTCGGAGTCACAAACACTACCAGATTCTTCTTGCTGGTATTGTTGCTTTCACTGCGGAAGAAACGGCCAAACAAAGGAAGATCACCAAAAATCGGCACCTTGTCTTTCCGGCGTCGGACATCATTGGAAATCAATCCACCCAGCACGACGGTCTGGCCGTCCCACACTATGGCGCTGGTCGTCACTTGCCGGACCAGGAATCGCGGCAGAGGAACCGGCGCGCGGGCAACGCCTGCCTGGGCGGTGAGAGTGCGCTCGAACTCAGCCGCCTCTTGAATATCCGGATTGCCATAACCGAGGAAATCGATGATGGAAGGAATCAAAGCCATCTGAATGGTATAACCATCGGATGAAACGAATGGCAACACGTCCAGAGTCGGTCCTGTTGGGAGGGGAACCGACTGGGGTTGAATAATGGGAACCGGGTTTGCGATCAGGCCGTTGTTATAGCCGGGCGTAACCTGGCTCGTCGAAGCCGTGATCGCACCTCCGCCTGTACCAGTGGTTGTTCCCGTGCCCTGAACACCGCCAATGCCCCCTGCCTGAACTCCCGTTGCGATACTGCGGATCGTGTTAACCTGGATTTGAGCCTGACGTCCGCTCACCGTGATAACCTTGGGCGCCGACATGATTTCGGCTCCGTTGCGTTGTTCCAAAGCCTTGATCACAACGCGGAATTGAGGATCGGTCAGAATGCCCGTCACGGTCGCCAGCGTGGAGATACCCTGATTTCGCAAACCCTCCGTCAGCAACCCGTCCGTCGCCGCAGGAGCCACGGTCCCAGGACCACCCGCGCCTGGGAAAATGCCTGTCGGGTTTGCGGGAGAAGGCTCGCCCACAAACGAAGGGGCCGTTCCAGCTTGCGTCCCAATCGAATTGTTGCGCATCAACCAATTCCCCAAATACCAATCGAATCCAACCGCCTTGGCATCGTCCTGGGAGATTTCCACGAATTTGCATTCGAGGCTAACTTGAGGAGGGGTCGAGTTCAACACTTGGATGGCCGCTTCGATGATATCCAGTTCCTCGAGGGTGGCCCGCACCCAGAGAAGGCCGGTGCGATCGTTGAAAAAGAGGCTGCGATACGCGGTCGGCTGAGTTCCAGCTTGGCCTGGCACACCGAGACCGGCCTGACCTGCGGCGGCGCCACCATAACGCCCACCGCCACCACCACCCCCGAAGCCGCCGCCCATACCGCCACCCATGCCGCCGCCCATCATGCCACCGCCGCCGCCGAAGTCGACTCCGAGCGCCGACGTAAAGAACTGGCGCACTAAATCCTGAATGGTCTGCGTCGGCGTCAAAGTGGTGACTCCGCGCAAACCTTGGTTGAAACCACCCATGCCGCCC
>JAKLHY010000299.1 GCA_022709905.1 Verrucomicrobiota bacterium | reverse complement strand
GGGCGAAACAGAGCTCCAACTGGTCGGTAATCATGCCCCGCAACAGCGAGCCGGAATAACTGCCGGAAAAGTCGCCGAGCCGGGAATAGCCGCCCTGGCGGGAAACGCGGTCGTTGAAACGGGCGATCTGGGCGGCATCCATGATCAGCTTGTCCGGGGCGGGATGGCGGGCGATCCAGTAGCCGGCGGACTGCATCTGGGGAGTGGTTTCGGGCAAAAGCACCGGGGCGGGATAGAGGATCTCCGATGCGGGGGCGCGGGCTGCCAGGCCGGCGGGCAGGGCCAGGCAGAGGGCGAGCCAGAGGCCGGTCAACTTTGGCGAAACACGGTTCAAACGAGGCAGCTTATCCATAAACGGTTCCCGGGAAAAAGATTTTTCGCATCGGAGCGTAACATTTGCTTTCTGTCAATGGAAAAGACCCGCCGGAAATTTATCTTTGTCCGCCGAAAGATTATTTCATTGACAATTTGCCGCCTTTTGACGTGCTGTACCTCCAATATTTACAGGATTTTGCGGGGCGGCCTGAGGCTGAAGCCGCGGAC
>JAKLHY010000298.1 GCA_022709905.1 Verrucomicrobiota bacterium | reverse complement strand
TCTCCTTGTCGCCCTTGGCGGCCACCATGTCGGCGAAGCGCGCGCCCGGCGGCACCTCGATCAGCGCAGCCGGGTCGGCGGCGTACTTGTCGGACACGTACTTGACGAACAGCAGCGTCAACACGTAGTCCTTGTACTGGCCGTAGTCCTTGTACTGGCTGGCGTCCATGCCGCCGCGCAGTTCGTCGCACGACTGCCAGAGCTTGCTGTAGAGCTGGGATTTCTTGAGGGCCATGTCCGATTGTCATGGCGGCCAGCCAAGCCGCCGCGACGCTTGCGAGAATGCGGCCGGCTGTCACCCGCCGGCAGCACAAAGCGCAGCCCTCCATGCCTACCGCCGCCGTCACCCGCAAAGCTTCTGCCAAACGCCGCAAGGCGCCCAAGCCCGCCGCGCCGCGCCTGTCGCATACGCGCCGGCCGGTGCAACTGGACGCCGCCGACTGGCAGACCGCTCTGCGCCGCCAGTTCGGAGGTGTAGTAGCCGACCACCACCAGTTCCTTGAGTTTGTTGAAGAACGGCGCTTCTTCGTCGATGACCGGCTT
>JAKLHY010000297.1 GCA_022709905.1 Verrucomicrobiota bacterium | reverse complement strand
TGGCTGCGCTACGTCGATGTCGGCAGCATCGGCGACTGGGGCGAGGGACACACCTACTCGGGCAGTCGCAAGGAGTGCAGCTACCAGACGCGCAAGCAGCACGTGGACCTGCACCTGAAGTACTTCAAGGTGTCGCCACTGGTCATCAGCGACGACTACGTGTACTCGCTCTCCAACCCGCAGCAGCGGGAGGCGTTGCACCGCTACATCGTGGAGAAGGGCATCTCCTACCGCGACGACAGCATCCTCGTCAACGGATACCTCTCGGGCCACGCCGGCACGTGGACGGTCCGCAGTCCGGGCTTTTTCGCGGATGTCTGGCGGCAGACGCCGACGGTGTTCGAGCTGGAGCATTACGGCAGCGTCAAGCGGCAGGGCAACTGGGTGACCGCGCCCGACTCGTCGCTGGAGAAGTTCGGCAAGGGCAAGAGCGGCGCAGACTTCTTCCGCGGGGCCCTGGGGTTGCTGCACGCCACCTATATTGGCTATCACGGCTACGCCCACGAGTGGTTCGCGGACAACCCCGCGCTGACTGTCGAGCTGC
>JAKLHY010000296.1 GCA_022709905.1 Verrucomicrobiota bacterium | reverse complement strand
TGCGTCCCTCGATCAGCACCTTGCTGATATGGCCCTGCTTGACCTCTTCGAGGAACTGCGAGTATTCCATCGAACCCTGCGCAACCTGACGGGTGTTGAACTGATTGAACACCGTCATCAGCACAAGGCCGATGACCATCCAGATTGCGAGATTTTTGAACATGTTGTTCAAGCCTGCTCTCCTTATGCTGCCACGAGCGATAAAAACGCCATTGTAAACAAATATTTCAGCGCAACACACGACCGAGCAAATAAAGCTCGGCACTGCGGTCACGCGACGCATCCGGTTTGCGCACCGCAACCGTCTTGAATACCTCGCGCATGGCACGCAGAAATGCCTCGTAATCCGCGCCCTGAAAGACTTTGACCAGAAATGCGCCGTCCGGTTTCAGGTGTGCCTGCGAAAACGCCAGACCCAACTCAGCCAGGTACATGATCCGCGCCTGATCCACAAGCGGTACACCAGACATATTGGGGGCCATGTCCGACATTACAAGCCCCACCTTTCCTCCGTTGAGCTTTTCTTCAAGTCTGGCCAGCACATCT
>JAKLHY010000295.1 GCA_022709905.1 Verrucomicrobiota bacterium | reverse complement strand
ATTCTCGATGCCAATCCCAACGGTATCATCGTTCTGGATGGGCACGGTCGCATTGCCGATATCAACAGGACCGCCGTCTCCATCCTGGGACGCGGGGAAGACCTTCTCCTGGCCAGGAATGGAGTCGAGGTGCTGCCGGCGCTTGCATCGGCCGTCGAAGGCAGAGACACGGAACTGACGCTCCGACGGGGAGACGTCGACCGTTACTACAGCATGCATACGGCGCTCGTCGGGAATGGCAGCGGACGATTGGTGTTCCTTGCCGACATCACGGAGCAGAAGCAACTGTCCGACCGTCTCATGCAAGCCAGGAAGATGGACGCTCTCGGGCTCATGGCCGGGGGCATCGCCCATGATTTCAACAATCTCCTCACCGGCATCACCGGCAACTTGAGCATCATGCGGGAACAGAAGGGAAGCTCTCCGGAACTTGACGAGCTGCTCGGACAGACGGAACAGGCGGCTCGGCGGGCTGCCGATCTGACGCGCAATCTGCTGACCTTCAGCCGTAATGCGAACTCGACGTGTTCAGTGACAGACCTCAACGAT
>JAKLHY010000294.1 GCA_022709905.1 Verrucomicrobiota bacterium | reverse complement strand
CTATGCCTATACCAAGGCCAAGCACCGCGAGCATGGGGAGAGCGTGCTTGGAATTTACGGTCGGCGTATCCGGTTGATGTTAAGTTTGCGCTCCCAGGGCTACGACTGCGTTGTGCTGGCCAATGACGGGGACACGAAGCGTACCTTGAAGCTCGCGCGCTGGATTGCCCCCCGGCAGGTCATCGGCTACGGGGCGCCTGGCGAAGCGGTTGATCGCCGGCTGGATACGCCGCTGACGGTCGATCCCGGCCACAAGCATGCGGTGGAGATCGCTTTTGCCTTGCTGACGCCGCTTGGCATCAACGAGACGCCACCGGCCATGAAACTGGTCCCAGATCCCGAAATCCTCCAGCGCGTCCGCAGTTTGCTCGACGCCAAGGCGCCCGGCGACGACGGGCCGACCGTCGCCATTCACGTCAGCGCCCGCAAGGTGCCACAACGCTGGCCGACGGCGCGCTTCATCGCCCTGATGCAGCAACTTCATGCCAGCTACAAGGCCCGTTTCGTTCTGCTGTGGGCGCCGGGGAGCAGCGACAATCCGATGCACCCG
>JAKLHY010000293.1 GCA_022709905.1 Verrucomicrobiota bacterium | reverse complement strand
ACATCCTCAGCCACACACCGCCGGCGCGTTCGTATTTCTGAGGCAGCGCTCGTTCCGAACCTCAGCCCTGGCCAGCGTCAACCGATGTGGCGCTTCCGTTGCCCGCATCCGCGGCATCTTCTGCCTGTTCACTAATGACGGGGGCCACGGCCTGAAGTTTGTCGCCAGGGTCAAGGTTGACCAGCTTCACCCCCATGGTGTTTCGACCGGCTTCGCGAATGTCCTTAACAGACGTGCGGACCATCTGGCCGCCGACGGTGATCAGCATGATCTCATCGGTATCGCGCACGGGAAGCGCGCCCACGACCCCGCCCGTCTTCTCACCCACCTTCATCGTGATACGCCCCTTCCCGCCGCGCGATTGCTTGCGCGTGCCGGATTCGCCTTGCACCAGGTACTCGTCAAAGGAGGTCCGCTTCCCGATCCCATTCTCACCGGCGACCAACAATGCAGCATCGGGCACGACCACCGCCAACGCGACCACCGCGTCTCCCTGTTCCAGAGTAATTCCCTTCACGCCGGCAGCACTGCGGCCCATTGAGCGAACGTC
>JAKLHY010000292.1 GCA_022709905.1 Verrucomicrobiota bacterium | reverse complement strand
TTCAACAACCTGGTAACCGCCATCAACGGTTACGCAAGGATGCTGCTGGATAGTCTGCCTCCGAAAGACACCCGCCGCGCCGACGCTCAAGAGATACTGGACGCCGGGGACAGGGCGGCGTCCCTTACGAAGCAGCTGCTGGCATTCAGCCGCAAGCAGATACTGAAGCTGGAAGTGCGGGATATCAACCCTATAATCGAGGATATCGGAAAGATGCTTGAACGGCTTGTCGGCGAACACATTGCGGTGAAGATCAGCCTGGCTTCTTCCAAATGTATCGCAAAGATAGATAAAGGCCAGATAAATCAGATCTTGGTAAATCTGGCCGTCAATGCCCGTGACGCCATGCCGAAGGGCGGAACCCTCACCATATCGACCGGCGTGGCGGTCATGCCGGACGCGTTCTTAAAAGATAAGCCGACTCTGAAACCAGGGCCATTGATAGTGTTGAGCGTGTCGGATACGGGCTGCGGTATGACGGAGGATATCAAGACCCGCCTTTTCGAACCTTTTTTTACCACTAAAGAACAGGGGAAAGGCACCGGGCTCG
>JAKLHY010000291.1 GCA_022709905.1 Verrucomicrobiota bacterium | reverse complement strand
GTCCCGTACAAAATGAAAATATTTTCCGGCCCCTCATCCGCTCATACGGCCGCCGTTTTGACCTGAGTAGTTACGATTTGCTTGACGAGCAGGACACCGGAATGAGGTTCCTTTTCGCCAAGGCTTTAAATCTTTATGTTTCGCCGGATGCGGACACGACATCTGAAAAAGAAAAACAGGATCGACTAAAACAAGCTATTGAAGAGTCGCTTAACGGAACCGATACCTCATGCTGATTAAAGAGTTGCGTCTATGTGATTTCTTGGTTTTCCCTGGGGAACAGCGGATCGAGCTACCTACAGATCAGGAGCGCAACCTTGTCGTCGTCCTTGCCCCAAATAATACTGGCAAGACTAACATCATTCGTGCGTTGAAGTTTCTATTCTACGGTAATCTTCCGGATTGTACCGAGGCAACTGCCTATCGTTTGATACACGATGGAGTCCGGAATGCCGCAAGAATAGGGCAAAAGGTCAGTGGATGGGTCGAGGTAACCCTGGAACTGGATGGCGAGGATCTAACCCTCCGACGCATAGTGCGCACCAGCAAG
>JAKLHY010000290.1 GCA_022709905.1 Verrucomicrobiota bacterium | reverse complement strand
ATGGCCGCGCTGGCGAAGAAGCACGGCTGCCTGCTGGGCGTGGACAACACCTTCGCCAGTCCCTACCTCCAGAACCCGCTGGACATGGGCGCCGACATCATCATGCATTCGGTGACCAAGTACCTCGGCGGCCACAGCGATGTGGTGATGGGCGCCTTGGTGGTGAAGGACGCCGCCCTTGCCGATCGCCTCGCCTTTATCCAGAACAGCAGTGGTGCCACGCCCGGTCCGCAGGATTGCTTCTTGGTGCTGCGCGGCCTGAAGACCCTGCACCTGCGCATGCAGCGCCATTGCGAGAACGGTGCGGTGGTGGCCGAATGGCTCGTGAAGCACCCGAAGGTGGAACGCGTGTACTGGCCTGGTCTGCCCACGCACCCCAACCACGCCGTGGCCAAAGCCCAGATGCGCGGCTTCGGCGGCATGATCAGCTTCACCCTGAAGGGCGACCGCATGGAGGATGCCATGAAGGTGCTCAGCAGCACGGAACTGTTCTGCCTTGCCGAAAGCCTCGGTGGTGTGGAAAGCCTTCTCGGGCACCCCGCGAGCATGACGC